>CANFVE010000006.1 GCA_947450365.1 Cytophagaceae bacterium
AAATACATGTTAATTATTTCAATTAAAGAAAACGAATCCATCGACAAAGCGTTAAAACGTTTTAAAAAGAAATTTGAGAAAACAGGTGTAGTAAAAGAATTACGTAGACGTTCTGCATTTGAAAAACCATCAATTTCTCGCCGTACGGAGTTAATTCGTGCTTCTTACAAACAAAGAACATACGGAAATATTAATAACTAATATTATCCATTACATATCTTAAAAATTGACTACTTTCGGGCTATGAACCGAGCGTTAGTCAATTTTTTTTTGGACCACCTTCGTATCGAGCGACGCCTTAGTGCGCATACAGTTCGTTCATATTCCACCGACATTGATCAATTTCTCGCGTTCATCGAACCTGAAACGCTTTCACAAATCAAAGCGCAGCACATTCGAAATTGGTTAATTTCCCTTTCCGACGACACGATCCAAAATCGCAGTATTAATCGAAAATTAGCCACATTACGTACTTTTTTTAAGTTTCTATTGCGTCGGTGCGACATCCAAGAAAACCCCATGGGTCCCATCAAAATGGTTAAGGTAAGCAAAAAATTACCTCAATTTATTCGAGAATCTGACATGCAAGGTCTTTGGAATCTAGACCCGATTGATTCAAATTCATTTACTGAAGTCCGAGATCAATTAATCCTTTATTTATTATACGGCACCGGAATTCGTCTGGCTGAATTAATATCTTTGCAAAAATCGCATGTAAACCTGATAACAGGAACGATTCGGGTTCTTGGAAAACGCAACAAAGAACGCATAATCCCCATCCCAAAACTTATTTCCGATTGGATACTACAATATCAAAAGCTTTGTACTTTTGAACATAGCCACCTTTTAGTAACTGATAAGGGAGAAAAGCTCTATCCCATGTTTGTTCAGCGGCTCGTAAAAAAACAATTGGGCGACATCAGCACCCTCGAAAAATTATCTCCTCACGTGCTGCGACACACCTACGCAACCCATTTATTAAATCGTGGTGCCGACCTAAATGCCATTAAGGAATTATTGGGCCACGCAAATTTGGCCGCCACACAAGTATATACGCACAATTCGATGGAAAAAATGAAGGAAATATACCAACAAGCCCACCCCAAGGCCTAATCCGCCAAAATTACCGGACCGGCTTGATTGATTTCAGATACATATTGCTCAGAACCAATCTGTACCTTGGCAAACTCTGCCGCCATGGCATTAGCAACTTGTTGGGCCGTTTCTTTCCCTTTTGACAAGGCAAATAAAGAAGGGCCCGAGCCTGAAATAGAACAACCTAAAGCCCCTGCAGCCAGTGCCGCAGCCTTCACCTCAGCAAATTGAGGAATCAAAATAGCCCGAGAAGGCTCGATAATCACATCGACCAGCGAACGGCCAATCAGCTCATAATCAGGCAATAACAATCCCGCCACTAAGCCGGCTACGTTACCCATTTGAGTAATTGTCGTCCCCAATGAAATTTCTTTATCTAATATCCCACGTGCATCTTTGGTATTTACCTCAATCTGGGGATGCACAATACTTGCATATAAATCACGAGGCGTCGGAATTTGAATAATATCCAAAGGATCATAGCTGCGAATGATGATAAAACCTCCCAACAAACTAGGCCCCACATTATCCGCATGTGCAGATCCGCACGCCACCCGTTCCCCCTCCATCGCGAAGGGCAACAATTCTTTCTGCGTTAATGGTCGGCCCATTAATTCATTAGCTGCAAATACCCCCGCAACCGCGGAAGCTGCCGAAGAGCCCAAACCACTCCCCAAAGGCATATCTTTATGCAAAGACAAGGAAAAACCTTGATCCTCCCGACCTATTTGCGCTAAATATTTTTGAATGGCAATACCAGCTGTATTCTTGGAAACCTCTTTGGGTAAACGACCCTCATCTCCGGTAATTTCAACAATTTCAATGCCTGGACTCGATTTTTTAACCAAAACAACCTCATCACCCGGATGATTCACCGCAAATCCAAAAATATCAAATCCACAAGCTACATTAGCCACCGTGGCAGGCGCATATACCCTTATCTTTTCCATAGCTCCCTAATTAAATCCTAACGAAACGATATCTGCAAACACACCCGATGCCGTCACTTCAGCCCCAGCACCTGGCCCTTTAATAACTAAGGGACGATCATGGTAGCGCTTTGTGGTGAATGCAATCACGTTATCGGCCCCATCCATTTGATAAAAAGGATGATCTGTACCAACCGCCCGCAGACCAATCGTAATTTTCTGATTTTCTAATTGCGCAATATAGCGAAGGACTTTTCCATCCGCATGTGCTTCATTCACCATGTGTTCAAAATAGGCATTTTCTTTTTCTAATTCAGCGAAAAACGCCTCGACGGTAGGCGCCTGCTCACAGGAAAGGGGAATAATCGGTTGAATCGTAATATCCGAAAATTCTAATTTTAACCCGATTTCCCGACTTAAAATCAAGATCTTTCTCGCCACATCCATCCCACTTAAATCTTCCCGTGGATCTGGTTCCGTATAGCCTTTGGCCTTAGCCTCTCGTAATACATCGGCAAATGATTTCCCTGGTACAAATGAATTAAACAAAAAGGACAATGTACCTGATAAAATACCCTCAATCTTCTCAAATCGATCACCAGATGCAATTAAACCCTGCAAGGTATTAATCACAGGCAGACCTGCCCCTACATTCGTCTCATATAAAAACTTAACTCCTTTTTGCAAAGCCGTCTGATGCAATTCCGCATAGACATTGTAAGGTCCTGAATTGGCTACTTTATTTGGCGTCACCACCGAAATATTGGCCTTAAATAAGCCCAAATAATGGGTATAAATCTCCTTATTGGCCGTGCAATCGGCAAAAATGGCGTTTGGTAAATTTAGATTTTTGACTTGCGAAACAAAGGAATTCAAATCACTTGCTTCTCCATTTTTTTCTAATTGGTCCAAGGCTTCACTTAATTCGATACCCGTCTCCTGTATGCATTGTTTCCGGCTATTCATGAGCCCGACCAATTTAATTTTTAGGCCTTTGTATTTAGCTAAATACCGTTCTTGGCCGATTAACTGGGATATCAAGGTCTTCCCGATTAATCCAGTTCCCACCAAAAACAAATGCAATGTTTTCACTTGAGAAAAGAAAAATGTCTCGTGAATTGCATTTAGGGCTTTGGATAAATCCTTTTGGGAAATAACGACCGAAATATTTAATTCTGAAGAGCCCTGTGCGGTGGCAACAATGTTAATTCCATTTTTACCTAACACGGAAAATAAACGGCCGGAGACACCGGTATGTTGGCGCATCCCTTCCCCCACCACAGCGATAACCGACAAATCATCCTGAATATCAATCCCCTCAATGTCTCCTGATTCAATTTCCTGTGCGAATTCAGCATGCAAAAGCTCCCGCACCCGGGTAGCAAAAGGTGGCTCAATCGCAAAACATATCGAATGCTCCGAAGATGCCTGCGAAATCAAAATGACTGAAATTCGCTCTCTGGCTAACACCGTAAATAATTTGGCCGATACGCCCGCCACCCCAATCATGCCGGAACCTTGTAGGTTGACCAGCGCTAAATGGTCGATCGAACTTATCCCCGTAATGATGTAAGGATTAGACCTAACCTCTCGGCTAACAATTGTCCCTTCAAATTCCCGATGAAAAGTATTTAACACCCGAATGGGAATGTTTTTCGCAAAGGCGGGTTGTAAGGATGGTGGATAAATCACCTTGGCCCCAAAATGCGTTAACTCCATCGCCTCAGCATACGAAACATGAGGAATGGTGAATGCAGCCGGCACTTTGCGTGGATCTGACGTCATCATACCATCCACATCCGTCCAAATTTCAATTTCCTTTACATGTAGTGCCGCCCCAAAAATGGAGGCAGTATAATCAGAACCTCCCCGACCTAAGGTCGTTGTATCTCCCGCCTCATTGGAACCAATAAAACCTGTAATAAGGGCTATTTGATCCACATACTGATCGAAAAAGTCAATAATTAGCGCATTCGTTTTAGGAAAATTTACCTCTGATTTACCAAATGCATCGTTTGTCTTTACCAAATTCCGTGCATCTACGTAGCAAACAGGAAAACCTTTTTGACGTAAAATTGCATGAATTAAATAGGTCGACAATCGCTCACCAAAACTGACTAATAAATCAGACGTTTTGGGTGAAATCTCCTTAACCAAACTAATTCCTTTCAGCACATCCCGCAATTCATTCACCAAGGTACGCACCTGAGCAATAACCTGGGATTGTCCGGTCACCGGAATAAAATGCTTAATTAACTCGAAATGACGATTTTCAATCCCTTCAATGATCGAATGATCAGGACTTTTTCGCGTGGCGGCTAAGGCTCCTGCTTCCAATAAGGAATTGGTAACTCCACTCATGGCGGAAAATACCACGGCAAACGATGTTTTTGATTTCCAATTCGATTCGATGATCGAAATGACGGATTCTATGCTTTGAACACTCCCACAACTTGTCCCCCCAAATTTTAAGATCTTTTCCATTAAATAAGAAAGCAAAATGATGCTTGCCTCTACAAACAGGCAAGTCTAGCTACAAAGATACGAGTTTAGGTGGCATTATTGCCTAAAACTCGATGTCCTTTCCGCCTTCTTCGACTTGTTTTTTTAAAATTATCTGAAATCACGGATATATTCCCATCCACTTCAAACATCGCTAAATCCACATCACGAATCTCTTCCACCCCATGCTCTCGAATGACTGACTCCAATTGTTCCAAGGTAATTTGTGCCCTTTCGAGTCCGCCAGATTTCAATTGACCCTGGTAAACCAATAAAATAGGATCACCATCAATCATGTGCGCAATCGTGGGTTTATTCAAGGTGATTTTTTTGAATACAAAATTCACCAGAAATAGGGCTAAGGCAGCGACCAAACCTCCTTCCAAACTAGAATCAGTTCCCACCATCGCCGTTTGAACCGAATTGGAAATCAGCAAAATAAAAACCAAATCCACAATGGATAATTGTGCAAATTCTTTTTTCCCAAACAAACGAATAGCCGCTACGATAAACACGTAAACGGCTATTGATTTCAGGGCGATGATGAAATACCCTTCCATGTATTTTTTATTTTTTCTTTTCCGCAGCCATGACCATCGATAGGTTATTTTTCGCTGCTAAATCATAAATATCAGTCAAATCTTGTACGGTTCTCGATTTGTCAATCGAAATGATCAATGAAGTCGCTTTTTTCGTTTGTAAAATCGTTTTTAAGGCAGCATCCACTTGCTCCATCGGAACCCCATTCGCATTCCCATCCAAATAAAATATGTTATTCGCGTCCACGGACAATCGAATAGACTCAACGACCGGAGGCGTAACTTTGGTTGAATCCGCTTTGGGCAATAACAAGCGAATCGCATCCGGCGATGCCAGTGTAGATATCATCAAAAAAAACATCAATAAGAAAAACAGAATATCAGCTAATGCCCCCGTTTCTACCTCTGAAGCTTCTCTTTCGCGCTTTCTAAAATTCATTATTCCTTAAATTAAATTATTTTTTGGCAGGCTTGTGTAATAAATCGATGAAGTCCATCGCCACAATCTCCATTTTATTAATGCTTCGATCAATCATCGTCGTCAACAACGTATACATCACATACGCAATAATACCCACAATTAAACCCGAAGCAGAAGTCACCATTTTCTCATAAATACCTGAGGCAATCGTACTAATTTCGATTTTGTTAGATGTCGAAATATTATGAAACGTACGAATCATACCCGTCACTGTTCCTAAAAATCCAAACATCGGCGCAATACGGGCAATCGAACTTAGTAAACCTAAATTCTTTTCCATATTGTAGATTTCCAATTTCGCTTTGTTCTCGATCGCACTTTCAATCTCCCGAATCGGTGAACCTAAACGACCCAATCCACGTTCTAACATATTCGCGATTGGGAATTTCGAATTTTTACAATAAGCCACCGCGCCTTGGATATTCCCAGCGACTAACAATTCATTGATGTTATGTAAAAAATTCTCATCGATTTTTGTCGTTTTCCGAATATATAAATAACGCTCAATAAACAAGAACAAGGCTACACTGAACAAAAACAAGATTGGATACATGACATATCCCCCTTTTTCCAATAAACTTAATACGGTAAATTCCTCTTGAGACGCAGCCTGTAACAGGATTAAATTAAGGATCGATGACATAAAGAATTGTTGAAAATTTTAATTATACATTATAAACTTAAAGATTGTCATTTTTATTGTTTTTTTCAAAAAAAATAGAACATTTTTATCCTCTGCCCTGCGCGGAAAACCAATACCCTTCCTTCATACTAAAGGATGAAACCCATAGCTCCGAGATGCCCGATTTCGCCAAGACCATGGCTATCAAAGCATTAGCATAAGGTAGTATACCTGCTCGAAAAGCCTTCATGCCGGGAATCCGTTTTCTGGCCTCGTCATCACTTTGCTCAACCTTTAATTTTTGTTCGTAAAATAGTTTTAAATCCAAGGATGTCGAGGGTGGAATCCGCAAATCCACATCTTCCGCATGTTCCAAATCCCAAATCGTTTCAAATGCCCCAGCAGCCCCGATCAAAACCTCTGGGCGAAAGCGTGCACAGGCCTGAAGCACAGGGGCTAATTCCCGTTCAATAAAAGCATCCAATTCTGTAGTAACCTGATGAACATATAGTCCATTTTGATGAAATAAGGAAAGCAAACGAAGCCCTCCCACTTCTAAACTAATTTTAAAATGAACCTTAGAACCTTCAAATAAGATAAACTCCACGCTCCCCCCTCCTATGTCCATGACCAATGAGCGTTTTGTCCAGGGCTGAGGCAAAGAATGAATGATTCCATGATGAATCAATTCCGCCTCTTCCATACCTGAAATAATTTGAGTCCGCATGCCCATTTCTTCGATGTGCGCAATTAATTCATGGGCATTTGTTGCCCGCCGTAAAATACTCGTACCGATGCACATGATTTGGGAAGCCTGCGAACCCATTTCTAGAGCTTTCTCTTTAAAATCAGCTAATGCGAGCAAGGCGCGCTGCATGGCATCTGGCTGAATTTCTCCGGTTTCCATGGCGCCTTTCCCTAAGGTGACAGGGACTTGACTTTGGTATAGAATGTTGATTCCCGGAAAATCGGATTTGGGTTGGGCGACTAACAATTGAAAGGTATTTGTCCCCAAATCCACCACACTGAATACTTGTGACATTAATTTTTATTTTGGAACAAAAATAGGTCTAAATCCTGTTACATAATTAAAAATATTTGCGTTAATTTAGTAGATATATTTAAACTGTCTTCCCCTATGCTAGATCCGGAATTTGATGACCACAAGGAAGACATCCAATCCTCTCTTGAGCGATTTGAAAAAATGATTCATCAACAAGAGGATTCGTTTTTCGATCTAGATACCCTCGAGCAAATCGCAGAACACTATTTCATTCAAGCTAAATTCGATGAAGCACTTAAAGCCTGCGACCTAGGCTTATTGCATTTTCCCTATACCTTGGAATTGATTTCCTTAAAAGCGCAGATTTTAGGGGAATTATCCCAACCGGAGGAAGCCTTGGACATCATCGAAAATGCCATTTTATTATTCCCTACGGACATCGAATTAATTCTCGTAAAAGGTTCCTTATTAAGCCAAATGGGGCAACATGAGGCTTCAGTCCAATTATTCCTAGAAGCCCTCGAAAATCATGAAGAAAAAGATGAAGTGTATTTTCGCCTTGGACTTAGTTATTTAGCATGGACCAAACCTCGGGAAGCGGTCGATATGTTCAAAAAATCGCTGGAGCATAATCCGGAAAATGAAAATGCATTGGTGGAATTAGCCAATGCTCTGGATGAAATCGGTAAAATCGAGGAAAGTATTCCCTTTTACAAGAATTTCATTGACCAAGATCCATTTTCCTATACGGCATGGTATAATTTGGGTATCGCTTATTCAAAATTAAAACAATACGAAAAGGCAATCGATGCATATGAATATTCCTTGGCTATCGAACCGACTTTTGGTTCATCCCTATTTAATTTAGGGAATACCTATATGAATTTGGTCGATTATCCAAAGGCAGAGGAGGCTTATCGATTGTGTTTAAAACATGATGAGCCGAATCCGGAACTGTATTGTTGCATCGGCGCCAGCCTCGAACGTCAAAAGAAATTCGATGAGGCCCTTTCCTATTACAAGGAGTCTGTGAAAATCGATCCCTTATGGGACGAAGGGTATTATGGCTTAGCGGTTTGTCTAACAGAATTAGATAAATGGTTCGAATCACTCCATTTTTTAAAGAAAGCGCTAAAGCTTAATGAAGTAAATCCGCTGTATTGGACGGGATTAGCTGACGTGGAGGCTTATTTAGGGAATCCCGTTTCAGCGGATGAGGCCTATCAAAAGGCGGTGGAATTGGATTCGTTTTTTGCGCCAACGTGGATTAAATGGGCGCAATTGCATTATGATTTAGATGATTTTGAGAAATCGGCCGATATCATGCTTTCTGCCATCGATGAGTTGCCAGAAGAAGCCGAATTATATTACCGTTCCGCGATATTTTTGATTAAGGCGGGGCAATTCAAGGAGGCTTTTCATTTTTTAGAATCGGGATTGTTGTTGGACTACGAAAAACATGTCATCATGTTTGACTATTTTCCAAATCTAGATACACAAAAAGCCATTTTCAAACTGATTCAACAGTACAAAAAATAAGTACTCAACCATTCATCAAAAAATCACCCGTTCATTCGTCTTTTCTATTAATTTCGTTTTCGAAAAAAAATAAACATCTTCAAACATGAAAAAAACACTTCTATCTGGTTTGTTTTTTGCGCTGATTGTTTCTTCGGCTTTGGGCCAACAAAAAGCAGCTGCCCCAAAAACAAGCAATACCTCGCCT
Organism: Cytophagaceae bacterium; assembly: GCA_947450365.1. Classification (GTDB taxonomy): domain Bacteria; phylum Bacteroidota; class Bacteroidia; order Cytophagales; family Spirosomataceae; genus Aquirufa. Next base: position 8,898 of record CANFVE010000006.1, read on the forward strand.
GCCAATACGGCTAGCCTGCCAATCCCCGAAAAAATCACTTCGGCCGAAGGGATTACGGAATATAAATTGGCCAATGGACTTAAGGTTTTATTATTTCCAGATCCGTCTAAGCAAACGATTACTGTTAATATTACCTATTTAGTAGGCTCTCGCCACGAGGGTTATGGGGAAACGGGTATGTCCCATTTATTGGAACACATGGTGTTCAAAGGAACGAAGGAGAAACACAAGGAAGTAGCCAAAGAAATTTCTGATCATGGTGCTCAGTTCAATGGAACGACCTGGTTAGATCGGACGAATTACTTTGAAACTTTCGCCGCAACGGATGAAAACTTAGATTGGGCCTTAGATATGGAGGCAGATCGAATGGTGAATTCACGGATAGCCAAAAGTGAATTAGAAACCGAGATGACGGTGGTTCGAAATGAATTTGAAATGGGAGAAAATGACCCGGGTAGTGTGTTGATGGAACGAGTAATTTCCACGGCCTTCTTATGGCATAATTACGGAAACTCGACTATCGGGGCTCGTTCTGATATCGAAAAAGTGCCAATTGAGAACCTGCAGGCTTATTACCGCAAATATTACCAGCCGGATAATGCCGTTTTATTGGTGGCCGGAAAATTTGACCCAATTAAAACCTTGGCTTTAGTTAATCAAAAATTTGGAGTTATTCCAAAACCAAGTCGAGAACTAACCAAAACATTTACGGCAGAACCTACCCAAGATGGAGAGCGCGAGGTAAGTTTACGTCGGGTAGGTGATGTGCAAGTCGTGGGGATGGCCTACCACATCCCTTCCGGATTACATCCAGACTTCATTGCATGTGATGTATTGGCAGATATTTTAACGGATGCGCCTTCTGGACGTTTGTATAAAGCATTGATTGATACGAAAAAGGCTTCCTCGCAATTTGGGATGAGTTTTCAATTAAAGGAACCTGGTTTGGCCTATTTTGGAGCGGAAGTATTAAAGGAAAAATCGATTGATTCGGTGAAAAAAATCATGATTGAAACAATCGAAAACTTTGCAAAAACACCACCAAGCAAAGAGGAAGTGGAGCGTGTAAAAACGAAGGGCATAAAAAACATCGAATTGTTATTGAATAATGCACAACGCGTTGGGGTGGGTTTATCCGAATACATTGCCCAAGGCGATTGGCGTTTATTGTTCCATACAAGAAATCAATTGGAGAAAGTAACTCCAGAAGATATCCAACGGGTGGCAGCCAAATATTATAAGGCCTCGAATCGGACTTCAGGAATCTTCTATCCAACCGAAAAACCGGAACGTGCTGAAATTCCAGAAGCCAAAGATGTGGCGGAGGTATTGAAAGACTTCAAAGGAAAAGCTGCTGTAGCGGAAGGTGAGGCATTTGATCCTTCTCCTTCGAACATCGATTCAAGAACAAAAACGGAACAAATTGCAGGCATTAAATTAGCATTATTGCCCAAGAAAACGCGTGGAAACTCCGTGTATGCCAAAATGACCTTACGCTTTGGCGATGAAAAATCCTTATTAGGCACATCAACTGCAGCGGATTTAGCAGCCGATATTTTAAGTAAAGGAACGAAGACGAAGACGCGCCAACAATTCCAAGATGAATTAGACAAAATTAAAGCACGTGTTTCAATTTCTGGAGGGCCTACCCAGGCAAATGTTTCCATCGAAACTACCCGGGAGAATTTAATTCCGGCCATGAAATTAGTGGCTGAAGCATTAAAACAGCCTGCTTTCAATGCTGAGGAATTCGAAAAACTTAAGCAGGAAAATTTAACGCAGATCGAATCTCAAAAAAGCGAACCTACAGCGAAGGCTTCCGAAGCCTTAGGAACCATGCGCAGTGGCCATTATCCAAAAAATGATGTGCGGTATCAACCAACGATGGCTGAACAAACTGAACGATATACAGCGGCTAAATTAGAAGATGCCATTGCCTTTTACAAAGGATTTTATGGCGCGTCTAATGCGACCTTCTCCGCCGTTGGAGATTTTGATGAAAAAGAACTAAAGGCATTGATTACCACGGAATTTGCTTCATGGAAGTCACCAAAACCTTTCGCGCGTGTTCCTGAAATCTTTAAGGACGTAAAAGCACAAGTGAAATCGATTGAAACGCCTGATAAGGCGAATGCATTTTTCTTGGCCTATCAACCCTTAAAAATTTCCGATGCTGATCCAGATTATGCTTCGTTGGAATTGGCTAACTATATGCTTGGTGGTGGAAGTGGTTTGAGTAGTCGTTTGATGAATCGGATTCGTCAAAAGGAAGGATTATCCTACGGGGTAGGGTCGCAATTTGCAGCGAGTCCATTGGATCAATCAGGTGCTTTCGTGGGATATGCCATATATGCGCCTGAAAACATCGCTAAATTAGAAGCGGCGTTCAAAGAGGAAATCGAAAAAGTATTGAAGGAAGGATTTACGCAGAAAGAAATCGATGAAGCAAAAAAATCTTGGATTCAATCACGTCAGGTAAGTCGTTCACAAGATAATTCGTTGAGCAGTGTTTTGAATAGCAATTTATACTTGAATCGCAGTATGAAATGGGCTGAAGATTTAGAGACGAAAGTTAAAGGCCTGACTTCAGAACAGATTTTACAAGCGTCTCGGAAGTCGATCGACTTATTGAAAATGTCATTCGTGAAAGCGGGTGATTACGAAGGGGCGGCGAAAAAACAAGCTGAAAAAGCCAAAAACACGAGCTCGGATACGGGGGCTGTGGGCGGCGCGCCGAAGCCTTAATCGGTTTTATCCAAGGGCTGTCAATCAGCCATGAGGAAATGTATAAATTCGAAATAAATAAAAAGGGATGCCATTTGGCATCCCTTTTTTGTCTTGAATAAAAATCCTTTTTAGGCGTTTTTTCTAGCAAAATTCCTCGAAAACACCTTCTAAATGACCTGCAATCATTTCCGCCGAACGACCTTCAATATGATGACGCTCCACAAAGTGAACCAATTCCCCATCTTTAAATAAGGCAATCGATGGAGATGATGGAGGATAAGGCAAGGTATATTCGCGAGCCTTTTGAGTGGCTTCTTGATCCACACCTGCAAAGACAGTAACTAAATGTGTAGGTTTTTTGGCAGAAGAAGCAACGGCTTCCTTAACCCCTGGACGCGCGGTACGTGCCGAACAACCACACACTGAATTGATAAATAATAAAGTCGTTCCCGCTTGCGCCATCACGTCTTCAACTTCTGAAGCAGCCTTCAATTCTTGAAAACCACCTTCTACGATATCCATCCGCATGGGATGTACTAAATGTTCTGGATACATATTTTTCTATTTATTTAAACGTATAACAAATTACATAAATCCAAGTTCCAATTTGGCCACCTCTGACATCATATCTTGCGAATAAGGTGGGTCAAATGTCAATTCCACCGATACATCGGCAATTCCCTCAATTTCCCGAACCGCCTTCTCAATGTCCACAGGAATACTTTCCGCTGAAGGACAGGAAGGAGAAGTCAATGTCATTAAAATATAGACATTTTGAACCGGAAATATTTTAATCTCATAAATCAAGCCCAATTCATAGACATCCACTGGAATTTCAGGATCATAGACCGTTTTTATGGCCTTGACAACTTTTTCTTTTAATTCCGCTTCCGTCATAGGACTTGTAATTGACTCTTCCATAAGCTTATTGTTGCGCTGAAAAGGCCAGCGCATAATTTTTCATTTGTTTAACCATGGCTAATAAACCATTTGAACGGGTTTGGGCCAAATGTTGACTCATCCCAATCCGATCAATAAAATACAAATCCGCAGCTAAAATCTCAGAGGCCGTATGGCCCGATAAGACACGAATCAACATACTAATTAACCCCTTCACAATAACCGCCTCTGAATCTGCCAAAAAATGAACAAGCTCCCCTTCCCTTTCCGCATGTAACCAAACCCGACTTTGGCAGCCTTTGATCACATTTTCTTCCGTCTTCCATTCCTCCGACATCGCCGGCAATTTCTTTCCTAAATCAATCAAATATTCATATTTGTCTGCCCAATCTTCGAATAAATCGAATTCGGCAATTAACTCTTCCTGTGTGTCATTGATACTTTGTGCCATTATCCTAACATCCTAATCGACCTTTCTAAGGCCACCATAAATCGATCTATTTCTTCTGTAGTATTATAAAACGCGAAAGATACTCGACAAGTTCCAACAAGTCCATATCGCTGCATTAAGGGTTGGGCACAATGATGTCCCGTCCGAATCGCCACACCAAATTTATCCAATAAAACTCCCAAATCCTGTGGATGAATTCCCTCCACTACATAACTAATCACTGCAATTTTATCAGGGGCAGTTCCTACGATGCGAAGTCCAGGAATGGAGGCTAATTTATCGGTTGCATAGGCCAATAAAGCCTGTTCCTGTTTCATAAGTTCGCCGGTCCCGTAGGATTTTACATAATCGATCGCTGCACCAAAAGCAATGACATCTGCGATATTGGGCGTTCCTGCTTCAAATTTATAGGGCAATTCATTATATGTAGTGCCCGAAAACGAAACCTCTTTGATCATCTCCCCACCTCCTTGATACGGAGGCATGGCATCTAATAATTCACGCTTACCGTATAAAATTCCGACGCCCGTAGGGCCAAATAATTTATGTGCAGAAAAGACAAAAAAGTCCATATCCAATGCCTGCACATCAATTTCAATATGCGCTACCGATTGTGCCCCATCGATCAATACTTTTGCCCCTTTGGCATGTGCCAAGGAAATGATCTTAGCAATCGGGTTTATGGTTCCGATGGCATTCGACACATGGTTTACGGCTACTAATTTTACTCGGGAATCCAACTGTTTCTCAAAGGCCGCTAAATCCAACACCCCCGTTTCATCTACGGGAATTACCTCGATGATGGCACCCGTTTCTTGTGCGATCATTTGCCAAGGAACGATATTTGAATGATGTTCTAGATTTGAAATCAAGATTTTATCCCCCGCTTTAAAGGTCGATCGTCCAAAGGTTTGCGCGACCAAATTTATGCCTGCCGTAGTTCCAGACGTGAAGATAATTTGATCTGAGGAAGGGGCATGAAGAAAGTCGCGAACTTTGGTACGCGTTAATTCATAAGCTGTAGTTGCCCGTTCTGCCAGCGTATGAAGTCCTCGATGAATATTGGCATTATCGAATTGATAATAATGCGAGAGGGCATCTATGACAGTTTTGGGTTTCTGAGTTGTCGCTGCATTATCGAAATAAATGAGCGGGGAACCATTCACTTGTTGGTCCAAAACAGGAAAATCAGCACGTATTTTTGAGATATCCATTAGGCTTCCCATGATTGCTCGATTTTATGAATGATTTTGGAAGATAAATATTCGCGTAAGGAGGTGATTTCGACTTTGTCGATGACTTGTTGAACAAAGGCCAACAACAACAAAGTTCGTGCCGCATCTGCAGAAATTCCGCGTGAGCGCATGTAAAACAAGGCCTCTTCGCTTAATTGACCCGTCGTCGTTCCGTGTGAACATTTCACGTCGTCGGCCCAAATCTCCAATTGAGGTTTGGTATTCATCGTAGCCCGATCAGAGGCTAATACATTTTTACAACTTTGAAAGGCGTTCGTTTTTTGTGCGTCTTTTCTAACAAAAATTTTGCCATTAAACACCCCCGTGGCATTTCCTAATAAAACACCTTTGTACAATTCATTGGATTCCGAATGCGGCATTCGATGATCGACAACACTGTGGTTATCCATCAATTGGCCTTCTCCTGGTACATAAAGTCCATTTAAATTTGAAACCACTTGTGGGCCTTCGATGTAGAAATGTAAATTATTGCGAACAAATGTTCCATTGATCGAAAAGGTAAACATATCCACTTGGCTATTCGCCGCTTGATAAATAAAGGTATGATCTACGAGTGATATTCCCTGACCAAGATCCTGATCTTTGTATAGGGTCAAATGTGCCTGTTCACTTAGCCAAATTTCAAGGGCATAATTCGAGAAAACAAGGGATTCCGAAGCTAAGGAGGCTTGTTGCTCGATCCAAGTCATTTTTGCCCCTTCTTCCAAATACAAAATGATTTTCCCCTGAATCACCGTAGGAGCTTCCTGAGCTTTAAGTATGAACTGATGAACGACGGAGGCATCAAGGATGGTATCCTTTTTGACACAAAAAACGAGTGGATTTTGGTTGAATGCATCATTTAAATGGTATAAGGAATTTTGATCCAATAAAGGATTTCGTTTTTCGTATAGCCTTTTAAAATCCGCGTTTTGATTTAAAAATTGATTTAACGGAACGCATGTTAGCCCGTTTGGCAAATTTCCGAGTATTGAGGATTGTCCGTTAAGGGTTTGGATGCTCAGGCTTTGCTGGAATTCAGGAACAGCCACCGAATTTTGGATGGAAGTGGGTGTCCATGACCAGGCAACCTCATTAAATGATTTTAAAGAGGCATATTTCCATTCCTCCCATTTGTTGGTCGGAAATCCCTTATCTATAAAATGAGCAAGACTTTCTGAGGAAGCCCCTGATAGTTCTGGCAGATGGATTAGGGTATTTATTGTATCGTTATGCAACATCTTGATTAATCTAAAGCTGAAATAATCCAATCGTAGCCATGCTCTTCTAATTCGAGTGCAAGGTCTTTCGTGCCGGATTTAACGATTTTTCCTTTGTATAATACGTGAACAAAATCTGGAACGATATAGTCCAATAAGCGCTGATAATGCGTCACGACTATCGTGGCATTTTCAGGAGATTTTAATTTATTTACGCCTTCTGCCACGATGCGAAGGGCATCGATGTCTAAGCCGGAATCTGTTTCATCAAGAATGGCTAACTTAGGTTCCAAAACGGCCATTTGAAAGATTTCGTTGCGCTTTTTCTCTCCTCCGGAAAAACCTTCGTTGAGCGCCCGACTTAACAATGACTGGTCTATATTCACATAGGCCATTTTTTCTTTGAACATTTTCAAAAATTGAACAGCGTCCATGGCCTCTTCGCCGCGGTATTTCCGGATTTCGTTGACCGCCGACTTCATAAAATTCGTCGTGGATACACCCGGAATCTCCACAGGATATTGAAAAGCTAAAAATAAACCTTCGGCAGCCCGTTCTTCAGGGGCTAAATCCAATAAATCTTTGCCTAAAAAATCAACTGAGCCACTCGTAACCTCGTAATCTTCACGCCCCGCCAATACGGAGGCTAATGTGGATTTTCCTGAACCATTAGGTCCCATGATCGCATGAACTTCTCCGGCCCTTACCTCAAGGTTAATTCCTTTTAATATTTCTTTCTCTCCTATTCGAGCATGTAAATCGTTAACTGAAAGCATCATTTGGTTTGAATTTTCAATGGAAGCACAAAAATAAGGCCTTAATTTTTGAAAAACCACTGTTTATTTAGATTCGCTCTAAATAAACCTGAATTTTTTGAAAAAAACGTGTACATTTGTGCTTCAGGATTTAAAAAAAGACATCATGATTACGATTACGGAATTAGCGGCGAATCGAATTAAGGAATTAAGAACCAAGGAAGGCTTAACGGAAGAATTTAATATTCGGGTCGCTGTGGAAGGCGGTGGCTGTTCGGGCTTGATGTACAATTTAGATTTTGCATCAGCGCCTCAAACGAATGATATGATCTTTGAGGATAAAGGTGTGAAGGTCATGGTGGACAAAAAATCCATCTTATATTTAGCGGGAACGGAATTGGATTTCTCGGACGGATTGAATGGAAAAGGCTTTCAATTCAAAAACCCAAATGCTTCGCGCACGTGCGGTTGCGGAGAAAGTTTCTCTATTTAAAAAGGAATTGGACTTTGTTTGGCGTCTAAGATAAAGGGACGTAGCCATTCATATACTTGAAAAATGGGCAAACCCATGACCGTGTAAAAGGAGCCATCTAGGCTTTCGATTCCGGCCATTCCGATAAAATCCTGAACGCCATAGGCACCCGCCTTGTCCATCGAACTACCCCCTCGAATGTACCAATCGATCTCCCATTGCGCTAATGTGCGAAAAGTTACCTTCGATGTATCTGTTTTGGTTTGAATACCCAATGGGCTTTTTAAGGTAATTCCCGTAATAACATGATGTGTTTTACCGGACAATTGGGAAAGCATTTCGAATGCTTCCAGTTTAGTGGACGGTTTATTTAAAATCTTCCCCTCCAAAATCACGACCGTATCAGCGGCTAAAATCAAGGCATTGGGATGAAAATCACTCAAAGCCTGGGCTTTTCGGGCAGACAATAAAGCCGGAACATCCTCCAAGGGTAGGTGATCATCAAAGGATTCATCTACGTCAGAAGGCAGCACTGAAAATGAAAAGCCTGCTTGACTTAAAATTTCTTTCCGACGAGGAGAATTACTCGCCAAAATCAAGGGATACTGAAGTGAAAAATTCGATTGCATAACTCAAAAATAAAAAATTAATTTAAAATCACTTGCAATTAATGTTATTACATTTAATTTTACGACATCAAATTTTAATTCCATGGGCATAGCGGAAGAATTAAAGCAAAGTCATTTTCAGACGGAGGCGACCAAGGCGGTTGTGAATGTCATTTATACGGGAAACTGGATTATCCAGCGGCAGCAAGAAATGTTTAAGCCATTTGGTGTGACGATGCAGCAATATAATGTATTGCGCATATTGAAGGGCCAACAAGGGAAACCGATGACGGTATTGGCGATCACGGAGCGGATGTTGGATCGGATGTCGAATGCTTCGCGGTTGGTGGATAAATTGTTGGAAAAACAATTAGTCGAACGGAGGCAATGCCCGAATGATCGAAGGGCCGTTGATATTGTCATTTTGCCAGCGGGTTTGGCATTATTGGAGCGTATGGAAGGGGATTTAAAGAAATTAGGTCAAAAAATTGAGGTCATGGGGAATGAAAATTTGGAGCAATTGAATCACTTATTAGATCAGTTTAGAACGAGTATTTTTTAATTTAAATTATAAACATATGTCAATTATTGAAAATCTTTCATGGCGTTATGCGGTGAAAAAAATGAATGGAAACGCGGTTTCTGAGGAGAAAATTGAGACATTATTAGAAGCAATTCGCCTATCTGCATCTGGTTTTGGATTACAACCTTATCAAATTTTCGTGATTCAAAATCCGGAATTAAAGGCTAAAATTCAGCCAATTGCCTATGGCCAGCCGCAAACGGTTGACTCTTCGCATCTATTAGTTTTTGCAGCTTGGAATGAAGTAACGGAGGAGAAAATTGATGCGTTTATGCATTTGGTAGCTGAAACGCGCGGTTTGCCATTGGAGGCTTTGGCGGATTATCGCGGAGCAATCGCGGGATCGATGCTAGGCCGTCCAAAGGAGATGCAGGCCAATTGGGCTGCGCGTCAGGTTTATTTGGCGATGGGAACGGCATTAGCTGCGGCGGCAGAATTGAAATTAGATACAACACCGATGGAAGGATTCGTTCCGGCTAAATTAGATGAGTTGTTGGGATTAGAGGCAAAGGGATTGCATTCGGTGTTGATGTTAGCCATCGGCGAACGCGATGAGGCTGGTGATTACATGGTACATGCAGCCAAAGTTCGTACGCCTTCGAATGAATTATTTGAACGATTATAATCGAACTTTTTCGAATGAAAAAAGGGCCATCGGGCCCTTTTTTTTTGCGCTCATTTCATCAATTTACTGATCAAATTTATGCATTTAAAGAATTATTTAGTCCAATTCCGAATACGGTTTGAGTGCCTTGGCCGCTAATTTTATCCTGTCAACGCGGAGGCACTAAATCAATTTTTTAATCTTTAAAACATAAAATAAAAATGAAACGTGAATTATTGGATGTACGCTTTTACGGTGTAAGTGAATTATCGATGGGAGAATTATTGACGATCGATGGGGGTGGTTTCTGGAATACCTTGGGTATTATTTTAGGTGTGGCTACCGTGGTAGCGGCAGCGTTAATTGTGGGGCCTATGGCACTCATTGCGGTTTTATAAACAGGATACGGTCATGAAAAAATGGGAATTGAATGTTGGTGCATGGGATGCTCTGACGGATCAGGAAATGATGGAAATTCATGGAGGAAATTGGTGGACTGATTTTAAGACCGGGTTTAAAGATGGATTTAATTGGGCCGTAGACGTCCTAAGGGATTTGGGCAACCTTATTTCACCTGTAATCAAAGTTAACCGATAACGAAGGAGGTTTAAAAACCTCCTTTCTATCCCTTGCATCCAATGAAAAATGTAACGTCTTTACTTGTTTGTTTCATATCCTTTGCTTGCCTGGGCCAAGGGTATATTCAAGGGAAGATCGTGCAGTCGATTAGTCTTGAACCCTTGCCATTTGCAACTGTTCAAATGGGTAAATCAGGCACCATCAGTGATGAAAAAGGAAATTTTTCAATCAAATACAATGAAAAGGAAAGCTACTTCCTCGTTTCATATCTTGGGTATAGGCAAAAGCGAGTGTTGATTTCTGAATTCAAAAACAATTCGTTCGTCGAAATGGAAATGAAAGAAAAGGAATTGGCAGAGGTGGTGATAAGTTCTGGAGCTGAAAAAATAATGCGCCAAGTTATTCAACATTTCAGAGTTAATTATGCGGAAAAACCTTATTCCGTTATAGGAACTCAAGTAGAAGAGTCAAAGGTCGGCAACAAAACGAATTACTTTTTAGAAGCAACGATGCGAGGGATCCTATTATCCACCTTAGAGCGGCAAAAACATCAAATCGAAATTTTAGATGTAAAATGGATTGAAAAAGATTCCATGCGAAAGGGTGATTATATGTTGTGGGTGGGGACAGGAAAGTTGATTGAATATTTTGATTTATCCCGCATGGGTAGGGAAATATTTGATTCCACCCAATTAAAAAAATTCAAATTCATCCTTGAGGAATCGTATTGGAATGATGAGCCATGTTATAAAATCACGTGCTTTCGCAAAAAAGTATCAAAATTTTCCTCAGAGGCTACTTTTTACATCATAAAATCCAGTTATGCCGTGGCAGGTTATCAATACCTGGAGGACGAAAAAAGTAAAAATCCGGGAGAAGCGATGGTAACCTACCAATGCATCAATCAAAAATGGTATTTAAATGACATTAAAACGATTCAAAAAAACCATTCGGATCATTCCACCATATCCGTCAATTTTAAAACAATATCCTTGGATACCAATGCTACCTTCGACATAACTTATGACCGCGCGATACAAGAAAGGGATGTCATGCTTTTATCAAAACAAATGCGCTTTTACAAAAATGATCTGCAATCGAAAAAATTAGTTGCCATCGATTCACAACCTCGCTCTCAAATCCATAGATTAAAAATATTTATTTATGATCACATGCGATTGTTGGCAGGTCTTGGAAGTCCCGCATTTAAATTACCCGAACATAATTTTAACGAGCAAATTATATCTACTTACCTACAAATAAATCAAGTATTTCAAGCCCGAATACCCTCAACCTACCCAATCCTCTTTTTTTGGGGAAGTCAAATTAAATTGAAAGGTCCTTGGATTCTTGACATTGAAAATAGTCAAAATTTCAAATTAGGCGGGTCTCTTTATTCCAACCTCTCCATTGGTTCTAGTATCGAGCTGATCAACCAGCCGCATGGCAGGCCCCGAGGCATTTTCATAAATGGAAGATACGGTTCACAAGTTGACATTAGTCCGATTGGGGAACTAACCTTAGATGCATCCCAAATGAATCTATTGGACTTTACTAAAAATAAAACCAATGCGTATGTAGAATATTCAAAAACCTATATGAGCATTGGAATTGGGTCATTTTGGGAATTAAATCGAAGAAGAAAAATTGGGATTGAATTACGATTTAATCATTCACTCAGTGAAAAGCGTTTTGTGCGATTAGAGGACCCAACAAGGATTTCATTTTTTAAAAAAGATTTTAAAATACCCATAAACAAGGTAGAATTAGGAGACGTCAATTCATTCAATATTATTTTAAAAATCATGTAATCAGTTAGCTATGGACAAACTTAAAATGCAGGAATTTCATCGCATGATTCACGATGTAAAAAATGAAATCTATGAAACGCATCAAGATCCTGATGGGATCGTTTCCATTGAAATAAATGGACATTTAGAAATAAAGAAAATTAAAATTTTAATCAAGGTCACAGATCATAAATTGGAACAAGTCATCCCTCTTGTCGTCAATTCAAGTATTCAATCCGTCAGCATGAAAATTAAAAGTCTAATTGAAGTTTTTCAGAAGAATTTACCTAATCAATAAAAACCATGGATATTCAAGCAATAAAAAAATCAAATAATCGATTGATCCACCCCATTCATTATGAAATTAAGCACTTCATTTTCTTTCTTTGGGGCTTTTTCGCAGGCATTTGTCTTTACAAATTAGAATGGTCAATTCCCTTACAAGGAACTGTTTTTAAGATTTCCACATCGAATAAATCACCCGTTACAAACCCTGAAAATCCTGATCCAAATGGCAGTTTGGTCAAGGTAGCTTGCTTAGTTTCTCCTCACATCATAAAATACATCGATAAAAGACAAGAGGTCTCCTTTCTAACAGATGCTTTAGGAAACATTCAAAAAAACAAATGTGTGGGAACCATCGTTGCAATTAATAGAAATCCCATCCAAAATCAGAAAAGCATACGCTATGTTGTCGAATGTGAAATAAACAATTCGGATATATTACTTGCCAATGGATATAAAGCTAAATTTATCCAAGGCATGAAGGTGAATGGCCACCTTTACTTGAATCGAAAAAAGATGATCGAATTTTTTCTTGATCAATTAGATCAATGGTTATGCCCTTCTCCATTGAGAGGAACATAAACCGTAAAATTAGGGTCTAATAATTTTGCTGAGGAAATTTTAAAAATTTCAGCTAATAAAATTAGTCGATCAACGGTCAATTTGGATTGCCCACTTTCTAATTTGGCATAAGAACTTTGAGATATTCGCAAGGACATTGCAACGTATTCTTGGGACAAATGCTTGGATTCACGAATTGCGCGAATGTTTTGTAAGATGAAATTCATGTTTTACGTGGTTAGATAATCCAAATTAGGATTTCAGCTTGGTAAACGAAAATTTTCAACTGATAATCTGATCCAAACTTTTAACCGGAGATAAGCCTAATTTAGCTCCCTCTTGAATCATGAAATCCCAACCTGAACTAAAATCATTTCGAATCAACCCATCTAATATGGCTTCCCGAATGGCAATTTTAATGATTCCGATTTCCTTACCCGGACCTATGTCGAATACCTCCATGATAATTTCACCTGAAAAAACTGGTTGGAAATTCCGCAAAGAATCGCTCTCTTCCACTTCCTTTAATTTCTCTTCTACATTATCGAAATTCCGTAAGTATCGCTTTACCTTTTCACCGTTTTTTGAAGTAATATCAGCCCGACATAAAGTCATCAAGGCCTCCAATTCCTCTCCCGCCTCAAATAACAAACGGCGCAAGGCTGATGCAGTGATCTCTTCCTTTGAAAGAGCAATGGGACGAAGGTGAAGTCGAACCAATTTTTGGACCAATTTCATTTTTTCATTTAATGGTAATTTCAATCGCTTAAATATGTTCGGAACTTGACGCGCACCCATTTCTTCATGCCCATGAAATGTCCAGCCTTTTTTGGCAACAAAACGCTTTGTTTGCGGCTTAGCAATATCATGTAAAATAGCTGCCCAGCGCCACCATAGGTCATCCGTATGTTTGGCAATATTATCAAGCACCTGAAGTGTATGGTAGAAATTATCCTTGTGACCCTTCCCTTCTTCCGTATCCACACCTTTTAATTTCATGAATTCAGGGAAAATAATAGGGAGGATCTGGCAAGCGTCTAATAGTAAAAAGCCATAAGATGGCTTTCCACATAAAATTATCTTATTTAATTCTTCCGAAATACGTTCCATGGAGATAATGACAAGTCGATCTTTTTCCGAAATAAGCGCATCAAACGTCTCCGGAAAAATGTCAAAATGCAATTGAGATGCAAATCGAACCGCACGCATCATCCTTAGTGGATCGTCTGAAAAGGTGATTTTAGGTTCCAAGGGAGTCCGAAGAATTTTCTTTTCTAAATCCTTTAATCCATCAAAAGGATCTAATAATTTGCCCCAATGGGCCTTATTAAGCGAAACCGCCATGGCATTAATGGTGAAATCCCGACGATTTTGATCATCTTCTAGACTTCCTTCCATGACGAGGGGCTTACGAGAATTTCGTTGGTACGACTCCTTCCGCGCACCCACAAATTCAAGATCCCAATCATCCACCTTCAACATCGCCGTACCAAAATTCTTAAAAATAGCCACGGCATGATCAGGTAATTGAAATTCTTTGGCTACCTCCTCTGCTAATTCAATGCCAGAACCTAAACAAACCACATCAATATCCTTGCATTCTCGACCTAAGATACTATCCCGGACAAAACCGCCCACCACATAAGCATCCAAGCCTAAGCGGTCTGCAGCTAATCCTATTTTTGCAAAAATGGGATTTTCTATGATCTGAATTCCTGTTTTCATTAAGCGCGTATCAACGTGTATTCTCCACCCAAACCTATTTTTACAATTTTAGAAGGTTTGGCCATCGGATTAGATTTCTGCAAAGGATTCTCAAGAAAATAATCCACTTGCTCTTTAATTTGATTCGTTATTTCCCCAAAAGACTGAGGTGATGGCTCGCCGGATAGATTGGCCGAGGTGGACACAATACCTCTTTGATACCGATAAACCAAGCCTTTGCAAAATTCATCCTTGACTAATCGAATCGCAATGCTTCCCTCGGGGCCTAATAAATGAGGGCTCACATTTTTCCCTTTGGGATAAATAACCGTCAAAGGATCTTCTGCAAAATCCACAAGATCCCAAGCAATTTCAGGAACCTGCTCCACATATTCGTTTAATTGCTCAATTTTTGAAATCAATAAAATCAAGCCCTTGTTTTCAGGCCGGTTTTTAATGGCAAAGATTTTTTCAATCGATGCATCCATGCGAGCATCGCAACCTAAACCCCAAATCGTGTCACTGGGATATAAAATAACGCCTCCTGACTTCAATGAGGCAATTGCATCCGAATACAAATTTTGCATAATGAGAACAAAGTTAAGATTAAATTCATGCGAAATGGCTACCTTTGTCGTTTATTTGATTTTCCAATGAACCGCATCCAAGACGAATTAATTGCCTCCATTCAATCTGCACTTCAATCCATTTTTCAAATCGAAAATGCCGAAGTGGTTTTACAAGAAACAAAAAAGGAGTTTGAAGGTACCTTCACGTTTGTGGTATTCCCATTTACGAAACAAGCCGGGATGGCACCCCCACAAATTGCTCAGAAAATTGGAGATTTTGTTCTAGAGAATTTAGCAGGCATATCAAAATTCCAAGTTGTCCAAGGGTTTTTGAATTTCACCTTGGCGGATGAACTTTGGGCTGAAGCCTTATTAAGTTTACAAAATGACCCACAGGCATACACCTTAGCCAATAAAAACGAGAAAATTCTCATTGAATATTCCTCGCCTAATACCAATAAACCACTTCATTTAGGCCATTTACGAAACAACTTTTTAGGCTTTTCCGTGGCCCAAATTTTAGCAGCCGGAGGATATGAAGTAATCAAGACGAATTTGGTTAATGACCGAGGCATTCATATTTGTAAGTCAATGCTCGCCTATCAGAAAATGGGTCAGGGAGAAACACCAGAATCGAGTGATTTGAAGGGCGATCATTTAGTTGGCAAATATTACGTTGCCTTTGACAAAGCCTACAAGGCAGAAATGGAAACCTTGATTGCCGGTGGTATGGAGGCCGAACAAGCCAAAATTCAGGCACCAATCATGCAGGAAGCCCAAGCCATGTTAGTCGCCTGGGAACAAGGGGATCCAAAAGTTATTCAATTATGGGAAACCATGAATGCATGGGTCCTAGGTGGTTTTGAGAAAAGCTATGCGCAAATGGGCGTACGTTTTGATAAAATTTATCGTGAATCGAATACCTATTTATTAGGCAAAAAAATAGTGGATGAAGGGCTACAATCTGGTACATTTTTTAGAAAAGAAGATAATTCTGTTTGGATAAATTTAGAAGAGGAAGGCTTGGATGAAAAATTAGTCTTACGCAAAGATGGAACGTCTGTGTATATCACTCAGGACATGGGGACGGCCCAATTGAAATTTGAGGATTTCGGAGCAAAAAAGTCGGTATATGTTGTCGGAAATGAACAAGATTATCATTTCGAGGTCCTATTTCATATCCTAAAAAAATTAAATAAACCCTATTCTTTGGGCAATTACCATTTATCCTATGGAATGGTGGATTTACCTAGTGGCAAAATGAAATCCAGAGAAGGTACGGTTGTGGATGCAGATGATTTAATGTCCGAAATGGTTCAAACCGCGAAGGAACGAACGACCGAATTAGGCAAAATCGAAGGATTTTCAGCATCTGAATTGGATAACTTGTTTAACCAATTAGGCTTGGGAGCTTTGAAATATTTCCTTTTAAAAGTGGATCCCAAAAAACGTATGTTATTTAATCCCGAGGAATCGATCGATTTCCAAGGAAATACAGGTCCATTCGTTCAATATACACATGCTCGGATATGTTCGATGATTCGAAAAGCAAAAGAACAAGCCATCGATTTTCAGTTGAAAAGCACCCCAAAAGCTGATTTAAGCCCAACGGAACAAGAATTAATTTATTTATTAGGTACCTACAAAGCGAAAATCGAAGAAGCATGTGCCCAATTTTCCCCTGCGATTATCGCACAATATGCATATGATGTAGCCAAACAATTCAATAAACTATACAACGAGCATAGCATATTAAATGAGGAAGATGCAATAAAACGAAACATTCGATTAACTTTGGCTGAGCTAACGGGAAAAACAATTCGGGAGGCTTTTGAGTTAATAGGAATACAATCCCCAGAAAGGATGTAACATGAAACGAATCATTATAATTTCAACCTTATTTATACTTCTTATTATGATCGCAAACCTTATGAAAATCGGATCTTTATTAACTGCTTTAGCGCTCCCATTTACACAAAATACGGCATTAAGCAGACCAAACGGAACAGAAATGAATGCAGCAGCACCTAATTTCTATCAATTCAAAATGAAAGGAATTGATGGAAAAGAAATCGATTTTAGCCAATTTAAAGGAAAAAAAATCATCGTTTTGAACACCGCCTCCAAATGCGGCTATACGCCACAATATGCGGATTGGGAGAAATTTCACCAAGCCAATAAAGACATCGTTATTTTAGGATTTCCAGCGAATGAATTTGGTGGCCAAGAACCAGGTACTAATTCTGAAATCGCTACATTCTGTCAAAAAAATTACGGAGTTTCCTTTCAAATGATGGAAAAAGTCGTGGTGAAAGGAGCTGAAAAGTGTAATTTATATGCATGGCTTACTGATAAATCTAAGAATGGTTGGAATGAAAAAGAACCCAGCTGGAATTTTTGCAAATACGTAATAAATGAAAAAGGCGAATTGGTCAATTTCTTTGCTTCAGGTGTTAAACCAACAAGTCCTGAATTTATCGCAGCTTTGAATAAATAATTGATGAATCGTTGGATCGAAGCGGCTCGACCCCGCACCTTACCCTTGGCGATTGCCAGTATATTATTAGGAAATTTTCTTGCCTACGCGGCCGGAAAATTTTCTTTTTTAACTGGCTTTCTAGCTATTTTGACAACGCTACTGCTTCAAATCTTATCCAATTTCGCCAATGATCTTGGGGATTCGACCCATGGCGTCGACAATGCCAATCGGAAAGTAGCCCTCCGTGCCGTTCAAACAGGCAAAATCAGTCAAGCAGAAATGAAGAAAGCTGTGGTATACACATCGCTCCTATCTTTGATTTCTGGTATTTCATTGATTTATGTGGGTTTGTCTCATGCCCCATGGGAAAGTATGTTAAGTTTTTTAGGGATCGGAATTTTGGCGATTTTGGCAGCCATTGCCTATACTGTCGGGAAAAAACCCTATGGCTATATGGGCTTAGGGGACCTTTCGGTTTTTCTATTTTTTGGATGGGTCGGAACCTTTGGAACGTATTACTTACAAACTGAAATCCTCAATTTTTACATTTTAATTCCCGCCTCTGGCTGTGGCTTATTGTCGGTGGCAGTCCTAAATTTGAATAATTTACGAGACATCGAGAATGACCGAAAAACAGGAAAAAATTCCATTCCCGTACGTATCGGTAAAACATTCGGGTTTTATTATCAAAAGATCATCATGACAATGGGATTTTCAACCTTCATCATTTATTTGATATATCAGGGGAAACCAATCCAATTGGCCCAAAACATTATCCTCATGGTAGGTTGGTATCCGCTGGTTCAAATTATCCGTAATCTAAATCCTCAAATGACCCCCGCACAAATTGATCCCTATTTGAAAAAAACAGCGCTGAGCACCTTATTCATGATTGTGATTTTCGGGATTAGTCAAATTTTTCTTAGCTAATAAAATCGCTATTTTTACAAAAAATATTCTGTTATGACCAAGCGTTTTCGATTCATTTGCTTATCTATTTTGTTCTCCCCCCTGTTTGTTCAAGCACAAGATGCGATGAATTATCTGGAGATTGGAATTACCCAAAATAAAACGGGGAATTATGCCGATGCACTTCGAAATTTCAGTTTGGAAATTGAAAAAAATATCGCCAATCCAAATCCAGTAGCCTTTTACAACCGGGGATTTGCCAAATATAATTTAAAAGATTTCCGTGGAGCCATCCTCGATTTTGACAAAGCGATTGAATTAAAACCAACTTATTTTGAGGCATTTATCGCCCGTGGACAAAGCTACAGCATGCAGGATAATCATAAAGTAGCGATGAATGATTACAACGAGGCGATTCGCCTAAACCCCTTGGAAGGAACGGCCTATTACAGCCGAGGTGTTTCCAAAATGCGTTTACTAAACTTCCGAGGAGGTTTATCTGATTTCAACAAATCCCTCGAATTAAACCCAGATTATGCGCCAGGTTTAGCCGCTCGTGGAGAATCTAAAGTTAAATTATCTGATTACAAAGGCAGTATTGAGGATTTTGATAAAGCCATCGAAATCAGCCCAAAACGCGCCGGATATTATTCTTACCGGGCTTTTTCAAAAATGAAATTAGGTGAATTCGCGCCAGCGATCAAAGACTATGCTGAAGCAATCAAATTAAGTCCGGACAATGCAGATGATTGGTATTATTCAGGTTTTTGCAAAACACAATTGGAGAATTTCAGAGGTGAAAATGGCGAAAAAGGAGCCTTAGAGGATTTCAGTAAGGCATTGGAATTAAATCCCAACAAAGTAGAAGCTTTTTATGGCCGAGGTTTTGCCAAATCAAAATTAGGCGATCCACGTGGGGCGATTGAAGATTATTCAAGGGCTGCGGAAATGGGCAATAATGAATCTGCCAAAATTGTCTATGACCTAAAAATGAATAAAAACGTCTTAGATGAATTACGAAATGGCGTACAGGATAAATTAAAAATGGCGGAATATTCGTCAGAGCGTTCGGAAATATATTTCAATCGGGGTGCAGCCAAAGCGAAATCTGGCGACCCGAAACAGGCCATCGAAGATTATAACAAGGCCATTTCACTCCAACCGAGTTATGCAGATGCTTATTTCTTCCGCGGTGTGGCCAAATCCGTATTGGGAGATCAACGCAACGCCATTCAGGATTGCAGCAATGCCATTAAATTAAATGCCAAATATGCGGAGGCTTATTTTGTTCGGGGTATTATAAAATTAGCCTTAGGTGACAATTCAGGCTGTTTGGATTTAAGTAAATCAGGCGAATTAGGGTATAATCCTGCGTATCAAGTAATCCGTAATTTCTGCAATTAATTAGCTAACTCGAGGATTTTTCATTTATTCATCGCCAAGCAGTTTAAATGACGTAAATCCAAGATTATTACCTTAATCTCAGCGAAAAAGGTTAATTACTCTTAGCAAAGATTATTACTTTAATCTCAGCGAAGAAGATTAATTACTCAAAGCGAAGGTGCTTCACAGATTCTCCTGAGGAGGCTAATTCGATCAAAGAATCAATCCCGATTTGCAAATGCTTGTCGACAAAATTTGTCGTCACCGTTTTGTCACTCACTTCCGTCTTCACGCCATCCGGTGTCATCGGATTATCGGAAACGAGCAATAAAGCGCCGTGGGGAATTTTATTTTTAAAGCCTACCGTGAAAATCGTGGCCGTTTCCATGTCGATGCCCATGGCTCTGATGTCTGACAAATAGGTTTTAAAGGCTTCATCGTGTTCCCATACCCGACGGTTGGTCGTATAAATTAAACCCGTCCAATAATCCATTTCATGTTTTTTGATCATGGAGGAAACCGCACGTTGCAATCGGAAAGAAGGTAAGGCTGGGACTTCTTTGGGCATATATTCATCTGAGGTACCTTCGCCTCGAACGGCGGCAATCGGTAAAATCAAATCTCCCAGGAGTAAATTCTTTTTCAATCCGCCACATTTACCTAAAAATAGAACGGCCTTGGGCGAAATCGCTGACAAAATATCCATTACGGTAGCTGCCATAGGTGATCCCATGCCGAAATTGATAATGGTGATGTCATTGGCCGTTGCGGTTTGCATCGGACGATCCTGCCCTAAAATTTCTACGTCAAATTTTTCCGCAAACATATCGACATAATTTTTGAAATTCGTCAATAAAATATAGGATCCAAAACTTTCCAAGGGCGTACCTGTGTAGCGGGGCAACCAGTTCTGAACAATCTCTTCTTTCGTTTTCATATATTATTGGTAATTTAGGTGGGAATTATTGAGGCATGCAAACAAACACGGATTCAATCCCATTAATCTTCCCGGCATTTGAATACAAATTAACTCAAAAGGAGGGAAAACTTTTCATTTTTGATGCAATTGCCAAAAAATTCAGATCCCTAAGCCCTGAAGAATGGGTGCGTCAACATTGCCTGCATTTCCTCACCCATCACCTACATTATCCCGCTTCTTGCATTCAGATCGAAGGAGGTCATCAAATTAATTCGATGCAACGACGAACCGATATCCAAGTGTTTGACCCCTCAGGCCATTTATTGCTCATTATCGAATGTAAGGCCCCACATATAGCTATCAGTGAACAAAGTCTTATGCAAATTAGTCAGTATCAAAAAAAGAATGAAGCGCGCTTTATTGCGCTAACAAATGGCTTAGAAAATCATATCTTTGAGATTAATTTACAAGACAAACAAGCAATCAAGATAAATCAATTTCCTTCCTACCTATGAAAAAAAATTACCTATTCCTCGTTCTTTTCAGCTGCCTTTCCCTAGGGGTTTGGGCTCAAAAAAAACCAGCTTCATTACCTAAAAGACCCGCATTGGTGGTAGGAATCGTGGTGGATCAAATGCGCTATGATTATTTATATAAATATGCAGATCGCTACTCGGACAAT
Organism: Cytophagaceae bacterium; assembly: GCA_947450365.1. Classification (GTDB taxonomy): domain Bacteria; phylum Bacteroidota; class Bacteroidia; order Cytophagales; family Spirosomataceae; genus Aquirufa. Next base: position 30,313 of record CANFVE010000006.1, read on the forward strand.
GGATTTAAGCGATTGATGCATGAAGGAATTAATTGCCAGGATAATCATTACAACTATGCCCCGACCGTAACTGCGGCCGGCCATACGAGTGTATATACGGGAACTGTTCCTGCTGTGCATGGGATTGTCGGGAATGATTGGACTGACGTGGCAACTGGAAAAAAAGTGTATTGCACAGACGACAGTACAGTCGTAACGGTGGGAACAACCGGAAAAACGGGTTGGATGTCCCCCAAAAATTTATGGACTACTACCATTACGGACCAATTAAAAATGGCTCAAAATTTTCGTTCTAAAACCATCGCAATTGCCTTAAAAGATCGTGGTGCGATTTTACCGGGAGGTCATACGGCAGATGGGGCGTATTGGTATGATTCGAAAGAAGGCCGTTGGATTACTTCTTCCTTTTACATGAAAGAATTACCTACCTGGGTTCAGGCATTTAATGGGGAAGAGAGAGCAACTAAATACGTAAAACAAGGCTGGAATACCCTCTACCCTATCCAAACCTACCGCCAAAGCGCCGAGGACAATAGCCTTTTTGAAGGTAAATTTCCAGGGGAGAAGACCAGTGCATTTCCGCATGATTTAAAGGAAGGAAATCCATTAGAAGTTTTACGTTCGACGCCCTATGGCAATCAATTAACGAAGGAATTTGCCCTTCAGGCGATTGATTCGGAAAAATTAGGTCAAAACGGGAATACCGATTTTCTTGCCATCAGCTTTTCCTCCACAGATTATGTAGGACATAATTTCGGTCCGCAATCCATTGAATTAGAAGATACTTATTTGCGATTAGACCGTGACATTGCGGATATTTTGGCATTTTTGGACAAAAAATATGGCAAAGATCAAGTCCTCGTTTTCCTTACCGCTGACCATGCGGTAGCTGAAGTTCCTGGATTTTTACAAAGTAAAAAAATGCCTGGTGGAGTATTTGACCGTGCCAAAGCAACCGCTGATATGAAAAAAGCGATTGCCACAGCCTTTGGAAATGTAGATTTAGTCGTTTCAGAAGATAATTCACAGATTTACTTCAATCATGCCACGATGGAAAAATTAGGCATCGATTATAAAAAATTATTTGAAGTAGTTCGTACCTCCTACCAAAAACAAGAGGGATTTTCCGAATTAATCGACCTACGTAATATTAAGGGATCAAACTTAAATGATTTGTACAGTCGGCTTGTCATCAATGGCTACCACCCTGCTCGCAGTGGCGATTTCATGGTACTCTTGAAACCGCAATGGTTTGTGGGTTCAAAAACAGGTACAACACATAGTACTTTATATGCCTATGACACCCACGTGCCATTATTATTTTACGGCTGGAAAGTGAAACCAAATGAAATTACGGTGCGGACCTCGATCAGTGATATTTCGACGACTTTGGCCAATTGGCTCACCTGTATGGAGCCATCCGGAAGCATCGGACAAATCATTTCAAAAATAGGTAACCCTTAAATAATTTATATAGATCATAACACAATCCTCTATAAATATTTAAAGAAAATTAGCTAATTTTGTAGCTAATTTTTGAATTAAACCAAGAAAACAGAAATGAAAATTGCAGTAGTAGGAACGGGATATGTAGGATTAGTGACGGGTACTTGTTTTGCCGAAACGGGAAATCAGGTGACATGTGTCGATATTAATGAAGATAAAATCAACCGCATGAAGGCGGGTGAAGTACCTATTTATGAACCCGGCCTGGAAGATTTATTTCACCGAAATGTGGAAGAAGGACGTTTAGTTTTCACCACGGATTTAGCATCAGGAATCGAAGGAGCGAAAGTTATCTTTTTAGCTTTACCAACCCCTCCGGGGGAAGATGGTTCCGCAGATTTAAAATACATTTTACAGGTAGCGAATGACTTAGGGCCATTATTGAAGGATTACACGGTTCTGATTGATAAAAGTACGGTACCCGTTGGGACCTCTGAATTAGTTCGGAATGCGGTAGCAAAAAATGCCAAGGTCGATTTTGATGTCGTATCAAATCCTGAATTTTTACGCGAGGGCGTAGCGGTGGAGGATTTTATGAAGCCGGACCGGGTGGTGATTGGCACGGAAAGCCCACGGGCGAAGGAAGTCATGAATGTGTTATATGCGCCTTTGGTGCGTCAAGGAAATCCAATTATTTTCATGGATGAGCGATCGGCGGAAATGACTAAATATGCGGCTAATGCGTTTTTGGCAACGAAAATTACGTTCATGAATGAGATTGCCAATTTGTGTGAATTGGTAGGTGCTAATGTGGATGATATTCGACGGGGTATCGGAACGGATTCCCGTATTGGAAAACGCTTTTTGTTTGCAGGGATAGGCTATGGTGGAAGTTGCTTCCCAAAGGATGTGCAGGCATTAGCCAAAACATCAGAGGAGAATCATTATAAATTCCATATTTTGGATAGTGTGATGCGGGTAAACGAGAAGCAGAAAACGAAATTGATGCCGACTATTCAAAGTCATTTCAACAATGATTTGGCCGGAAAAACCATCGGTATTTGGGGATTAGCGTTTAAGCCCTACACAGATGATATACGGGAGGCACCGGCCCTTTATAATATAGAGGCCTTATTGGAATTGGGTTGTAAAATCAATGTCTATGACCCTGAGGCGATGCCAAATGTGAAGGTCATTTTAGGGGATAAAGTCACATTTTCAAAGAACCCATATGAGGCCATTGATCAGGCGGATGCCTTATTGATTGTGACAGAATGGCCACAATTCAGAACACCAGATTTTGAACGGATGGAAGGTTTATTGAAGAACAAAGTTATTTTCGATGGTCGAAATTTATATGAAACGGCTCAAATGAGAGATTTAGGATATACCTATTATTCAATAGGCCGACAAAAGGTTATATCATAAACTATGAAACGAATTTTAATTACAGGAGGGGCAGGATTTTTAGGTTCTCATTTATGTGATCGCTTCATCAAAGAGGGCTACCATGTCATCGCGATGGATAATTTAATCACCGGAGATTTGAAGAACATTGAGCATTTGTTCAAATTACCAAATTTTGAATTTTATCATCATGATGTTTCTAAATTCATCCATGTACCTGGGAATTTGGATTATATTTTGCATTTCGCATCGCCTGCTTCACCGATTGATTATTTGAAAATCCCTATTCAAACCCTAAAAGTGGGCTCCTTGGGTATTCATAATTGTTTAGGACTAGCACGTGTCAAAGGAGCTCGGGTATTAATCGCATCAACGTCAGAGGTATATGGCGACCCGACGGTTCATCCACAACCCGAAGAATATTGGGGCAATGTTAACCCCGTAGGTCCCCGTGGCGTGTATGACGAAGCCAAACGCTTCCAAGAAGCCATGACTATGGCCTATCACACATATCATGGCTTAGAAACGAGAATTGTGCGCATTTTTAATACCTATGGACCACGTATGCGATTGAATGATGGCCGTGTGTTGCCAGCGTTCATCGGGCAAGCCTTACGCGGCGAGGATTTAACGATGTTTGGGGATGGTTCTCAGACCCGTGCGTTTTGTTATGTGGATGATTTAGTGGAAGGAATTTATCGTTTGCTTTTGAGTGATTATGCCCAACCCGTGAACATTGGAAATCCCGATGAAATTACCATCAAGGAATTTGGCGAGGAGATTATCAAATTAACGGGTACTACGCAAAAATTAATTTCATTGCCATTGCCAACGGATGATCCGAAACAACGGAAACCTGATATTACCAAAGCCAAAGCGCTTCTTGGTTGGGAACCCAAAGTATCCCGGGCAGAAGGTTTGAAAATTACATACGAATATTTCAAATCGCTAAGTCCTGAGGATTTACATCGAATGGCACATCATAAGGAGTTTTAAGTAAAACCGGGGAAACCCGGTTTTTTTTTGAGTAATCGACGCGATACGCGTCTCAAACTTTGGCAAACCTTTAAGGTTTGCCAAAGGGAATCTGGTTTGCCAAAGGAACTCCCGGGAATTACCCAATCGATGACATAAGACTTGGAACTTACTGGTAAAAGGTTTTGAATCGACGCGATACGCGTCTCAAACTTTGGCAAACCTTAAAGGTTTGCCAAAGGGAATCTGGTTTGCCAAAGATAAACTGAATTGCCAAAGATAATCTTTTGCCAAAGGGATTACCTTCGGACATAAAAAAAGGGAGCATTCGCTCCCTTTTTTTATAATAACTCTTCAGAATTAGTTAAAGATATAACGAACGCCGAATTGTGCTTGCCAACGAGATCCCAAACCAAAGTTTCTTTGGAATGAATCGGTCATTGGAATAGTACCTGAACGGAAAGGGAATTGGAATACCGGACGACCCGTCACCGCATCATTACCCGTGTAAGTCAATAAACCCGCACGTACTGAAGATTGACCTAGGCCCCACTGTGGAGAAACATAGTTACCAAAGTTAAATACGTCCAAAGTAAATTGTAAAGTATTCTTTTGACCACCTACTTTGATGTAAAAATCTTGAATGATTTTGAAATCAAAGTTTGCTTGCCAAGGAAGTTCAGCACCATTACGTTCTGCATATTGTCCACGACGACTATTCAAATACGAATCTTGAGTGATGAATTTATCCAAATCAGCCCATTGTTGTGCTGCCGTATACGTCGTAGTACCCACTACTAAATCCTTCAACTGAATATCTGAAGCGCCACTTGGAATGAAAATCAAGTCATTCGAAGTTTGGCTATCTCCATTCATATCACCTGAATATGTATAAGAGAAACGACCTGCTGGTGCTACTGAATATGTAAAACCAAATGTAGTAGCCGCTTTTTCATTCAAATAGTTCAATTTGTATGAACCATATGCATTAATACGGTGTGATTGCATATAAGACGAATACGAGGCTACGTTTTCATTAGGATCACCGGATACAACCCGGTCTCTCCATTGTGATTGAGCAATCGACCCACCATCATTCACCGAACGCGAATCTGAATTTGTATACGCTAATGAAGCAAATAAACCGTTATCAAATGCCTTCGACACAGTAGCCGTAAATGCATATGAATAACCTAAATCAGTGTTCTTAATAACGATCGCATCAGAAATATTTGGACTAGCCGTTGTATTTCCAGTTGTTGGCGCATTTACACCTTTCGTTCCACCATAAATTTGGTAGTTCTTCACTGAAGTAGGAATTCCAGCTGCGTTTGTAGTGTAATAAATTACACGATTATCGGTACCTACCGCCTTCACAGTTGAATTAGGTAAGTTCACGTTAACCAAATAAACTGCGTTGATATCTTTTGTATAAATACCTTCCAAACCTAAAATCCATCCATTTCCTAGGTTTTTATCCAACGCTAAGTTAGATCTAAACACTTGAGAAAATTTAAAATTAGGATCTGTAACGGCCAAGTTGTATGAAGTTGGCGTTAATGGATTTGAAATCGTAGGACGATATGCATCGACATTATTTGTAAACGGACGATTCGTTGGCTTAGCAATTAACTCAGAACCGAACAATACTCCATTGTTAGACAATTGGTTCGATAACCAAACATAAGGTACACGACCTGAGAAGATACCTAAACCTCCACGAATTTGAGTTTGCTTATCATCTTTCACATCCCAGTTGAAACCAAAACGTGGAGACCACAATACAGTTGTTTCAGGGAATTTGTTAGTAGCTAACTTAACACCATCACGGAAAGTCAAAGCCGGTACATATTGGTTATTGTATTTCGCCTCATCAGACACAGGGAAAGATGTTGCATCCGCACGTAAACCGAAAGTCAATTTCAAGCCTTTCGCAGCTGTGATTTCATCTTGACCATAAATACTAAATGTTGATCCTTTCATTTCCGCAAATGGGAAAGTCGCATAATTAGACCATTGTTGTTGGTATTGCAACGCATTTGATGTTCCAGAAGTAGCTGATGCGATGAAATCATCAATCGACTTAAATTGGTAAGCACCATAATAGTTTGGTGCAAAACCGTTTTGGAATGAATTCGTTTCGTATGACAAACCTACCGTGTAAACGTTTTTGCCTTTGTAAATAGTCAAGTTGTCAGCCAATTGGAAAATATCGGAATTCAAGATATTGTTCGCAGAGAAAGGTTCATAACCGAAGGTTGTTAACTCACTCGTATTGTTATTACCAATATCCACCGTTGGGAATGGTGTATTGTTTACTGGCGACTGACGGAAGTCACGCATTGCTGTGTAACCTACCGTTAGGTTATTGGCGATTGAACTCGAGAATGTTGAGTTTAATTCTGCAATGTATGAATCTAAGTTGTTATTGATACGATATATAGAACCTTGGAATGGCAATACTTGTGAAGTAGCTGCACGACCACCCGTTAATGAACCTGAACTTGATGGGTTGATATCCGCATAAGAACGTAAATAGTTGTATTTGATATTGAATTTGTGCTTATCTGAAATATTCCAGTCTAAACGTAAATTCACTTTTTGAGAATATTTCTCACGGTTCCAGTTTTCGTACGCACCTGGATCATAATTGTATTTGGTTTTCAGAAAATCCTTTAAACGATCCATATCAGCTGCTGTAGCAATCGATTGATTCGGAGCCGTAGAACCCGGACGAGTAGCCACGTAGTTAGAACCTGGATCTGTTTGATTTTCTTGTTCAAACGAACCAAACACAAATAATTTGTTTTTGATCAAAGCACCACCGATACGCGCACCAATTTGACCACGTGCAAATGTACCATATTGGTTAACCACATCACCAATTTTATTTCCTACCAAACCTTGGTCAGTACCGAAATAATAACCAGACCCAGACCATTGATTCGTACCTGATTTAGTTACTACGTTAATATTCGCACCTGTTGCCATTCCTTGACGAACGTCATACGGAGCGATCAAAACTTGGAACTGGTCAATCGCATCCACCGAAATCGGCGAAGCACCTGTTTGACCACCAATGGTAGACGAAAGCGCAAATGTATTATTAAAGAACGCTCCATCGACTGTAATGTTATTGTACAAGGCATTACGACCTGCAAAGTTCAAGCCATTCGCACGTGGATCTAAACGAGCAAAATCACCTAATGAACGATTCAAGGTAGGCAAAGTAGTGATTGTCGAGTTAGATACCGTTGTCGAAGCACCTGTCCGGCCTGAATTAATGATCGAACTTTTTGAAGCTACCACACGAACTTCTTCCAATTGTGCTTGATTTACTTCTAATTTAAAGTTTTGACGAAGCTCTTGCGCCAAGGTTAACACGATACCTGTTTGAACAGCATCCTTATAACCTACAAAAGATACACTTACTTTGTAAGGTCCACCTACACGCATGTTCACGATGTTGTAACGGCCATCTGCACGCGTAGAACCGCCATACCGCGAGCCAGTTGGCTCATGAATCGCAATTACCGTTGCTCCCGGCAATCCCTCTCCTTTTTCATCTACTACAGTACCTGCTAGGGCAGCAGTTGTAGAACCTTGAGCAAATACCTGCCCAATTGGCAATGCCATCAAAAGCGCAAAAAACGCCCCCAAAAGCACCGAATTAGTAATAAATCTTCTTTGCATAAATTTGGAATTTAGTTATATATTTTATTGAAGAATGTTTCCACAAAATAAACCTAAAAAATCAAATACTCCAATTATTTACCAAAACTCTTTTTCAATTATTTCCATTAATTAGCTGATTTTTAGCACTAAACCGCTAATTAATTTCATAAAATCTATTTTTAAAACCTCGATTAATCCTAAAATCAGCGAATATTTAACAGAATGATAATTTTTAATTATTTAAAGAATATTTTTGTAGTCAAATTAGAAACAAGATGCAAAAAGCCGAATCCATTCAATTAACCTCTTTTTCTCACGGTGCAGGCTGTGGATGTAAAATTTCACCTCTGATTCTCGATACGATTCTCAAATCTGATACACCCAAAAAAAATCATCCCTTGCTTCTGGTTGGAAATGAAAGCCGAGACGATGCCGCAGTCTTCGACTGGCAAAATGGGGAGGCGGTCATCTCCACCACCGACTTTTTCATGCCCATCGTCGATGATCCCTTCGATTTCGGTAAAATTGCCGCTACGAATGCCATCTCCGACATCTACGCCATGGGGGGAACTCCTTTGATGGCGATCGCCATTTTAGGTTGGCCCATCGATAAAATCGCCCCAGAAATTGCAGCCCAAGTACTAGAAGGCGGTCGTGCAGCCTGTGCCGAGGCAGGCATCCCTCTAGCAGGTGGACATTCGATCGATTCCCCAGAACCTATTTTTGGCCTAGCCGTTACCGGAAAAGTTAAAAAAGAACATTTAAAACAAAATGATCAGGCTACCGAGAACTGCATGTTGTACCTCACCAAACCCCTGGGCGTCGGCATCCTTAGTACCGCCCAAAAACGAGGTATTCTCAGCCCGGAGGATTTAGCCATTTCCGTCAAACAAATGAGCACCCTTAATGCCTTTGGCGAAAAATTAGGCCCCCTCAGCTACGTGAAATCGTTAACTGATGTCACAGGATTCGGACTGATGGGCCATTTGGTGGAAATGTGTGATGGTTCAGGCCTAAGTGCAAGCATCGATTTCAATAGCCTTCCCATTTTAGAAAATTTAGATGCTTATTTAGACCAAAAATGCTTTCCTGGAGGCACGCAGCGAAATTGGGCCAGCTATGGTCACCGGGTACAAGAAGGTATTTCCGAACGCCAACGACTCATCGGCGCGGATCCACAAACTTCGGGAGGTTTATTGATTGCCATTGAAAAAGAATATCAATCGGAATTTGAACGATTTGCAGGCCAACATGGATTCGACCTAAAACCCATCGGAAATACCATGAACAAACAAGAAAAAGCTATATACCTTTCCTAAATGAAACTATTCTATCGAGCGATTGGTGAACAAGGTCCCGCCATCATCATTTTGCATGGAATTTTCGGTACGTCCGACAATTGGCTCGGCATCGGGAAAGCCTTGGCCGAAAATCATCGGGTGTTTTTGGTGGACCAACGAAACCATGGCCAATCCCCCTGGGACGAGGCATTCGACTACCAAGTCATGTCAGAAGACCTTTTCGAATTCATCCAAGACCATTCCTTGGATTCCCCGATTCTGATTGGCCATTCCATGGGCGGAAAAGTGGTGATGCAATTTGACCTAAATCATCCGGGTGTAGCACAAAAAATTATCATCGTCGACATCGCGCCGAAATATTATCCCGTCCATCACATCTCGATTCTGGAAGGATTAAATAGTTTGGATTTAAAAACATTAGAAAGTCGGCAAGCGGCCAACGACCACCTGAAGCGCTTCGAAGAAAAAGAAGGCGTACGCCAATTTCTTCTAAAAAATCTATATCGAAATGCGGACCAAGAATTCGCCTGGCGAATCAATTTAAAGGTAATTACCCAGCACATTGATGTCGTCGGCCACGAATTATGGGTTAAAAATCCCTCCCAAACCGAAACCATTTTCATCAAAGGGGCAGATTCCCATTACATTCAACCCGAAGATCATCGCTACATCGCAGAAATTTTTCCTAATTTCGAACTCATTGAAATTCCACATGCAGGACATTGGGTGCAAGCTGACCAACCAGAGGCATTCCTGGCCGCATTGAACCAGGTCCTATGAAATTAGTCCTAATCCCCTGCCCCATCGCTGAACAAACGGCCGCTCAGGTCCTACCCGAGGAAATACGTCAACACGTTCTTACCTGTCGCCATTTTTTAGTTGAAAATATCCGAACAGCCCGTCGCTTTATTTCAGAATTGAAATTAGGCATCGATATCGAAAGCCTTGAGTTTGAAATTCTTGACAAAGACAGCCAAAGATCACAAATCAAAGAATATTTCAACAAACATGCCCGTGTGGAACGAATCGGCGTCATGTCAGAAGCGGGTTGTCCCGGCGTCGCCGACCCGGGCGCATTAGCGGTTTCCATCGCGCAGGAACAAGGCATCGAAGTGATTCCATTAGTAGGCCCCTCCTCCATTTTATTAGCCCTCATGGGTTCAGGTTTTTCGGGTCAAAGTTTCTGTTTTCATGGCTATTTGCCCATCGATAAACTAGACCGTGCCAAACGGATTGACCAACTAGCTCGGGAAGTAGCCAAATCAGGTCAAACCCAATTGTTTATCGAAACACCATTTCGCAACGAAAGTTTATTGGAACACCTCATCCAACAAGTCCCCAACGATATGCTCATCGCGATCGCCTGCGAACTCACGAGCCCGCAAGGCTTCATCCAAACCAAAACAGCCAAGGACTGGGCACAAAACCTGCCTTCCCTTCATAAAAAACCTTGTATTTTCCTTTTGGGCAAATAAATGTAATTTGCATAAATTTTAATCCCGTGATCCACTTAAAAACCTTCACATTCAATCCTTTTCAAGAAAATACCTACGTGGTTTATGACGACGCGGGACAAGGACTTGTGATTGATCCAGGTTGTTATACCTACGAGGAACGCCAGGAATTCAAGAAATTCATTTCGGAAAAGAACATTCAATTGAAAGCCATTTTAAATACCCACGCGCACATTGATCACGTATTAGGTATTGATTTTGTCAAAAACGAATACAAAATCCCATTACACCTTCATCCAAAAGAAGAACCCGTATTGTTAGATTCCAAAAATCGGGCGCAGGTATATGGATTTCCGCATTACCAAGCGGCCGACGTGGATCAATGGTTTAAAAACGATGAAATCCTATCAATCGGCGCGATGAACATCAAGGTATTGTTTGTCCCCGGACATGCGCCAGGACATGTGGCCTTTTATTTTGAGAAAGAAAAAATTGTAATCGGAGGGGATGTGTTATTCCGCCGAAGTGTAGGGCGGACGGATTTTCCTTTGTGTAATCACGAGGATCTGATGAATAGCATTAAAACGCAATTATATGTATTGCCCGACGAGGTATGTGTGTATCCTGGACACGGCGGCAAAACGACTATCGGAGAAGAAAAAGTATCCAATCCTTACGTCAAAGCATAAACCATATGAAAAAGGAAATACCCAATCTGTTAACCCTTGGTAATTTATTGGCCGGATGTTTTGGGCTTTACTTCATCCAACAAGGCGACGTATTAAATGCGTCCTACATGATTTTCATTTCCTTAGTTTGTGATTTTTTGGATGGCTTTTTAGCCCGTTTATTACATGCGTATTCGGACATCGGAAAGGAATTGGATTCCTTGGCCGATATGGTTTCCTTCGGGGTTTTACCCAGTTTTATTTTATTGTATTTAGTCGAATCCAGTTGTGGCGATGCCTGTTTAGTAGGCCTTGGCGGATTTTACAAACCCTATTTGGTGTTTTCCTTGGCGCTTATGTCGGCGTATCGACTAGCCAAATTCAATGTAGACACCCGCCAAAGTGACCAGTTCATTGGCGTACCCACACCGGCCAACGGCCTATTGGTCGCCTCATTACCCCTAATTTTACATTTTCAGCCCGAATATTCATCCTATATCCTTCACCCGCAAGGATTACTCATTTACAGTGTGGTGATGAGTTATTTATTGGTCTGCGAATTGCCCTTGATGGCCTTTAAATTTAAGACTTGGGGCTGGCAAGAAAATAAATTAAAATTCATTTTCCTGATTTTTTGTATTGCTGCCTTGCTTATGCTTAAATTTGTGGCAATTCCCCTCGTAGTGATTGCTTACATTTTGCTATCAGGAATTCAAACTCTTAAAAAACAATAAAATGAAATTTTTAGCCGAGATTAACGTAATGCCACAAAAAGAAATTTTGGATCCTCAAGGAAAGGCAGTTCGCATCGGATTGCAGAATTTGGGAATCAACCAAGTGGCGGACGTTCGGATCGGAAAACACATTACTTTGAGTTTGGAGGCCGCTTCTGAGGCAGACGCAAATGAGATTGTGACCAATGCTTGTAAAAAATTATTGGCGAATTTAATCATGGAAGAATTCGAATTTACCTTGACAGCAGTCTAATCAAACTGGCCCGTGTGCAATAAAACCAAGGTACAGGCCTCTTCTACTTGTATACCCGCTTTTTCTAATTCAGTGTACAATTCCGGATTCTCCGTACCTGGATTAAAAATAATTCGCCTAGGTTTGATCCGACGGGCATAATCCAATAATTCCCCCTGATTTTGTGGGCCCACATAAAGGGTCATCGTATCCACATCGGCCAATTCCGGATGGCCGTGTAGAATAGGTATTCCTGACACCTCTCCCGTTTTATTCCCGACTAAAACAAGCTCGTGTCTGTGCGCGAGCAAGAGTTCCGTTGCTTTATATGCATACCGTTCAGGATTCGTAGATGCACCGTAGACCATTACCTTCATTGATTATCAGTTTTCTGATACAATATTACATTATTTTACCCCGTTTTGGATAGGAAATTACGTGTGAATCATTCAAAAATCACCTAGCCATGCCGACAAACATACCCATTAAAAATCTTTGGAAGGAAGAATGGAAACGCCTTCGATTTTCGATTCCTGACCATTCGTTGCATTACGAAATTTCAAATTATGGCCGGATTAAAAGCTTCCAACACAAAGCTACGGGTACGCTCATTCAAGGGTCCAGCATTCAAGGCTATAAGACATTAAATATCCGCACACCCCAAAAGGCAATTAATCAATACGTCCATAAATTAGTCGCCGCGTATTTTATTCCACAAAAAAATCCTTTGGCTACCTATGTCGCGCATGTAGATTTTGACAAACGTAATAACCGTGTCGAAAATCTACGCTGGATGACCCGTGCAGAACTCACCGCACATAATAAGAAAAACCCCTTTATTTTATTTCGAAACAAACCCACACGTACGAAAAATTATAAATTAACCGAAAGCAAAGTGCTGATTATTAAACAATTAATCAAATCCGATAAAAGCCGCCATAAGATAATTGCCAAGCAATTTGGCATTACACATACCCAATTAAACCGCATAAAAACAGGGGTCAATTGGAAACATGTGAAACTAGCTGAGGGAACCTAGAAAAGTTTTTCTGCGATGGCCCGAACGCTATCGGATTTACTCATCGTGTAGAAATGAAGTGCGGAAACTTGGGCTTGGATTAATTCTTTGCCTTGTTGGATCGCCCATTCAATCCCCACTTGCTTAATCGATGCATTGTCTTTACAAGCCCGTACTTCTTTGGCGAGGATTTCGGGTATTTCGAGGTGGAAAATTTCGGGTAAAATATCGAGTTGACGCGCTGTAGCCAAAGGCTTCAAACCCGGAATAATCGGCACATGGATATCCATTTGACGGCATTTAGCCACAAAATCGAAGTATTTTTGATTGTCAAAAAACATTTGCGTCACGATATAATCCGCACCCGCATCCACTTTTTGTTTCAGATAACGCATGTCATCTTCCAAGGAAATAGCCTCAAAATGCTTTTCGGGATAGGCAGCCACTCCGATGCAAAAATTCGTGGGCAAGGATTCCGTTTCTTCGTGCAACAAAATGCCTTGGTTCATGGCTTTCACCTGCTCCACCAGCTCATTGGCATAGGCATGCCCACCTGGTTTTGGTATGAATCTATCCTCCCCTTTTTCCTGATCACCGCGTAAAATCAACGCATTTTCAATCCCCAAATAATGAAGATCGATTAAAAAATCCTCCGTTTCTTCTTTGGTAAAACCTCCACAAATCACATGGGGAACCGCTTCCACATGAAACCTTTGCATGATCGATGCACAAATTCCTAAGGTTCCCGGACGTTTCCGAATCGGAATGCGCTTGGAAACCCCATCCACCACTTTCTCAATGTATTCTTCACGGTGATACGTCACTTCGATAAATGGAGGCTTAAACTCCATCAAAGGTTCAATATGCGACATCAAATCGCCCAAATGCTGCCCTTTCATCGGAGGAATAATCTCGATGGAAAATAAGGTTTTCCCTTTAGAAGCGTCTAAATAGCTGGTGATTTTGGTCATAATTTATACATCGTAATTTAAAACGGGGCTTAACCAACGTTCCACCTCTTTCACATCCATCCCCTTGCGTTCCGCATAATCCACCACTTGATCCTTCGCAATTTTACCTAAAGCAAAATAGGTACTTTCCGGATGCGAGAAATAAAATCCAGAAACAGCCGAAGCTGGATACATGGCGTAACTTTCGGTCAATTGAATCCCGATTTGCTTCTCGGCATCCAATAATTCAAACAATCGCTTCTTCTCCGTGTGATCTGGACAGGCCGGATAACCCGGTGCCGGACGAATCCCGACATATTTTTCGGCAATTAATTCTTCATTCGACAATTGCTCCTCACGCGCATATCCCCAATATTCTCGGCGTACTCGCTCATGCATCAACTCCGCAAAAGCTTCCGCCAAACGATCCGCCAATGCCCTCACCATGATCGAATTGTAATCATCATGCTGTTTTTCGTATTTCTCTAATAAAGCCTCGATGCCTATTCCGGTTGTCACGGCAAAAGCCCCCACGAAATCCGTTTCACCAGCGGACAAAGGTGCGACAAAATCGCTTAAGCAACGATTCGGAAGGTTAGCAGCCTTTTGACCTTGTTGACGCAAATTGTGTAACCAAGCCGATGGATCCGAAAGCGCATCCTTTTTCTCAATCGTATAGCGTACATGCGCATGGGAACCATGTTTTTCACATGGAACTTCTTGCGTTTCCTCCTGAAAATCATGCAAAATCACATCATCCCCGTATGAATTGGCCGGGAAAAATCCGAGGGCCGCTTTGGCGGTCAAGGATTTATTCGCGATAATTTCTTTTAATAAAGCTTGGGCGTCATCAAATAATTTTTTGGCTTCTTTGCCTACCACTTCGTTGTCAAAAATCTTGGGATATTTTCCGGATAATTGCCACGTCGAAAAGAAAGGCGTCCAATCAATGTATTTGGCAATTTCTTCCAAGGAATAATCCTCGAAATATTTAACGCCTAAAAAGCTGGGTTGAACAGATTTAAATCCAGTCCAATCGATCCCCGTCGATTTCGCACGCGCCTGAGTGATCGGCAAATAATTCTTATCCTTTTGCCGCGCGGCATGGGAAATGCGTAATTCAGCATATTCTTGCTTGATTTCGTTGAAAATCTCTTGGGAAGATAATTCGCTTTGCAACAAACGTCCTGCCACCGGCACCGAACGCGATGCATCCAACACATGAATGACCGGACCCGAATAATGCGGATCGATTTTCACGGCCGTGTGAATCCGAGAGGTCGTTGCTCCCCCAATCAGCAAAGGAATCGTAAAGCCCAAACGCTCCATTTCCTTCGCCACATAGACCATTTCATCCAATGAAGGTGTGATCAAGCCTGACAAACCGATGATATCAACCTGATGCTCCTTCGCCGCCGCTAAAATCTTTTCACAGGAAACCATCACTCCGATATCAATCACCTCGTAATTATTACAAGCCAAAACCACTCCTACAATATTCTTTCCAATATCATGCACATCCCCTTTCACCGTGGCCATCAATATTTTTCCAGCGGATGAACTTTCGCCCACCTGCTTTTCTGCTTCAATATAAGGCAATAAATACGCAACCGCCTTTTTCATCACGCGAGCCGATTTCACCACCTGGGGTAAAAACATTTTTCCTTCGCCAAACAGGTCCCCCACCACATTCATGCCATCCATCAATGGACCTTCGATGACCTCGATGGGACGATTCACCAATTGGCGCGCCTCTTCTACATCCTCGTCAATAAACTCGGTCAATCCTTTAATTAAGGCATGTTCTAAGCGCTTATTTACATGTTGATGACGCCAGGCATCATCCACCACTTGTTCTTTACCGGCCGATTTAACGGTTTCAGCAAAATTGATCAATTTCTCGGTGGCCTCTGGATTGCGATTTAATAACACATCCTCACACAAATCACGAAGCGGATGGGCTATCTCATCATATACCCCTAATTGGCTCGCATTCACAATGCCCATGTCCATTCCCGCCTTAATAGCATGATACAAAAACACGGTATGCATCGCCTCACGAACCAATTCATTGCCTCGAAACGAGAAAGAAATATTCGAAACTCCACCCGACACTTTAGCTAATGGCAGATTTGCCTTGATCCATTTCGTCGCTTTGATGAAATCATTCGCATAATTATTATGCTCTTCCATCCCGGTCGCCACGGTCAAAATATTCGGGTCAAAAATGATGTCTTGGGCTGGAAATTCAACGACATCGACCAAAATACGATACGCCCGCTCACAAATCTGAATCCGTCGCTCATAGGAATCCGCTTGACCAGCTTCATCAAAAGCCATCACAACCACGGAAGCACCATATCGTTTCACCTTTTGTGCAGATTCAATGAATTTCTCCTCCCCTTCCTTCAAGGAAATCGAATTGACGACCGATTTTCCCTGCACGCATTTCAATCCGGCCTCAATCACCTCCCATTTGGACGAATCAATCATGATTGGCAAACGCGCAATATCCGGCTCGGCCATTAATAAATTCAAAAATTGGGGCATCATTTTCACTCCATCGATCATCCCCTCATCCATATTGATGTCCAAAATCTGCGCTCCATTATCCACTTGTTCACGCGCTACGGCAATGGCCTCTTCAAAATTCTCCTCGCGAATTAAGCGGGCAAATTTCTTGGAACCTGTTACGTTACAACGTTCCCCTACATTCACAAAATTGGTTAATTCCGTGATTTCCAAAGGTTCTAAACCCGACAATTTCTGATGCTCGGATGCTTCCGGAATCTGATGCGGTTTGTATTGACTCGCGATTTCGGCGATGGCTTGAATGTGGGCGGGAGTGGTACCGCAACAACCACCGATGATATTCACAAAACCATGTTGAAGAAAATCCTCAATCACCTCGGCCATTTGTTCCGGCGACTGATCATATTCCCCCATTTCATTCGGCAAACCCGCATTCGGATGCGCAGACACGAAAAAAGGTGATTTATCATTCAAGGTCTTTACGTAAGGTCGCATCAAATCCGCACCCAAGGCACAGTTTAAGCCCACCGAAAGCAAAGGCATGTGGGAAATAGACGTCAAAAAGGCCTCTGTCGTTTGTCCCGACAAGGTTCTTCCCGAAGCATCCGTAATCGTACCAGACACCATCACAGGTAAATAAGGCTTATCCGAGTGTTCTTTAAAATATTGATCGATAGCGAACAAAGCCGCCTTCGCATTTAAGGTATCAAAAACGGTTTCCACCAAGAGTAAATCAGCTCCACCATCCACCAAACCACGCACTTGCTCCTGATAGGCTTCCACCAATTCATCAAATGTCACCGCACGAAAGCCGGGGTCATTGACATCCGGCGATAAGGAGAGTGTTCGGTTTGTAGGCCCGATCGATCCCGCTACGTAGCGTGGTTTATTGGGATTTTTGGCAGTAAACGCATCGGCCACTTCTCGTGCGATCTTCGCCGACTCAAAATTCAATTCATATACCAAATCCTCCAAGTGATAATCTGCCATCGCAATGGAAGTCCCTGAAAACGTATTCGTCTCCGCGATATCCGCGCCAGCTTCAAAATATTTGGCATGAATTTCCTTGATGACATCCGGCCGGGTAATCGACAATAAATCGTTATTACCTTTTAATTCATGCGGAAAGTCTTTAAACCGAGTACCGCGATAATCGGCATCCGATAATTGATATTGTTGAATTAAGGAACCCATCGCCCCGTCAAGAACTAAAATCCGATCGAGCAATAAGGTTTGAATCTGGGGTCTCTGCATAATCTGCAAAGATAGGGCTTTAGCCTATAAAAACCCTAATTTTTTGATTTTTTCTAGGTCTTCAGGGCTGTCAATTCCGATGGTTTCAAATTGCGTTTCGACGGTTTGAATTTGAAATCCGTGTTGAAGCCAACGCAATTGTTCCAAGGATTCCGCACGTTCTAAATCAGAACTGGGCAATTGATTTAATTTTGGCAAAATATCTGCCCGGTAGGCATATAAACCAATGTGTTTAAAATAGCGATGATGACTCAACCAATCCTCCTGTGGCAAACCACGCATATAAGGAATTGCATGGCGAGAAAAATACAAGGCTCGTTGCTGCGCGTCTAATACAACCTTTGGGCTATTCGGATTAAATAAAGTATCGATGGTCGTGATTTGCTTCACCAAGGTGTAAATGGGCGCATTCGAAGGAAAGGCATTCGTGATTTCGATTAATTGATCCGGCTCGATGAAGGGCTCGTCTCCTTGAATATTGACGAGGTAATCGACCTCCTCGCCTAGATTTTGCAATACTTCGGCGCAACGATCCGTACCTGATACATGATCCTCCCTTGTCATCATCACCTCAGCCCCAAAGGCCTTGGCCATATCAAAAATACGTGCATCGTCCGTCGCCACAATGATACGGTCCCAGCCGGTGACCGAGGCGACACGCTCATAGGTCCGCTGGATCATCGGCTTCCCACCCAAATCTACCAAAGGTTTACCCGGATAGCGACTCGATGCGTATCGAGCCGGAATGACGGCCACCACTTTTTTACCTTGCATCATAAAATAGGACGTTTATTCAGCGAAATTTAACAAATTTGCACATAATTTTTCGAAACACGCATGCCCCTATCAAAAATCCTAAGCCATACGTTTAATGCCAATATTTGGTCGATTGGCTATTGGGGCAACAAGGACGTGCCTTTTTTATGGATTGAAACGAAAGATCTTTCAAGTCACGCGTGGTTTGGCATGGATTTATCTTTGCAGGGCCTAAAGCCTTTCGATATCCCCTGCCCTTCACAAAAAAATCTAGTTTGGTTATGTGGCATCGATGAAATTGCTGTCTTTTTGCGCTTACAATCGGGTAAAAATCCGGGCATTGAGGCAGTGGAAGCATATCAATTCCCTACGGGAGAAAAACAATATGAGGTGGCGATAAAACAACGATACCAGTTGGCCGGAGAATTTCTACTAGTCAATCAAAATTCCTCCACAAACCAATGGCTTCATCTTCGGACCGGCCTTTTTGTGGATGCACCAAATTCTTCCCACACAGAAACCTTTGCATTAGAGGCTAGCCAACATTTCGAAGAAAGTCAGCCGGGATTTAAGGAATTTCAACAATTTTTCGATCAACAATTTTCGGAAAAAATTGTAAAAGGTCTGGATTATTGGGAGGGTGCAGATAAGCTAATTTTTTCTTATTATCTTTACGAATCTGGTTTGAAAAACAAGCTTCTTGTGACGGATAAGGCTTTTCACATCCTACATGAGGATGTATTGGCGGAAGGAGATGGAATAGGCTATCAAACGTTCCAAGTGTTTCAAAACCAATTGATTTACATCAAAAATAAACATCAACTCGATCGATATGTCTGCTAAAAAAATACTTCTTTTCTTCGCATATTCATGTGGCTTACTCGCCTACACGAAGGCGAGCGTGGTCGATTCGCTCGGACTTAAAAAAGAAAGCTCCAAAACCTACATCGTGTATAAAATGGGAAATAAACAACCTGTTTTAAGTGTGTTGAAGCGCTATAATTTATCCTTAGCGGAATTTAAACAGGCGAATCCTGAAACTGATATCCCCGTGAAATCTGGAGAAATCGTATTCATTCCTTTGCATTACATGGACGAAAGTACGGCTGTACTCACGCAAAGCCCGAAAACAGCTGCCCTTCCTCCAGCTACAACCGCTACAGAAAAAAAATCAGACGAAAAGAAAGTAGACGACGAAGGCATTCACATCGTAAGCGCAAAACAAAGTTTATTAAGCGTGGCAAATCTCCATAAAGTCACGATGGCTGAAATTCGCAAATGGAATAATTTGACATCCGATGTATTGAAAGAAGGCCAACGCCTGTGGGTTGCAGCGCCAAAAACGACGGTAATCGATAAAACAACCTTATTGCCTAGTAAAAATCCAATCGAGGAGAACAAAGGCACGGAAATCGCTGCACCCAAGGATGGTACGAATCCGGAGGGACTCAAAAAAACGATTGAAACGGGGATCGCGGAGCTGATCGATGTACCGGATAATTCAGGAAAATACTTAGCGCTTCATAAATCGGCGCCCATTGGCACCTTGGTACTGGTGAAGAATTTGGCAAATAATCAAAGCATTTGGGTGAAGGTAATTGGTCGTTTACCGAATGGAGATTCAAAATTGATTATCAAATTATCTCCGAAGGCCTTTGAACGATTAAATGCAGTTGACAAACGTATCCGGGCCGAAATTAGTTATTTAGTTCAATAAGATGCCCAAGAAAAAACGTCCGTTTACGGCGGGACAAATCGCCTTCGAAGTACTTTTCATTCTTTCCTATCCATTTTTGGCTATTTTTTCAGCCTCGGTGACGGTGTTGGTGTGGGTATTTTCCATACCTTCTCGGATCATTGCATTTTTTAGCTCTAATAAATAAGGTCGATGAAGGCGGAAATCGCGGATCTCTTAGAACGAAAATACGCTTTCTTTAATCACCCGCGATTCATTGAGCATGATCCGATTCAAATACCGCATTTGTTTACCCACGCGGCGGATCAGGAAATTATGGGTTTCTGGGTGGCGATGTTGGCTTGGGGCCAACGAAAAACCATCCTTCAAAATGCCCACACGCTCATCGAACTAATGGATGGCGCCCCACATCAATTTGTTCTGGGTCATCAAGAAAAAGATTTGGCTCGTTTCGCCTCTTTTAAACACCGTACCTTTCAGTACACGGATACGCTCTACTTTTTACGTTTTTTCAAAAGACATTATAGCCAGTTTCAAAGCTTAGAATCTGCTTTTACCCAGGATTTGACTGGTGATGAAGCCAATGTGGAAGAGGCAATCAATGGATTTTATGATTACTTTTTCGCGGATACGTGGGCACCCCAGCGAACTCAAAAACATGTGTCAGCCCCGAAAAAAAAATCAGCTTGTAAACGAATTTGCATGTTTCTTCGTTGGATGATAAGAAAAGACTCCTCCGGTGTAGATTTCGGGATTTGGCAAACCCTAAAACCGAGCCAACTCATTTGCCCCCTGGACGTTCATGCGCTGCGTACGGCTGAAAAATTAGGACTTTTAACACCTGGTCTGCCTGTTACCTGGAAATTAGCGGTGGCATTAACCGACGAATTAAAAACCATAGATCCCCATGATCCGGTCAAATTTGATTTCGCTTTATACGGCATGGGCATCGAAAATAAAACAGTATGGAATTAGTCATCAATGAAATCCAAGGGTCAGAAGGCCTTATCATCGAATTAAGAAACACCCAACGTGGCGAAAAAGCACATATTTTACCCGAATGTGGCGGAACCTTAATCCAATTATTCGAACATATTCGCCTACCTGGCTCTGGCCCGATCCATCAAAATGCCTACCATCCCAGCGCCTTATTAGCCCCTTGGGTGAACCGGGTGCGAAATGGAAATTATTCGTTCCAGGGTCGAAATTACCAATTGCCCATTACGGAACCCGCCCTTGGAAATGCCATTCATGGATTTTTAGCAAGAAAACCTTTTCAAGTCATCGAGAAAAAAACAGACGCAGATCGAGCCATATTGAAGCTCCTACACGTATATGAAGGCGATTACCCCGGCTTTCCGTTCCCTTTTGATTTTCAATTAACCTATGAGTTGCATGCAAATGGCCATTTTTATGTGATGTTTGACATTAAAAATAAGGGGAATCAACGGATGCCTTTCGCAATCGGTTGGCACCCCTATTTTACCTTCCCGGATACTGATTTAAGCGATTTAGAAATCAGTTTTAGGCCACAAAGTAAATTCCTATCCGATTCACAAATGATTCCTTTGCGTGAGGAACCTGTGGAATATACGGAACCTGTGGATTTAGCCAAAGAAAGTTTAGACAATGTATTTCGTTTGCAGAAAGCTGAATATCACACGACTACGTTGACGAATAAGCGCACACATGCTAGCCTATGCATCAAACAGAATGCAGCTGATTTTCCATTCTTGGTCGTATTTTCCCCTGAAAATGAAGCCTGTGTGGCCATCGAACCCATGACAGCCAATACAGATGCATTTAATACTTTGGACGGGTTAAAGTCACTTGGCCCTGATGAGAGATTTTATAGCACGGTGGAGATTTGGCTTCGCCGAAAAATAAAATTTTAATTTAAGAAAATTGTACCTTTGTTGGATGAGATTGTTAACCTGTTTCCTTTTAGTCTTCTCGATGCAAACCAGTTGGGCCGAATCAAGCCCCGCGGCGGATTCTGTACGGGTGAAATGGAAAACAGATTTTGCCACCGGAATTAATCTAAACCAATCAAGTTTTAGTGACAACTGGAAAGGGGGTGGTTCCAATACCTTCGCCACCGGCTGGTATTTAAACCATAATGCGAGCATCAACAACAAATCTTGGCGCTTAATCAGTGATTTAAGCATGCAAGTGGGTTTTCTTCAAAACAAAACCCAAAGCCTTCGAAAAAACATCGATCGCATTTTTTACGAATTCAAAGCCGGTTATCGCATAAGTCCACAATGGGATTTTTATGGGTCGACCAACTTCCAAACGCAATTCTTTCAAGGTTTCGAATACGGCAAAAAAAATAAATTAGGAATCCCCGTGGATTCCTTGGTGTCCAGCATTTTTGCGCCGGCTTATTTGACAACCTCCCTAGGTCTTGAATTCCATCCGAACAAACAATTTTACACCCGTGTGGGGGTGGGAAGTTTGCGGCAAACATTTGTCTTTGATGATCGCATTTCGCGCGCGGGTTTATTCGGTTTGGAGCGCCCAGGTGATAATATTCGGAATCAATTTGTTTTGCAATTACTCCTAAATGTCGAACGCGATATTTTCGAAAACGTGAACATGAAGGCAAGGTATTCCTCCCTCATTGATTATTTTAGAGTGGGACTTTCCAATGGAATCGTACATCGATTTGATGCCAATTTTACCATGAAAGTGAATAAATACCTAAGTACCAATCTTCAGGCAGTTTTGTACAAAGATCCAGATCAAGACCCGGATTGGCAATTTTCCCAAGTCCTATCGATGGGCTTGGTGTATCGAATAAGTAAATAATCAGGATTTTTTTCGTTGGAGGTAGCGATCATACAGCAATTGTATAATCCCATCCTTCAATCCCAAATCAGGCACAAAAATACTCGGACAATGCGCACATTCCATCGCAGCCAAATAAATCGACGCCGCAGGAACAATAACATCAGCCCTATCCGTATTTAAACGCAATTTATTCACGCGCTCTTCATAGGTAAAGGAACTAACATAAGCCGAAACCTTGCGCAATTCAGCAATTCCCATCGTCTTCGTATCATCCACCTGGCCCGAGATATTATATAATTTGGCGATATTTCCACCGGTTCCAACGGCATAAATGGGACCTGAAATAGAAGCAAGCTGGGATGTAATCCATCGGTTCATTTTTTCCCAATCGCCCTCACGCTCCTTCCCTTCTAACAATCGAACAGAGCCTATTTTAAATGATTTGGAAGCTAATTTTTCACGATTTTGATATACGTTTAATTCCGTACTTCCGCCCCCAACATCTATGTGTAAATAATTTTTCTTTGGGTGTAGAGATTGAACGACAACGTCATTGATTAATTCTGCTTCCCGGGCGCCATCAATGATGTTAATTTTCATATCCAAAATCTTCTGAATACGCGTCACGATCTCCTGGGAATTCGATGCCTCGCGCATCGCCGAGGTGGCACAGATGGAATAATCCTTTACCTCATGTAAATCCATGAGTAATTTGTAAGCATGCAATAATTTAAAAATCCGAACTTCAGATTCAGGTGATATTTCTCCGTCGATAAACACATCATGTCCCAAGCGAAGCGCAAAACGCACATATTCAATCCGCTTAAAACTCATCACCCCATCATTATCCAAAACACTTGAGATCTGTAAACGGGCGGCATTGGAACCAATATCAATCGCAGCAAATTTCATCGGGTTTGGGGTTTATGTAAATAAAATCCATTGGCACGTGTTTCAAAATCAATTTCGGTACCCAAGACAAACAATAATTCACGACGGTCAATAACCACCGGAATCCCTTCAATCACATAGGTTTCGTCATGTTCCGTTTGTGTATCAAAGCCCAACACAAATGTCCCCCCACAAGCTCCACCACGCATTCCAATGCGAACAAATGGCTCGGGCATAGTCCCATTCTCCACATAGTGCCATAAATTCGCCTGTGCTTCTGGAGTAAAATGGACGGGAAACTGATTTGACATATGTTCAGGTAAAAGCAAGCATAAAAATAACTAAATTTATGTTGCCTTTCGAGGAAGCGTGTTCACAAAAATTAATTTGTACAGTTCACAATATTTTTCCTCAAATGCAGTTTAAGAAAAAACACGAAATATGACTTATAAAATTCTTTGGGCGGACGACGAAATAGACCTTTTAACACCTTATATTCTATTTTTAGAAGGAAAAGGCTATCAAGTGACAGCGGTAAATTCGGGAGCAGATGCCATGGAATTAGTCATTAAACAAAAATTTGACGTCTTATTTTTGGATGAAAATATGCCAGGAATGTCTGGCTTGGAGGTTTTAATTGCCATCAAACAAATTCGCCCAAATCTTCCCGTCATCATGATCACAAAATCGGAGGAAGAAGAATTAATGGAGGATGCGATCGGTTCTAAAATCGCGGATTACCTAATTAAGCCCCTGAATCCGAATCAGTTATTACTTTCCGTGAAACGGATTTTTGATAAAAAAAGATTGGAAGAGGAGAAGACGAATTTAAGTTACCAACAAGAATTCCGTGAATTATCTATCCGCTATCAAGACCGCCTAAACGCCGAAGAATGGGCCGATATTTACAAAAAACTGTCCTATTGGGAGTTGGAAATCGACAATACAGAAAATAAGTCGATGGCGGAGGTGTTGACAAACCAAAAGTCCGAGGCCAACGTACATTTTGGAAAATTTATTGAAAAAAATTACGAGAATTGGCTCCAAAAACCGGATTCGGATACACCCATTTTATCGCATTTAATGATGCGGAAATTTGTATTTCCTCTGATCAATGACAAAAGCCCTCTGTTTTTTATCTTAATTGACAATTTACGATATGACCAATGGAAAATATTGGAGGGATTTATTCAAGAATATTTCCAATTAGAAAGTGAAAAGACCTATTATTCCATTTTACCCACAACTACAGCCTATGCGCGCAATTCAATTTTTGCGGGGATGATGCCTAGTGAAATTCAGAAAAATTTTGCTGACAAATGGGTGAACGATATCGGCGATTCCGAAGATGAAGAGGGATTTAATCAGCATGAGGAATTCTACTTGCAGGAACAAGTGAGGCGCTTAAAAATCAATGCAAAAACCTCCTATCATAAAATTATTCATCAATATCAGGGAAAACAATTAGTTGATAATTTCAACAAACTCCTCACCAATGACCTAAATATCATCGTTTATAATTTTGTGGACATGCTATCCCATGCACGAACGGATATGGCCATGATTAAGGAATTAGCACCGGATGAGTCGGCCTATCGATCGCTAACGGCAAGTTGGTTTCAGCATTCACCCTTATTTGATCTATTAAAACGTATCGCATCGAAAAAGGGTCGGGTTATCATCACGACGGACCATGGCATGATACGGGTACAAAACCCGATAAAAATCGTGGGAGATCGTCAGACCAATACGAATTTGCGCTATAAACAAGGAAAAAATTTAAATTGGGATGTATCGAACAAAATGATGGTCGTTCGCAAGCCTGAAACAATTTTTTTACCCAAACCGAATGTTTCCACGGCGTATGTGTTTGCCAAGGAGGATGGGATGTTTGCCTATCCAAATAATTACAACCACTATGTGAATCATTATCGGAATACCTTCCAACACGGGGGTATTTCTCTCGAGGAATGCATTATACCCGTGGTGTATCTGACTGGAAAATAATTAGAGGGAATCGACTGGGAAAATGGATCCACCCTCGCATTTAAAGATGGTCCCAGGCACTTGACGCATCGTGTTATAATCATGGCTTGCCATGATGATGGCGGTACCTTGTTGGTTCAATTGCTTAAACAATTGCATGATTTCCAAGGAAACCTCTGGATCTAGGTGACCAGTCGGTTCATCCGCCAATAATAATACGGGATTGTTCAAAATCGCACGGGCGATGCAAATGCGTTGTTGTTCTCCACCAGACAAGCGATGTACGCGTTTGTGAATGGCATTTGACATACCCACTTGCGCCAATACCGTTTCAATGCGTATTTTTATCTCCGCTTGATTCGTATGGCCTGTGGCCTCTAAAACAAAGGCAAGATTTTTTTCAACATCCCGATCCGTAAGCAATTGAAAATCTTGAAATACAAAGCCCAGTTTCCGGCGCAAAAAGGGAATATCGGCCGATTTTAATTGGTTTAAGGAATACCCAGCCACGCTAGCTTGTCCAGCATCGATAGGCAATTCCGCGAAAATCGACTTAAAAAAAGTACTTTTCCCGCTGCCTGTTTTACCGATTAAATACACAAAATCCCCTGCTTGAAGATTCATAGAAATATCCTGAAGCGTAGGAAGTCCGTCTTGGGAGACGTGTACATGTTCGAAGGATAAAACAGACATAGTGAGTGAATTAATTATTTTTGTGTTCCTTTCGCATGATCAGCCAAAAAAGTAGCCAATCCAGAATCAGTCAATGGGTGTTTCAACAAAGCCAAAATCGCAGACAAAGGTCCCGTCATCACATCAGAACCCGCCTCAGCGCATTTAATGATGTGCATCGAATGACGCACGGAAGCAGCTAAAATTTGGGTATCAAATTCATAATTATCATAAATCAAGCGAATTTGTTCAATTAATTCGATGCCATCAAAAGAAATATCATCCAAACGACCTACGAATGGAGAAACGTAAGTTGCACCGGCTTTGGCTGCTAATAAGGCTTGACCCGCGGAAAAAACTAAGGTACAATTCGTTTTAATCCCACGGTCAGAGAAATATTTCAAGGCCTTAATGCCGTCTTTGATCATCGGAATTTTTACGACAATTTTTTCATCTAATTCGGCTAATTCCTCACCTTCACGAATCATTCCAGCCAAATCGGTGGCGATCACTTCGGCAGAGACATCCCCATCGACAATGTCACAAATGGCTTTATAATGACGTAACACTTGATCTTTCCCAAAAATACCTTCTTTGGCCATCAAGGAAGGATTCGTCGTAACCCCATCCAAAATACCTAAATCTTGAGCCTCTCGAATGTGCTCTAAATTTGCCGTGTCGATAAAAAATTTCATATGATTCGAATGTTTATAAGCAAAAAAAAATGGCAAATTCACCGCTACGACCAACCTACCCTTGCTTTGATCAAAATCTGGGGGATTCAGCGGGAGCTGGTAATTTGCCAGGACAAATGTCGACAAAAACCTGCTTTTTTCAAAATAAATATGGATAATTTGCAGATCGATTAATACCTTTATACGATGCAACAATTGAAGAAAATTTTCATATTATCCCTATGTGCGGCCTTCGCATGGCAATGTTCGAATTCGGCAGACGCCTGGTTAGAACAGGCCAAAGATCGATTAAAAAAAGGCGAATTAATTAGTGCTCGGGAGGCGGTCGAAAAGGCCATCCAAAAAAATCCAGGCTTTGCGGAGGCCTATAATTTACGAGGGGTGATCGCGTTCCAGGAAAAAAAATTAGTTGAGGCCGAACAGGATTACGCAAAAGCCGTCGAATTAAAACCCTCCTTATACCCGGCCCATTTAAATTTGGCAGCTGTTCGCATGGAAAATCTGCAATGGCAAAAGGCGCTTCAGCCCCTTGAAAAGGCAGTTCAATTGCAACCTGATTCCAGCGCTGGCTATCTCCAACGAGGAATCGTATATGCCGCCTTACAAAAACCTAATCAAGCCAAAGCTGATTTCAGTACCTGCATTCGATTAAATCCAGGTGAACTAAATGCGTTATATAACCGAGGAAATTTGTATTTTCAAGAAGCCAAATTAGACTCAGCGACCGTTGATTTCGAAAAATCAATCGCCATAGATCCTAATTTCGCCAAGGCCTATTATGCCATCGGCCTGTGTTATTACAAGAAAAATGAAACAGAAAAAGCTTGTTTGGCATTCAATCAAGCCAATAAATTACACTACCCAGGAGCCAAAGACGCCCTAAAAAACCTTTGTCCTTAAACCCAAAACGCTATGAAAAAATTACAAAGCATTGCCGGAATTGTGTTCGCAGTTGTTTTCGCGCTGTTTATGTATTGGCAATTTAATGACCCTGATCCGATTCTTTGGGTGCCGATTTACGCAACGGCAACTTACGTCGCGATTCAAGCCTATCGTGATCAATTGAATGCTGAATTATTAGTCGTCCTCTTCATTTTAACCACGGCGGCAGGCATCCAAATTTGGTCTGAAATGACAGCATGGGAAGGATTCATTACGGATGGATTAAGTATGAAAACCATGAACCAGGAATTAGCCCGCGAGGCGGTTGGATTATGGATTGTTTCCTTCGCTTTTGCCTTATTTTATGTAACCAAACGCTCAAACTAAGATGTTAGATTTAGGTTTCGTTTCCGCGATTTTGCCCAATAAAACTCTGGATGAGGTATTGGATTTCGCACAAAAAGAACATTTTGCCTGTGTGGAAATCATGTGCTGGCCGTCAACAAATCAAGATACGCGTCGCTATGCAGGTGTTTCGCACATTGCAGTTGACCAATTGACCCCCGCACTCATAAGCCAATTAAAAGCTAAAATAGAGGCGCATCCTACCAACATTTCTGCCCTTGGCTATTATCCCAACCCCATGGATCCCGACGAAAGCCAAGCGATTTTTTACAGGGAACACATAAAAAAAGTCATTCGGGCGGCAGCAGGTTTAGGAATTCAAACCGTGAATACTTTTATTGGACGTGACTATACGAAAAACGTGGCTTATAATATAGCTAAGTTCAAAGAAGTTTGGCCTGAAATCATCGCTTTGGCGGATTCGCTGAACATTAAAATCGGGATTGAGAATTGTCCCATGTTTTTTACCGATGATGAATGGCCAGGGGGAAAAAATTTAATGACCACCCCGAAAATCTGGGATCAATTATTTGATATTATCCCCTCACCAAATTTTGGCTTAAATTATGATCCTTCCCACATGGTTTTCCAAATGATGGATTACTTGTATCCGATTTATCATTATAAGGAAAAATTACATCATATTCATTTAAAGGATGTCAAAGTATATCCAGAAAAATTGAATCGAGTGGGAATATTAGCAAACCCGTTGGAATATCACTCTCCCAAAATACCGGGTCAAGGCGATATTCATTGGGGAAAATTCATTTCGGCACTGAACGATGTCCGCTACCGGGGACCGATTGTCATCGAGGTGGAAGATAAAGCTTTTGAAGGATCTGAGGAAGATGTGGAAAAGGCAATTTTATCCGCACGCAATCACGTGAAGCAATATTTACCTTAAGGAACGGGGGTCATTTTGACGGTTGCCTGCACCGTCGTATTTTTATAGGTCCTAGATCCACTAAATGTAAATTCAGATTTGGTGATGGTTAGGACATCCCCTTCACCGTCCAATAAATAATTGTTCGTATTACTGATAATGAGCTTGGAATCCGAATTGGATAATTTCCAGTTTCCAGTCGCTGTACTATTTCCCGTATTATCGATGGCCAGACAGGTACCGTCTGCTTTGAATGTTAACCGAACCTTCGATACATCATATTGTGAACCTTCCGCTGTCCTTCCGCGCAGATATACCTGTCCATTTAAATATCCAGTCGCATTTACTTCTTGAATTTGCCAGGTATAATTCAACAAAATTTCTGTTTTCGTTTTAGGTTCAAAATCAGCCTGATCCTTACAACCAGAGAAGAAAATCAACAACCCAAATGCCGCTAGATATTTTAAAATTTGCATGCCACAAAGGTAAAAAATATTCAAAGATTAAAAAAAGGGCCCAAGAGCCCTTTTCATAGAATTAGGTTATAATTCATTTATTTTTTGGGCTTAGTAAATAAAGCCGCATCCAAACTCGGATTAATTTCAATCGACGTAGTTTCTACCGCCATCGTTCCACCACCCATCGGACTTGGGGATTCAACCGTGTGAGGAAAGTACAATCCATTCACCGCCTTATAGTTCGAGTAACTTACCTCTGCATCGACGGATTGCCCTTGCATATTCATTTTCGAAATGGTCTTTACCACAAAACCCGTCGATGCCGAAACAAATACTTGTACATCGTCTCCGTTTGCTTTCGTCACTTTCAACAAATAAGCATCTGCCCCATCTATTTTCTCTTTGCTAACTAATTCGATTTTAGAACCTTCTTTTTTGGCAATCAATAGAGGTGATCCAATATTCTTTTGGGACATGGCCATTTTAACCTGCTCGCGTGGCATATCCTCAGGCTCTCCTGTTCCTCCCATCATCGCTGGACGGTTCATCCACCCACTTTCTCCATCAATAACAGTTACGATTTTATTTCCCATCACCTCGATTTCTGTGCGGAAAGATTTACCAACGACCACCGAAGTTTTACTTTCAATATCCATTCCTTGCACACTGAACTTATTTTTCATCACCATCGATTTCACAGATTCCCACTTTTCAGGACTCCCCATGGCCGCTTGATGTTTGGCGATAATCTCATCTGTCGTTTGAGCACGCATGGCGAATGTCAGAACAGATAAGCAAAACATCGCGATAAATTTTACCTGATTTTTCATACTATGTTGTTTAAAATTTGACGAATGTAATAGATGAACCGCGTATTTCATAAACCGCTCATCATAAAATAAATTAATTATGCATGTTTTCGTAGGGATTTCACCACGAAAGCCCAACCGATAAAAACCAAAATACCCGCTGCCAAAAAGGCCGCACCTGGAAAATACACAAAAGACGTTCCTGAGGTAAAATGTGCAAAAAGATTCGAGGCCACCAAG
This sequence comes from Cytophagaceae bacterium, assembly GCA_947450365.1. Taxonomy (GTDB): domain Bacteria; phylum Bacteroidota; class Bacteroidia; order Cytophagales; family Spirosomataceae; genus Aquirufa. Next base: position 61,125 of record CANFVE010000006.1, read on the forward strand.
GGACCTAAAATAGTTGTCACGGATTGTAAACTGGTTAAACCACCTTGTAGTTCACCTTGTTCGTTGGCCCCAACTTGTTGGCTAATCAAACTCTGCAACGCCGGACCGGCAATTCCTCCTAATCCAAAGGGAACCATAAACGCATACATCATCCAAGAAGAGGTCGCAAAGGCAAACAAGAAAAAGCCCATTCCATACAACAACAAGCCATACGATACGGCTCGACTCTCACCAATTTTGGGGATCAAAACCCGATTTAGCCCACCTTGAACACCCGCCACGATCAATCCCACAAAGGCTAAGGAATAGCCCACTTCAGTTGGGGTCCAAGAAAACACCTTCATCGTAAAATAAGACCATGTACTCGGATGCGCCTGTCCGGCCAATTGCAAACAAAAGAAGCCAATTACCAATCCTGCAATCACTGGATATTTTGTCAAATGCTTCAAAGATCCCATCGGATTCGCCCGACTCCAATCAAAGGACCGCCGATTTTCCTTTGCCAAAGACTCCGGCAACACAAAATATCCATACAGACCATTCAATAGGGTTAACAAGGCTGACACATAAAAGGGAACCCGCACGCCAAAACCACCTAAAAATCCACCAATCGCCGGCCCAATGATAAAACCAATTCCGAAGGCCGCTCCCACCATCCCAAAATTCTTCGCACGCTCCTCGGGTTTTGAGATATCCGCAATATAGGCCTGGGCCGTCGTAAAACTCGCCCCAGTAATACCCGCGAGAAGACGTCCAACGAATAACCAGGTGATATCCGGGGCATTCGCCAAAATCAAATAATCAATCGAAAAACCAAATAGGGAGGCCAAAATAATCGGTCGACGGCCATATTTATCCGACAATCCACCCAAAATAGGCGAAAAGAAAAATTGCATGATGGCATAAGACGCCATCAGCCAACCCGAATATTGCGAGGCCACACTTAAATCTCCTCCCGTAAATCCACGAATCAATGTCGGCATCAGAGGCACAATCAGCCCGATTCCCAACACATCAATCACCATCGTAATGAATATAAATCCAATCGCCGGATTTCGCTTATTTGCCATAAAAAGTATTAAAACGTATAACCGACCTTAGCACTCAAAAAGGTTTTGCTAATCTGACCGCACTCCTTTGGTGTTCTACTTTTGTCCGGCACTGAATCTAACTCCACAATAGCCCATCCACTAAATTTAATCTTCTCCATATTCTTAAACACCTCCTCCAAATTCACTTTCCCCTGCCCCAATTCCACGAATTTATACGCGGTAGGATTGGATTCCTGACCTTTGATGGGCGACTCCACATCTTTGATATGAAAGGAATGAATGACGTCTTTGTATTTCAAAACAGCCTCTGCGGGATTGCCTCCGCCTTGGAAATAATGCGCCACATCTAATAATAGGCGCGCATAAGACGGATTCATGTGTTTAACTAACATATCTACTTCCTCTGGCGTCTCTCCAAATTGGTTCATGTGATTGTGATAAGTCGTCTGAATTCCAATCTCCTTTGTTCTTTTTCCAATCTCATTCATGACTTCTGCCAATCGAATCAATTGGGCTTCGGTCGGTAATTCACCTTTCTTACGTAAACTATTGGTCAATTGAATCGACGTACCACCTAAGGCTTTTACAAATTTCGCGTGGTTCACATGTTGGTCAATCGTCGCGGCTTCTTTCGCCGGATCGATTTCCACATTCCCACTGGAAAACATGACTAAATTCAATTTAGCTGCATCGATTTTTTCCTTTAACACCGCCGGATTATCCTTGTAAACAGGATAGGCATTCGCACGTAATTGAATGCCTTTAAAGCCCAAATCGGCAATATCAATAATCGCTTGCTCATCTTTCCCGTTCCACGTAATGGCCGAATAACCCATTTTATAGCGTTTTGAAGCTGAAAAGGGTAAGGTGGCTGCGAGGGCCAATAAGGAAGATTGTTGGATAAATGATCGTCTCGTTGTCATAGGTTTTTGTTTTGTTTATTTCACGGCCAATTTCAAAAAATCAGCTAATTCACTCAAATTATCTGTGCCAATGTAATCCACCCCCAGATCCCACAAAGCCTGATAGGCCATCAAGGTATTTGGCGTAGCCCAAAGGCGTAATTTTCGACCTGATCCGTGCACCCGGTCCACATAGGCCCGCAGCTTATCTTTCATCGCCGGGGGCATCGGTACCTGCCCGCTCCACATGCCGAATTTATACATGGATTCACTTTCTAGTACCACATAATTACCTAATCCGGCTGGATAAGTCTCTGTTGACCGACCATCAAACGTAATCCATGACGGAAAGGTCACATAGTCCTTGATCGCCGGACGATTTCCCGAAATCACAATCCTTAATCCCGATTTCACAAATAAATCCTTGTTGGGACTTAGGGCTTGGATTAACAAAGGCAGCGTCGAATCCGCATTCGTCTTAAAATCAATCAAAAATTGATGAAAATTGCCTTGTTTTTTCGCCTTCAACACCGACACAATCGGATCAATATACAAGGACTTCAGCGTACGATCAGCCTTTAAATCACCTATTTCATGACCGACCAACAACTCCCCTTTCACCGCATATACATCCGCCTCAATCGACCCAAAACCCAAATTAAAAGCCTCAAAAAATGGTTTTTTATGCTCATAATCATTGTGCGCATGCGCCTTTTTTAAATTTTCTTGCGCCATAGCAGGCATCAGAAAACAGCAAAAAGCAACGATAAATAGGTTTTTCATAAGTATAAGTCAATGGTTCAAATGAAAGAGACATTAGCCCTCCCATCCACTTATCGTTTCAAATAATCGCCCGACGAAATAAAGGTTTTTTCATCCACCGGTCGGTTATACACATAGGCATAACTGGTAATTGTTTCTCCTTTCATATCGACGCTCACTTCTTTCCGAACAAACAGGCTTTTGGCCTCATTCGCCGAATCATATTCCTCGTATTCGTCTAAAACGTTCAACAATTTAATGGTATTTGACAACAAATACAATTCTCCCACCACCACATCTGAAGACGAATCAGAAGCCACGATTCCCGGATAATCAGCGACTTGATACATTTTTCCCTGATACGTCGCCATGCCGATATAATCTGAATTACGCGCAATCAAGCGATGTAAGTCATTTCCACAATCCCGACGCAAGGTTCCATACACAAATAAATATTCAGCCACATCAGGTTCAGGCAATTTAGCCTCCTCCAAAGTCAACACCAAATCTTCCTGCTCCACTACCGTTCCTTCATTCAACACCACATTCCCCACAATTCCCTCAAATGGCGCCGACACAATCGATTCCATCTTCATCGCTTCAATCACATATAAAGGCGCATTTTTCTTCACCTCATCGCCCGGTTTCACCAAAATCCGACTTAATCGCCCTTGCAAAGGTGCACCGATGTCCCCTTTGCCTTTTGCCTTGATATGTTGCGCCCGCTCCACTTTAATATTCCGATCCAGAATTTTTATCCGACGTGCCTGTCCATTTAAATCAAAAGTAACATTTCGTAAACCTGATTCATCCGGATCCGACATATACAGGAACTTCACGATAATCGTCTTTCCTGGCTCAATCGTAATCATGATTTCTTCATCCTGCTTTAAGCCGTAGAAGAAGGCGGGCGTAGGCAAGGCAGATAATTCACCATACAGCGCCGCATTTTTGTAGAAATCTTCATAGACCTTCGGATACATTTTGTAGGACAAATAATCATAGAACCCATCCATGTTATCCGGGAATTTCGCTTGAAATTCTTTGAAATCCGCGTCAAAATCAATCGGTGCCAAATGGTCATTCGGTCTACCTTCGATCGCATGTTCGCCTTTAAGAACGATTTCTTGCAATTGTTTCGGGAATCCTTGGTACGGCTGGCCTAAACCTCCCTTGAAGAAATCCTTTACCGATTCAGGGAAAGAAAGCGTACTTCCTTTGGCATACACATCCTCCGCACTGAGCGAATTGGCCGTCATGAAAATGGCCATATCCCCCACGACTTTGGAGGAAGGGGTTACTTTGACGATATCGCCGAATAACTTATTGGCCTCCGCATAATTATCTTTCAATAATTCAAATTTATCGCCCACGCCCAAGGCAATCGCCTGACCACGTAAATTTGTGTATTGCCCCCCCGGAATCTCATTGTTATACACTTCCGCCGTACCGGCCTTCAATTCAGATTCAAATGGCGCATACATCGCGCGCACCGCTTCCCAGTAATTCGAGTATTCATTTAATAAATCTAAATCCAATCCGCTCGCATTGGGTTGACCCTGCATCATGGCAACCAAACTATTGAGGTTCGGCTGAGACGTCAAGCCTGACATGGCACCCAAAGCCCCATCCACAATATCCACACCCGCCTCGATCGCTTTTAAATAGGTCGCCGATTGAACCGATGCCGTATCATGTGTATGCAGATGAATCGGAATCGAAACGGCTTGCTTTAATTCCGTCACTAATTTAGCTGCTTGAAATGGACGTAAAAGGCCCGCCATGTCTTTAATGGCGAGCATGTGCGCGCCGGCATCTTCGAGTTGACGCGCCATATCCACATAATACTGCATGTTATACTTTTCATTCGTAAACACGTCGCCCGTATAACAAATCGCGGCCTCTGCAATCCCCGGCGTGCGTTCCCGAACGGCCTTGATGGACACCTTCATCGCATCAATCCAGTTCAAGGAATCAAAAATCCGAAACACGTCTATTCCCGATTCAGAAGATTTCTCCACAAATTTCTCAATCAAATTATCCGGATACGCTGAATAACCTACAGCATTGGAACCGCGGAATAACATTTGCAATAACATATTCGGCATCACCTCCCTAAATTCCTGCAAACGCTTCCATGGCGATTCTTGCAAAAAGCGCATCGCCACATCGAAGGTCGCACCCCCCCAAACTTCCATGGAAAATAAATTCGGGAAGGATTTCGCGAATCCGCTAGCGACGGCCAACATATCCTGAGTACGCACCCGAGTAGCCAATAAAGACTGGTGTCCATCGCGGAAAGTCGTATCGGTAAAATAAATTTGTTTGGAATCCCGAATATGACGGGCAAATTTCTCGGCACCTAATTCGGCCAACAATTGCTTGTTCCCCTTTGGAAACTCCATCGTAGGATCTACATACGGGATAATCGGAGCACGAAAAGCTGTGGACGGTTTAACTTTCACATCCGGATTTCCGTTCACAATCACCTCGCCTAAATAACGAAGGGCTTTAGTCGAACGGTCCCGCGTCTGCACAAATTTAAATAATTCCGGATGCGTGTCGATGAATTGAACCGTGCATTGGCCATTTTGGAAAATCGGATGCGTGATTACATTCCGAAGGAACGGAATATTCGTTTTTACCCCACGGATACGGAATTCCGTTAAAGCCCGATTTAAACGTTCAGATGCTCCTAAGAGCGTCCGGCCTTTGGCACTGACTTTCACCAACATCGAATCAAAGTACGGCGAAATTTTCACCCCTGGATACGAAGAACCCTCATCCAAGCGAATCCCAAAACCAGCCGCATTTCGATAGGCGATTATCGTTCCAAAATCTGGCTTAAAACCATTCGCTGGATCCTCGGTCGTAATCCGACATTGAATCGCAAAACCCTTCAACGGAATATCCCCTTGACTCAAAATATAAATACCCGGATCGGATAATTTATAATTTTGTGCAATCAAAATCTGCGTCCGCACGATATCGATTCCTGTCACCTCTTCTGTAATCGTATGTTCCACCTGAATCCGAGGATTCACTTCGATGAAATAAATATTTTCGTCCCGGTCGACCAAAAACTCGACCGTTCCCGCATTGTAATAATTTACCGCCTTTCCAATCGAAAGAGCATACGCGTATAATTTTTGCTTCGTTTCTTCTTTTAAACCGAAGGAAGGCGCGATTTCAACGACCTTTTGGAAACGGCGCTGCACCGAACAATCCCGTTCGTATAGGTGCACAAGATTTCCGTGTTGGTCACCGAGCAATTGCACCTCAATGTGCTTCGGTTCATCAATAAACTTTTCAATAAAAATCGTCTCGTCACCAAAAGCATTTTTTGCCTCATTGCGCGCCTCTTGATATGCTTTTTCTAAATCCTCTTCCTTGCGCACCACCCGCATGCCTCGACCTCCCCCACCCGCTGCCGCCTTGACCATCACTGGAAAAGTAATCCGTCGCGCTTCTGACAAGGCCAGCTCATATACACTTAAATCTCCTTTAGAATCTTGAATCATCGGCACATTGGCCTTTTGCGCAGCGACTTTAGCCGCCACTTTGTCCCCCAAGGCGTTCATCGCTTCTGGCGATGGGCCTACGAAGACGATGCCTTCTTCCCGGCACCGACGGGCTAATTGCACATTTTCCGACAAAAATCCGTAGCCCGGATGAATCGCATCAATTTTCTTTGTCTTACATAACGAAATCAATCCTTCAATATCCAAATAAGGCTTCAAAGGTTCCACATCCTTCCCGATCTGGTATGCCTCATCCGCTTTATAACGGTGTAAGGAGTAACGATCCTCAAAGGTGTAAACGGCCACGGTCCGGATTCCTAATTCTGAAGCCGCCCGCATGATTCGAATGGCGATCTCTCCTCGATTGGCAATGAGAAGACTTGAGATTTTCTTTACGTATGATTTTGGCATTATACTATATTTAGTGCATCATAACAAAAATGATAAATATATTGGGAAAATGATAACCTCGATTGGATTTATTTATGGAAACTTGAAAAGTTACAATTTAACTTGGGTTCATTACAAAAATATTTCCGCTTGCTTGTCTTGAAATTTAGTAACTTGCGAACCCAAAAACCTTTCTATTATTCATGAGCGCGAAGAAACCATTGATCGGGATTACCTTAGGAGATTACAACGGCATTGGTCCAGAAGTCATTTTAAAGGCCTTAAGTAATTCCCGTTTGTTAAATTGGTGCACGCCGGTGGTGTATGGCTCGCAGAAAGTATTGAGTTTTTACAAAAAGGACTTGGATATCAAGGATTGGTCGATGAAGACGGTGACAGATCTCCAACAAATCACGGAGTTCAACCAAAGCTATTTAGTTTCCTGTTGGGACGACACGAATACGCTCGTAGAACCTGGCAAAGAAACGCCAGAAGCGGGAAAAGCGGCTTTTGCTTGCTTGGATCGAAGTGCGAAGGATTTGGATAAGGGATTGTTGTCTGCCTTAGTGACGGCACCCATCAATAAGCATAATATTCAATCGGAGGAATTTTCCTTCCCAGGTCATACCGAATATTTAACTGAGCGTTTTGAGGCGAAGGATTCCTTGATGATGCTGGTATCTGAGGATATACGGATGGGGGTGGTGACGGGGCATGTGCCTTTGTTGGAAGTTGCCAACAAACTCAGCAAAGACCTCATACGTTCCAAAATCGATTTATTTTTACAAAGTTTGAAGGAGGATTTCCGGATTGACAAACCGAAATTAGCCGTATTAGGATTGAATCCACATGCGGGAGACGGTGGCTTGTTAGGCCAAGAAGAAGTTGAGATTATCCAACCCGTTGTGGAGGAATACCGGGCGAAAGGCCAATTGGTTTTTGGGCCCTATCCGGCCGATGGTTTTTTCGGAAAAGCACAATTTAAGGAATTTGACGGGGTATTGGGAATGTACCATGACCAAGGATTGATTCCGTTTAAATACATTGCTTTTGAGACTGGCGTGAATTTTACGGCAGGTTTACCGATCATCCGAACTTCCCCAGATCATGGGACGGCGTATGATATCGCGGGCAAAAACCAAGCGGATCCGAGTTCATTTTTACATGCCTTTTTCTTGGCCATCGATTTGGTAAAAAACAGAATGAATGCCTAATGCGTAAGGAGAAAGTACTCATCGTCGACGAAGTTCATGCCTCGATGGCGGAAGGTTTACGCGCGCTTGGGTATGAGGTTGTTGAACGTACTGATATTTCCGCTTCTGAGATTCCTGTTTCCTTAGCTACCTTTCAGGGTTTACTTATTCGAAGTAAAACCAAACTGACTGCCGAAGTTTTAGCACATGCGCCAGACTTGCGTTTTATTGCTCGGGCAGGTGCGGGTTTAGATTTAATAGATTTGGATTATTGTGCTTCCAAAAACATCGCCGTTTTTTCGGCGAATGAAGGAAATAAGGATGCAGTGGCAGAACATGTGGCTGGCCAATTATTAGTCCTTGCCCATAAATTAAACACAGCGGATGCAGAGGTTCGGGAAGGGGTATGGCGGAGAGAAGCGAATCGAGGTTGGGAAATCAGCGGTAAAACAATTGGAATCATTGGCTATGGAAATATGGGTCGGGCATTCGCACAAAGGCTTAGGGGTTTCGACGTAAACATCCTGGCTTATGACAAATACCGTCCTGCAGATGAACATCCAGCCAGTTTGCAAGACATTTTTGACCAAGCAGATATCGTGAGTTTGCATGTTCCGCTGACGGATGAAACGCGTAGAATGGTGAATGAGGAATTTTTGGGGCAATTTAAAAAGCCGATTGTTTTATTGAATAGTTCTCGGGGACCGATTAGTCCCTTGGCACCTTTGTTGGCCGCCATGCAGTCCGGAAAATTAAAGGGATTGGCGCTCGATGTATTGCCAAATGAAAAATTATCGACTTGGACTGCCGAGGAAAAGGCCTTATTTGATGCGCTCAAATCCTTTCCGTCGACGGTATTTAGTCCCCATGTGGCGGGCTGGACGACGGAGAGTTATGCTAAAATCAACCAAGTATTATTGGAAAAAATCAAAGCCCATTTTAAGCGATGAATTACCCGATCAACATCGCCGAAAAATTAGGATTTCATCAAATTCAGGAACAAATCAAATCCCTGTGTTTGAGCCGGATGGGTGCTGAATATGCGGATAAAATGAAGTTTTCGAATCGATTTGCTTTAGTCCAACAATGGGCGAACCAAGTCGCCGAAATGCAAGCCTTACTCGCCAATCATGGCGGTGAATGGCCCCAACAAGATTATTACGATTTACGTGAATGGTTCGGACCATTGAGTTTAGAGGGCCATTATTTATCAGCAGACCAATGGCGCGATTGGCAACGAGGCCTCGATATTTTATATCAATGCGTACGATTTTTCCATACCATAGACGCTACCTTATATCCTGAAATTCACAAGATCACGCAGGCCTTTAAGGAAAAAGGAGAGTCAGAGGATCGCGGGGATTTTCGGCAAATCATACCTGTTTTGCAGGATTTGGACCGGATTTTTGATGTGAATGGACAGATCAAAGAAAGTGCCTCTCCAACACTTGGGGATTTGCGAAGGAAACGCCTTTCAGAAGAACAAAATCTGCGTAAAACCTTAGATAGTTTATTAAATCAGGCCTACAAGGAAGGTTGGGTTAGCAAAGATTTTTCGCTGACCCTACGGAATGGTCGGATGGTGATTCCGTTAGCGGCCGAACATAAACGAAAAATCAAGGGATTTGTCCAAGACGAATCGGATACAGGAAAGACTGTCTTTTTGGAACCTGCGGATGCCTTGGTGGCGAATAATGAAATCAAGTCCCTGGAGTCAGCGGAAAAAAGAGAGATTATTCAGATTTTGAGCCGTTTATCAGATCGGCTACGTCCGATGGTCCCGATGCTCAGTTCATGGTTTCAATGGTTAGGCCTCATTGATTTTATTCGTTCGAAGGCCATTTGGGCGAATGAAAATATGGCCTTGTTGCCTAAGATGGAAGAACAGCCCTTGTTGGATTGGAAAGATGCGCGTCATCCGATCTTGGAACAATCCTTGGCAAAAATTGGTAAAAAAATTAAGCCCCTCTCGATTCGCTTAGCGGAAGAAAAACGCATCATGGTTGTTTCTGGACCAAATGCAGGAGGTAAATCGGTGACATTAAGTACGATTGGTTTGTTGCAATATCTATTTCAGTCCGGCTGTTTAATTCCGGTTGGGGAAGGTTCATCGATCGGCATGTTCGACCAAATTTTCCTCGATATGGGCGATGAGCAAAACTTGGAAAATGAATTAAGTACGTATAGTTCTCATTTGAGCAATATGAATTATTTCTTGGGCCATGCGAATCCGAAAACGCTGATTTTGGTGGATGAATTTGGAACGGGAACCGAGCCTAGTTTAGGGGGGGCGATTGCGGAATCGATATTAGAACGTTTGGCAGATAAGGGTTGTTTTGGCGCGATTAACACCCACTTTGGTAATTTAAAGAGTTTAGCTGATCGCCAAAAAGGACTTTTCAATGCCGCAATGCGCTATGATACGGCACATTTGGAACCCCAATTCATTTTGGATATGGGGAAACCGGGAAGTTCGTTTGCATTTGAGATTGCGCAGAAAATTGGGCTACCTGAGAAAATCATTGCGAATGCACGGAAGAAATTAGGGACGAAACAGGTGGATTTCGATAAGATGTTGATGGAAACAGAAACCGAGAAACAAATCTGGGAATCCAAGAATGCGAGTTTGGCGATTTTAAACCAACAAGCGGAGGAAATCAAAGAACAATATGCCCGTTTGAAATCGCATTTGGAGGAAGAACAAAAGCGGATGTTGAATCAAGCCAAGGCGGAAGCGAAAAACCTCATCGTCCAGGCAAATCAAAAAATCGAACAGACTATTCGGGAGATTAAGGAAAAATCCGCTGGCAAAGAAGCCACGCAGGAAGCCCGTTTGGATTTACAAAAATTTACGGAAAAGGCGCTGAAAATCGCTCCAGAGAAGATTCAAAAAGTACCTGAACAAGCGAAAAGCCTGAAAGGGCCGATTGAGGTGGGGCATTGGGTGGCGATCGAAAATGGCCAGGCGGAACCTACAGTGGGTCAGGTCCTTGAGTTCAAAGGAAAAGATGCCGTGGTGGCGCTGGGGGCTATTCGGACCACTGTGAAAATGAATCGCTTGCAGCGAGTGCTGGCTCCTAAAAAAGAAAAATCAAGCCCGGTGGCGATGCAAGGGATTGATTTGAATAACCGGATGGCCAGTTTTACGTTGACGCTGGATGTGCGAGGAAAACGGGGCGAAGAAGTCTATGTGTTGTTAGATCAATTTTTAAATGATGCGCTACTTTTGGGCGTACCTGAAATCCGCATTTTACATGGAAAAGGCGATGGAATTTTGCGGAATTTGGTCAAAGAACAATTAAAACGATATACCCAAATCAAACGTGCCGAGGACGAACATGCGGACCGGGGTGGTGCGGGAATTACCATTGTGACATTCAAATGAGACATGTAGCTTACCTTGTATGTGTGCTTTTATGCAGCGGATGTATGCTGGATTACAATACGGGCATTCAAAAATTGAACAACAATGATTTGGCTGGGGCAACGGAAAATTTCACGATGGCCTTGCGTAATGACCCACGAAATGATCAGATATATTTTGCTCGGGCGATGAGTCGGGGTTTTTCGGAGCAATATACGGGGGCGATTAATGATTTAACCCGGGCGATCAAAATCCAACCGAATCATGCGGATTATTATTTTTATCGGGGCTTTTTTAAATCGAAACTAGGGAATGACAAAGGGGCGATTTTGGATTATTCGAAATCGATCAACATCTACCCCTATTACCGGGAAGCCTATTACAATCGGGGCATTAAATTACTCAATACCGGATTTTTATCGGAGGCTTGTCAGGATTTCCAGCGGGCGATTGACTTAGGCGATACGCTTTCGCTACGTTATAAAAATGTGTATTGTCGGCGTGAATTAGCGGACAATGCAGAAAACAAATAAATCCTTACCTGTGAAGGATCAGGGTCCAAATTATTTGTTGGTCCGCCACTAACATTTGACATTTTAAATTCGTTAATTTGTGGTTTATATTCATTTAACTACATACAATGTCGATTGCAAAAACTGGCGACAAGGTTGCCGTACATTACACAGGAAAACACAGCGATGGCTCTATTTTCGATTCATCCGTAGGTCGCACCCCCCTTGAATTTCAATTAGGTTCAGGCATGGTTATCAAAGGTTTTGATGATGGCGTGACTGGGATGGAAATCGGCGAGAAAAAAACGGTCATTATTCCTGCGGCTGAGGCCTATGGAGAACATTCTCCTGAAAATACGGTGACGATTGAGCGGACACAAATCCCAAGTCACATTGAATTGACCTTAGGTTCTTCCTTGAACATGCACCAAGATGGTGGACATGTGATCGAGGTAGTGATTACGGACGTGACGGAAACGCACGTGACTTTAGATGCGAATCATCCCTTGGCCGGAAGAGATTTAACCTTTGAATTAGAACTAGTTAGTATTCAATCCTAATGAAAATCAACCTGCGCACTTGGCTTCCCCATGGACTTGTTATCCTTGGGTTTATTGTGATGGCCTTTATTTATTGTGGACCTTTGTTGCAAGGCAAGGTGCTTATTCAGCACGATATCCAACAAGCCCAAGCAGCCGCGCAGGAAAGTATTCAATTCAAAAAAGCCACTGGCGAGGAAGCTTGGTGGACCAATTCGATGTTTGGCGGAATGCCAACCTACCAAATCTCCGGTTCTTATCCTTACAGTATTTCCAGTTATTTGGGTAGTTTCATCACAAATCTCTTCCCGAATCCCGCGAATTTATTGATTTTACAAATGCTGGGCATGTATCTGTTCCTGTGGGCCTTGGGGGCATCTCCCCTGCTGGGTTTTGGAGGGGCGGTCATGTATGCCTTTGCGACCTATAACATGGTGATTATTCCGGCAGGTCATACGTCCAAGGTGCTGGCTTTAGCGTATGCGCCAGTGGTATTGGCAGGAATCCGGATTTGTTGGACGCGAAATGCCTGGCTTGGTGCGGCGATCTTTGCGCTTGGGATGGCCTTGGAATTATATGCCAATCACCTGCAGATTACCTATTATTTGTTTTTTATTATTGGGGCGTATAAACTGTACACACTCCAACAAGCCATTCAATCCAAAACCCTTCCCGATTGGTTTAAACGAGGCATGATCCTGGCCTTAGGCTTATTTTTAGCTATTTCGACGCATTCGATGCGTTTATGGAATAACTTCGAATACAGTAAAGAAACGACGCGTGGGGCATCGGAATTGACTGCGAATAAGGCTCGGGGTAATGGCCTTGATAAAAATTATGCCTTCGATTGGTCTTATGGGATTTCGGAAACGGGTACGTTGTTGATTCCCGACTTTAAAGGCGGCGCCTCACAAGCAGATTTAGGTGGAAAAGAATCCAATACGTTTAAAACGATGGTCGGTGCGGGATTAGCAGAGGAACAGGTATTGCCATTCGTGGAAAAAGGTCCCGCTTATTGGGGCGAACAGTCCTTTACCGCGGGTCCGGCCTATGCAGGGGCTTTAGTTGTATTCCTGTTTTTGTTTGCGGCATTTTATGTAAAATCCAAAGAGAAATGGTGGATGCTCGGCATTACGCTTTTGTTTATCAGTTTTTCCTGGGGAAAGAATTTCGGCCTGAATGGGGTTTTATTTGACTATTTCCCGATGTTCAATAAATTTCGGGCGATCACGATGGTGCTTTCTTTTGTCCAACTAGGCATGGTAGCTCTCGCCATTTTGGGGTTAATTGAATTTAGTAAAACAAATCCAAACTTTTCAGAAATTAAAAAACCACTCCTGTACGCCTTTGGCTTAAGCGGCGGTTTATGCTTGTTTTTTGGCCTATTGCCTGATCTGTTTTTTGATTTCAAAGGAAGTCAGGACGGGGCGCAATTATTGCAAGATGCCCAGATCAATGCTGCGATTTGGAACGCGATTCGCTTAGATCGTATTAATTTATTTCGCTCCGATGCAATTCGAAGTTTCATCATCATTGCACTAGGTGCGGGTTTATTGTATTTGGGAAGTATTCAAAAAATCAAAAAGGCCGTATGGGTCATCGGCTTGGTTTTGATCAGCATTTTGGATGTGGCGCCGGTGGCCAAACGCTATTTTGGAAAGGATGCCTTTGTGTCCAAAAGTACCTTAGAAGAGCAGGTGCAGCCGACGGCGGCGGATCAACAAATCCTCGCCGATACCACTCATTTCCGCGTGTTGAATTCAACGACCAATTTTATGAGTGATGCTGGAACCTCTTATTTCCACCAGTCCTTGGGCGGTTATCATGGAGCCAAATTACGTCGCTACCAAGAATTGATTGAAACCTATTTTGGCGGAAGTCCCGCGCAAATGAGCGTATTGAATATGCTTAACACCAAATATGTGATCGGTGCGGATTCCGTTGGACAAGCCATCGCCCAAACGAATCCCAATGCCTTGGGCAATGCCTGGTTTGTCAAAGATGTCCAATGGGCTGCCCAAGCGGATGAGGCTTTGAAGGCGGTTGAAAAATTCAATCCTGCGTCAACAGCGATTGTAGAAAAGCAAGATCAGTCAATTTTAGCAGGTTTTAAGCCGGCGGCAGATCAAATAGGCTTCATTTACTTACAGACCTATCGACCGAACCATTTGACCTATGCGTCGAATAGCAACCGGGCCGCCTTAGCTATATTTTCAGAGATTTATTACCGAGGAAATCAGGATTGGAAAGCCTATGTGGATGGCAAAGAAGTAAAACACGTGCGAGCCGATTATGTCCTACGCGGCTTGGTGGTTCCGGCGGGAAAACATACGATAGAATTTAAATTCAAGCCATATTCGGTGGAAATGGGCACGAAATTGGATGCGGCAGGTTCGATCCTCTTATTGCTTTTCGTTGGATTTGGTTTTTTGATGGCATATAAAAAATAGAGCATGATATATTCGATGACGGGCTTTGGGAAGTCCTTAAAAGAAACCCAAGACCTGCAGATTCGTGTGGAAGTAAAAACCTTAAATTCTAAGTTTACGGATATTTTTTGCCGATTACCCAAGTCTTTGTCGGCGAGAGAAATCGACATTCGTAACTATTTAAGCCAACAACTCGAGCGCGGTAAAATCGAATTAAACCTATTCATCCAAAAGAACAACGATTCAACTAGCGCGGAATCCTTTTTGCCTATCGCACAGATTCAACAATATTACCAAGAACTCCTACGCGTATCGAAGGCGATAGGCATCGAACAAATCGATGAAACGAAAGTCTTTCTGCAATCCTTACAGATTCCTAGCTCCATGCAAAATGAGCAAAGCCAGGATTCAGAAGAGGAGATTGAGGCACTATGGCAATTGATCTTTGAGGGAATTCAAGAAGCCGTTCAGGAATGTAAGGCCTTTCGTGCCCGGGAGGGAAAAGTGGTGGAAGATAAATTCAGAGAATACATCGCCTCGATTCGTGAGGGATTAAATCAAGTGATGGAACAGGATGTGTTGCGAATGCCGGGAATTCGGGAGCGGATGAAGAAATCATTACTGGAACTCGGTTTAAACGAAGATTTTGATCAAAATCGCTTCGAACAGGAAGTCGTGTACTACATCGAAAAATTTGATATTTCAGAAGAAAAAGTGCGTTTAGCTACGCATTTGGAGTATTTTGTTGAGATTTTGGAAGAAGGAAATGGCAAGAAATTAAATTTCATGGCGCAGGAAATAGGCCGAGAAATCAATACCATCGGGTCCAAGGCCAATGATTCCGTGTTACAACGCTTAGTTGTGAATATGAAGGACGAATTGGAAAAGATTAAGGAACAAACTGCGAATGTACTTTAATTGACCAATAACACAATTCCGATACAACCTAACAAAATCCCAATCCATTGTTTAGCCGTTAATCGCTCCTTGAAAAACACATAGGCGGTCAGCGCGCTCAGAAGAATGACGCTTAAATTATACATCGTGAGCACCACGGCGGCATTGTTTTGATAGGCATCCAAGGCTTTCAATAAAAAATAAAAGGAAAAGAAATTAGGCAAGCCTAAGGGAATCGCAGCTAAAACAGAATTACGATTCCAATGCAAGGTCCCATTTACGGATTTCCAAATTAACACAATCGCCGAACTAGCCATCGAGCCAATCAACAGCATCATAATAAAAGGCAAAGTTCCCCCTACATAATAAGTCAGCGTACTATTTAAGTAACTAAACAGGGTATTGGTTAAACCATAGGCCACAAATACAGCGATCAATAAGCCGACAACAGGTTTTACGCCTTCCGTGGAGGACAATTGTGGACTACAAAAATAGATGGCTGCAAAGGATAAGACCAAGCCTAGTGCTACCAAAGCCGTTAATTCACCGCCTGTTTTTAAGATAAATAAATTGATCAGTACGGGAATAACTAAGGAGATGTTATTGGCTAGGGAGGTAGGTGCCATCCCATTTTTCTGGGTGGAAAAGCCCGACAATAAAAAAGTAATCACAAATCCCACGCCCATGAACATCAATAAAAAAGTGTCCAAGCTAGAAGGCCAATGAAAGGGAATCGCAGAGGGCTGATGAAAATAGGCCGTCAAAAAACACACGGGATAATTTAATAAAATGGCAATGCGCGTGTCTACTTGAAATCGGGCATGTGCGCGAAAATTAACCAATAAAAGCACAGAAAAAACGACGCTCAAAATCAAATACAACATCCTATGATTTTTTAACGAGATCTTCTAACAAGGAAACCCATTCCGGTGAATTATTTAAACTTTCGACCAATTGCCAATGCTGACCACCCGCCTCTTCAAATATTTCTTTGTACTCCTCACCCACCTCAATCGTCGTTTCCAAGCAATCCGCCACGAAGGCTGGAGAAAAGGCCAATACCTTCATTTTTCCATCGGCCACTAATTTGGGAATTACCTCATCCGTGTAGGGCTTCAACCAAGGATCCCGGCCTAATCTACTTTGGAAAGATGTACTATAAGTACCCGGCTTTAATCCCATTTTTGCGGCGATTAATCGGGTTGTTTCATGGCATTGAGCGCGGTAACAACCGTGATTTTTGTCGGTAATCGAATCACAACAGGTGCCAAATACGCAAGTCGTTTTTGTTAAATCCCCTTTGCGCACATGTCGTTCTGGAATTCCGTGATAGGAGAATAAATAATAATCAAAATCGACTTCTTTTTGGTAATTAGCTGCTTTGGCGGCAAAATAACTTGAGAATGTAGGATGATCATAAAAATAACTCGCAATGGAAAGTGAGGGCATCACTTGCCAGGTAGACATTAATTGCATCACTCGCTCAAAAACCGAACCGGTTGATGCAGAAGCATACTGAGGGAAAAATGGAATGACAATTAATTTTTTCAAATTCTTGGCTTCCATGTCCTTCATGGCCGATGGCAAATCTGGACTTTGATAGCGCATGGCTAGTCGAACATAATAGCCCTCGCCTAGTTTACTTTGCAGGTCCTTTGCAACATCTTCGCCATAAAATTTCAAAGGCGAACCTCGTTCCTCCCACAATTCCTTGTAGATTTTAGCGGATTTGGGAGCTCGGAAAGGAGCAATGATTCCATTTACTAAAATGTAGCGGATTACATACGGAATGTCGATGACCCGACCATCCATTAAAAACTCACGTAAATACCGACGAACGGAAGGCGTACCCGGATCATCCGGCGTTCCTAAATTCACTAATAAAACTCCAATCATATATTTTTTTTATTTCCAACCCTCAGGCGTAATTTTTGTTCGATACGCAGATTCTACACATGGCACCTTATCCACACAATTCACAGCTCCCGGAGGACAGGTATAAATTTCACCTGAGAAAGTACTCTGAATCGCAAATTCACCGGCAGGAATATTTTTTGTCCGGTCGATGAAATAAATTTTCTTACGAACTGAAAACACGTTTAAAATTCCTAGAATCTTCTCCGCAGGATCTGAAACAGATTTAATATTCATACTAAAACGTGTTTCCGCCGGTACATCAAACAACGATCCGCTGGATTGTACTTGCGAGATCAAGGATTGATAGAAATTGAATGCCGTCTTTGTGATTGACCGTTGTTCCAAACGTAAATAATAGGGAGAATATCCATCAAAAGGTACGCGTGCCACTTGGCGTCCGACTAATCGTTGACCATTTGTCAACACATCAGAAAAGACATTCAAATCATTATTGGTCGAAATAGCCCAGCAATTTCCATCACATTGATAATTCAAAATATCCTCTGTCGGAACTCGCGGTGACACACATACATTGGTTTTAAAATTCCAAGTTGCCCCACCCTCACAAGTCTCACAAATATTCAATTTCTCAAAATGTTTCCAATTCCACATATAGAATTCGCCCTCTTTCGGACTATCCTTAAAATCTACATACACCGAATAGCCCGTTCTGCGTAAATCGACTTTCGCATATTGGTCCCTAACTTCAAATTGGGTCACAATGTTTTCAATTTCAGGAGCACCCACCATGGTTTCGGCCACACTGGCATATTGTTTTCCGGTTAAGGTCTTCACGCTTAAGGTATAGGAATAACCCACCTTTCCCACAAAACCAACAGGCGGTAAATAGGTTCCCATTAAAGTTCCTTCCTTGAATTGCGTTTTTGTACCCGTTTGATCCGTCACATACACTTCTGCTTTATTAACAGGAATAGGGTTTTGCGAAAGAATTCGATTTGAGGAACTTGTGATTCGAATTTTACATAACTCAGCATCATCCGAAATGTCCGCTTCAATGGTCATATAAGATGTCGCATCAATTTGTTTAAAATCCGTGATCGGATTGATACACGCCCAAGTCAATAGACCCATCACACAGGCAAAAAATAGATATTTTATGGTCGATGTAGGCATGTCTATAAGAATTTAAAATTATAGGTTAATGAAATGAATGGGGCGGCAAACACACTTAATTCATACGCACGTAAGCCCTGTTTAGTCGACTTAAAGAAGACCGAATATGGATTTTGACGTCCATAGATGTTGTAAACGGTGAAAACCCAGCTGCCTTCCCAGCGCTGTTTTTTCAAAGTCGGATTCGTAATTGTCCATGAAAAATCTAGGCGATGATAATCTCGAATCCGGTCATTATTCCGCTCTTGGAATACTGCGAATTTCTTGCCACCGATTTCATACATCCCTGATGGGGATGAAAATGGCCGACCCGTGTTATAAGCGAAGGTAAAGGAGAAACTGTGGTGGGTGGTCGGCTGAATATTTAACATCATGTTAAAGGTATGGGGTTTGTCATAATTCGTTGGGAACCAAGCCCCTTCATTAATCGCCTGCACCTCCGGATAATCGCCTATCATCTGACTAAATGCACGCGCATAGGTGTAGGAAACCCAACCACTTACTTCCCCCTTCTTCTTCTGAACCATCAATTCCATTCCATAGGCCT
This sequence comes from Cytophagaceae bacterium, assembly GCA_947450365.1. Classification (GTDB taxonomy): domain Bacteria; phylum Bacteroidota; class Bacteroidia; order Cytophagales; family Spirosomataceae; genus Aquirufa. Next base: position 80,284 of record CANFVE010000006.1, read on the forward strand.
TACTTTGACCTGTAATTAGCTGCGTTTCGATATTCGGATTCAGTTGTAAATTAGCACCCGAAACAAAATCCAAGGTATTCCGCACATCCCGATAATAGGTTTCTAATGACGCCTCGTATACGTTTTCGTTATAGGTTTTAAATAAACCCAGGGAGACAAAATCACTCTGCTGGGGTTTAATGAAGGAATCGGCGGTTTTCCAACGGGAAGTTGGCAACGGCGTTGTATTATTAGACAACAATTGGAAAAACTGTTGCATCCGGTTATAGCCAAATTTCATCGTCGTATTTTCCCCCAACGAATATTTCATTGTAATTCTCGGCTCAAATCCTCCATAACTCGACATCACCTCTCCCGCAGCATAGGTCTTTTTATTGACAATTGAATTCAAGGATGGCATTTGTCCCGGAGCATATTCATTCACCACACCCGCTCCAATTCGCCAATAATGCGAATACCGCAAGCCATATTGAATCGTAAATTTTTCACTCCATTTGAACTCATCATCCGCATAAATCGCAGCCTCCATGGATTGCTCATCTTGCAATTTAACCGTCGCCACCCGTGAATTTACACCCACATTTAAGGAACCTGGATCGATGTCATAGCGAGTTATTGTCGTACCAAAATTAATCTGATGCTTCTCATTCGGATGAAAATCAAAACTTGCCGACACATTTTTATAGGCAATATAGCTATTTAAATCAATCGTATTCACCGTATCCGGCGCATAGGTTTTGGTCTTATAATAGGTGCTCGAGGCACTCAACATCATATTTAATTTCTCCGAGAAATAATGATTCCAATGCAAGGCCAAATTCGTATGTCCATAATCGAAGGACGTACGTTTCGCAATCACGTTTTCAATGCTAAACAAAGAATCCACTCGATAATAATCTTGGCTCAAATAACTGGAAAGTGAAAATGTGTTTTTAGCATTTGGCCGGTAAAATACCTTGGTAGCTACATCGGAGAAATTCGCCCGAATATTCTTTAAATAATCCGGCGCAAACCATTTGAACATAAAATCATTTAAGGATAAACGGCCTGCCACTAACACGGATAATTTCTCCTTTACAATCGGAATTTCAGCCATCAAGCGGTTTGACACCAAGCCTATTCCCCCTTGCATTTTGAATTTATCGGTATTGGGTTCGATCATTTTGATATCCAACACAGAGGCAGAACGCCCCCCGAATCGCGTTGGGATTCCTCCTTTATACAATTCCAAATCCCGAATCGCATCAGACGCAAATACCGAAAATAAACCAAACATGTGGGTTGGGTTGAAAATCGGTGTATCATCAATGTAAATCAAATTTTGATCTACATTACTTCCCCGAATATTTAATCCATTCGCCCCTTCACCGACGGAAGAAACACCTGGCAAAGTCTGTAAACTCCGAATCACATCGACCTCCCCCATCATCGTAGGAAGTTTTTTGATTCCTTTTAAACTTAACATCGTAACCCCAAGAGATGGGGTTTGAATATCACGCTTGGTAGAAGCACTCGATACAATTACCTCTTCCAATTGCTTAGTAACGTCATTTAATTGAACATTTACCTCGATGTCTTCTTTGACATAAAACTTTGTCCGATAAGGATTATAGCCCACGTGGCTTACTTTCAGCACATATTCACCATAGGGAACATATAGCCGAAATTTACCCAAGGAGTCCGTTGAGACACCCGATTTCTTAAAATCCATTGAAATATCGGCTCCGCGAAGAGGCTCACCGGTTTGGGCATCAGTAACACGTCCATAAATGGAGGGTAGCGAAGTGGTTTGGGCTACCATGAAGTGAGCTGTCAAGCAACATACCCCAATGGTAAGGAGGATTCGTAAGCGTTTTGTCATAGATTGAGGTTAACGTAATTTCAATAATACGTAAATTCTTTGGATTATTTTAATTTAATAGCGACCAAATGGAGGATAATGCGACGAAAATCAAGGCAATCGGTGTAAGTACTTTCCAGGATAAATACATCAACTGGTCCACGCGCAACCGAGGCAAGGTCCATCGCACCCACATTTGCAAGGCGATTAGTACATAAGCCTTCAGCATCAACCAAAAAAATCCAAGCCCAGTAGCCATGATCGTTCCCGGTTCTCCATTCGTCCAATCCGCCAGTCGCACCGAGCCGATATTCGGGAATGGCGAATACCAAGCCCCCCAGAATAAAATAACGCCTAGAATACTCACCAAGAGCATAATTCCATATTCAGATAAAAACAAAAGTGCCCAGCGCATTCCCGAATATTCCGTATGAAAACCTCCTACCAACTCCGATTCCGCCTCCGGAATATCAAACGGCGCCCGATTCGCTTCCGCCAAACTCGCAATAAAAAAAACGATAAATAATCCGAAAAACATGGGCATTCGAACGACGTTCCAGGTGAATATCCCGCCGATTTCCCCAACGGAAATTCCGAGCGATTGAATCCCAAACAAATATTGTTCGCCCCCAAATATCCCCTGCTGAACCGCAATATCTTGCAAATTCAAACTCGAGGATAAAATTACTACCGACAAAATCGACAAACCCATCGGGATTTCATACGAAACCAATTGCGCCGCGGATCGAATGGCGCCCAACAAGGAATACTTATTATTTGATGTCCACCCTGCCAACAATATCCCTACCGTATCCAATGACAAAATGCCCATAAAAAGCATTAAGCCCATCTCCGTCTGACTCCCTTGCAACCAAATCCCCGAACTCAAAGGAACGACCGAAAAGGCCCCAAAAATCGATAAAAAGATGATCCATGGGGCTAGTAAAAATAAACGACGCTGCGCCAACGCCGGCACAATATCTTCTTTCTGTAAAAGCTTAATTAAATCAGCAAAAATCTGCAACAAGCCCCATTTACCTACTTCCATGGGTCCCAAACGATCCTGCATAAATGCAGAAAGCTTGCGTTCCACATAGACTCCGATCAATACATTGACCAACAGCAAGAGTAAACAAATAAGCAAGGCTATTCCCATTAAGAAATCGCGTTCAAGGCATTAAGAATATCCGCTTTCAAATCATCCATGTGCTCCAATCCCACTGCGATTCGCACTAAACCATCTGTTATCCCCACGGCCGCTTTGTCCTCGGCCGATAATTTCGAATGCGTCGTCGACGCGGGATGCGTCATAATCGTCCTTGAATCTCCTAAATTAGGCGAAATAGACACAATTTTAACCAATTTCGAAAAGGCCTTTACCTTTTCAAATCCCCCTATGATGTCAATCGTCAAAATCCCACCCCCATACTTCATTTGCTTTTTCGCCAAATCATACTGAGGATGCGAAGGCAAAAATGGATATTTCACCGCGTGAAGACTTGAATGTCCCTCTAAGGCTTCGGCTAAGGCTTGCGCATTGCTCGAATGTTTTTCCATGCGTAAATCCAATAATTCCAAGCTTTTCGATAATACCCAAGCATTAAAGGGCGACAAGGATGGCCCCGTATGACGTGCGAAAAACCGTATTTCCTGAATGTATTCCTTTTTTCCACAAATCACGCCACCCAAGACACGACCTTGCCCATCAATGTATTTGGTCGCGGAATGAATCACTAAATCTGCCCCTAAATCCAATGGGGTTTGCAAAATCGGCGTGGCGAAACAATTGTCCACGGCCAATACGATATTTTTTCCTTCTTTTAATTTGGCCAAAGCCGCCAAATCAATCAATTCCAAGCCTGGATTGGATGGACTTTCGCAAAACAAAAATTTGGTATTCGGTTGAATCGCTTTTTCCCAGGCCGAGATATCATTTCCTGGGACAAATGTGCACTGAATGCCCCATTTGGCGGTAATTTTCGTCAATATCTGAATCGCCGAACCGAATAAGGCATTCGAAGCAACCACATGGTCGCCTGATTGAAGAATTCCCGCCATGGAGGCAAAAATCGCTGCCATACCCGTAGAAAAGGCAATACCATCTTCTGCATTCTCCAACATACACATCTTCTCCACAAATTCATCCACATTCGGATTCATGTAGCGCGAATAAATATTGCCCGACTGCTCTTCCGCAAAAATCGCGCGCCCCTGCTCCGCATCCTCAAACGTAAAACTAGAGGTCAAATATAAGGGCACCGAATGTTCTCGATTGTGCGAACGCTCCGCCTGAATGCGTATGGATTGGGTTTGTTTTTTCATGCTATTTCAAATAATCTACAAATTTAATGGATTAACATTAATATTTTAGATATTTATTTGAGTAAAAGAAGAATGGTTCTATCTTTATAAATAATTCAATGATACCTTTAAATAATTATGAAAAAAACAATTTACTCCTTGATTTTAGCGGCTTTCCTTTTGCCCCTAGCTTCGCAAGCACAAAAATGGACCCCTTTATTTGATGGCAAGACCTTCAACGGTTGGAAACAATTAAACGGCCAAGCCAAATACGAAATTAAAGATGGGGTGATCATCGGAACGACCGTTTCTAATACCCCGAATTCCTTTATGGCAACTGCCAAAGATTACAGTGATTTCATTTTGGAACTTGAATTAAAAGTGGATAACTCCATGAATTCAGGTATTCAGATTCGTAGTTTGTCAAAACCAGAGGTAAACAATGGTCGAGTACATGGCTACCAAGTAGAAATCGATCCATCCGATCGCGGATGGTCCGGCGGAATTTATGATGAAGCGCGTCGCGGTTGGTTATTCCAAAATGAAATGAACCCCGCAGCAAAAAAGGCCTTCAAACGCGATGCTTGGAACAAATACCGCATCGAAGCCATCGGAAATGTGATTCGTACCTGGATCAATGATGTTCCCGTGACTAATTTAATTGACGACATGACTCCATCTGGTTTCATCGCTTTGCAAGTACACGCGATCGGAAAAGATGCTACACCAGGCAAACAAGTGATGTGGAAAAATATCCGCATTCAAACAGGGAAGGATATGCAACCGCGTCCGACGGATAATGTAACTCCTGTAGAAAACTACACGTTAAATACTCTTTCAGAACAAGAAAAAGCCTTAGGGTTTAAATTACTTTTTAATGGGAAAGATTTAACAGGTTTCCGTTCGGCATTTAAAACGACGGCACCTCCATCGGTTTGGACGGTTGAAGATGGCCAATTACACGTCAATAGCTCAGGTGGAAAAGAATCTGTAAACGGTGGCGATATTTTGACAAATGAGAAATTTGGTGCATTTGAACTTGTATTCGACTTCAAATTAACCGAAGGGGCGAATTCAGGTGTGAAGTATTTTGTGAATGAATCCTATAATTCAGGCATGTCGGCTATTGGCTTGGAATACCAAGTATTAGACGATGTAAAACACCCAGATGCAAAATTAGGCACGGTAGGAAATCGCACCTTGGCGAGTTTATATGACATCATTCCTTCATACAAAAATGATCCTCGTTTCCAAAAGAAAATTGGCGAGTGGAATCAAGGACGGATTATAGTCTATCCAAATAACATCGTGCAACATTGGTTAAACGGTTTTAAAGTATTAGAATACGAGCGCAAAAGCAATATTTTCAAAGTATTAGTCGCACATAGCAAGCACGCGAAATGGGATGGATATGGTAGCCAAGATGAAGGTCCAATCTTGTTCCAAGAGCATGGTGATTCCGTATTTTACAAAAACATTAAAATCAGAACGCTTAACAAATAGTCAAAAACCTATCATATAACATGGAAAGAAGAGAATTTATCCAAAAGAGTGCGTTTGCTTCCTTGGGAACCTTCGCATTTAGCCCAAAATCTTACAGCAAGATTTTAGGTGCCAATGACCGCGTACGCGTGGCGGCTGTCGGTTTTTCAGACCGTCACCGGTCTTCGCACGTACCTCCTTTTAAAACTTTATCGAAAGAAATGAACTTTGAAATGGTGGGTTTATCCGATTTATGGAACCGCCGTCGCGAAGAAGGAGCCGCCTATTATGAAAGCCAATTAGGAAGTAAAATCACGACCTATCGGAATAATGACGAATTATATGCGTCAAAAGGAATTGATGCTGTATTTATTTCGACGGCCGATTTCCAACATGCGATTCACACGATCGAAGCCGTTAAAGCGGGTTGTGATGTGTATTGCGAAAAGCCTTTAGCTGAAACGATGGAAGATAACCGGGCGGTATTAAAAGCTGTGAAGGAATCAGGAAAAATTGTTCAGATTGGCTCTCAAAGACGTTCTGGAACCAATTATTTCGCGGCAGAAGATTTTATCAAATCCGGGAAATTTGGGGATATTAAAATGGTGGAATTGTTGTGGAATGTAAACCAACCAGGCCGTTGGAGACGCCCAGCCCTCACTAAAATCTTAAAAGAATCCGATATCGATTGGAATCGTTTCTTATTGAATCGTCCTAAAGACTCATTTGATCCTCGTAAATACTTAGAATACCGCTTATTCTGGCCATATTCTTCTGGTATTTCAGGTCAATGGATGTCACACCAAATCGATACCGTACACTGGTTCACAGGTTTACCACATCCACGTTCAGCGGTTTCGAATGGAGGTATTTACCAATGGAATGATGGCCGCGTGAATGCAGATACGCAAACAACGGTATTTGATTACGGCCCATTAAATGATCCAACCAAAGGATTCCAAGTACAATTCACTTCCCGCTTCTCCAATGGTGCCGGTGGAACGAAGGAAATTTACTACTCCAATGGTGGGGAATTGAATTTGGATACGAATACGATTTCTCCAAACGGAGGTCTTCGTGAGCGCGATGCAAAGGAAATGGGAATGCAGGCCAACTTATTGCCGAGCATGAAGTTGGGCGAAGCGATCGCTGTAGAAACAAGCGCAAACACAGGTGGAGATCAATTGACATTCAACCACATCAAAAACTGGATGGAATGTGTGCGTTCTCGCAAAACACCAAACGCGCCAATCGAGGCAGGGTATCAGCACTCGATCGCAACGATTATGTCGAATGCGGCTTATCGCACGGGACAACGCGTCACGTTTGACGAAAAAACTCAAGAAGTAATGGCTGGAAATAAAGTATTTAAATACTAATTCTTAGCCCTATTTTTCTCAGCAGTCCCTAGCCAGGAGCCTTTCTCTCATGTTCATGAGTCCAGAAATACCTCCTCGCTATCGACTGCTGATTTTTTTTCCTATCTTGCATCAAATTTGACATCGTATGGCCATCATTCCTACTCAAACCAAGAAAGATCTCTACACCCATATCGCCATTCTTTTGGCGCTCTTTCTCGTCTTGTTTTTTGGCTTTTTCTTCGTCTATTTACCTTGGAGTACGCATCATGGTGAATCCATTAAGGTGCCTAATTTAAAAGGCATGAGCGTCGAAAAAATGGAAGAAATCATTGGGGCAAACGACCTCGAATATGAAGTTTCCGATTGCACATTTACCGCAGATCGTCCTCCTTTGACTATTTTATCGCAATATCCCTTGCCGAATTCCTTAGTCAAATCAGGCCGTAAAATCTACATCACGATCAATTCAGAAACACCACCGACGATCAAATTACCTACCCTCGTAGGACTTTCGGTGCGAAGTGCGGAGCAACAATTATTCATCGCCGGTTTGCGCAAAGGAATTGTTCATGAAATAAATGATCCACGGATCAAAGAGGTCATCGAGGTGCAAGCCTTAGGACGAAAATTAGAATCAGGTGCCAGTATTCCGAAAGGAACCGCCGTGGATTTATACATCGGAAATGGAACGGCGAATGTGGAAATGGAATTGCCCGATTTAATCGGAAAACCGATGGATGAAGTTAATATCATCTTGGCCGGATTAAATTTAAAAGTAGGAAAAATCACTTATGAAGTGCAAGCCGATTTACCGGCGGGTTCAGTATTTAAACAAAGTTGCGCTACCTGCACCGGAACAAGCATTCATCCGGGCGACGCCATAGATCTATGGGTCGTAGGCGGCGGCGAAAACCAATAATCACATGGAAGATATCACCATAGACGAATTAAAAGCGCGGATGGACAAAGGGGAAGCCCTTCACGTGGTCGATGTACGCGAAGAATATGAATTTGGCGAATTTAACATCGGGGCCCAATTAATTCCATTAGGCGAATTGGCGGACCGCTTGGATGAAATTGAAGACGTAAAGGATGTTGAGTTAATCGTACATTGCCGCTCTGGGGCACGCTCGGGCCGAGCCAAAGAATATTTGGAATCCGAAGGATTTAGCAAAGTCCGCAATTTAATCGGAGGCATGTTAGCCTGGCAAGCGGCTGGCTATTAATCTACGATGCAAGAAATTAGCGCGAAGGAATTCAGGGATCAATTGGCATCTTTACAAATCCTAGACATTCGGACCCCGCGTGAATGGGAGGATTTTAATGTCGGAGGAATTCATATGCCACTTGATTATTTATTGGGACAATTGGACCAATTAAATCCCAAGCAATCGTATACGGTTATTTGCTACAATGGTACCCAAAGTGCCATCGCTTGTCGGCTCTTAACCGCCAAAGGATTCCATAGCGTCCAACATCTTCAAGGAGGATTAGAGGCTTATTTAAGTCTTTAAGTAATTAAGTCTCAAAGTAGCTAAGGCTTCATGGTAGAACCAAGGCTTTGAACCCCAGGTCTGACAGGGAATGGCCAACGCGTGGAATTCAAATCGATGGAATGTCCATTCAAACCTGATTGATTTGACCCAAAATTTCAGCCATCGCCTCATCTGGGTGCAACCAAGTAAATTCCGCCTGATGACGAAACCAGGTTAATTGTTTTTTGGCGTAATGCCGGCTATTTCGTTTCAATAACCGGACCATCTCTTCCTCCCCATATTCACCCGCCAAAAACCCATATACCTCTTTATATCCTAAGGTTTTCAGCGCATAATTCGATTTGAATGCTGAAAACTGCTTCGCCTCCTCGATTAATCCCTGTGCTAGCATGGCATCCATCCGCGCATCAATCCGAGCATATAATTCTTCCCGAGGGCGGTCTAAACAAAACATCATTACCCGAAACGGGCGATTCGCCTTCTGCGATTTTCGAAAATATGTATAGCTATTTCCCGTACTTAGACACACCTCAAGGGCACGAACAATGCGCTGGGGATTTTGTGGATCCACTTTTTCTGCATATTCCGGATCTACGATTTTTAACTCCTGATACAGGGTCTCTAAGCCAGCGGGCTCCGTTAATCGAGCCATGAGTGATTCCCGCAATGCCAAATCCACCTCCGGCATCTCATCCAATCCCTCCACCAAGGCCTTTACATACAAACCAGAACCACCCGTCGCGATGACCACATCATGCGTAAGGAAAAGGCTTTCCAGCAATACCAACGCATCCCTTTCAAAATCCCCGGGCGAAAAATAATCGTGAATGGAATGAGAATCGATGAAATGGTGTTTGACCCCATCTTGTTCTTCCAAGGAAGGTTTGGCCGTACCGATGGCCAATTCCCGGTAACATTGACGCGAATCAAAAGAAATGATTTCGGTTTGTAAGGTTTGGGCCAATTGGACGCATAAAGCTGTTTTCCCAACGGCCGTGGGCCCCGCGATCACAATAAGCGTCTTCATATTCTTTCTTAATATTTATTCGTTTTACCGTACCATTTTTTACCTCCTTTGGCCTTATCGAAAGACCTTGCGGGCGCAGCCGGTGCATCCGAAGATCTGGCTTGTTGGCCACGACCCTGCGGTTGCTTCGCCTTTTTCTCCACTTGAAGCACCTTCATCGGGTATAATTTATTTTCCACGACAGGCACTTTTTTACCGATTAATTTCTCAATGTCCCGCAAATATTCCTTCTCCTCAATGTCACAAAACGAAATCGCCGTTCCCTTCGCGCCTGCCCGACCCGTCCTTCCAATCCGATGGACATAGGTTTCCGCAATATTCGATAATTCAAAATTAATCACATATTCCAATTCATCTACATCAATGCCCCGGGCTGCAATATCCGTTGCAACCAACACCCGCGTGGTCTGGGCTTTGAAATTTTTCAAAGCATTTTGACGTGCATTTTGTGATTTATTGCCGTGAATTGCCTCCGCTTTGATTTGCTTAGCTAATAATACTTTCACGACCTTATCTGCGCCATGTTTCGTCCTTGTGAAAACTAAGGCCGTTTTAATCTTTGTATCTTGAAGTATATCGAGCAATAAGGCATTTTTATTCCCCTTATCTACGAAATAGACACTTTGATTGATGATATCCACCGTCGAGGAAACGGGTGTCACCGACACCTCCGAAGGATTTTGTAAAATCGAACTGGCCAATTTCACAATTTCAGGAGGCATGGTCGCCGAGAAAAACAAGGATTGCCGCTTGCGAGGCAACACAGCCAATAATTTCTTCACATCGTGAATAAAACCCATGTCCAACATCCGATCCGCCTCGTCCAACACAAAATATTCGACTTGCTGAAGCGATAGGTGTTTTTGATTCATTAAGTCCAACAAACGACCCGGTGTCGCAATCACCACATCTACCCCACTACGCAGGGCCGCAACCTGTGGGCTTTGACCAACCCCACCAAAAATAACGGTACATTTTAACGGCGTATGACGTGCATAAGCCTGAAAACTTTCCCCGATTTGAATGGCTAATTCACGAGTCGGGGTGACGATTAATCCGCGGATTTGTCGGCGCACCGAAGGCGCCTGAGAAGCCATTAAACGCTGGATGATGGGCAACGTAAAGGCCGCCGTTTTACCTGTTCCCGTTTGTGCACACCCTAATAAATCCGTTCCTTTCAGAACGATAGGGATGGATTGTGCTTGAATGGGAGTAGGATTTGTATAACCTTCTTCTTTGAGCGCCCGTAAAATGGGCTCAATAAGGTTCAATGATTCAAATGACATAAGAAATGTAAGAATGTGAGCTATGAGAAATAACAAACATCCTCATAAATAAAGACAAAGATAGGTCTTTAATCCCAGCTATTGGTCGAATTTCACAAATGAAGCCTATTGATCACACTTTTGGATGCCCAAATATCGTTAAATCAGCCAGTATTTTTTGAATTTCTTCCGTACGATTCGAACCAATCAAAAGCTTGGATCCATCTTGGTAAACCAATTGTAGACCCATATTCCCCGACACATTATATACCTTCCCCGCGCCCCCAAGGCCATATTTAATGCCCCAGCCGCCAAATTCACCGATGGGGCTATATTGGCGTACATAACAATCCGACAATTCTGAAAAAGAAATAAATTTTTCCTTCCAATGAAAAGGCACAAAACGCACATAAATCCCTTCCGTAGTGATACGCGTTTTTAATTTCAACGCATAAAACAAAACCGGCAATAAAATAGACATCAGCAGCAAAGTCAAGGTATCCGTCTGAAATAAAGAACCCGATGCTTCATAGGATTGATAGGTAGCATAAAACATGGAACCTAATACCCCATAAATGATTGTCCAAAGCCACCATTGGGTAAAGCCTTGATCTTCCGAAAAAAGTATGTTAGTGTCTGCCATAAAAAACGGGTTGCCTACCTGATCGATAAGCAACCCAATTAATTCAAATGAATATTACCAGAAATACGTATACACCATCGTTAAGAATAAACAAACAACCACCGCACCTAGGATGAAGGAAGGTGATAATTTGAACATCGCTGCATCGATTTCCAAGCCCTGAGGATTCGTTTTACTTTCTGGATCAGCCAAGGTAATAATCACCATCGATGCCACACAGAACAAGAATACCCAGCCCATTCGATCCATAAACGGAATCATCATCGTCCCCGTCTCATCCGGAAATGCGGTATAAAACAAGGTATCGTTCATGCCGGTCCAGGTAGGAATGTATTTCGACAAAATCGAGAAAGTCACCCCGCCCAACAAGGCGAACAAGGCCGCCTTCGACGTCGTTCTTTTCCAGAAAAAACCCAAGGTAAACAAAGCAAAAATACCCGGCGATACATAGCCCGTATATTCCTGAATAAATTCAAAACCACCCTTCTTATCGATGCCCATCATCGGCGCGATTACCACCGCTGCCACCATTGCTGCCACAACAGCAAAACGACCTACACGAACTAATTGGGTTTCGGTGGCCGATTTATTGATGTATTTTTTATAAATATCGAGTGTGAAAATCGTCGAGATCGAATTTGCTTTTCCTGCCATCGACGCCACAACCGCGGCTGTTAAGGCTGCAAAAGAAAGTCCTTTAAGGCCGGTTGGCAATAAATTCAATAACACTGGATAGGCCCGATCTTTATTCAGAACGCCATCCTTGAGCATCTCCATTTGGAACATGCCATCCTTATGTAATAAATACGCCGCGATTCCAGGTAATACCACGATAATCGGCATCATTAATTTCAAAAAGGCCGCAAATAAAATACCATTCCGAGCGGTTTGCAAATCCGCGCCCAAGGCACGTTGCGTGATGTATTGATTACATCCCCAATAGTTCAAATTGATAATCCACATACCTCCGATTAACACCGCCAAACCTGGCAAACTCGGGTAATTGGGATTTCCTTTTTGTAAAATCATATGAAAATGTTCTGGTGCTTTGGTCAATAAATGGTTCATTCCATCCATCACACCTTCTCCTCCAAAACGATCCGTGACCATGTTTAAGGCCAAATAGGACGTCGCTAAACCACCTAATACTAAGAAAAACACCTGGATTACATCCGTGTACCCAATTACCTTCATACCTCCCAGCGTAATGACAACCGCAAAAACGGACATACCAATCATACAGAGCGTTACATCAATCCCCGAAATCGTATTCACCGCCAAGGCACCGAGGTATAAAATCGAGGTCAAATTCACCGCGATATACAACATCAACCAGAAAATGGCCATAATCAAACTTACCGTAGGGCTGTAGCGCTGCTGTAAAAATTGAGGCATCGTGAAGATTTTGTTCTTCAAATAAATAGGCATAAAGAAAATCGCCACGATTAAAAGGGTCGCCGCAGCCATCCATTCATAGGTAGCGATCGCCAAACCTAAGCGAAACCCATCGCCTGAGGTACCAATAAACTGTTCAGCCGAAATATTTGAAGCAATCAATGAGGCCCCAATTGCCCACCAGGTTAAGGAACCTTCGGCTAAAAAGAAATCATTGGAAGAAGCTAATTTGGATTGTTTGCGTTGGTAGATCCAATATCCGTATCCCGCGACAACAATAAAATAAAAGAGGAAAACGAGGTAATCCAACGTTTGTAAGCCTTGTGATTGCATAGAGTGTTAGTTTTTTAAGGGTCAATAGAATTACTAATTTAGGCGAAAGCTTCCTAAAATAAAAGTTTTATGAATTTTTGCAGAGAAAATGATATTTAATCAATGAGCGCAGGAACCACCAACACCACAGATTCTTCTCGATCCACGATGACCTGACCGGCCAACAAATCACGGGTCTTGCGCACATATTTCTTAGGCGTCACGATGACCGGACAGAGACTATCCGTTTGACGTTTGGAAAAATAGGCAGCCAGGCCCGCGGCTTTTTCGATGATGTAATCGGGTACTTTTTGTTGGTTCGGATTCCGAATTATCACATGCGAACCCGCCACATCACGGGCGTGTAACCATAGATCGAATTTCTTGGCATATTTGAGCGTCAACAAATCATTGTTTTTCGCACTTTTTCCCACCCAAATGACCCATCCATCTACGATAAATTCTTTAAAGGGAATTTCGGCAGGTGCGGAAATAGAAGGACCTTGCTGGCTTAAAAGCTTTACAAACGGCTTTAATTGCTTACGCGTTTCGGCTATTTGAACCTGATTTTCCTGAGCAATCAATTCCGCCAAAACCTGTTCTTTTCGAGTAACATTCGATTGCCAATGCGCCAATTCCTTTGAGAAATTCTTGGATTTTCGGTAATAATTTTCCGCATTTTGGGCGGCCGTTAAGGTGGAATTTAAGGTAATCCGTATAGGTTTATCGCGGTAAAAATCATATAATTCTACCTCCTTGACACCCGCAGGAATTGCATGCAAATTGGCCATCAAAATATGTCCTACTTCCTCAAAGGGCACTTTGGCATCCAGAATGACCCGTTGGTTTCGAACATCCGCCAAATAATACTGAGTCTTGGCAATTGCCTTTTGTATCGCCGCCAACATCTGAGACTTTTCCCGATTAAATTCACCAATCGAATAATGAAAGGCATATAATCGATTCAGCGCCTCGATCGGATCATTTCCCTCCCACAACAATTCACCCGAAACGGGCAACAGGTGTAAAAATACGCCTTTGCTTTCCGAAACGATGTAGAAACTGGGGTCCTCGAAGGCGCTAAGGACCTCTTGCAATAATTCCCAACGCGCTTTCGCCGTTTGTTCCGCATAGCCCCGAGCTGACAAATGAGCCCATGCCTCCTTTCCAAGCGTAGGAAACAACGCAAAAGCCTCCGCATCATGGTTTACAAATGCCTCATAACTTTGATCGATTTTTCGATGTAAACCTGAAAGATTAATTTCTTCGTCCTTTTTAAGCCGTTTCTGAAATTGTTCCTGGTAGTCGCCATCCCGAAAAAGGATGAGGTTTGATCGATTGCCAAATAATTTAAAAACGAGCACAAAATCACCTAATAAATGAATCGCAAAAGCCCGTTCATTCTCAAACATCACCACATCTTGTACTTCGGCCAAAAGCAAATCCGAAAATAAATCCACCGAATTTCGGCCCGCACGATGAAAGGAATCTGGAAATTGAAGCGTTGAAAACTGAGAACCAAAGGCACATTTAATCCAAAAATCATCCCCCGTTTGGCGCTCAAAACCGATCACGAGTTCGTCTTTTTCTTGCGAAAAACATTGTTTCAAACGCGCATAGATTAATTTTTGCCGCAACTCACGCACCAATACCCGCAGGAAAAAATAATTATTATGCATATTCTCCGTAAATTTAGACCTATGTCGATTCCCAATTCCTACCTCACCCTCGCAGCCGCCACCGAAGGCCTTTACAAAGACAAAGGTAGTAAATTCATCGCGTGCGCTCATCCCGTGAAGGATTTGGAGGAAATTAAATTTCAATTAGATCTACTTAAGGGAGAACACCCCAAGGCCCGACATATCTGTTATGCCTATCGCCTGGGTTTTAGCCCAGAAGATAGTCGGGCACAGGACGATGGCGAGCCAGCCGGAAGCGCGGGAAAACCCATTTTGAATACAATTTTATCACATAACATTCATTTTACCTTGGTGGCGGTTGTGCGCTATTTTGGGGGAACATTACTCGGTGTACCAGGACTCATTCATGCCTATAAAGAAGCAAGTTTAGATGCACTTAGCCAGGCTAAAATCATTGAAATAGAGCCTGAGGAACATGTGTTGATCTCCTTTAGCTATGCAGAATTAAACAAGGTGATGAAAATTTGTAAGAAAATGCCTGTAAAAATTGTTCGGCAGGAAATTGACAACCTATGTAAATTTGAATTATCTTTCCCCATTAAAGTTAAAAATGAGGTATTGGCTTTGTTGGAATCCTACCAATAAGCCCCCTCCTACATGCTAAACCTATGAACTACATTCAGATTTTTTTAAGTGAATCCGGCATTCACCTACGCGACCAGACCGGTAAACAGGCCAATCTTTCCAATCAAAACTGGGATGTTTTTATTAACCAAACTAATTTATTTCAAACCTGCCAAGGAATCCTAGAAAGTCAGGGATCGACAGATAAAGCCCCGTTCAAAGCGCTCGCACCCATCGATCATCAAGAAATTTGGGCCGCGGGTGTCACCTATTTACGGAGCAAAGTGGCTCGAATGGAGGAATCCAAAGAGTCCGGTGGCGATACGTTTTATGACAAAGTCTATTCGGCAGAAAGACCTGAAATATTTTACAAAGGCAATAAATTGCGTTCTGTAGGCCCCGGAGGCCGCGTGCGCATCCGGAAAGATTCCCAATGGAACGTTCCAGAACCTGAATTAACGCTTTTCATCAATTCGGCAGGTGTTTTGGCGGGTTATAGCATCGGGAACGACATGAGTAGTCGGGACATCGAAGGCGAAAATCCCCTCTATTTACCTCAGGCCAAAGTATACGATGGCGCGGCAGGCTTAGGACCTTGTTTATTGGTCACAGAAAAGCCATTGGATCCGAGTACGGAAATCGCCATTTGGATTAAGCGAGGGGGCCAGCAGGTATTTGAGGGTAGCACGTATATTTCTCAAATGAAACGAAGCCATCAAGAATTAGTTGACTATTTAACGATGGAATTAAGTTTTCCTGTCGGCGCATACCTGATGACCGGCACCTGCATCGTGCCAGATCCGCCATTTACCTTGCAATCAGGCGACCACATTTTTATTCAAATCGAACCCATCGGAATTTTAGAAAATATCGTTCAATAATGAAATTAACAGGAAAACAACTACTCGGAAATACCTGGTCCCAAAAAGGCCAACGCACGTTTCAAGGTCTTCAAGCCAGTAATGGCGAGGCCATCGAAACTTTTTTTTACGAAGCGACTACCGAGGAAGTCGATGAGGCCATGCGTCTCGCCCAACAAGCTTTCTCGCCTTATCGCAAACTGAGTAATGCCAAACGTGCTGAGTTTTTACTGGCGATTTCGGATGAACTTGTTGCCCTGGGTGATTCCCTCATTCACATGGCCTGTTTGGAAACAGGCCTTCCCGAAGCAAGGATTACGGGCGAGCGGGGACGTACAACGGGTCAGATTAAGGCCTTTGCCGATTTTATTTTAGGCGACTGGACGCGTGAAATCCATGATCCCGCACAGCCAGAGCGCCAACCGCTTCCTAAGCCCGATCTTTTTCAAAAAAATATTCCCTTAGGGCCCACGGTGGTTTTTGGGGCAAGTAATTTCCCCTTGGCCTTTTCTGTGGCTGGAGGTGATACGATGTCGGCCTTAGCGGCGGGTTGCCCCGTGGTTTTCAAGGCCCATCCCGCGCATCCGAATACCTGCGAAATGGTGGGTTATGCGATCCAACAAGCCGCGCAAAAAACCGGCATGCCTGAGGGTGTTTTCTCCATGGTTCATGCCACATCGAATGATATAGGGGGATATCTAGTCCAACATCCCATTTGCCAAGCCCTCGCCTTCACGGGATCTTTTCGAGGGGGGAAGGCATTGTATGACTTGGCGGTTCGTCGGCCCATCCCCATCCCCGTCTATGCGGAAATGGGCAGTATTAATCCCGTGGTTTTCATGCCTGAAAAACTGAAAAACAATGCGGAATCCTTGGCCGATGCCTGCAGCCAATCCGTTTGTCTTGGCGTGGGTCAGTTCTGTACGAATCCAGGTTTGTTATTGATTTTAAAGGAAAATGAGGATTTTCTGGGGATGTTGGCAGCTAGATTAGACCAACAAGCCCTCGGCACTTTTTTAACCCCAGGGATCAAAAAAGCATTTATTTCAGCCTGTGAGCACCTTTCTAAGCAAGTCGGCGTTCAAACCCTAACATCTAAGGCAATACCCGCTCCGAGTTTGTTTTCCGCGAGCACGCACACAGCTCGGAAAAATTCGAGCATTTTAGAAGAAGTATTTGGACCGAGTACGCTAGCCATCATCGCTGACGACATGGAGGATTTAATCGCGTTTATTGGCGATTTGCCG
Organism: Cytophagaceae bacterium; assembly: GCA_947450365.1. Taxonomy (GTDB): domain Bacteria; phylum Bacteroidota; class Bacteroidia; order Cytophagales; family Spirosomataceae; genus Aquirufa. The sequence continues at coordinate 97,777 of CANFVE010000006.1, forward strand.
GGCCAACTCACCGCCACCCTCCACGGTGAATCCCAAGAATTACAACAAAATCCCGACCTTATCGATGCACTTAGCCAAAAAGTGGGCCGAATTCTATTAAATGGATTCCCAACCGGCGTGGAGGTCTCCAAAGCCATGGTACATGGCGGACCTTTTCCATCGACGACAGATTCACGTTCCACCTCCGTGGGCACACAGGCCATTTATCGGTTTACCCGACCGATTTGCTTTCAAAACTTTCCTTCGGAATTGATTCCTTAAAATCAAAAAAGCCAGCAAATGCTGGCTTTTTGCATGGGCAAACATGCTGATATTAAAATTTCAAATGCTTAGAATTCATAAAAAAAGCGAGTTTACGTTGGCTTTTTGCATGGGCAAACATGCTGACATTAAAATCTTAAATGTGTAGAATTCATAAAAAAAGCCAGCGTTCGCTGGCTTTTTCTTTAACTTAATTCAGGCGTCAATACATTTTCAAAAACCAACTCTCCCTCGGCATCCAGATCCATCAGCACCGCGGAATCCTTTTTAATTTTCCCGGAAAGAATGGCTTTGGATAATTCATTCAAAACGGCCCGTTGCAATACCCGCTTCATTGGCCTACCTCCATAATTCGGGTCATAGCCGTCTTTGGCTAATTTAGCCAATGCCGCCTCCGAAGCCTCCAAGGTGATATTTTGATCGGCCAATCGTTTTTGAACCTCCTTAAATTGAATACCCAAAATCTTTCGCGCATGTTCCTCCGTCAAAGGCTCAAACAACACGAC
>CANFVE010000007.1 GCA_947450365.1 Cytophagaceae bacterium
CACCGGTCGATTCTCATCACGACGATTCGATTAATTAAACCTTTACGGCAATCATCCAATAATTTGGCACCGGCAGGTCTCAGTTTGAAATCCAATCTACCGGATACTCCTTCATCTTTATATATCTTCCACCCTGGTTCTATTTTGTCCTCCTGGATGCCGATACTTTGAAGGTAGTACGAAGTTCTAAGATAATACGCGGTTTTCTTTTCCATGTTCGTTATTCGTTTAGGATTAAGTAAATGATAACGCTAATATCCTAGACTGGAATGGATTTCCGGAATAAAATCATTTCTATTTTATATTATGGCCTAAATCTTATTCATTTTAAAATTCATGGCTATAGAAATCATAAAAAGAACTATTTGATGCGTAAGAGAATACACTGATTGAATCATCCCGGTAGTTTTTATACACAATGGGGTCACTTGACAACAGGTCATGAAAATGTTCCTTAGTTAGTTGGGTTAAGTAAGTGATTACACCATCTGCCGGTATATATTCTTCTGATGAGATGTCTTATTCTGTCATTTTATAATAAATGGTCTGAGTTTCACGAATGGGTCAATTCCCACGATGCCACAGTACGGCGAAATCTGTTCTATTTTAGACATATAATTATGGATTCTGATATCAATAACCCGAATCCTTATTTTATCCTCTGTTGAAAGTTCCACCTATGGCCGGTACGGCAAAAACATCCTTATAAATTACAGGAAGTGAGGTTGTATTTCTTAGCAATTCCTTAGCATTGGAACCTTCCCTTTTGTATTCATTTTCTTTATATTTATTAAAAAGGTAAGAATTAGTTTGTAGTGGAGCTGATTGATACCATAAAGATTTAGAGTACTCCCCCTCATTAAAGTAACCGCCCACTACCGGTGAAATAATGGGGGATTTTTAATTACATGTTTTCTTATTTCAATGGTGGTATTAAAAACATTAACCCAAAAAGACACATCGACTTACCTACACTGGTAAGGTTGATAAAGAATAATCCTGAGAAACTTAAAATCGAAAAGATTCGAGAACTAAGAAGGACCGGCAAGAAATATAAGGCACTTAAGGATTCTCTTCCTAATGTAACTCCTAATTGTATGGTTAGGGTCCGCAAACTTAAAGATGCTGAATACAATCTGATTGCATTATCCTCATACTTCTACTTTGATATTGATGACTATCCAAACTCACAGCAGTTGAAAGACCGGTTTATTTTGGAATATGGACATCTTGCATCCCTTATTTGTATTTCTCCAAGTAGCGGTGGTATTACAATCATTTTTAAGGTATCTAATCTTTTAAAAACTGAGAATGACTTTATTGTTGCTCGTCAATTTATAATAGATAATATATTGATTAATGTGAAATATGATACAAATGCAGAAGATATTGCTCGAGCTATGTTTATTTCTTCTGACCCTGAATTATTCTATAACTATGAAAATGAATTAGATATTCCGGTTGAATTATTTAAAAAGACAGTAACAACTAAAGAAAAAAAGTGCCGGTTGAAAGATAAAAATCCCCTTTCTGGTTTAATACCTATCCATTGTGCACCTCAAGAACACTTCATACCCACTCCAATTAAAGAAGTACTGGAGCAACTTATATTTGAAACTCCTGTTCAAGTTGATAATCCAATCGTAGATTTTAAGGAAGTTAAATTTGTGGAGATACGATTTAAATATCTTATTAAAGATGGATTGAAACATAAAACCTTTACAGGGATGATTCATAAGTTAATGTTTCTTAATCCAAATGCTGACAGACAATTGCTCTTATCATACCTATATCATGTAAATAATGAATATACCGGTAACAAGAAGATGGAGTTGAAGCAACTAATCAATTTGTTTGATTTTGTTTTTAATAATGCAAAGTTTCTTGGAAACTCAGATGTTAAACAGTCGTCTAAGTGGATTCATTACAATAAGGATTGTGAAACGATATTCAACAAACGTAAGGTGTCCGGTAAGATACGTGGTTCTATTCAAAAGAATCAAACAAAGCTAAAAATTAAAGCAATAATTGAGGAGATGGAAGAAAAGGGTCTGTCATTGTCGAAGTCAAGTATCTCAAGATATTCAGGGATTCACCGTGGTACATTGGGAGAACATATGGATTCTGAACTTTATGATATTGATAAATTAATAAGAGAAATCAACGATTCAATTGATTGTTAGTATCACAAATACAAGATGTAATCTTGAATAATTGCAATCTTCAATTTGATTGGCTAAATTTTCACTAATTTAATCTTATTTCGTGATTGTTAATATTCAAATGCCAAAGGTTGAAGGCAATATCGAAGATGGCATTAAAGTCATCAATAATGTAGTTGGTCTCCTAGAAAACAAATGGGAACAGGGTGTTTTGAATGCCGAATTTGACGAAATATGGTATTTTAATATGATTTCTTTTTATGAATACTTCAAATATGTTGACAGCCAATTGTCTTTTATACTAAATAATCGTTCCATCGTCTCTAATAAGACCAAGGAGTTTTTCATATTACGAGAGAGGTTGATTCGTGTACTTAATCCTAAAATTCAGTTACTTATTTATACTGATTCTTTAAATCACAATAAGACATGTTTCTATGCAATTATTTCTCACCTTAATGATTTAGGGGAAGAATTATTTTCAGAAATCGAACTTGATGAATTATTGCCAGAAGATTGTAATGAATTTAATCTACATGATTTTTTAACCGATAGATTTATTAAAAATATAAAGTCTAAGGTATATGGCTATCTTAAAACGACCATTGAAATCCCTAATAATTTGGATTTAGTTTTTGAAATGCAAAAGATATCGCATCATAACGACTATGAAGGTTATGCCAATGACTTTATGGCGGAATTACATAAATCGATTGAAAACCTTGAAGTAGATGAGTTAGAAAAATCAGATATTATCCTTTATAAAAAACTTCAAGAAATAAAAAGATTGTCCTCTAGAGTATCCAATATACTTAATAAGTTACAGGTATTAGACCTATCAATAAAGAGGCTTTAAATTCAAAAAATATGAAAGTTTATCTATCATCAACCCCAGAGGTTGAATCCTCGGAAGTGAAAGAAGTTTTTGATTTGTTAACACAAGTTGTTGGTCCAATAGAGTTTAAACAATTGCCATCGCTTTCTACCAATGAAATTGAGGCATTTGTTGAAATGGATGATTCTTTTGAAAATGTACGCTTATTATCCTTTGATGGATTATTTAATTTATGTACCGCATATCGCAGATACTACTATCAATCTCAAGGAATATCTAAAGAAGATTTCGTGGTTGTTTTAACTGCCATTCCTAATGAGAATAAATGGTTTAGTGCATTCCGTGGTAAAAATATTTTTATAGATATAAATGATTGGGAGACCTATACCGGCAAAAACCAAAAGTACGGCATTGCTTACCAAGTAATGGAAAATATTTTCCAATCTTTTATAAACTTAAATATAGAATTGGGAGAAGTAGAATCTGAGCCCAATGTCCATTGGCATCCAATCGGTTGTATTAATGATATGTGTCAAAATAAAAGAGATATTATATTAAAGCTTAGAACCGCCGATATTTGCGAATCTTGTCAAGAGCGATTCATCAACTCCGGAAACAGTATTGAATTAGGTTTACATATTCAAGGGGAAATTGAAAATATTAGAAAAGGAATTGTAAGGAAGTTTTTAGAGAAAGGAGAGATAACTCCTAAAAAGGTAGAAGTTAGAAAAACCGGAAAAATTTATAAAGTATTTATTGAAGGCTTTAACAATCATGTTGATTTTGAAGCAATTGCTAGAACATTATATGTTTTTTATTTGAAAAATCTGGAAGGAGTTAATCAATTTGATTTAGAAAAAAATTATAATGAATTAAGGGATTTGTATTTTAAAATGAGAAGAGGAGGTGATGAAAAAACACTTAAAAATTTAACTGATATAAGAGAGGGAAATTCTTTTTATTCAACAGTATGGGATATCAACAAGGCCTTAAATTCCCTTCTTGGAGAAGGATTAGTTAGTTTTTACTTGCTTAAAAAGGTTGATGATGTTTATAAAATTTCAATTGATGAAAAGTATATTTCAATAGACAAGGAGTTATAGTTTCCGAAAGGTTGCGGTTATTTTAAAGGAAGGTTCTGATGTAGTTTTCAGGACCTTTTTTGTTTTACGTATGGGATTTTATGTGTGGAACTTCGAGCATCGTTTCACGCTAAACCCCACAAAAATGGAAAGCAAAACACAAATCACAGTTACCGGAACCGTTCAAAAATTGGACATTTCCCAAGTTGTCATCCCGCAAGAGATGAAAAATTTATACGACTATGAAAGTCGTTCAATGGAGGTCGATACACTTAAGACAAGTATCAAAGAGTTTGGTCAGTTAGAGCCAATCACAGTTGTAAAAGTTAACGGACAGTTTTTTATTGTCAATGGGGTGCTACGTTATCAAGCAATCCTTCGTTCTGAAAAAAATGATGTCGAAGTTAATGTATTAGAAATTGACACAGAGTCTGAGGATTTCTCACTAGCCGATTTAATTGTTCATACGCAAATCCAAAAGGTAAAAACTCCTAAAGAGAAAATGCGGGAATTCATTTCTATTTTGAGACTTGATACCGGTGATTCAAATCCATTACGAGACCGAAACAAGAGATACGACTTTTTGTCATCTACAATGGGAAAAGGTTGGTCAAGAAGTAATGTAATCTTAATGATGAATGTCATTAATTGGACAATGAAGAACGGGGATGAGTTGAACTTAGTTGAGCAAGTTTTTGAGGATAAAATTCGTGTTTCTGAAGCCGCATTTGCTGTGGAAACATTAGCAAGAGAAGATTATGGATATGGGAAGGAAAAAGAATCTCAAATCCTTGACAAGTTTCTAAAGGGTGAGTTCAAGAAAGATAAGGTGGAGCAATTAGTTGATACATTCAACTATAAAAGAAATGAAGGTTTTACTGAAATTGAAGTTTATCCAATCAAGACAGAGGATTATGAGGTAATTCACGGAAGCATTGAGGATGTAGAATTGCCAGTGAATATGGAAATCGACGTTGTATTTACATCACCGATATATTATAAATTACGTAAATACGGTGATGACCCAAATGAAATGGGTTGGGAGGCAACACCACAGTTATACGCCGAGAGATTAGTTGATAGTTTGATGAAACCATACAACAGATTGAAAGATTCGGGAAGTATGTTTGTTAATCTTGGTGAAACATACGATAAGGGTCAATGCCTTGGGGTCATTGAAAATGTTGTGGTTGAAATGATTAAAAGAGGTGCGTTTTATGTGGACCGCATTATTTGGAGAAAGGATTCAAATAAACCAATATCAAATCAGAACCATAGATTCCAACCAAGTTATGAAGTTGTTCTACATTTTGCCAAATCAAGAAATTATTACTTCAATAGATTTAAGGTTAAGAAAGATGTTTCTGATTTTAAGATTTCTCGTGGATGTAAGGATTATGGTTGGGATGGCGTTAACTATTATGTGCCAAACTTCTACAAGCAATTGCGTACAATTATGAGTGAGAACGAGCTACATGATATTGTAACGGTTCAGACCAATACGGCGAGAATCAAACATGTGGAAGGTGAAGAATATCACCCAGCAACTTTCTCTCAGATGTTACCGGCAATATTTTTGTCTACATTTTCTCCAAAGCCGACAGAGGATTATAAACCACTTGTTTTTGACCCGTTCCTAGGTGGGGCAAGTTGTGGTCGGACAGCTTTAATGATGGGCTACAGATTTTGTGGAGTCGAGCTTTATGAACAAAACGTTGAAACATCAAAACGTATTTTAGCTGAAAGTTTACGGGAATTCGAACCTCGTGCATTGAATCAACTTGAAGCAGACAAGGTATATGAACTGGTCGCATAAAAATCGCAATATCACCGTGATTTAGATATTCTTCAAAAACATGTTGAATAATGAAATCCTCATCGAAAAGATGGGTAGGGGGATTTGTGTGTCAAATAAGTAAAAAAACATGTGGATTTAACGGTTAGGTCCACTTTTAACTAACAATTTAATTTTAAATAAAATGAAAAATTATAACACAAAAGAGATTTTAGTAGATGTAGTAATGGAAGTATTGGTAACTCAACGATTTGAGGTTCCAGTGGATTATTCTTTTGATGAAAATGACTACGATGCCGCATACCTTAAACTTATGAATGAATACGGTTCGGATATGCCAAACCTAACAGGAAGAGTTGATTTTGATGACATTGATGCTGATGAAGTTATTGATGTATATTTTCAAGGTATTGCTGATGTAACTGTGGAAGAGTGGGACGACAATAATGTTGATGACCATTCATTTTCATAATAGCTCAAATTGCTCGTTTGTTTTTGTTTATATGATTAGTGGCGGGGCAATGCTCCGCCTACTAACTTCTTTCAATAACAACAAATCATCGAAAAGTCAAAAGGCCACATCTTGATGTAATGATTCTGAAAATAAATAAAAGGCTTATCGTTGCATCAAAGGTCAGGCGCCATAAAAAATACAACTTTTAAATATAGACAATCATGAAAAAAGTAATCATCTATTCTAGGATTGCAGTTCTTGATGACATAGAAGGCCTAAATCCCCTTAATCGACAAGAGGAAGAATTGATAGCTCATTGCCGGGCAAATAATTATCAAATCATTGGAGCATACCGTGAGATATATTCTGGGAGCACAATAGAAAGGCCAGAGTGGTCAAAAATTAAATCATATATTAAAAACACCCCAGGTGAAATCGATACGGTCCTATCTACAGATTTCAACAGAATTGCTAGAAGCCAATTTCTTTTAATGAATGAGATAGAGGTATTTAAGGGATTTGGGGTAGAAATACAAACTACATTAGAAATAGGCCAACTGGATTATTCTGAAATATTAAAATATTGCCCAATCATTGAAGAAGAATAATTTCCATATCTAACAAAAAATGCAGCATAATCCATATTATCGCCATATTTTTAAACACTTCATACCATGGTAAATCAAAAAGATGCAACCAAAATCCTGAATGCCGGTAAAACCAAGTTTACCACAGAACAGGTCCTAATGATAAGAGACTTCCTTTTTTCATTAGCAGAAATAGAGTACAACAACTATATAAATGAAAATTTAAAAGAAGAAGAGCATGACGAATGTTATACATTATATCCGAGTGAGTACAGACGAGCAAGCTGAAAAAGGATATTCACTTGCTCATCAAGAAAGTGTACTTTCAAAGTATTCTGAAGTAAAGGATTTTAAGGTTTTAAGAACATTTACCGAAGACTACTCGGCGAAGACTTTTGAAAGACCGCAATGGAACAAAATTCTTGCGTTCATAAAGGCGAACAAGGGACTGGTTCAAAAAATTGTTTTTTTACGGTGGGACAGATTTAGCAGAAATCAGTTAGACGCCCTAACAATGATTAAGTACCTCGATAAATTGGGTATTAAAGTTGAATCTGTTGAACAGCCATTAGACTTGTCAATACCAGACAATAAAATGTTGTTGGCTTTGTATCTAACGGCTCCAGAGATTGAAAACGACAAGAACTCTATTCGAACCACAGAAGCTTCAAGACGTGCAAAATTAGAGGGTTGTTGGATGGGTACTGCACCCAAAGGTTATAATAACTTTAGAGATGGGAAGAACTCGACATTAATCCGAAACGAGAAGGCTCCATTAATTATTGAATCATTTGAAAGAATGGCCTCAGGAGCATATTCGGCAGATGAGGTTCGTAAATGGTTATACTCTAAGGGAGTCAAAATGACCAAAAATAACTTCCCAATCATTATTAGAAACCAAGTTTATATTGGGAAAATTCATGTTAAAGAATACAAAGACAACCCTGAAGTATATGCAAAAGGACTACATGAACCATTAATATCAGAAGAACTCTTTTATAAAGCTAATGATGTTTTAGATGGCCGGAGAAGAAATATGAAGTTTGGATTAGATAAAACTGATTTATATCCTCTCAAGGGTTTGTTAAAATGTCCTGTTCATTCACAACGGTCATTAACTGCATATGCCTCAACAGGTAGAAGTGGCTCAAAACATCATTACTATTTGTGTCCAAAATGTGATAAAACCCAAAGACATCGAATTGGAGATGTTCATGATAGCATTGAGGACATATTAAAATCGATTCAGTTTTCTGCAGAATCAGTTAAGTTATACCACTCAATTCTTGAGAAAGTAATGAGCCGTGAAGAAGTCAATAAGGCTAATGATTTATCCAAATTACAGAAGGATATAGAACGTATTCAGACAAGACAGACAAACCTTTTAAATACATTCTTAGATGGAGAGTTAGGCTCTAAGGCATACAACGAAATAAAGTTCAAATTAGACGTTGAATTAGTGTCGTTAAATGACAAAGTTGCAAACATTAAAGAGAATGGTAGTTTATTTAGAAGCTATGTTAAAAAACACATTCCTATGTTAGAGAACCTCGTTTCCTACTACAGAAGCGCTAATGGTACTACAAAATTTAAGATATTGAGTTGCATCTTTGATGAAAAACTGATAGTTGAAAATGGAAGAGTTGCAACCACCCCATTCACTGAACCAATTCGTGTCCTATTTGATTTAAATGAAGTTTTGAAAGAGTCTAAAAACAAAAAAGAGGTCGATTATGACCTCTTTTTGATTACCGCTCCCTCTCTTGGGCTTGAACCAAGGACCCCATGATTAACAGTCATGTGCTCTAACCAACTGAGCTAAGAAGGAGTTTCTCCCATAACGGGAATGCAAAAATAGGGGGCTATTTCATTAAATGCAAGATAGCCCCCTTATTTTTTTGATTTTATTTCTTCTCAGACGCCTTTTCGTCCTTCTTTATTTCTTTTTTCTTGACTAAGTCTCCGGCCTTCAACTTCTTAGCCACCGTCGCATATGGCCCCGAAATAATCTCTTGACCCTCCGACAAGCCCGACACGATCTCAATATTTTCAAAATCCGAAATCCCCGTCTTTACCTCGATCTGCTTCACCTTGCCACCCTTCTCCATCACAAACACCACTTCCTTCGTATTTTCCTTCCGCTTCTTCGCCGCATTCGCATCTTCTTGCGTCACTACCGCCGGCCCATCTTCCTTCTTCTCTCCACCCATCGGCGCCGAAACCTCCACAGCACCAATCTCCCGCGTCGTCACAGCCGCCAATGGCACCGTTAATACCTTTTCCTTCCGATTCGTCAATACCTCCACGGAAGCCGTCATACCTGGCTTGAGCGGATACGACAATTTTCCCTTGATCAAATCCTGATACGAACTCCGCAACACCCGAATCTTCACCTCAAACTCCGTCACCGCATCCGTCGTCACCGACGCCACGCCCGTCGAATTCGCCGAACTCGCAATCTCATACACAATCCCCTTAAATTTCCGCTCTGACGTCGAAAAAGCATCCACATCAATCATCACCGAATCCCCCAAACTCACCCGCGTAATATCATTCTCATTCACATTCACCCGCACCTCCATATTATTCAAATTCGCAATCCGCAACATCTCCGTTCCCGCCATCTGTGACGTCCCCACTACACGTTCCCCTAATTCCACATTCAACTTCGAAATAATCCCACTCTGTGGCGCATAAATCGTCGTCTTCGTCAAATTCGTCCGCGCCTCCTTCAGTCCCGCCTCCGAACTCTTCACATTAAAATTCGCCGCCTTCACATTCGCCTTCGCCGCCTCTAAATCTTGTTTAGCTACCATATAAGCCGACGAAAACTGATCAAAATCCGAATCCGATATCACCTTATCCGCATGCAATTTCACATTTCGATCGTAATCCATCTTCGTCTTGCTCAACCGCGCCTCACTCTGCGCCAACACCGCCTTACTCTGCTCCATACTCGCCTTCATCGCATTCACCTGTGCCTCCGCTCGAGCCAATAAACTCACATAATTATCCGGACGAATCTTCAATAATTCCTGACCCGCCACCACCGAATCCCCCTCCGCGACCTTCAAGGAAACAATCTCCCCAGACACATCCGGCGACACCTTCACTTCCACCTCCGGCTGAATCTTCCCAGACGCACTGACTTTTTCAATAATCGTCGCGCGGGAAACCTTCGTGAATTCCACCTCCGTCGGCTCCACCTTCCCAATCCACTCCATCTTCTTTGCCAAAAATAATCCTCCCAATATCACCACAATCACCCCTCCGATGATCATCCATGTCCGCTTCGTATTCGTTGCTTTTGCCATAATCGTACCTGTTAACCAGAGACCCTCCAGCCCCCTCGTTTGTTTTATTTACTAATTAAAATGTTAAACTCTTTCCTTGATAATAATCTAAAATCTTCGTCCGAAACACATAATCGTATTTCGCCTGTACCAATCCCAACCGCGCCTTATCCAAATTCGTTTTCTGTAAATTATAACTCACAAAATCAATCGTACCCGCATTAAAACGACTCTCCGAGGCCCGAAACGACTCCTCTAACGCCGACACCTGCACCGTACCCGCCTCATATTTCTTGGCCGCATTCAACATATTCACATAGGCCTGCTCAATATTCTGCCGCAAAGTCAACCTTGCTTGCTCCGCCGCAATCTCGGCATTCTGGCGCTGCAAATTCGCCTGCGAAACCCGCGTCTTATTCACATATTTCGTGAAAATCGGAATACTCAAATTCATCGAAATGACTTTGTTTTGCGTATTGTTCAACTGATCAAAATAATCCACCGTCGAACCCTCTACCACATTCGCCTGCGTCGTCGTAATCGGATAATTTTGTCCTCCAATCGCCACATTCCCTAAATTAACTGTCTTCGTTCCCAAAATCTCATAGGACTTTAACGCGTTGGATTGATTGGCGGACCAACTTCCATTTAAACTCAAACTCGGCAAACGAAATGCCTTCGCCACCTCCACACTCTTCGCCGCACTTTGTACCCGAAAATCAGCTGCACGCACCAAAGGCTGCGCCGCAATCGCCTTCGCATATATATCTGAAATTCCCGTTTCATATGCCTTCGCACTCGGCACCGGCACCTGAATCCGCTCTAAATCAAAGACGCTCATGTTCACATCATTCAACAATTGAACCAACGTCAAGCGATTCAAATCCAAGGTACTTTGAAACGAAACCACATTCGACTCTTCATTGGCCAATTGCGCCTTTAAATCCAATAAACTCGAATTCGCTAAGGTACCCGCCCGCACCAATTTCTCCGTCCGATCAATCTGTAATTTGGTGATTTGAGTTTGGTTTTTGGCAATGGTCAATTGATCCTCCGCATTCAGAATCGCCACATAGGATAAAACCACTTGCAAGGATATATTGTCCCGAATCGATAATAAATCTTCCCGCGAAGCCTTTAAACTGAAATCCGTTTGCGCGATGTTATTCTTCAACTGTCCTCCATTAAATATCAACACACTGGCATTCAAGCCCACATTGTTGTAATTAATATTCCGAGAATCATAGCCATTGGTATAGGGGTTAATCGATCGGCCAAAACTAGCCGCCTGATTAATATTTCCGTTCAAAGAGGGTAATTGATTGTATTTCGCTTGTTGATACGTAAGCTCCGCATTCTTCAAACTCACCTCGTAGGACTTTACATTCAAATTATGCTGCAAAGCCGTTTCCACTGCCTGAGCGAGGGTTAAGGTCGGCACGCGCCCGTTGCCCTGAATCGCCGTCGTTTGGCCTAATGCCAATAAAGTCCCCGCTGAAAAAAGAGCGGAGAAAAGAGTTGTTCGTATACCTTGTGTGAATGCCATCATGCCTCAAAAAAATTTGCCTGCAAGTTTACGCATTTTCGACGGCCTGCTGGGTGATTTTTGGATAAACGGCAAGCAATCAGGATAAAACCCATATTTACTTTAGCACCGCGAACCTCCGTTTCGCCTCCGCCCGAGAAAATGCATTGAAATGCCACCATTCATATTGAATGGGCATAAAGCCGCCATGAACCATGGCCTGACGTAAAATAAGCCGATTTTGATAGGCTTCTTTGCTTAATTTTCCGGAGGCCAACAAAGCCTTTTCCCGCGACGGATACGCCATTTCACCAAAATAATCAAAGGGGGTTCCCATCTCCAAAGGCCGCCCTTGTTCATCTGCCACCGTCAAATCCACCGCACTTCCATAATTGTGAATGGAGTGTTCCACCGGATTTGCGACATAATTACTCCGCAGCTTCGGAGGGTATTGCGGCAAAGCATTCCATAAATCCCATTGCTTGGCCAACGGCCGCGTCGCATCATAAATCAGGAAATGGTAGCCAGGATGATTTGCCGATAAATAGTCCTGTGCCTTTTTTAGTCGCGCGACAACCTCCTTTTGTAAATAGGCCTTTTGCAAACATCCATAAACGTTTTTATGCATGAAATTGTCCGGGGTGGCGTATTTAAGTTGGACAAGGATGCCGGGAATGGCTTGTTGGACTTCAAAAAGGCCTTGTTCGGCCATCGTTTTTTCATATACACATCCTGGTTCTGAAAGAGTTCGGAGGAAAAAAACAAGGAAGAGGAGAGGCATGTTTCAAAAAGAATTTCCCTAAATTTAGCCAAAATTTATTTCTCGAAACGGCTATGGCATTAAATTGGATTTGGTTTTTGTTTTTTGGGGTGGCTTTTGTGGTGGCGTGTATCCAGTTTATCTTTTTCGGCAATGCTGATATCTTTAAACTCCTAGTCGACGGCATGTTCGAATCCGCCGAACTCGCCGTGATGAAAATCGCCTTACCGCTTGCAGGTGTTATGACCTTTTTCATGGGCATTTTGCAAGTGGGCGAGAAGGCCGGTGCCATTCACTTTTTAGCACGTCGCATCCGTCCCTTTTTTACACGATTATTTCCTGAAATTCCACAAGATCATCCCGTCCATGGGCAAATGATCATGAATTTTTCGGCCAATTTACTTGGCCTCGACAATGCCGCCACGCCCTTCGGCCTCAAGGCGATGCAGGGCCTTCAAGAATTAAATCCAAGTAAAGATACCGCCTCGAATGCTCAAATTATGTTTTTAGTTCTGCATAGCGCCGGCCCCGTCTTAATTCCCTTAAGCATCATGGGCCAACGCGCCATTTATGGGGCCCAGGACGCCTCCGACGTATTCATTCCTTGCCTCATGGCGACCTATGCGACGACGATGACGGGGCTTATTTGGGTATCCATCAAACAAAAAATACGTCTTTTCGAACCCGTCCTATTTGCTTGGATTTCAGGCTTAACCTTACTTTTGGGGGGAATTTTATGGTATTTCAGCAGCTTGTCAAAAGAGCAAATCGAGCTTCAATCCAAAGTCCTAAGCAATGGTCTTTTGTTCAGCTTGATCTTATCTTTCATCGTCGCAGCGTTTTGGAAAAAGATCGACATCTTCTCGACCTTCGTGGAGGGTGCCAAAGGCGGTTTCGAAACATCCGTGCGGATCATTCCGTATTTAGTGGGGATGCTAGTCGCCATTTCATGCCTCCGAAATTCCGGCGTCCTTGGTTTTATGGTGGATGGAATGAAATATGTGGTGGATCTGGCGGGGATCGATAATCGCTTTACGGATGCGATGCCGACGGCCTTGTTGCATCCCATCTCCGGCAGCGGTTCACGCGCCATGATGATCGATACGATGAAAACGCATGGGCCCGATTCGTTTGTGGGCCGACTTGCATGTGTTTTCCAAGGTTCTGCTGAAACGATTTTATATGTGGTCGCCCTCTATTTTGGCTCCGTTCACATCAAAAACATCCGCTATACGCTTTGGGCGGGATTATTCGCAGATGCGGTGGGGATTATTACGGCAATCGGGGTGAGTTATTTGTTCTTTGGTTAAAGCAACGGAATCGAAAGACTTAGATTCCCTCCAAATACATCTTTTTTCCAATCCCCTGTATCGAAACCGATATTGGCTTTTAATTGTGCGCCTTCGCTAATCCAAGGCATGGGCCGTTGCCATTGTAAGCCTGCGGAAATTTGACGCTTTACGGGTACATATTCATTGCCATAAAACCCAATCGCATTCGACAAGCTTCCGCGGAATGTGAGATGATTTTCGCCTAAAAGCGCCTCCGCTCCCACGTAAAATGCTTCCACTCGGTTATTGTCAAAATAGGTGTTAAACGTCGGATTTAATCCTGTTTCTGAATCTAAGGTCATCAAAGGCGAGCCAAGCCCCTTGCCCATGTACGTCCAGCCTTCGGGAAATTCACCATTGTTGAAATAATTATCCTGTCCCCTTAATTCCGCCACTGTATTTTCAGAGCCTCCCGCACCCCCTTGCGAAGTCGTGTTAAAATATTCTACTACGATTTTCAAAAGACCCTGTTCTGCGTGTCTCGTAAAAGAAATACCATGCAAGCCATCTGTAATATTATTGCCATGAAACAAGGATCCGTCTTCATACACGCTTTGGCGATAGAAAAACAATTTACCAGCTTTCAATTCAATCTCCATCCCCACATCCACGGATCCTAAATGATTTCCTAGTCGGTTAAACCCGTCATTCGCACCATAGGTAGCCGTATCGCCCCCGGCAGCAGCCAATGATTTTCCAGTAATTACGTAAAAATAATCGGATAGCAAACTTGTTTTTGAGCCGCTTGCATTCGTAATGGACGCGGGTAAATAGCGCTTCGTTCCTCCCCATTGTACCTGGTGATTAAAGCCCCCATAAAACTTAACGGGCCATGAGGATTTTCCGAGCCGACCATAAAACGATTTTTGATGTAAAAATACCTGGGTGACATTCGACCGATCCTTATCGA
Organism: Cytophagaceae bacterium; assembly: GCA_947450365.1. Lineage (GTDB taxonomy): Bacteria > Bacteroidota > Bacteroidia > Cytophagales > Spirosomataceae > Aquirufa. Next base: position 14,735 of record CANFVE010000007.1, read on the forward strand.
ACCAACCGTGTACAAAATTCCCTTTAAACGCCGCAATACCCCCTAAAAATCCGGGAGCCCAAAAGTCATTCACGACAATTTCGATTTTGGGCATCGGCAAGGCGTTCCCTGATAAGATGTAAGAACCTGAACTCAAGGTCGTATCCGCGAGGCCTTGGATGTATTTCTTGCGGCCGACCGACAGCTCAAAAATGCCGAATTTCCCTTTGATATACGCCTCTTGAAAAAAGAAATCAGATCTCGTCTCGGTTAAATTCACGCGCGCCGTGGCACCCATGGCCCAGTCGGCCCGACGACCCTTCCGGTATTCCATCTTCGCCGACATCCCCGCATGATAATAACTCTCCCACGTAGGTACCTCCCCAAACTGATTCGCCCGCAACCAAAATGGCGTATAGGCACCCGACGTATATCCTCCCCCCATCGAAAACACAGGTTCATAGGTACGCTCTTGTGCCTGAACGCCTACTGCCGCCAGCATCAACAAACCCATCAAAAACGCCGCTTTTATTTTCATTTATCCATGGGCCAATTTGGCCACTAGTTCAAATCCTAAACTATCAATCCGCAAACGAACCTCGTTTTTGTTTTTCAATCCCATCACTTCCGCCGTTTTCCCTTTCAGTGGGCCGGTGTCGATGGTGATAAAATCGCCCACTTGGACCGTTGCGCCCAACACCTCCACCTCTACGTGATCCGACAAAAACTGTTGGATCGCCAAAATCTCCCCATCCTGAATCACCGCCGGCTTACTCAACCAATACACAAAATTCACCACCCCAAACGTCTTTCGAACAACCTCGCTTTGTTTTGGCAAATCAATATTCACAAAAACATAGGACCGAAACAAGACTTCGTCCACGATTTTTTTACGATCCGACCACTGTTTATTCCGCTTCGTCACCGGACAATAACAATCTATCCCAGCCTCCTGCAAGCGCAGCGCCACTTTTTTCTCCATCCGAGACTTTGTATAAATCGCGTACCAAGCCATATTTATAATCGAGCATCTACCAAAGCCTTATCTAATACAGACTTAATATCAAAAATAATCCCATCTTTTGCCTTTAAACGAGCAAAAGGCAAGCCCAAAAATTCCCCATGCGCCACCGTCAATACAATCGCATCATAGGTCTCCCCAAGCTTTGTCACCAAGGAAATACCATGTTCTTTCTCAACCTCTTCTGCATTCGCCCACGGATCATACACGTCCACCACCATGCCAAAATCAATCAATTCCTTATAAATATCAACCACACGCGAATTGCGAATATCTGGACAATTTTCTTTAAAGGTAATCCCCAACATTAATGTCCGGGCACCACCTATTTTCTTGCCTTTTTGAATCATTAATTTGACCAGTTTATTGGCCACAAAAATACCCATGTTGTCATTTACGCGCCGACCCGACAAAATCACCTGCGGGTAATAGCCCAAACTCTCCGATTTGTGTAACAAATAATACGGATCCACACCTATGCAATGGCCGCCCACCAAACCTGGTTTAAAATTCAAAAAATTCCATTTCGTTCCGGCCGCTTCCAATACCTCCGTCGTATCGATGCCCATTCGATCAAAAATCAGGGCCAACTCATTCACAAACGAAATATTCACATCCCGCTGCGCATTCTCGATCGCCTTGCTCGCTTCCGCTACTTTAATCGAACTCGCCTTATGCGTTCCCGCTTGAATGATGGACCGATACAAAGCATCTACCTGTTCTGCCACCTCCGGCGTAGAACCTGAAGTTACTTTTTTGATTTTCGTTAAGGTATTCACCTTGTCGCCTGGGTTAATCCGTTCCGGCGAATAGCCACAGAAAAAGTCTTGGTTAAAGACCAATCCAGAGTTTTTTTCCAAGACCGGCACACAATCCTCCTCGGTACACCCCGGATAGACCGTCGATTCATAAATCACGATATCCCCTTTTTTTAACACCCGACCGATCATCTCCGAAGCCTTTATCAGCGGGCTTAAATCCGGTTTTTTAAAATGGTCAATGGGCGTAGGAACCGTGACAATAAACGTATTACATGATCGTAAATCTTCCGCCTGCGAAGAAAATCGCAGAGAAACAGTCGCGGCTAATTGCGCCTCCGACACTTCTTGCGTCCGGTCGAAGCCTCTTTGCAATTCAGCAATGCGCGCCTGATCGATATCAAAACCGAGCGTTGGATATAATTTTCCAAATTCCACCGCCAAGGGAAATCCCACATAACCTAAACCGATTACCGCGATGCTTGCTTGCATATTATTTTTTTGAGAATAGCGCCACGTCCGAACTCATCATATCTTTGACCAATGCAGGTAAATCAAATTCAAGCGTCCAGCCTAATTTTTCTTTGGCTTTCGTCGGATCGCCGATTAATAATTCCACTTCCGTCGGACGGAAATAACGCGGATCCACGGCTACGACTTCTTGGCCAACCGGCACTTGGTACAAAGGATTCGAGCACGAAACAACTGTAGCCACTTCGTTTTCGCCTTCGCCTGTAAACGCTAATTCGATTCCCACTTCGGCAAAAGCCATCCGAATAAAATCACGCACGGTCGTAGTAATTCCTGTTGCGATGACAAAATCCTCTGGTTTTTCTTGTTGTAAAATTAACCACATCGCTACCACATAATCCTTCGCGTGACCCCAATCACGTTTGGCATCAAGGTTTCCGAGGAATAATTTTTGTTGCTGACCCAGCGCAATCTGCGCCACGCCTCGCGTAATCTTGCGTGTCACAAATGTCTCCCCACGTAAGGGCGATTCGTGATTAAACAGAATCCCGTTGACCGCAAACATATCATAGGCCTCCCGATAATTCACCGTGATCCAGTAGCCATACAATTTAGCCACCGCATAAGGTGAGCGCGGGTAAAAAGGCGTTTTTTCAGATTGGGGAACTTCTTGGACTAAGCCATATAATTCAGACGTAGATGCCTGGTAAATCTTGGTTTTGTGTGTCATACCTAAGAGGCGAACGGCTTCTAAAATACGTAGCGTTCCGATGCCATCGACCTGCGCGGTATATTCTGGCTCATCGAAAGACACCTTTACGTGTGACATCGCACCTAAATTGTAAATCTCATCCGGTTGTACGTCCTGAATGATCCGGATGATATTCGTAGAATCACTTAAATCGCCATAATGCAAATGAAAGTTCGACGAATCCACATGAGGATCTTCGTAAATGTGGTCAATACGACCCGTGTTAATTAAGGAGCTTCTCCGCTTAATTCCATGAACCGTGTATCCTTTGGAAAGCAATAATTCCGCTAAATAAGCGCCATCTTGGCCCGTAACACCGGTAATTAACGCAACCTTTTTTGAATGAGACATAACGTTTGAAAAGATAATTGGCTACGAAATTACAAAAATTTTAGCGCTCAGCGCATGCCTATTTACTAAAAGGCAAATTATTCGTAAAGTGCCAAAATCGCCGCCTCATGTTTCGCATAGATTTGCTTGCGTTTTAATTTAAGGGTTGGCGTTATCTCGCCATCCGCGATCGTGAACAAACGAGGCAATAGGACAAAGCGTTTCACCTGTTCATATTTCGCCACAGCCGCCATGGTCATCCGAACTTCTTCTTCCATTTTAGCGAATACCTTTTTGTTGGCAATCATGTCCTCCGTACTCGTCACCTCGATGTCATTTTGCTTACACCAAGCCGCCAAGGCCGCAAATTCTGGAATGATTAAGGCCGATGGGAATTTCTGGCCTTCGCCGGTCACCATGCATTGTTCGATGAAAGAAGATTCCTTCAACTTATTTTCGACCAATTGTGGCGCCACATATTTTCCGCCCGACGTTTTAAATATTTCTTTCTTCCGATCCGTGATCTTCAAATATTTCCCTTGGACCATTTCGCCGATGTCTCCCGTATGAAACCAACCATCCTTGTCAATCGCCTCCGCCGTCGCTTCTGGATTTTTATAATACCCCGGCATGATGGAATCACCTTTGACACAAATTTCTCCGTCTTCGGCAATTTTTAATTCTAAACAATCCAAGACCGAGCCGACACACCCCACTTGGAAATCAATCGGCTCTACCCGTGAAACCGAAATGACTGGCGAGGTTTCTGTCAAGCCATAACCTTCCGAAATCGGTATTCCGGCCGCCCAAAACACGCGAGAAAGACGCGGTTGCAAAGCCGCAGACCCTGACGTGATCAAACGAATCTTTCCACCCAAAGCCTCGCGCCATTTGCTAAAAATCAACTTTCGATAAATACTTAATTTTAATGAATCAAGGAAACCCAATTTTTTCATTGGATCATATTGCAAACCAAAATCAATCGCTGCAAAAAATAAGGTGCGTTTGAAACCGGTTAACTCATTTCCTTTGGCCATGATTTTATCATATACTTTTTCAAGTAAACGGGGTACGGTAGCAAACATCGTCGGCTGAACTTCCCGGATATTATCCGCAATCGTCTCCATATTTTCCGCATAATAGGTAGAAACCCCATAAAACATATAGAGGTAAATGTCGGTACGCTCATAAATATGACAAAGGGGTAAAAAACTAAGCGCTTTATCACCCGCTTTTAAATTAAAAAACTTGCCCCGCTCAAGCGACTTTACGTTGCTAACAATGTTGTGGTGGGTTAACATGACCCCTTTCGGCCGGCCCGTCGTTCCCGAGGTATAAATTAAAGTCAATAAATCCTCCGGCTTCACCGCGTCTTGCAAGGTTTGCAAAACAGACCTGTCTTTCCCTTGGCCCGCATCCCGCACATCTGTCCAGATGGGCGCGCCTTCAACAGGGTCAAAGGAATAAATCGCTTGAATATTTTTATTTCCTTTTGCGGCTTCTTTGGCTTTTAAATATAAATCTTCTCCTTCCACAAACACGAGCTTAACTTCCGCGTTTTCGAAAATAAACGCATAATCTTCTACGGTAATTGTTGGGTACATAGGAACTGTCACGCCTCCGATGATTTGCGTAGCAAAATCAACAAAATTCCATGCGGGTCGATTTCCCGAAATGATAGCCACTTTTTCACCAGGCTTGATACCCAATTCAATCAGACCCATCGCCATATTTTGAATAACATCTAAAGATTCGCTGGACGAATATTTTGACCAAACACCGTCACGCTTTTTGCAAAACAAATCGGGTTTTTCAAGTGTCTCAAGGGGTTTTAATAAATCGAATACACGGGTGAAAGCGGAGGATTCTAACATAGTTGACAAAGGTTTTTAATCGTTCAAAGTTAGTTATTTACCCGATACCCGATTAGAACTTTAAAATTATTTTTTTGGATTCAGCAAATGGCTTCGAACGGCATCAACAAATAAACTACTGGGAAATTGCTGAATAAATTGAAAACCAAGCTTTTCGTCTTGAAACTGATCTAGCTGAAGATATTGATATAGCGCATCGTCCGCATAAATATCCAACGGGAATTTTTGATAACATTCTAAAAAGAGAGATTTCGCTCCTGAGAAATCCTTTTTTTGAAAAGCGCGTTGGGCCCGCAGATAGATGATATCATCGAGTAGATTTTCTTGAGGAGGCGAATTTAAAAATTTATCCAAGGCCTCATCGGCAGCTTTCCATTTCTGAAAATTTTGCAGTTTTTGAATTTGAACCCATTGACGAACATCTTTCTCTAAGGAATCGATTCCCAAATGATCATCCAAAAACATTCTCAGATTCAAGGCATCATTCGCAATTTCACGATCAGTTCCTTGTTTTAAAATATCCAACAACTCTTTAGCCAAATCAAAATCTCCTGCATAATAATAGGCCTTCGCCGTCCGCCACTTGGACTCATATGCCAAAGGCGAGTCTTTTACTTTCTTTTCTGCTTTTGCATAGGACAATAAGGCTTCGTAATGTTGACCCATCGAACTCTGTGCATCGCCCATGAGCAAAAGAACGCGAGCCTGAGCACGTGGATTTAAGTTATCCACATTTTTTCCACACACATTGATTAAATATGATTCTAAATTATCTTCATAAATTTTATTTAACACATCATTAATCAATATTGCACCAGAATGAAAGGATTTTGTGAATAATTGGGCTATTAATTCTTCTTTTTGCTTTGAATAGGCAGGTGTTTGAATGAATGAGAGGCTCTGGCTAAATTCTAATGCCACCAAACTATCAGTCGGGGCAGTCTGAAATTGAAACGCAAACAAATAGTTTGGAAAACAGAAAAGCAAAATGAATAAAGTTTTCCACATGGTATATTAAAAAAAATTAAATTTTTAAATATCTCTTTTTTGTTTTTAATTATTGTTCTCTGTGGATAAGTGGATAAGTACAAATTTACTTTATAAACGATTGGTTATTAATTAATTATCACTTTTACTAGCCCTAGGTTGATGTGGATAAGTTTGCACATTTATGTGGATAAGTGTTGGTTTATCCACAGGAGTCCTATACGTAAATTTATTATCCACAGTCATCTTTCTTAATTGTGGATAAATTGTGGGTTTATTCGGGACTTATCCACAGGTCTGTCAACTGAAAATTAGCCTTTAATTTTATTTTACCAGGTAAATAGTAAATCGGTTCTGGCTTTGTTTTGGTCATAAAATTACCAATATCCCAATATCCATTTTCATTCTTATCGTGTATGACACGAACCGTATAGGTACCCGGTTCCACGTGTGGAAACGAAAAGCGACCGGTGCTCGCTTGTTCATAAGCGATTTGGCCGTTGGTCGTTAGAATTAACTGGAATATAAAACGCCCTGTGGCGCCTTTAATTCCGCCTTCCATGATTCCGTATTGTTCAAGATCTTGGAATTGATAATTCTGTTTATAGGCCTCACTTGTGTCGCTTTCGATGCCGACAAATGCACCTTTGGCGATGGATAGATCAAATTTTTCCCGCATAGGCAAATACGCTTTATTGATACGCAGTGTATTGGAAACGTTGTTCCACGCATAGGCTTCGTCGGGCAACAAAATAAATTCATCTGGGCCTGTCACGAATTGGATTCGTTTCGAATCCCATCCGATTACTGGTTTGGGCAAAAGGATTAGCAAAGAATCTTCCGGGGATAAATATTTTCCAGCGGCAGGCAATACCGTAACGGGCAAGGTGCTTTTACTTGCTTTTTCTTTGGTGGCTAATTCTCGGAATTTAATTTTCAGTGGAATTTTGTAAGGCCTATTGAGTGAATCTTTTAGAATAGCTGTAACAAAGAGGGTGTCTTTCTTTTCTAATTGTTGTGCGTAAAATCGTAAGCTTCGGTTATTTTCTATTTGGAACGCGAGATTTAATTTTGGATCTTTTTCGAGTGAAAATTCTTTAATTCCCCGGCTAAAATCATACAAAACGGTTTTGGCCGTAGAGGTGGTTTTCGAAATTTTTAACGGATCTTGGTTTTGTAAGGCAATCGCGAAATCTTGCTTTGTGCTTTTTGTCAAGTTCAAAAAGGATTCCGTGATGAAATCAACGGGCTCTTTGCTCGAGTTATACAATAAATTATTATTCAGGTCCTGAAACGCCGCCATGTAATATTTTCCTGCCGCGATATTTTCCAAAACGTATAGGCCTGACGTGTCCGTTTTGGTGAAATAATAGGGTTTGGTTTTGTCGATGCGCAAGGTATCTGTATAGGGATATAGGCCAACTAACACGTTTTCTACGGCCTTATTCAGTTGAAGGCTCTTCACTTTTCCTTGAATGCTTAGTGAATCGATATTTTCGGAAGTGCTGAAAACGAGCTTGATGTTTTTACCTATGTTTCGCTCCGACATATCCTCAATCGCATTTCTGAAATTAAACGTATAGGTCGTGTTTTCTTTTAATGCGCTATCTAAAAGTAGGCTTAGTCCTGTGGGGCGCAATTTCGTTTCATAGGTTCCTACATTCGGGGTAATCAAAAGTTCTTGATTTAGATTACGAACTGTAATGTATTCGTTAAAGCTAAGTTCAATTTTCTTGCCCTTGAAATTTTTGCTTTTGTGCAATGGACTTGAGCTAACTATTTTGGGAGCGAGCGTGTCTTTTTTCCCGCCGGGTGGGCTTGCCATTTGGGCGCAACTTTGTAGAAGTAAGTTGGACGCGATTAGCCCAACAAACAATATAGCCAACGCTCTTTTCAAGGAATTAAACATGTTCGAAAATATACAAATTACTTGAATAATTCCCGGTCTTTTTCCACGCTAAGAGGTTTGACCAAAGACCTATGACAAATGACAGGAACATTTTTTTGCTTCCTGTTTTGTATTGATGGCTCAGCAAGGCAATGTAAAAGCTATCAAAAATTTGGCCGCGTTGTTTGGCTAATCGGAAGCCATAGCGCACTGCGAGCGAATGAATCGTTGCCGGATCAAAATGATAGATATGTCGTGGAACATCGTAGGCTGCCCAATATTCACCAAAAAATGCTGCATCAAAGCTTTTTGAATTAGGCAATGCGAAAAGTAATTTACCGCCGGGTTGAATACGTGCTTTAAAAAATGCAAAATATTCCTCGAGTTCGTATACGTGTTCTAATACGTGCCATAGGCTGATCAGTTGAAATTTTTTGTCGGCGGGAATTTCATGTAGGTTGGCATAAACCGGTTGTTGGATTAGCTTGCTGGCTCGTTGGGCCGTTGCAGGATCTAATTCCATGCCGGAGATGTTCCAGCCGGCTTGTTGGCATGCGTGTAAAAAATGTCCGTTGCCACAACCGATATCCAAAAGTTCTTTCGTTCCATGTTGATATTCACCTATCCAATTTGTTTTTTGGCGCAGGGTAATATTGCGGACACGGTGATAGAGCGCATTGATGAAACCTTTTTGGGTATTGCTATGCGAGATGTAATCGTCGGACTGGTAATAGGGTCCGGCCTCATTGGCGCGAGGTCTGGGATTTGTGAATAACAGTTCGCAGCTTTCACAGCGAACGATGGAAAACCGCTCCCTTGAAACCGTATAATCCTTGGCTGCTAAGAATAGTTTTTGGTGGGCGTGTCCACAGGCGGGACATTGTTGTAATGTTTCCATATTATCGACCCATGAATAAAAGTAAAATGGATACATCGGAAGCGGATACGCCAGAAATGCGGCTTGCTTGTCCGATGGTTTGAGGACGAATGGATTTTAATTTGATTCGGGATTCCGTGGACAAGGTTTTGATTTTATCATAATCAAAATGTTCGGGGATACCCAAGTCCTCCATGTTCTTCATTTTGTTCACCATCAGCCGCTCTTTCTCAATATAGCTTTCGTATTTCACAACGATTTCCACTTGTTCGATCACCTCTTGTGAATATCGGGATTTAATTTCTTTTCCAGATTCGTGTGTGAGCAATTGCTCAAAACTTAGGTCCGAACGTTTGAGCAAATTCAACAATGGAGTGCCTTCCCGGATTTGTGATGTGCCTTGATGTTCGAGCCAGGAATTAATTTCTTCTGGTTTTATTTTTAAGTTTTTTATTTCAGCGGTTAGATTGGCTACCGCAGATTTTTTTTCATGGTATTTATCCACTCGATCTTGTTTGGCCATTCCGATAGCAGCACCTTTTTCAGTAAGGCGTTCGTCGGCATTATCTTGGCGAAGGAGCGTTCTAAATTCTGCACGCGATGTAAACATGCGATAGGGCTCGTCTGTTCCTTTGTTGATCAAATCATCGATCAGCACGCCTATGTATGCATCCGACCGAGATAGAGTAAACGGGTCTAATTGATGTGTTTTCTGGTGAGCATTGATGCCGGCCATTAAGCCTTGGCATGCGGCTTCTTCGTAACCAGTTGTGCCGTTGATTTGTCCTGCGAAAAATAAGCCGGATACGCGTTTTGTTTCTAGGGTGGAAAGCAATTGTGTTGGTGGGAAATAATCGTATTCGATGGCATATCCCGGTCGGAACATTTTGGCTTTTTCAAAACCTGGAATTAATCGGATGGCTTCAAACTGTATATCTTCTGGCAAAGACGTAGAGAATCCATTGACATAGATTTCAACGGTTTTCCAGCCCTCCGGCTCCACAAATATTTGATGACTATCTTTATCCGCAAATCGATTGATTTTATCTTCGACGGATGGACAATAGCGGGGACCTAAACCTTTGATTCTTCCGGCGAACATGGGCGAACGGTCAAACCCTTTGCGAAGAATCTCGTGCACTTTTTCGTTGGTATGTGTAATCCAGCAAGATCTTTGTTCCGTCAAAGATCCCGTGCTCATGTAAGAAAAATGGCTCGGATTTTCGTCTCCTTTTTGTTCTTCCATGGAAGCGAAATCTAAACTTCGCCCATCCACTCGTGGAGGTGTTCCGGTTTTCATTCGTCCAGATTCAAAACCCAGGCCGATTAATTGTTCCGTTAATCCCATCGCCATCGGTTCCGCCATGCGCCCTCCCCCGAAATTTTTTTCACCGATGTGGATAAGTCCGTTTAAAAAGGTTCCGTTGGTTAACACAACTGATTTTGCCTCAAACGTCATTCCCATGCGGGTGATGACGCCTTGGACTTCGCCTTTTTCGACGAGTAATTGCTGCACAGAATCCTGCCAAAAATCGACCAACGGGGTTTCCTCTAATGCCCATCTCCATTCCTCTGCAAAACGCATACGATCGGATTGGCATCTTGGTGACCACATGGCAGGCCCCTTTGACCGATTCAGCATTCTAAACTGAATCATCGTTTTGTCCGAAATAATCCCTGACATCCCCCCGAGTGCATCAATCTCCCGAACGATTTGTCCTTTGGCCACCCCTCCCATGGCTGGATTACACGACATTTGTGCAATAGTCTGCATGTTCATCGTAATCAACAACACACGGGAACCCATTTGTGCCGCCGCGTGTGCCGCTTCACATCCTGCGTGTCCCGCTCCTACTACAATGACGTCGTATGTATGTTGCATGTTTTTGGGGTGTTCCACGTGGAACAACTAAGTATGAATTAATTCTAAATACATATTTTCTTTTTCAGTCATGAGAGCTTTATCTGTTTTTGTTTTGTCTTTATACCCCAACAAATGCAGTAAACCATGAACCATTACCCGCTTTAATTCGGTAGCTTGTGTGCCAAATTTTTCTCCATTTTCGCTAACTCGATCAATCGAAATAAAAATATCCCCTTCTATTTTTTGGGGATCTTCAGATTGGTCGAACGTAACTATGTCGGTCAGCGTATCATGGTTTAGATATGTCTGGTTTATGGACAACAAATAGGCGTCCGAACAAAAAACATAGGATAACTCAACAATGGATTTCCCCTCTGTTTTCGCGACTTCTTTAAGCCATTGCTTGTGTTTTAGTTTTTCCTTTAAGTCAAAAACTAAGTCTTCAGACTGAAATGTGATCATGACAATAATTTCAAACCACGAATTTACGAAAAAGCATCCTTGAAATGCTCAATTTTAATCGCTTGTGGGAAAAAAGTAAGCAAAATCGTATCAAAGCGAATGTCTTTTTCCCAGTTTGTCATTACTTGAAAAGCTTCTGCTGCTGTTTTTATTCGTTTTATTTGCGCGGGTCGTATGTTTTTTTCGGGTTCCCCATGGCGGAGGGTGCTTTTAGATTTTACTTCGACAAAGACGAGTAATTCGTTTTTTTGAACAATTAAATCGATCTCGGATGACCCATGTTTGAAGTTTCGATGGATTATTTGATAGCAATTATTGATAAAATATTGTGTGGCAATGTTTTCTGCTTGTCGCCCCCGCATCAAATGTTTGGCCATTCTTGTATATTTGTGATTCCCTAAATTAGCTGTTCATTGTTGTGTTTGGGGACAAAAAACTGATTATGTCGGAGCAAAATAAAAATGTCCAATTTGTTGATCTAGGGCTTATTCCCTACCGCGAGGCATGGGACATCCAAGAGGCGATTTTAGCTAAAACGGTAGCGCTTAAATTAGCGAATCGCGGACTTTCTGAAGGGCTCCAACATGTGACCGAAAATTTACTGTTGTTTTGCGAACACCCGCATGTGTATACCTTAGGCAAAAGCGGAGACGCCTCACATTTGCTTATGCAGGAGGAATTTTTGCACACCATTGGCGCGACTTTTTTTAAAACCAATCGGGGTGGCGACATTACCTACCACGGACCGGGCCAATTGGTCGGTTACCCAATTTTTGACCTCGAGAACTTCTTTACAGACATTCATTTATACCTGCGCATGTTAGAGGAAGCGATTATTCGAACCTGCGCGGAATATGGCTTGCGGGCGGGGAGAATCGAAGGCCTGACAGGCGTTTGGATAGAGCCAGAATCAGTGCATAGTCGAAAGATTTGTGCCTTCGGCGTAAAAGCATCCCGCTGGATCAGTATGCACGGCTTTGCATTTAATGTGTCCACGGATCTTGGATATTTTTCTCACATTGTACCTTGTGGCATCAGTGAACGCGGAGTAACGTCCTTGAGCCATGAATTAGGACGTGATATTGATTTAAATGAAGTTAAGACCATAGTATTGCGCCAATTAGCCGAATTGTTTCTGTTTTCATTTACACATGTTTCACGTGAAACACTCCTGTAAACTAATCATCACGAATAAGCGTTCCACGTGGAACAAGACAAACCTACACAGCCATGGATACGTTGAAAAATTTCAAAAACACCCTTTTTATTGATATTGAAACGGCTTCAGGTTGTTCTGATTTTTCCCAAATGACCGAAAAGATGCAGGATTTCTGGGTAAAAAAGGCGAAGAATATGCCAAATGTATCGAATGTGGAGCCGCGCGAATTGTATTTTGAACGTGCCGCCCTGTATCCAGAATTTGGTAAAATTATCGTGATTGGGATGGGATTTTTATTTGCGAACAAGGAAGGCGAAATGTCGTTGAAGGTAAAGACCATTTCGAATTCGGACGAAAAAGAGTTGCTGAAGGAGTTTATTCAATTCATCAATAAAACCTATAAATCGAGGGAATTAACCTTAGTGGCACACAATGGAAAGGAGTTTGATTTTCCTTATTTGTGTCGAAGGATGTTGATTCAAGGCTTGGAAATTCCCAAATCTTTGCAATTACAAGGCAAAAAACCGTGGGAAATTATTCATCAAGACACGATGGAAATGTGGAAATTTGGTGATCGACGATCATTTGCGTCTCTAGAGCTGCTAGCTGAGTTACTAGGAATTCCGGGTGCGAAGGCGGATTTATCCGGAGATCGCGTGAATGAAACGTTCTACAAAGAAAACGATTTGGCTAGAATAACAGCCTATTGTTTGGAGGATGTGATTGTGGTGGCTCAACTCTATTTGAAGTTTCATTTTCTCATGCTCGTTGAGCCACACAATATCGAAAAGCTCAAATAACCTATAGTATTTTAGCTGGATTTCCGAAAACTCGCTTGCTTGAAGGTACATTTTCTATGACAACGCTCCCGGCGCCAATTGTGCTACTTTTCCCAAGAACCACACTTCCCACTACCGTACAATGAATACCCACAAAGGAATTTTTGTCTAATTTCGCCTCTTTTCCGATTGTACTACCGGCGCCGATTTGAACGTATTCTTCGACTTTCACGCCAGTTTCTAAAATAACACCAGGCCCAATCATGGCATGGTCTCCTATTTTGACTTCGGGAGATAGGATGGCCCCTGCCCCGATGTATATTCCATAGGATAAACTTTTGACATGGGCGATTTGCGCGGAAGGATGAATGGCATTGACGGGCTTTGTCTTACGCTCCTCCTCGATTAATTCGATCATATTTTTTCGTTCTACGGGATTCTCCAAGGCTACAAATACGCCGCAAGATTTTCCAATTAGGTTCCAATAATCTGAATTGTCAGTTGTGCCAAGTACAGGAATTTCACCAATTTCTGTTCCCTGTTTTTTAGGATCATCAACTAAAAAGCCATAAACGACAACTTCGTTTTGTTGAAAAATATGAGCAATTTCTAAGGCAAATGGGTTGACTCCTATAATAAGTACGGGTAGTGATGTCATGGTTATGGCTGAATTTTAGCGGTATAATCGCTGAGTTGAAATACTATATTTTCTCCTTCGTGGAACTGTAATTGTGTATAAATTTTTTCTTTTTCAATTTTTTGGCCCTTGACTGATTCAAATGTCGTGGCATCGATTTCGGTTAATCCATGGTAAATGGACATGTCTCCTAGGTCTTCAATAATCCAAGAATAGGCTATTTCCCCGTGTTCGTCAATCTGTTCTTTAAGGTTGATGGCAATATCTGCGCGTACGGAATTGTCGCATTGTAAGGGCGCGTTTTTTAGTTTGATGTCTACGATGCAGCGTTCATTGGTTTGTAATTGTTGGTATAATTCCAAGGATTCTGTTTTCCAAGAATCCGTGGCGATACTATAAAGCGCATCCAGTAGTAAACAGGCATTAATTTTCCTCAACGAATGTTTTTCTAAGTCCCAACCTGCGCCCCCCGATTCTAGTAATAGTAGACCATAACCTCGTGATTGAAAGGTATCGCCAAAGGCCCTTGGATTGTATTCATCTGACCATTTTGCTATTTGATTGGGCAATTCGCCAGTGATATTTTTGTACATGCGATTGGCTATTTTCCCGGCCCGAATGCGGGATGGCGTCCAGGTTCCATGTGCATCTCCGGTGGTGGCCAATAGCGCAATGTGGGATTGATGAGGGGAAGTACCTACTGAATAAAGGCGATTTTGGTCGTGTAAATTGAAGGCAAAAGTAGGCTTAATCTCATCCGCCCAATCGCTGAGAATCTTCGCTTCGGGGCTATATTGCGTTTGTGCATCGCGATTCATATCGATACCCAATGCCGTTTCGCGAGTCCAACGGGCAGCGCCATCGGCATTTAAACGTGGAATGACAAAAAAGCTGATGTTTTGATGCAATATTTCCCTAAACGAATCAAATTGATCCTTTTTTTGGGTTAAAAAATGATAAATATCGGCTAATGCTTTTGTGGCAGTTGCTTCATCTCCATGCATCTGGGACCAGGCACAAATATGCATGGGGCCTATGCCAAAACGGACTTGGTTAATTACCCTACCTTCGAATGTTTGGCCAATTTCGCGGACTTCAAATAGTGGATGTTCGGCCCATTCTTGAATTAATTCGTTCCACAAGGATTCGCTGAATCGACGCTTTTTAATGCGCGATTCTTTGAAAGCTTCATAATATTCAGACAGTCTTTGGTACATCAATATAAGGGTTTTGGGGTCCAATCCGCCCAGGTTTGTTTTGTAAATATGCCGGTTTTTCCACTGCTATACATAACGACGAGGGTTACAAACAAATAACAAAACATCGCCGAAGGCCCGAATAACTCATATCCCATGGCCATACCCGTTAGCGGTGTTTTCGTTAAACCCGTGTATAGGCTGGTAAATCCTAGGGCGGCTAAAAATCCAACGGGCAAAGATACGACATCCGCTAAATTTGCCGCGGCTTGTGAGCCGATTAAAAATAAAGGGGTCGCTTCTCCTCCTTTAAATCCAAGGCCCAAACTGAGGGAGGTTGCGATTAATTTTAGATAGGCAAAGGAATTATCGCTTTCGGTAAAGGGCCTAAGCAAAAAGGCGGATCCCAAACCTCGACTTTCGGAAAAGAGGGAAACAGATAGTAAGGTGGCTAAAAATAAGCCCGCGAGAATCGCTTTGAGAGAACCCTGTACGGGTAATTTGTCGAGCGATTTTGAAATAATCGATTGTGAACGCAAATAAAGTAAACCTAAAACACCCAAAAATAGGCCAATACAAGCTAATTTGGCACAAAATAGGAGCGAAAATGCGGGCATAAAAATCGGGGGAAATGAAACGTGATTTGTGCTCCACACGTGCCGACTCACCCAATCCGCAAAAAATGCTGCGCCTATGCAGGGTAAAATGGATTTAAAATGAATTTTGCCAACGACTCCAATTTCCAACGCAAATAAACATCCTGCCAGCGGAGTTCCGAAAACAGAAGCGAAGCCCGCGCTCATGCCCATTCGTATCCAGATGCCTTTGTGTTGTTTCCATTTTTCGGCGAGCCCCTCCCCGACGCTCGCGCCCATCAGGACAGCAGTTCCCTCTCGGCCCACGGATGCGCCTGCGAAATGGCTGATCCAAGTACTTAGTAATACATAGGGTATACCCATGGGTCCATAGCTCGGGAAATTTGAATTATTTTTCGAATCTAATTTTTCCAGATAGGTATTGATCCCTTTTTTGGCAAAATCAAAACCCGAAACCTTATATAGAAGAAAGGCCACGAAGGGAAGCGCCCAAAGAGATGCGGGGATTTGTTGGAGCCGCTCCAATCCCCATAAAAATAAGGAAGAAAGGCTACCCACAAAAAAGGAAAGTAAGATAAAAAGCCAAAGCTGTAAAAGCCACGTCTTCATTTTCTTCAAGGCGATCAAATTTTGTTTCAAAGGTAAGAATATTATTTTCCCTACCTTTGTAAATCAAAGACAAAGCAAAATCCGATGAGTGAATTTTTACGTTTGGGATTGAATCCTCAGTTGCAACGCGCCTGCGAGGCTGTGGGATATCAATTACCGACTCCCATTCAGGAGAAGGCAATCCCCTTACTTTTGCAAGGGCATGATGTCTTAGGCATCGCACAGACAGGAACCGGCAAAACGGCCGCCTATGCTCTGCCCATATTAATGCGTTGCAAATATGCCCAAGGAATGATACCAAGGGCACTTATTCTCGCTCCAACGCGGGAATTGGTTATGCAAATCCACGAAGTCATGGTGGGCTTGGCCCAGTT
This sequence comes from Cytophagaceae bacterium, assembly GCA_947450365.1. GTDB lineage: Bacteria > Bacteroidota > Bacteroidia > Cytophagales > Spirosomataceae > Aquirufa. Next base: position 31,347 of record CANFVE010000007.1, read on the forward strand.
TACCGACCTTCGAACTCTCGCTTTATACGGAGGCCTAGGCCCTAAAACGCAAATTCAGACCTTGGATGCAGGGGTTGATATTTTGGTTTCGACGCCCGGCCGATTTTTAGAATTGTACCGAAAAGAGGCCATCGGGGTAAAGGATTTAAAATATCTAATTCTCGACGAGGCCGACAAAATGATGGACATGGGCTTCATGCCCCAAATCCGCCAAATTTTAGAAAAGATTCCCTATAAAAAACGCCAAAATGGGCTTTTTTCGGCCACTTTCCCGGAGAAAGTAGAGAATTTGTCCCACGAGTTTTTAGAATTTCCGCATAAAATCGAAGTGACACCCCAAGCGACGCCGGCAAGCCAAGTAAGTCAGTTCGTTTTCGAAGCCCAAAATGTAAAAACCAAGCTTAATGCATTGGCATATTTTTTACAAAAGACTGAATTTGAGCGGGTTATGATTTTTTGTCGGAGTAAGGATATCGTGAATCAGGTGGAACAAGAGCTCATTCGGAATGTGATGCCGGTGGATCAGGTCCGGGTAATTCATTCCAATAAAGGGCAGAATACGCGGATTAATGCGATGCAGCAATTTAGAGAGGGGAAAATCCGGGTTTTGGTTACTACCGATGTGGCGTCTCGAGGCATTGATATTCCGAAGGTTTCGCACGTGATAAATTTTGATGTGCCTTTAATTTATGAAGATTATGTTCATCGGATTGGTCGGACGGGCCGGGCGGAACAAGTAGGTGAATCTATTACGTTTATTACGTTGGCAGAGATGTACCATTGGCATAAAATTGAGGAGATCATCCAACAAAAAATAGATCCACAGCCTTTGCCAGCAGGGGTTTTGATTGAAGAGACGCCGTTTTTTGAGCAGCAGGATATGTTGAGGTCCGTGGACGAACAACGAAAACGCGAAGATCCGGATTTCAAAGGGGCCTTTCACGAGAAAAAATGGGTAATTAAAGCGCGCGCGAATGGCAATAAAGCAGCGTTAAAAACGCTCGGAAAAAATGGAATTACGCGAAGTGGGGCCGTGGCCCAAGGGGTCAAAAAAGATCCTGCAAAAGCCGCGAAAAAAGCCGCGCCCAAGGGCCCAGATCGAAATAATCGACCCGGGAAAAATGCAAAATATAGAGGGGGTGCTCCATCATCCAAAAAGAAACGATAGATTTGTGCTTATGAAAAAATATGTGCTATTAACTTTATTTGTCAGCTTGGCTTTTGCAGGCCTTGCCCAAAAACCTGTAAAATACCAAGTTTTTTTTGGCGGGAAAACGCTTCCAGCGAAAGATAAAGCTGAATTAACAACTTTTTTAGAAGGCTGTGATGCGAGTTTTCCAACTCGAAAAGAAGCCGCTACGTTTTTCGCCGAGCGTGCTTGGGAATTTGTAGCGTCAGGAAAATTAGATACAGCGACCTATCGGTTTAATTTAGTCAATGCCTTGGATACTGCGAACATTGATGCGTATTGGGGTTTGGGGGTGATTTCGTTTCAGCGTCAGGATTTTCCGATTGCGAAACAATTGTTGACCAAAGGCCTCATCTCCGATCCGACGCAAGCACTCATGCGGGTGGATTACGCGATTGTATTGTTAAGTTGTTATTTAAAAGGGATGGATTGCGGGACCTTGGCGGAAGCGGATGCGGAATTAGCACAGTCCTTGGCCGACGAGCCCAAGAACGCGAACGCCTGGATGAAGCGAAGTCAAGTGGCGTTTTATCAAGGAAATTATGAAAAGTCATGGGAATATTTCCATGCCTGTCGGTCCTTGGATATTTTGCAAATGGATTTAAATTTCGGGAGTTTATTGGCCGAAAAAATGCCAGATCCCAAGGGAATCTTTAAATAAACGCGTATGGGTATTCGTTCCTTTTTTGCCACACCCTTTGCAAAATACATCGTCAACAAACACCGGAAGGCGCAGCAAGAAGCCATCGAGCGACAGGAATTTTGGCTGACGAATAATTTAAAAAAGGCGGAGAAAACGATATTTGGGCAGGCCTTTACCTTTCATAAAATTCGAAATTATTTAGAATTTAAATCGCTCGTGCCTATTTCAGAATACGAGGACCTAAGGCCTTATATCGAAGAAGCGGTTCATGGAAGTGCTGATATTTTATGGCCAGGGAAACCGGCTTATTTTGCCAAAACATCTGGCACGACCTCTGGGGCAAAATACATTCCTATTTCAAAAGAATCCATGCCCTTTCATATTCAGGGCGCCCGTGATGCCCTTTTGCATTATGTATTTCATAGCGGGAATGCGGCATTTTTAGATCAAAAATTGATTTTCCTTTCGGGATCACCGGAATTGGAATCACCGAATGGAATTCCGACGGGCCGACTTTCCGGCATCGTCAATCACCATGTGCCCGGGTATTTGCGGAGCAATCAATTGCCCTCTTATGCCACAAATTGCATCGATGATTGGGAGGAAAAATTAGCGGCCATTGTCCAAGAAACGCATCAAGAACGCATGGGTTTGATATCTGGGATTCCTCCTTGGGTTCAAATGTATTTTGATCGATTGGAGACCTTAACAGGTAAAAAAATCGGGGAATTATTTCCCGATTTCCAGGTTTTTGTGACCGGTGGGGTGAATTTTGAGCCTTACCGACAAAAACTCATGGAGTCCATCGACCGCCCCATCGATGTCGTGGAAACCTATCCAGCTTCGGAAGGATTTATTGCGTTTCAAGATTCGAGCGGGGAGGAAGGGCTTTTGTTGCTCGTCGACGGCGGTATTTTTTATGAATTTGTCCCTACTGACACGTATTTTTCGGCAGCACCCAAACGCCTGTGTTTAGCGGAAGTGGAAATCGGAGTTAATTATGCTTTATTAATGACCACCAATGCCGGCTTGTGGGCCTATTCGATAGGTGATACGGTTAAATTTGTGTCATTGAACCCCTATCGAATCGTGGTGACGGGACGTATTAAACACTTTATTTCTGCTTTTGGGGAACATGTGATTGCGGAGGAAGTAGAACGTGCGATGGGTGCGGCCTTAGACGCACACCCGGAAGCCCAGGTTGTCGAATTTACATTGGCGCCGCAGGTGAATCCTTCGGTGGGGGAATTGCCTTATCACGAATGGTTGGTGGAATTTGATAAACAGCCGAAAGATTTGAATGCGTTTAAGCAGGCCTTAGACGATTCCATGCAAAAGCAAAACATGTATTACAAGGATTTAATTGAGGGGAAGATCTTGCAACCCTTAGTTCTTAGGTCGCTGAAGAAAAATGCGTTTATTGAATATATGAAATCGCAAGGAAAATTAGGGGGACAAAATAAGGTACCTCGGTTGGCAAATGACCGTTCGATCGCAGATCAATTGGCCTAATTACTTCAAACTCAATCGTGCGGAAATGGGCAGCCATACAAGGACAAGCCCAATCACCGGGGCCGGAAGATTAAAATAAGCCATTAAGCCGCCTAATAGAATTAAATAAATCGGATAGGTAAATAATAGCACCGCGAAAAGGACGGAATCATAAAACACGCTGCCTTTCGTTTTTTGGTGTACAAATTGCCGAATAGGCCAATAAAATGGCCAGTGAACCGCATACGAAATCCCTTTAAAAATGCGTGTTTTTTCTGTGGGAACTTCCAGGATTCGCCTCATGTGAGACATAATGCGGTCATTAAAGGCGACAAAATCTTTGGGACTACTGATGGCTTGGGTTTGTTCCAATTCGGCGATGTGCAAGATGACTTTTTTGCCAAAAAGGGCGAAGTCATTATAGCCAATTCCGATGACATGTAGCGTAGGAAATACCCCTAGCGCCTGCGTTTGTGCTAAAATGCGGGCAGCACCTTTTTTAAAGGGTTGGATTTCATGGGTATGTAAGCAGATGCCCTCAATGAAAATTAGCACGGCGCCCCCTTGGGAGAGGATATTTACGGATTCTTGAAAGGTATCTTGGTTTCGATGCAAATGTTGTTTTCCTTCCCTGGCTCGAAAGATGGGAATCATCCCGATGGAGCGCAATAAAAAGCCAAATATGGGATGTTCAAAAACATCTCCTCGGGCTAAAAAATGTATTTTTCGCTGATAAGTGGCTCCGATAATGACGGCATCCAAAAAGGAGTTCGGGTGGTTTGCGAGCAACAAAACCGGCCCCTTGGGATTCAAAAACCATTTTTCGTGTATTATGATCTGCGGGCAAAAGATGCGCAGGGCTAAACGAACCACGATTTTTAATAGGTAAACCAAAGGGCTAAAATTTTTTAAAGCTACATTTTTTTTCTTTGCTAGGCTTCGTCGATCAGAATATCCAAATGAGAAATGAGCCCGTGTATATTATTGCTGGCAAATTTTGCCTTTTTCATGCGGTTGATCGAAGGATTTATCTGGAACGATTCCGCTAGCCGAAAATCTGCTTTTTCTAAAATGCTTTGATCAAAAATGGCACCTTGTAAATCGCAATGGTCGAATATCGCTAAGGTAAAATCGGCTTCTGAAAAATCTACTTCTCGGAGATAGCAGTGGCTAAATCGAGTTCCTTTGGTCTTGATTTTATAAAAAGAGGACAGGTTTAATTGGCAGGCCTCAAAAGAGACTTCAAATAAAAAGGGATTGCAGTATTCAAAGTGCAAGCCTTGTAATTTGCAGTTTTTGAAATGGACTTTTTGGAAAGAGGTATTTTTAAGCGTAGCCAAGCTTAGGTTCGAATCTTCAAACACACAATCCACAAACTTAAATCCGGTTAAATCTTGGCTTTCTAGTTCCGCTTTTTGAAATACGCAATCCTCATATTCGCCCGATTGGAGGCTTTGGGGCTTTGAAAAAGATTCGCCAACGAAATATGTTTTTTCCATCAATCTTCTAAAATTTTTCAGTAAATTTCACAAATATAAACCTATTCTAGCATGAAACTAAAGTCACAATTACTTCTTTTGCTTGCCCTTTTTGTCTCCTTTGGGGCTATTTCGCAAAAATTGTTTACCTATCCATTGGGCGTTCAGGCCTATACGTTTCGGAAACATTTTCCTGTCAATGCTGAAAAAACACTCGATATCATCAAGGATATGGGCATTACGGAATTGGAAGGGGGAGGTGCGAAGGGAATGACCTTAGAAGAATTTAAAAAGCAATGTGATGTGCGTGGTATTTCGATACCTTCGACGGGGGCTGATTTTCAGGAATTAGCCAAAGATCCATTGGAAGTCGTTCGGAAGGCGAAGATTTTAGGTTCTACCTTTGTGATGTGTGCTTGGATTCCGCATAAGCGCGGGGAGTTTTCGTTAGATAATGCAAAAAATGCGGTGGAGGTTTTTAATAAGGCGGGTCAGGTGTTAAAAGAAAACGGAATTACGCTTTGTTACCATGACCACGGATTCGAATTTCAGCCTTTTGGTGACGGGACCTTGTTGGACTACATGATTCAAAATACAAATCCGGCCTATGTGTCATTTGAGATGGATGTTTTATGGACGATGCATGGGGGTGGCGCGGAGATGCCGATGAAGCTGTTGAAAAAATACCCAGGTCGTTGGAAATTAATGCACGTCAAAGACCTTAAGAAAGGGGTAAAAGGAGATTTGACTGGTGGGACTCCTGCGGAAAATGATGTGCCGGTGGGACAGGGACAGGGCAATTGGAAACAGATTATTAAATTAGGCAAAAAAGCGGGCGTGGAACATTGCTTTATCGAAGATGAAAGCGAGCATGAATTGGAGAATGTGCCGATCAGTTTGGCTTATTTGAAAAGTTTATAAAATAAACCCTAATCCAAGGAGCCCGAGAATGTAGACAATGAGGACGATGAATGAATCGATGCCCATTCGTAGGATTTGTTTTTTGGAATGCAAAACCATCCCGATGATGTAAATGCCTGTCAGGAATATGCCTAGGGCGGTTAAATAGGCGTCTGTCGGGTTTAAATTGGGGATAATGGCATCTCCTCCGATGAGCGAAGCAAATAAAAATAGGACCGGAAGAAAGGCGTTGCCGCCGAAAATATCGGAGACGGCCATGTTGTAATTGCGCAATTTTGCCGATGCGATTCCCGTCGAAATTTCAGGCAAGGCCGTACACAGCGCGAGCAACGTTCCCCCAAACAATGCCCCACTCATATCAAAACGGGAAATCATTGTTTCTCCCGCGACCTCAAGCACATATCCAGCAAATAAAGTTACAATCGCCCCAATGATGAGCGTCCAAATCGCCAGAGAGGGGCCTCCTCTCAGGGGCGCCTTGGGATGTCTCATTTCTTCCAATTTTTGTGCTTGTTTTTTTTCGTCACTGGCACTTCGCGTTCGTTTGGCCACCACAAAAATGGAACCTAACCAAATGAATAAAATCAGCCATTCAAAGGGCGTGGTTCGGAAAAAAATGAAGGAACTGGGAAATTCTTTGGCCATCAAAACCAAGGTCAAAATGAGAATCAGCGCCACGCCTTCTAATACCAAAATACTCGAATGGCCTTTATGCGTTAATGGGGCGGATCGGCCTACCCCGAAGACATCAATGAGGACCAATACCACTGTTTGAATGGCCACACCCCCCAATAAATTACTGACGGCGAGGTCATAGGCATGGTGCTTCGCGGCCATGAACGTGATGGCGATTTCGGGGAGATTGGTAACAATGGCTAAAAAAACCATGCCGCCAAAAGCCTCTCCTAAGTCAAAGTGAATGGTAATCACGTCGATCGCCTTGGTTAATCGAATTCCTGCGACCCAAATCGCTGCGGTAGCTGCGGCGAAAAGGAGGAAAAGAAAAGGGTTAGCGATCGACGAGAAATCCATTAAATGAACAATTGAAATTGTAAGGTAAGCGAATTTAATCGATTTCCAGATACAATTTCCCCTTGTTTTACCTCATAAGTTGGCCGGTTTTGAAGATCCAAACTCAGTTTGGCTTTGTTGCCCTGTAAATAATAATTCAGGCCAAAATTATAAGTTGCCGTACTCGAATTCCCCAATCGATCGTATTTCGCGAGGGTTGCGGCCGCATATGGCATGAAGCGAGCCGCATTCAAATAGCCGATTTGCGCATAAACTACGTGGCCTGTACCGAACATCGGATAGGCATTTCCATAGGTCGGGCCTTGACCGGTAATCGAATTGGCGGCGGTCAAGTTTGTTCCATTGGCCGGATTCATAATGCCATTGTAGCGCAGGTAATTTTGGCCGTAATTGGTATTAAAATATCCCAAATAGGCGGAAATCGCCGTATGCTTTGCCGCATTGATGGGCATATCTACAAAACTTTCAACGGCAAAATGCTTCATGTCCTGGTAAGTCGTATCCCCTTGAATTCCTTTGGCCCACATGGCATTTGCTTGATAAATTCCACCAACGGCGATGTTTACGATTTTCTTGCTTCCCAAATAACTACCTGTCATATAGGGTGTCGTATGGTTTTCGTGATCAAAAAACTGATAAATCAAATAACCTTGTTGCTGGAGCGAATGCCCCTTTTGTGCAAAATTGGCTACGGAGGCTAAAGCAGGGGGTGTTTGTCCGTTAGATGTAATTGGGAATGGGTCACTAAGGATTAGTCGGTAGTCGAAATGCCCGATTTGCCCTCGTGCATAAATGCTTAATTTTCGGGAAAATTGGTCAGTTTGATCCACGGTTGTTTGAGCAAAAACGGGGACATCGAGGGTGGTGATGGTCCCGATGCTTGGTTGGGAAAACCGCGAAAGGCCTGAAATAATGCTTAAGCCACCGCCTATTTTTAATTGGTTTGCGCTTGACACTCGGTATTCGCCGAGGGCGTCATGAAAAAAGGGTGCGATTTTCCGATTGGAGGTGGAATTGTATTGGGCATTGAAATTATTTTGTCCAAACTGAAAGTAGATAAAGGCCCGATCGGTGATTTGTCCCATCATTTGCATGCGGGTTCTGCGCAGACCGATGTCGAAGGATTGATTTTCGGAGACCCCTTCGACGAGCGTTCCGGGATTATTTTCGTTGCCCCGCACCCAAACCTGATTTAAAAAAGTGATTTGGAAATAGCGCGATCCGCTTTCGTTGAGTTTTAATTTTAGTAATTCGGTATCGGGCGTTTTTTGAGCAAAAGCAGTAAAAACACATAAGGTGAAAATACCAAGAAGTGTGAAATTTTTCATAAGAATGTTGGGTTATTAGGCGCATTGCCTATGGAAGTACAAAAAATAAGCGAAGGGATTTCGGCTTAAATTCGGTAATTACAGAATCGCTTATAGCGCGATGGGCCAACAATATTCGTTGAAACTGATCTTTTCGAAGCCTCATGTTGCTTGAAAAAATAACCGATTTTTTGTGAATGTCGAGTACGATTCGGTGTCCAAGGGGAGTCTTGATTTTCGTCATCTACATCTTCTTGAAATTCCCAAACAAGGAGGCTTGGATCATCCCTTAGTTGATGTGTTTTTTGCGTACGAACATGCGAAATCGTTTTTTCTAGCGATGCGCCATGGGCAACGTTCCCATCTGGCAAAGGAGATAAAGCCCAAAGGAAAATAAAAAAAATATGTAGAATGGCGGACATGGCGGTACAAATGTGCATGAAGATTTTTTAATACCGGGCTTTTCGGTTCTTTTTTTTATCTTGGAGCACGAAATTTTCCTATGCAAGCCAACTTTTTTTCCGTCATACTCATGCCACTCGCCCTTTCTGTCATTATGACGGGCCTCGGCTTATCGTTGACGATTGGAGATTTTAAGCGAATTTTTCTATTTCCAAAGGCCATGTTGGTGGGACTGGTTTGTCAAATGCTTCTGTTGCCTATCGTTTGTTTTTACATTGCCAAAGGAATGAACCTTCCCCCTGAAATGGCGGTAGGGCTTATGTTATTGGCTGCCGCACCAGGTGGGCCTTCGGCCAATTTATATAGTCATATGGCCAAGGGTGACGTCGCCTTGAATGTTTCCCTAACGGCCTTGAATAGTTTATTTTCTGTTTTATCAATTGCCTTTTGGGTGAATTTTTCCATGGTCCAATTTTTGGCGGTGGATACCTATGTGCCCATGCAATTTGGGAAAGTGCTGGAAGTCTGTTACATCGTTATCTTGCCAGTGGGCGCCGGAATGATCGTTCGAGCGTATTTTCCGCAAATTTCATCCCGCTTAGAAAAGCCATTTAAAATGGCCTCAGGCCTATTTTTAGCAGCCATTATTTTGCTTGCCGGCTGGAAGGAACGTTCCCATTTATGGCAGGATGCCGAAATTGTGGGATTCGCTGCCCTTTTGTTTAATGTTGCTTGTTTAAGTTTGGGTTATTTTATTCCGCGAATGTTTCACTTGTCGAAAAAACAAGCCATTGCGATTGGGATGGAAATCGGGATACACAATGGTTCCTTGGCGATTTATTTAGCGCTAAATGTGATAGGAAACGCCACGATGACAATTCCTGCCGTGGTCTATAGCATTATTATGTTTCTGACGGCGGCGCTGTTTGGCTATTTGGTGAATCTTCGACCGTAGGGGCTTTCATCCGGTCGATTTTTTTGATGGACCAGATATAAAGGGTTTCCACTTTCTGGCGCGCCCAAGGTGTTTTTCTCAAAAATGTCAAACTGGATTTTATGCTGGGTTCAAACGAAAAACAATTGATTCGAATACGCCTCGCTAGTTCATCCCAGCCATATAAGGCGACCAAATCCGTTAGGATCATTTCCAGCGTTTTCCCATGTAGGGGATCATTTGATTTTTCAGCCATGTACAAAATTAAGGTAATTTTTGGAAATCAATCTGCGGCTTTTGTTGTTGGGCCGGCCTCGAACTCATGCTATTCAAGACGGCCGGGGAATTAAAAAAGCCACCATTTTGAAGGAAAAATACATTGTTTGAGACACCCCCATCGTAGTCTTGTCGGTAAGCGCGGCGGGCGATGTCGTCGCCGGTCAACTTCACCTCTTGTAATTCCACCCATTCGCCTGCAGCATCTACCATCCAAGGATTTATATAGCTTGCTTTTCGAGTTATATGGCCAAATAACGGATCAAAATTTTCTACAAAGGAATGTGGCCTTTTGTACCAAGTCGTGGTTTTAGGACGCAAAAATTGGGCGATTAGGATCCATTCCGCCGCCGATTTTTCCTTAAAATAAGCTGTATAAATCGTATTCCCTTGTGAATCGGGTTCTACAGAATTTAAAAATTGGTACGTTTTTCCCGCGACCCAGGGATAACGCAAATAACTTTGGCCACCGGCACCTTCATTGCCAAATTCCCCCGTATATACCTGAGGGCCCTTCTTTATTAATTTGATTTTTTGATCTTCGGGAATACTCGCGGGATTATCGGTGACATAGGGGCTCCAAACGGAAAATAAAATACGTCGTTCTGTTTCAGAATTTACCTGCATACCAAAATACCCTTCACCAAACCCATTGGCCATAAAATAAGAACCTATGGGGTCCATTTGGAGAGGAATGGAGACTTCATTGTACATCCATTTGAAGTTGGGCCCCGCAGGTACCGTATAGGTTAAATGGACGGAAGGTCCTCGCCGACCCCAATAAAAGCGATTGTCGACATTATCCTTCACGAATGAAATGCCTGACAAATCTTCATTGATTTCAATCCGCAGGTCTGTCAGGTCAGCATAATTCGTCAATTTTTTACGTATTCCCTGAAGGCTTACTTCCTGATAGCCTGCGGAAATAGAAAACTCACCCGCGTCGATTTCGCCCTTTGCATCTGGGCTAATCGTTCGAACGAGGGCACCTATTTTGAGCCGAATGGCATGGCTGGGGTCCATCGTGCCGATTAATTTAATGCGGCAACGAAGCGCCTTATCGGTTTTAAAAAACAAGGAATATTGGGTATTTGCTTGAGTCCAATCGGTGATTCCTTTGGTGGAGATGGCGTCAGTGGAGGGCCCTGCGGTTTGAAAGGCGTTGCCCGCAAAAGGAATGTTGATCGCGTTTATATAGGCATTTGGGCCTTCTTGGCTCGGGCCAACTGGCGAACCACAAGCATTCAGCGTGCCGCTTAAGATGAGGAAAAATAAGATATACTTTTTCAAAAAAATGCTATGTTTGTTTCAAATATACCTATTAAAACCTATGAAAATCAAATCCTTGTACTTGAACATGCTCCTCGTGGGCATGTCATTGGGAACGGCCTGGGCCATTCGGGGCCAATTTGGCCATGAACACGGCGCGGCCTTTGCGGGCGCCCTTGGATCCTTAAGTGTGTTGTTGCTTGTGAATCGGAAAGATTGGCTAGCGCAGGCGTTTTCGATTACGTTAGCGGGTGCATTCGGATGGGGTTTAGGCGGGATGATGAGCTATGGGCTGGTTGTGGGCTATGGGCGCGCAGATGATTGGGGGAATGTATTCTATGGGCTTTCGATGTTGTTTGTGATTGGAGGTTTGTATGGTTTTTTGGGAGGGGGTTTATTTGGATTGGCGATAAGTAAAGGGGAAAGGGAATTAATGGGCTGGGCCCAGGTAATCGTTGAAATGGTCGTAGGGGGCGCAATTCTCTATTTTTTCTTAATTGAGCAATTTGGCTGGTATATGACCCCGCCTCGGTCGGAAGTATGGGCGATTTGTTTGGGAATGGCCTTAGCCTTATGTTGGATTTTCTTGCGGCTCAAATTACATGCAGCGCTTCGAGTAGCTGCTTTTGCGGGACTAGGGGGAGGTTTTGGATTCGCGTTTGGAAATTTTCTGCAGGTTTTAGGTCGAGTTTCGGAGATCGATTTCAATTTTTGGAATGTGATGGAATATTCCTTAGGCTTTTTTGGTGGCTTGGGCTTGGCCTATGGGACGCTGACGAGCGCATGGGCGGAGGAAAAAGAAGCGCGGTCGACTCAACAGGCGTTTCCTATTTTCATGCTTGTCTTAATCATTCCGTTTGTGATGTGGCAACAAAATTTCGAATGGGAGCGCATCCAAGAAACCTATGTTAAATTAATCCCTTTCGACGTTCCGAGGATCTACGCCTGGGTTCAATGGGGCTCTTTGGGCCTCATTGCCTGCGTTGCCATGTATTGGATCAAGCGTCTTTTGAGTTCTAAACAGCCGAATGCCTATGCCACCACCTGGGCCTTCTTTTTTAGTATGTGGGCCTTGTACATCACCCTAAGTTATCTGATTACGGGTGCGATCATCAGCGGCTATCGGTCGGAACAGTATTTATATGCACTGAATTTTGTGGTTGTTTTTGCCGTGCTGTCTAAGGCGTCACCTTCGTTTGCTCCAAAGGAAATTTCGTATGCTGCGTGGGGAAAGAACTTGCTTTTTGTTTTGCTTTTTATCGGATTATTGGCCTACATCTTGCCGCAAACTCACGGAGAATTGAAAGGGGCACATAAGCGATTTGGAGAAGCTGTGGAGGATACGCTAAAAAAATAGCCATGAGGGGGATTGTATTTATTCTGTTTTTTAGTTTTTCATTTTTCGCGAAGGGCCAATTATTTGGCCCCCATGTTCAGCGCGTACTTTTTCTTGGAAATAGCATCACCTATGCGGGAGGGTATGTTCTACGTGTGGATGCGTATGCGCGGATGCATGGTTCTGGGGAGCCTTTGGAAATCATGAATTTAGGTCTTCCAAGTGAGACGGTTTCGGGTTTATCCGAAGAGGGACATGCTGGAGGGCGATTTCCTCGGCCGGACTTGCATGAACGGCTAGCGCGCGTATTAGATGCGACAAAGCCCGACTTGGTTATCGCTTGTTATGGAATGAATGATGGAATTTATCAGCCCTTGGATGCGAATCGATTTCAAAAATTTAAAGACGGGATCCAGTGGTTGCACGAACAAGTGGCCTCGCGGGGCATACGAATTGTGCATTTGACCCCCACGGTATATGAGGACAAAAAAGGCCAAAGTCCTGAATATGCGAAGGTGCTGGACGTATATTCCAAATGGCTAAAAAGACAATCGGCCTGGGAGGTGATTGACTCCCATTTTCCGATGAAAAAGTTCCTTGAAAAAAACAAACGGAAGGATCCGTCATTCTCCTTGGCTTCGGATGGAGTTCATATTGGATCCATCGGCCATGGCTTGGTGGCACGTGAAATCATTCAGTATTTTACGAGGCAAAAATGTACAGATTGTGAGCAAATCCCAGTATCCAAATGGTTTGAGATTTTGGGGCAGGAACATAGTCTGATGAAGGATGCCTGGCTGCGTGCTACGGGGCATTTACGGCCTGATATGAAGCTGGGTTTGCCCATGGAGGAGGCGATGAAACAAAAAGAAGTATTCGAAAAACAAATTAATGCAGTAAGACAATGAGGTATTTGATGATGATGTTGAGTTTTTGGTCAATTAGTGCGGTCGCGCAGTCGCAGAAAAGTGCTGTTTGGCCTGCAGGGAAAAAAATGGCTTTGAGTTTGACCTTTGATGATGGTCGGGGTAGCCAGGTGCAGGCGGGCATGAAATTATTGAATCAATATGGCGCAAAAGCCACGTTTTACGTGATGCCAAATGCCATTGAAAAGACGGCTTCCCTGTGGCGGGAATTAGTGAAATCGGGGCATGAGATAGGAAATCATACGTCTTTACATCCTTGTTCGGGTAATTTTGCTTGGTCGAGGACAAAGGCCTTGGAGGAATATTCGTTGGAAAAAATGGCGATGGAATTATGGGAGAGTAATCGGCAAATTTCGGAGATGTTGGGCGTCGTTCCAGAGTCTTTTGCATATCCTTGTGGCCAGACCTTTGTTGGAAATAATGAAAAGACACAGAGTTATGTGCCCTTGGTCTATCGTCAATTTTCGTCAGGTCGGGGCTGGCGAGACGAGGCGCCGAATGATCCGGCATATTTGAATATGGCGCAATTGACCGGCATGGAAATGGACGGGAAAGAGTTTGAAGATATTTTACCTTTGATTCAAGATGCGGCGAAACAAGGGTATTGGCTTATCCTCGCGGGTCACGAAATGGGAACGGGGGGTAATCAAACCACGCGGCTGGCCATGCTAGAAAAACTAATTCAGTATGCGCAAAAGCCTGAAAATGGGATATGGTTAGCTCCTGTGAAGGATGTGACACATTATTTGAAGGCTAAATAAATTCTTTGGAATACTGCAAAGGTGTTTTTCCGGTAATTTTTTTGAAGGCATTATTGAAGTTTGGGAAATTATTAAATCCTGATTCATAACAGACTTGGGTTACTTGAAACTGATTTTCCTTGATGAGTTTGCAGGCGTATTCGACGCGGATTTCGTTCAGAAAGTGCGAGAAATGTTTCCGTGTTCGGTTTTTGAAATAGCGGCAAAAGGAATTGGAGGAAAGATTCGCCACTTCGGCAATTTCTTCGATGCTAATTTTGCGTTTAAAGTGTTTAGCGGAATAATTATAAATTTGATTGAGACGCGCGGTTTCCTTGTCGTTTGGATTATTTTCGATGATTCGGGAGGCCAAAGGTTCCAATTCGGAACTTTGGGACAAGAAGTCGAGCAATTTAAATAATTCCAGCATTTGATTTTGATCGGAATTTGTCAACATCGCCCTCATTTGCTTCACTACCGTTTCCTTTGTTTTCCCACGAATGCGAAGTCCCTTCTTTGATTTTTCGAGCAATTGCTGGATAAATCGGTTTTCCACTAAATTTAAAAAAGACTCCCCTAAAATTTCCGGATTAAAATGGATGACAAGTGCGGCCGCTTGTAGGTTTTCGTCACCTTGGAAATACATGTTGTCGCTACGAAGGTAGTGCGGGCAGTCGGAACCGATTAACAACAAATCCCCATCCTGAAATCGCTGAATACTATCCCCGACAAACTGCGTCCCCGTCCCTTTTTCAATAAATAACAATTCGATCTCAGGATGGTAATGATATTGGTTATAAAAATAGCTAACTATGTCTTTGCGAATACTGAATGAACGAAGGGATTGATTGGATACTTTTAATAAATGGGCTTTCATAAATTTAGAATATTGTCGTATTTGTAAGTGTTTTAACGCACATTACTTATTTTATGCCAAAATAATTTATTTATTTGATTTTTCTATTTAATTCTAACGTTTATTAAATCCATTTTTTTGTTGGGTAAATACCAAAGCTGTTAACCAAACTAATTTTTACATCTTTCTATACCTCTAAACCTATTACTATGAAGTTACATTCTACGTTACGAATGCTTCGGCGTTCGGTCATTATGTTGGCTGTATTTGCTTTTGGCATCTCGACGGCCATGGCGCAGACCCGAACGGTTACCGGTAAAATTACCGCTAGCTCAGACGGCTCGGGAATACCTGGAGTTAATGTCCAGTTGAAAGGCTCGACCAAAGGAACTAGTAGCAATGCTGCGGGATCTTATTCGATTGAAGTATCGGGGCCAAATGCCGTGTTAAGCTTTTCATTTGTGGGCTTTGAGCCCCAAGATGTGAAAGTCGGTTCACGGAATGTGATTGATGTTTCTATGGCGTCAAGCTCACAAGAATTAAATGAAGTAGTTGTTACCGCCTTAGGAATTAAACGGGAGGAAAAATCTCTTGGATATTCAGTGGGAAAAGTGGATGGCAAAAATTTGAACCGTGTCATCACTGAAAACGTATTAAATGGCTTATCCGGTAAATTAGCTGGGGTTAGTATTAATGCGACAGGAACAACGGGTTCTTCCGTAAGTATGATTATTCGGGGTGCGAAATCCTTAAGTAATGATAACCAGCCTTTATTTGTAATCGATGGGGTTCCAGTCATTAACACCTTGAACAACATTGGCCAGGTAGGAAATGATAACCGGGTCGATTATGGAAATGCGATTTCAGATATTAATCCAGATAACATCGAAAGCGTTTCTGTCTTAAAGGGACCAAGTGCTGCGGCCCTATATGGGTCTCGGGCAGGGAATGGTGTGGTTTTGATTACAACAAAATCGGGGTCCAAATCGAAAAAAATGACGATTCAAGTTACATCAAATACCGTATTTGATAAGCCTTTTAAATTCTTGAATATGCACTCGAAATTTGCAACGGGTGTTTTGCCATTTACGCCGGATAACAATCCCTATCCAGGCGGAGTTCTGGAGATCGACGAAGGTTCTTCAGGGGGCGTAGGTCCAGAATTAGACAAGGGATATAAAGCGATTCAGTGGAATAGCCCGTTGGATGCCTCAGGAAATCAAATCGCTACCGAGCTAAAATCCTATCCAGACAATGTGAAAAACTTTGTTCAAACAGGAATTACCACGACTAATGGATTTTCGATTGCGAATAGCAACGACGCTATTTCCTATCGCGTGTCCTATTCGAATATGACAAGTCGCGGAATCGTTCCAGGATCAGATTTGTTTAAAAATTCATTGGATGTGAGTACGTCGATGAATTTATCGAAGAAATTGAAGTTGAGCACCAACTTTGACTTCTCGCGCAACAATTCCAACAACCGTCCCGCCTCCGAGCGCGGTTCAAATCCTCTACAATGGGCCTATGCGGTTTCTCCTCATATCAATATCATGGATTTAAAAAATTATTGGGTTCCAGGAAAAGAGGGTTTGCAACAAAATTCGCAAGCCATCGGCGATTACAATAACCCATGGTTTTTAGCTTATGAAGTGAAAAATGCATTTGAGCGGAATCGCTTCTTTGGAAATGCAAAATTAGATTATCAACTCACCAAAGAAATTAGCTTAATGGCTCGTTATTCACTTGATACCTACGGCGAAACCCGCGAAACGAAAATCGCACCGAGTTATACAGGAGAGAAAAACGGAGCCTATGGTTTAACTACATTATCACCAAACGAGCGGAACATCGATTTCTTAGCGACCTATGCAAAATCATTGAAAGATTTTTCATTGTCCTTCTCCTTAGGGGGTAACGCACGGAAATCGACGAATGCCGTGATTAGTGAATCAAGTAAAGGGGGAACCGGATTAGTTATTCCAGGCTTATATACCTTACAAAATATCGCTACCGCCAATATCCAATATTCAAGCACGCATTCTAACAAAGTCGTATACAGCGCATACGGAATGGCGAACATTGGTTACAAGGATATGGTTTATTTGGATTTAACGGCACGTAATGACTGGTCGAGTACTTTGCCAGTAGATAACCGCTCGTATTTCTATCCTTCGGCATCTGTAAGTGTATTGCTGAACGAAATGTTCCAAATCCCGAATAACCGCATTGACTTATTGAAAGTTCGCGCCGGTGTCGCGCAGGCGGGTAATGACACGAACCCATATGCATTGTTTAATACCTTAGGGTTGGCAGAATCATGGGGTGGGGTTACGCGCTTAGGAAAACCAGGCTCAATTTTATTGCCTGATTTGAAGCCAGAAATTACGACCTCGATGGACTTAGGTTTAGATTTGACGATGTACAAAAATCGCCTGCGTTTCTCAGGAACGTATTACACCGTGGAAAACAGAAACCAGATTATTCCAACCACCCTTCCTCCATCCACCGGTTTTACGTCTAAAAACATCAATGCCGGTTTGTTAGAAAGTAAGGGTATTGAATTAACCTTGGGTGGCACGCCAATCGACCGGAATGGGTGGAGATTAGATGTGACGACCAACTTCTACAAGAATGCAACAACCATCAAGGAATTATCCGAAGGATTAAACTTCTACACCTTATGGACGGATGCCAAAGGGGGCGCCTGGACTTATGTCGGAGATAAAATCGGCGATATTTATGATGCGGAAATTGTAACTGTTACGGACAAGGCCTCTAAATATTATGGCTACCCTATTTTAGATTCGGATGGTTCATGGCAATCCATCAGTGCGTCGAAGTCGAAAACGAAGATCGGGAATTTTAATCCGGATTTTATCTTAGGCTTACAGACGTCATTGACCTACAAAAATTGGAGTTTGAACATGACCTTCGACTGGAGAAATGGAGGGAACTTTGTTTCGCAAACGTACCGTTACAGCGAATCGGATTTGAAATCTCAACGCTTCTTGGATAACTTAATAAATCCAGGTTCCATGACTCCAGATCAATTGCGTAATTATTTAGTGGCCAACCAAGAGACGATGATTAAAATCAACGGAAATAACTTCCCGATTGTAGGGGGACCTACCAAAGAATATGGCGGTTATCCATTTGAATATGGCGGGAAAGTATATCCTAACGGGGTATTTAATCCTGGGGTTATCGCGATTTACGATAGCAAAGGAGCCATTACGGGCTATGAAGAAAACTTAGGCGGTCCGAATACGCGCATCATTCCATTTGGAGATAACTATCCATGGAGTTTTACACGTGCAGCCACATTCGATGCCTCTTTTGTCAAATTGCGTGAGGTTTCATTGGGATATGAATTTCCTAAAGAATTTGTTAAACGATTGGGTTTAGAGGCGGCGAACTTCTCTGTATATAGCCGGAACATTATTTTATGGACAGCCGCGAAAATCGGCATCGATCCAGAAACAGCGTTCCAACCGCAAGCGGGTGCTCAAGCCGGAACACAATTTAAACAAGGTATCGAACGATACAATGTTACCCCATGGGTCATTCCAGTTGGATTTAAACTTGGTTTAACATTTTAATCACGCAAAAACCTTAACATTTAGACATCATGAAAATGAATAAATATATCAAAATCGCAGCTTTCACCCTTGTTACAGGAGCTTTCTTCTCATGCGAAGATTTAACCTCGGTGAATACAAACCCGAATGGCGTTCAACCCGATGTGGTGAATCCGAATTTGGTTATGCCAACGGTCTTAACAGAAATGTCAAAACTATATGTAAACCTTGGCTATCAAGACATCGCCGGCGTTGTGCAACACACGCAAAAAGATGCTTGGTCCTCGGGTCATAATGATTATGATTGGGGCGGAAATCAAAGTTGGTCCGGCTATTACGACATCCTTCGTAATAATGATTTGTTGTACCAACGGTCCGTTGCCCAAAACCTCGAATTCCACCAAGGTGTTTCCCTCGTTACGAAAGCCTTTATGTTTGGTTTAATTACCGATTTATGGGGGGACGCTCCTTACACAAATGCCCTAAAAGGCGAATTAGGCGGAACCGCCAATATTTTGCCTTCGTATGATAGCCAAGAGGTTATTTACACAGGTATTTTGGCGGATTTAGATAAGGCAAATAAATTATTGTCGAAACAAAAATCAGAGTATTCCAGCATTGTCGACAACGTAGACGTGATTTATGGCGGTGATCCAACCAAATGGAGAAAATTAGCCAACTCCCTCGCGCTACGCTATTACATGCGTATTTCTGCGAAAAAAGCAGATGTGGCAAAAGCCGGTATCGAAAACATCGTTAAAAATCCTGCAAATTACCCGATTATTACGTCGAATTCGGACGATGCAACGATGGGTTTCCCCGGAACCTCAGATGGAACCTCTTGGCCTGCGAATGCCGTATATGACGTGTCAGGAAGTAATTACCGTCGCCTAAAAATGGCCAATACGTTTGTGGAATATCTTCAAGCGGTGAATGATCCTCGCTTAGGTATTTGGGCCGCTAAGGTAGAAATTCCGTTAGTTGTGGACGCTACGCTGCCCGCGGGAACGGATAAAATCATTGGTGGTAAGCGCTATTTGTCACCGGACAAAGTGGGAAATACGAAGATTGATACGGATCCTGAATACGTAGGTTTACCAACCTCTTTCTCAGCCCTTCCTTCTGCCTATAACTTAAATCCAACGCCGGGTCAAACGTCCTTTAACCCACACGTCTCTTTCTTAGCACCGATGTACAAAAATGCAACGGGAGCATTGTTAAGGGCGCGCTTGGTTTCTGCGGCGGAAGTTAACTTCATTTTAGCGGAGGCCGCTCAAAAAGGTTGGGCTGTCGGAGACGCTAAATCCTTTTATGAAGCAGGTGTGAAGGCATCATTAGGTACTTGGGGCGTGGGTTCAAATGCATCTGCCTATTTAGCCACCAAAGGAGTGAGCTATGATGGAACCCTAAAGCAAATCATCGAGCAAAAATGGATTGCCTCGTGGACGGCTGCTACCGAAGCATGGTTTGATTATCGCAGAACGGGATTCCCTGCATTAGCGGCTGGACCTGCGGCGAAACGCCAGGCCTTGCCAGTTCGCTTCTATTACATGCAAGATGAAATTCGCATTAATGCGGTAAATGCAACAGCTGCGATGGATAAGTTAGAAGTGTCTAATTATTCACAGGCGGATGGTAAAAATAGCGCTTGGTCGAAACCTTGGTTGATGCAAGGAACGAATAAGCCTTGGTAATTTCCATGTTTTAAATTTGGCCACAGGTGTTATGCCTGTGGTCTTTTTTTTTAATTTAGATTTCAGATGGCAAAAATTTTATTCGTTTTCTTTTTTTTGTTGACCCAGCTGACCCTTGTAGGTCAGGAAATACAAGTCGGCGCAGCCCTACGAATCATTACCCCAAACCCCCTGTTGCCCGTTTCTGGAGGCATAGGCGTTCCGAAACCCACGAAAGAGAAAAAGGGGGATTTGTTTGCGCGGGCGATGGTATTCCAACAGGGGAAGACCCGTTTCGCCATCGTCAACGTCGATAATCTTGGGTGGACATCCATCCTCGGAAATAAATCTCGTGCCTTAATCAAAGGTATCGCCCCAGAAAATGTACTGATCGGCGCTACGCATACACACAGCGCGCCGGATGCCTATGGATTTCCAGATATGTCGGGGAAATCCTATGCGGACTTGACATATTTGGACTGGTGCGTCCAACAAATCGCCGATGCGGTCAATGAAGCTACTTCTAAACTCCAACCGGCCTCCCTCAAGGTCGCTATGGACGAGGCGAAAGGAAAAATTGCTTATAATTATTATGCGCCGGCGCTATACGATCCGCGTTGCGGCATCATCCAAGCCATCGCCACCACTGGCACACAGGCCGGGAAACCGATCGCCACGCTCGTTAATTATGCCGTTCACCCAGAAGTGCTTGGTAGCGAACGAGGAATCCTGAGTCCTGACATGATTGGGCCTTTATATCAGCGCATCGAATCCACGATTGGTGGCGTTGCGCTTTTTATGAATGGCGCGCAAGGGGGCATGGTGACGGCAGATACGCGGCTGGAATATGGCAAAGAAGGCCAAGGCCAAAAAGAAGCCAATACCTGGGAAGAATGTATTCGAATCGGAGAATTGCTGGCGGATGAAGCGATGCGCATCGTTGCCAAAGCACCTGTGTTAGACAAGCCACTTTTGTATTGTACCTCGCGTGAAATAGAATTCCCGATCGAATCCGAAATCATGCGGTATATTTTAAGTCATTCGCCTTTAAAATACGAAGGCAAGCGGGAGAATTTTATCTCGACACGCTTGAATTTATTGAACATCGGACCGGCACAAATTTTGACGGTTCCTGGAGAAGCGTTGCCGAATGTGGGCTATTACGTGAAACGAAATATGGCGACGAAAATGCCATTTTTGTTCGGCTTGACGAATGATGCCTTCGGGTATATGTTGGCCAAAGTTGACTATAACTCCTTCAAGCGCTACGAATATGTTTCTAGGACGTCCTTAGGTGAAATGACCGCTGAGATCTACATGGATCAGGCGATTAAATTAGTCAAAGACAGCCCGAAACCGCAATAAGATTTTTTAATACCTCTAAACCTATATAAAACGAATGAAACGCCTATTCATCATGCTTGCCCTGTTGGTTTCGATGACTACTTTTGGCCAGTCGGACAAAACCTACGCCGAACGCCTCGGTTTTCCTAAGGGGAAAAAGGTACTCATTTTTCACGTGGATGATTGCGGGATGTCGTATTCCTCGAACCAAGGGGCCTATAAATCCATGGAACAAGGGGTAGCCACCTCTTGTTCCATCATGATGCCTTGTCCTTGGGCCGCGAGCTTCATCCATTACTTGCAAAAAAATAATCCCAAAGCTGATGCTGGATTGCATTTGACCCTGACCTCTGAATGGAAGGATTACCGCTGGCCTGCGCTTTCTGGGTTCCAACAAGTTCCCACTATTTCAGATGGGGACGGCTGTTTATACCACAGCGTGGAACAAGTTATCAAAAACGGTAGTCCGGATGAAGTAGAACGCGAAATACGCGCGCAAATTGAACGCGCTAAGCGCTTAGGCTGGGCTCCTTCCCACATCGATTCTCACATGGGAACGCTATTTGCCTATCCTCCCTTTTTGGAACGCTATGTGAAAGTAGGCATCGAATTGGGAATTCCCGTGATGTTTCCGGGGGGAAAAAATAAAATGATGATCGAATCCATGAATTTGCCTTTGATCAAAAAAATGAAAGCCGAAGGGACGTGGAAGGAAGGAACTAAGTTAGAAGCAAAGCGCTACGGATTGACCGACCTCTTCGGCGAAGCGAGCAAATTAGGCGAAAAATTATGGAACGCCGGGCTGCCCGTTTTGGATGATTTACACACCTTTAGTGGGGACTGGAAACCAGAGGGAAATCCTAGCGCTCAGGAATGGGGAAAATATAAAGCCCAACAATGGATCGAAACCATCAAAAACATGAATCCTGGCGTAGCCATGATGATTGTTCATTCCAGCGACATCACAGAAGAATTTAAGTATGTGAGTGGTTCAGGCGGTTCTCGATTGGCTGACATGAACTCCATGATGGATCCCGTCTTAAAAGCCTACATCGAAAAAGAAGGGATTATTTTGACCACCTTCCGGGAACTGTTAGAGCGCCGTAAAAAGGTTAAATAAGATGCGAATCCTGCTGCTTTTGTGCCTGATTTCGGGATCCTTGTGGGCCCAAAATCCTAAAATTGTATCGTCTATGCTCATCTTTCCGGGCCAAGAAAAACATGTGCACGGAAGTAGTTTGGTCGCACTGCCTAATGGCGATTTCCTTTCCGTCTGGTTTTATGGTTCCGGGGAGCGATCTGCTGACGATGTAAAACTCATGGGCGCCCGCCTACGCAAAGGCGAAAAAAAATGGTCTGAACCTTTTTTGATGGCAGACACGCCGAACTTGCCCGATTGCAACCCTGTTCTATTTTTAAATCAATCGAACAAATTATTTCTCGTGTGGATCGCCGTTCAGGCAAATCAGTGGGAACAGTCCATCTTGCGGGTCCGCACCTCCCTGAATTATAATGGCCCTGGTGCGCCTGTGTGGGATTGGCAAGACAATATCTTGTTGAAACCCTCCGATGCTTTCGCCAAAGAGGTGGCGAGTAAATTAGGGCAATTGCCTGCGCATGGAATCGGTTGGGCCGGTTATGCCCCCAAATACGATCAAATGATTCGCAATGCGGCGACAGATTTAGTGAAACGATCGACCGGGTGGATGACCCGCATTAAGCCCTTGGTTTTACCTGATCGCATTATTTTGCCTTTGTATTCTGACGGCTTTAATTTATCCTTGATGGCGATATCAGAGGATCAAGGGAATTCCTGGCGGCCAAGTTTGCCCGTGGTAGGTCGCGGTCCGATCCAACCGGCCTTGGCCTTAAAAAAAGACAGAACAATCGTCGCCTTGATGCGAGATAGTGGAGATGATCCACCGCGTGTGCATCGCAGTGAATCGAAGGACCGGGGAGAATCCTGGAGCGCTACGCAAAAAACGGAAATACCGAATACGGCGAGTGTTGAATTGTTGGTCTTGCAAGATGGCCGCTGGGCCTTTTTAGGCAATGACATCAGCGATGGGCGCTATCGATTCCAATTGTACATTTCCTCCGACGAAGGAGCCACTTGGCCCATTAAAATCCCAATTGAACAAGTAGAGCCCGGCAAAGGCAGCTTTTCTTACCCATCCCTTATTCAAACGAAAGATGGTCTTTTGCACATGACCTATTCTTCCCATGTAGGGGATACCCAAAAATCTATTAAATACGTGATTGTTAATCCAAATCTATGAAAAATTTTGCCCTGATTTCGCTATTCCTATTGGCTACTCTTTCCTTGTTTGCACAAAAAAAAGAGGCCCAACCCGTATACCAGGATAAGGCCTTTATACAGGAGTATAGCATCAAATATTATTTTCCGAAAGGAAGCCAAACCACAATTATTGCGGCCCATTCCGATCGGAATAAGGATATAAAATTATTGTCCAACGAGGGCTTGTTTCTTCCCCGAGACGGTCAATTTTTGCACCCAGGGTCTCTCGTTGCCGACAAACGCTATCGCACACAAGCACCCAAAAAAGTGCGGGTTTTATCAACGTTCGAAAATCAATTTGTATTCGCGGATGACAAAGCCGTTTTTTCGCAAGCTTGGGCGGGAAGTGTGTATGCAAAGCATGAATTGGCGGGGATAACATTGTTGGCGGCGAGTGGGACGTCTACTTTTTTGATGAGCGATGGGAATAATCTTCATCTAGTGGAAGGAGGAAAAACCAGCTTCAAAACCAGTCTCGGTTCCGACCAGATTTTAGACATCCGATTTCATGCACCTACTGGCTCATTTTTTGTCTTATGTATGGGCTCACTGTCTCAAATGAACACTGTCACAAAATCGTTGGTTACGCTGGTGAAAGGGAGTAATTTTCAATCCTTTGATGTGTCGGGGAATCAAGTGTTGATCGGTTCCTCGGACGGATATCGTGAATTTGACCTTACGACAAAATCCTGGAAAGGGGACCTGCAAAGTAAGTTGCCTGTTTCGGACATTCAGGTGCTTCGGCATGTAGGGGGGAAATGGTGGTTTGGGACGAAAAATGGGGCTTTTTCGTTGCGAAAAGATGGCAAATATGATTATTACCAAGGGGAGCGCTGGCTGCCCGGAAACGATGTCAAACACATTGCGGCAGGCCCTCAAAACTCCGTGTTGATTTCCACGAATGCGGGCTTGAGTCAAATTTGTTTCAAGGCTATGAGCCTACATGAAAAGGCGATGTTTTTTGAGGAACAGGTGCGCGCACGACATATTCGTAATGGGTTTAATGCAAGCCTTTCGGGCATGGATCATGGGGATATTTCCACAGGGTATTTATCGGATTCGGACAATGATGGCTTGTGGACTTCGATGTATTTAGGCGGGGAAATTTTCCGCTATGCGGTGACTAAAGAAAAGGATGCCTTGGAGAATATTCGGGAGTGTTTGGACGGCATGGAACGCTTGTATACGATCAATCAAATACCGGGATTCCCTTCGCGTTCTTTTGAGCGGAGCGGGTTTATCAATCAATTGTCTGACCCGGAACGCTGGCAACATGCTTCTGATCCGGAGTGGGATTGGAAGGCTACCACCTCCTCAGATGAGGTTATAGGCCATATATTTGCATTTGGGGCCTTGGCGGAATTGGTGGATGAGCCGAATTTGCGCAAGCGCTCGATTGTCTTGATTGATACCTTAATGTCTCATATCATCAAGAATAATTGGTATTTGATTGATTACAATGGCAAGCCTACCATGTGGGGACGTTGGAATCCGGAATATGTCAATGGTTTTCCAACCAACATCGGGGATCGAAAATTAAATTCGTCTAATATCATGGCGATGCTACAAACCGCCTATCGATTCACTAAGAAGCCGATTTACAAACAAAAGGCCTTTGAATTAATGGAAAAACACGGCTATTTCACGAATCTGATGCGGCCGATTAAGCAGATTGGGATGGCGAATCCAGATGGAGATCCATTGGCGAAAAATCTTTCCGATGGCTGGAATCATTCCGATGATGAAATGTATTTTGTCGGCTATTGGGGCCTATATCGATATGCCTTTAATGATACGCTGAAGGCTTCCTATAAAAAGGCGATCATCGATCACTGGGAAGCAGAGCGGCCGGAAAAAGAGGGCGCTTGGAATATTTTTACGGCCTTGACAGGAACGAAACAATTTGATTTGGACGAGGCGGCTTGGTATTTACGTGAACATCCCTTAGATTTAGTGGATTGGGCGATCCAAAATAGCCACCGAAAAGATATCGAATTACTGCCGGCCAATTTCAGGGACCAAACAACGAATGAAGTTTTGCCCCCAGATGAGCGACCGATTCAGCGGCACAATGGGAACATGTTTCACTTAGACCGTAATGGAGGAAATGGAACATCAGAACATAGTGCTGGGGATATTTGGCTATTGCCGTATTGGCTTGGACGCTATTTAGGGGTCATAAGTGCTCCTGTAGGAAAATGAAATAATGAGTATTTGGGTATTGATTAGCTTGGCGATTTTGGTATTGGTGCTGTTCATTTCAGTGCTGAAACTCCAACCCTTCATTGCGTTTCTATTCGTTTCCTTAGGCCTTGGCATATCCCAATTAAGTACGGAAGAAACTGTCGCTGCGATCCAAAAAGGAATCGGCGGGACGCTGGGGTCCATCATTCCCATCATTATTTTGGGGGCGATGATCGGAAAAATGGTTGCGAAAAGTAAGGCTACACTGGTTTTATCCGAAAGTTTTGTCGGTTTTTTTGGGCCAAAACATCTGCCTTTTGCCTTTATGGTGATTGGTTTTATCGTAGGCCTTCCTTTATTCTATTCGGTGGCATTTTTGTTGCTCGCGCCTTTGGTTTTGTCGACTGCGCAGCGGTATCAAATCCCTGCCGTGTATTTGGGAATCCCCATGCTCGCTTCTTTGTCCATCACACAAGGGTTTTTACCACCTCATCCGGCGCCGTATTATTTAGTTACGCATTTACCTGGCGCGGACATGGGGATAACTTTGGGTTATGGAATCTTGATTTCGATTCCGGCGATGCTGGCCTCGGGCTGGCTTTTTGGGAAAACACTGAAAAATATTCCAGCGAATCCGATGTCCTTCGTGGAGGAATCTCAAGCCGGGAATCTACCTGGGCTTGGGGTGAGCTTGTTGGTGTTATTGTTGCCCGTGGGGTTAATCGCGATTCAATCGTTAGCCAAAGGCCTATTGCCGCCGGATCATGTGTTGAGCACTTTGATTGCATTTGCGGGCGAACCGATGGTGGCTTTATTGATTTCATTGATCGTGGCGGTGTACCTATTAGGTTTTCGTCGAGGGATTTTATGGGAAGAGATGCGCAGTTGGTTGTTGGACTCGATGAAGGAAATTTCGCCCTTGATGTTGACTTTTGGAGGGGCTGGGGCATTTAAGGAAATTTTGCAGGCGATGCATGTAGGGGATGCGTTGTTGGGTTTGGTGCAGGGATCTGCGATAAATCCGCTGGTGATTTCTTGGTTGATCGCGGCCGTGTTGCGCATTGTGACGGGTTCGTCTACGGTGTCGGGAATTACCACGGCGGGATTGATTTTGCCTTTATTGGTGGAATCGGGGGTGAATCCGAACTTACTAGCCTTAAGCATCGGCGCCGGATCGATGGTATTGTCTCATGTGAACGATGCGGGATTTTGGTTATATAAGGAATATTTTGGGGTTTCTGTTCAAAATTCCTTACGTTCGTGGACCATTATGGAAACAATTCTTGCGGTGGTAGGTTTGATAGGAGTATTGGTTTTAGAACAAATAATTTAAATAGATTACAGATGATTCAAGTTGCCGGCTACGGAGCCATTGATGCCCAGGCGCCCATTGCGCCTATTTCGTTTGAACGCAGAGACATAGGTCCTAAAGATATTTTAATTGATATTCTATATTGTGGCGTGTGCCATTCAGATATTCACATGGCACGTTCCGAATGGGGCCCTTCGGTTTATCCGATTGTCCCAGGCCACGAGATTGTGGGGAAAATTACACAAATTGGTTCTGCCGTTTCCCAGTTTAAAGTGGGTGAAATTGCCGGCGTAGGTGTTTTTGTGGATTCGTGCCGGGAATGTCCTTCGTGTAAAAAGGGTCAGGAGCAATATTGTGATGAAGGATTTACTCCTACCTACAATGGCTATTATCGAGATGGGAAAACGCCAACTTTCGGCGGGTATTCGAATCAATATGTGGTGGACGAGGATTATGCCTTACATATTCCTTTTACGTCGGAATTAGAACGCGTCGCGCCTTTATTGTGTGCGGGGATTACGACGTATTCCCCCTTGCGTTATGCGGGCGTGGGTCCGGGTCACAAAGTGGCCGTGTTGGGATTAGGAGGCTTAGGTCATATGGCCGTTAAATTTGCGGCGTCCTTTGGGGCGGAAGTAACGATGTTAAGCACCTCGCCTTCTAAAGAAGCAGATGCTAAGCGCTTAGGCGCCCATCATTTTGCTTTGTCGACGGATAAGGAACAAATGAAGGCTCTGCGAGGCCAATTTGATTTTATTTTAAATACCGTCGCAGCTAAATATGACTTGAACAAGTTCTTGGATTTATTGACTGTGGAGGGGAAAATGTTATTGGTTGGTATTCCTCCAGAAGACAATGAATTAGGTTCAGCCAAATTAATTTCGCGCCGAAGAAGTATCATTGGATCGAATATTGGGGGGATTGCTGAGACCCAGGAGATGTTGGATTATTGTGCCAAACACAACATTTTATCGGATGTGGAAGAGATTCAAATGTCGGAAATCAACGGGGCCTATGACCGTATTTTGAAATCGGACGTTAAATATCGCTTCGTGATTAAAATGTAGACACATTCGGAAAGTTGGTCTATAAAAAGGCAAATCAATTTTAGGAAATTTATACCTTTCGAAAAATTGAATTAAACCCCTTTTTATGAACCCTATCCAAGCGGGTCTTGCTGCTTTTATCAGTGCAACGCCCTCTCCATCCGCCCAAGCACCCCAAGGAATCTTATTGTCTCAATTAGACAATATCTTAGGAACATCCTTAGATCTCAAAATTATTGCGTCGAGCTTCGAAGCCGCACAAAAAGCAGAGGCTTCGATTGTTTCAGAAATACAGCGGTTAAATCAAATATTAGGTAGCTTTAACCCGAATTCTGAGTTTAGTCTTTGGTCCAAAACTTCCGGGGAAGCGGTTCGCGTCTCCGACGAATTATTTTCTGTATTAACCAAATTTGAATCTTGGCGCGAAGCAACTGGCGGTGTTATCCAAGCGGCCTCCGAACACATCACCGAATTGTGGCAAGCGGCCTCCGAAGGCGGTCAAGTTCCTCAGACAGCAGATGTAACCCGCGTGGTTACAGAGGCGAATCAAACACATTATATCTTACATCACGAATCGCAAAGTGCTACGAAATTGACGAATGTGTCCATGCGCTTACATTCCTTGGCAAAAAGTTTTGTCATGAATCAAGCGGCTCAAAAGGGCATGCAAGAAACAGGCGTTTCTGGAATGGTTTTGAATCTCGGGGGCGATATGGTCGTGAAGGGACAATGGACGGAAAAAGTCGCGATAGCGAATCCTCGGAACGCATCGGAAAATGCAGAGGCATTGCAAATTGTGCAAATAAATAATAAATCCATCGCAACCAGTGGGGATTACCGCCGGGGATTTGACGTGGGAGGCCAGTGGTATTCACACATCATCGACCCACGCAGCGGCGAGCCGGCGAAAGATATCATTAGCGCGACGGTCATTCATCCAGACGCGAGTACTGCCGGGGCTTTGGCCACCGCTTTTACCGTGTTGTCTATAGATGAAATCAAGCAAGTGGCGGATGAAAATCCGGGCACTGAATTTTTGTTGGTTACGAAGGTAGGGGAACAAATCCCAAGTGAAAATTGGTCCGGTAGCCCGATCGTGGCATCGAATTCCCCGGCCAATTCCGCGATTTCCTACGTGAACTTGAAGGAGAAATTATGGAACGAGAAACAGGAATTGGTCATCAATTTGGAGTTAGCCAAATTCGAAGGACGCTTCCGCCGCCCATTTGTTGCCGTGTGGATTGAGGATGAGGAAGGCCAACCGGTACGCCGCTTGGCGGTTTGGTACAACAAACCTCGCTGGCTACCCGATTTACGCTATTTCTATGCCGCTCAGCGCAAAAGTGAAATCGACATGACTTCCTTTACCGGTGCCACGCGTTCGGCAGGGAATTATTCATTGAATTGGGATGGGAAAAATGACCAAGGCCAACTCGTCAAACAAGGAAAATATACCGTGTTCATCGAAGCGGCTCGCGAACATGGAACCTATCAATTAATCAAGCAAGAGATGAATTTTAATGGAAAGGCGCAGGATAAACCTTTGCCGGGCAACGAAGAAATTACCTCTGCATCCTTATCGTATCGCGACAAATAAATGAAAACACCCGCACCTAAGTGGAAAGCTCCGGTGGCGAATTGGACCCGCTGGCTTCACATTTATCTGTCTATGTTCAGTTTCATCATCGTATTGTTTTTCGCGGTGACGGGCTTGACCTTAAATCACGTGGATTGGTTTCCGGAATCTGTTCGTAATTCGGAATTAGACGATCGCTTAAATCCGGCTTGGGTCAATGTTGCGGATACGGCGAAGATTAATAAATTGACCATCGTCGAGCATTTGCGAGAAAAGCATAAGGTCCATGGGCAAATCAATGATTTCCGGCTCGAGGAAGAAGAAGTATCTATTTCCTTTCAAGGCCCTGGATATACCGCGGACGTATTTATTGATCGTCAAAAGGGCAGTTATCACCTCGCCGAAACGCAGATGGGGATTTTTGCCATTATGAATGATTTACACAAAGGTCGGGATACCGGAAAAGCCTGGTCCTGGGTGATCGATTTTTCAGCGATTTTTATGACGCTAATTTCGGTGACAGGATTGATTTTATTGTTGTTTTTGAAAAAGCGCCGCAACAATGGCCTCTTATGGGCCGTAATTGGCGGTATTATTTCCTTAATCCTCGTCTTCTACTGTATGTAAAATGGCGGCTCTTCGAGGAGCAGGCATTTCTGAATCCTCTCCTCGAACAGCCTTCCAAATCACCTGATTTAATTCCAAATCCGGTGCGGAATCTTCCTTTGAGAAATCAAATTTTTCACTCAAACGAGAACTCGCGGTTTCTTTCGTGTTTTTCTCAAACAAATTTACCTTAGGCACTATGTGGGTAAAGGGTCTTGTATCCGCAGTTGTAGAAAAACTTCTAAACATGGGTGTCGCGGAGGCATCATATTGGCTCATTGGAGGTAAACCGAGGATTAATTCCATGGTACGCAACATGGAAGATGTGGAATAGGGCGTATGATCCACAAAGCCCCGCTTCACAAATCCCCCGGCTACATAGGCCGTTGTCCGATGCGCGTCTACATGGTCAGAGCCATTTTGGGCATCGTCTTCGACGATAAAAATCGCAGTTTCTTTCCAAATCGGAGATTTTGATAAATGCTCGACGAATAAGCCAATCGCATAATCATTATCCGCGATGTAGGCAAAAGGGGTTTTAGACCCGATTCGTTGGCCTTCGGTATGGTCATTCGGAAAACGAAGGGAATTGAAGCGAGGTACTTGTTTTTTCACGAGCAAGGAATCGAAATCCCGGCGCCAGCGGTTGAAGCGCAAGGTGTCCATGATATTTTGATCGAAGGACGGGAAATAAGTACAAAAGTGATTCGCAATCACGGGAATATTGGGTTTAAAATCATCCGCAAATTCCCCATAGGTACGGTAGCTTACGCCAGCACGTTTGCAATAATCCCAGATAAATCCGTTTTTGGGATTCGCGATTTCCCGATTGCCTTCGCCATCGTATTTCCCGCCGCGGCCCCCATAGGAAGTAGGCCAAGTTTTTTCTAAATAATCAGTGGCATGCGCAGACGTGGACCAATTATGCCCGTCCGAACTCACTTCCCCGTCTACATAAAAATTATCTAATAAGACAAAATCCTTCACGAGTTTATGCTGATTCGGCGTGTATTTTTCACCAAAAAGCAAGAGTGTCGTATCGCCATTACCCCCTTTGACATCGGCCAATACTTGGTCATAGGTCCGGTTTTCTTTCAGGATATAAAACACGTATTTGATAGGCGATTTTCCACCAACTTTCATCGGAATTGGATTCCCGACCTCTCCTTTGGCCGATAATTCACCGGCCTTCGTATAGGGCGTGTTTTGATAAACCGCTTGTGACAAAGCCGCCATTTGTGCGCTTTTAGGTTCTGGGAAAAAGGACATGGTTCCTTTCATCAGGCCACCGATGTATTCGTTGCGCACCGCCCGATTATTATCCGATTTTTGATAGGTAACGGTCTGAACTTTTGCGATGGGATTAGGGCCTTTTGGATTTGCAAAGGAAGAGAAACCCTTGCCATTGGCCACATAGACCATGCCTTTCACGACCTTAACTTGCGTTGGATACCAGCCGACAGGGATAAATCCTAAGGATTTTGAGTGACCGAATTCCTCCACTTCAAATACGGCGAGGCAATTATTATCTGCGTTTGCAACATATAATTTTTCCTCGTCTTCGGAAAGTGCAATGCCGTTTGTCGAAGAACCCTCCAAGGAATTTGGATACAGCGCGGCGTTTAATACCTCGATTTCCTTGCCTTTCGCGGTTTCGATTACGGAAACGGAATTGTCATTTGCGTTGGCCACAAATAAGTACTTTCCGTTTTTGGTAAGGACCATTTCGTTGGGATGGTCGCCGACAGAAATGGCCTTCAGGAATTTTTTTGTTGGTATATGAAAGGGCAAAACTTTCCGACCGCCCCAAATGGAGATGTACAAAATGTTTTTTTGCTTGTCCAATAAACAGGTATATCCTTCTGCAGGAAGGGGAAAGCTTTCTTTGACTTTTTGGCTAACTAAGTCGATGGCATACAGCGTATTGTTGTCTTTTGTGACGACATAAAGGGTTTTATTGGCATCATCGATTTCCAAACCAGCCGGACTGATGATGGCTTTTGGCGTGGCGCTCAGGGATATTTTGCTTGTTGGAACCAGTTTGTCCTGTTCGATGGTATACACCAATATCACATTGTCGTTTCCTCCGGAGGCGTATACGGTTTTGTTGTCACTCGCAATTTTAAGTCCGTACCAAGATTTTGGGATTTCTTTGCTATCAACGACCTCTTTTTTGGCCACATTGAATAATTGAAGACTTTGGATGCTTTGGCCATTGTTGGTCGCCACGATATAGGCTTTATTCGGAGATACCGCCAGGTTCAAAGGCAAGTCGCCCAAGGAAACGGATTTGCCATGGGGGGATAACTTCCAGCCATTGGGTAAAGTCACGCGTTTCGCGGCTAATTGTGCGGATAAAGAACTTTGGCCAAAGGATGCATGGGCAAACAGGGCACATGCGAAAAGACATAAAATGCGTAAACGAAACATCGAATGTTGATTTAGAGATTTTGAATCTCCAAGTTAGCAATCCTTTGAAACTTATACGTAACCTGATTGTAAAATCTTTACAGGGCATTGACCCAATGCGCAAACAATGCGCTTTCTAATTGAATGGCGGCTTGGGCATGAATTTCCCAATCGGGCGCGAAAGATTGAAGTTGGCTTATCATCTCTTCCAAATGCCCCTCTTCCTCGACGATGATGGATTTGACCTGGATTTTTGATGCAGTCGTTTGAAGGATGTTTTGGTAAATGGGATATAGTTCATCCGCACGTACCTCGATCGCATAGGTTACGAACAAATAAGCCGCCCATTTGAGGGCATATCCTGATAAGCCGAAATGTGTTTTAACATATTTACACACATGTACATCGAGCAAATCGAGGTAATACCTGGATTCCTTTGGCGCGATTAAATAGCGATCTTCGAAACTTTCGAAGCCGAGCTGTCCTAATTTCCCAATTTGTTTTTTGAGGTAATAGGCATGTCGATGTTCCTCGGCGGCATGTTTTAGGATGAGGAGGCTGACGTTTGTTTTGTGCTCGAATTTCGAAATTTTACGCGCCCCCGCATTTTCCATGAAGGCTAAGGTGTTTAGGAATTTCGCGTGTGTATATGGATCACGAACAATGTTAGACAGTTTTTCCGCGAGCGTTTCAGACATAGATTGATGTTTAGGCGCTCAAAGATAGGGCCGAGATTTTTAAGCTGAGAAAAACCCTTTAAATTTGAAAAAGAAACCTTTTTTAATCCTAAAATGATGGATATTACGTTCCAAATTAATCCGAAAATAAGTGTTCACGATTTAATTGATGTACTAGAGAAATCGACCTTAGGCTTGCGTCGACCCTTGCATGATGTGGAGGCGATGGTGCAAATGCTAATACACGCCAATGTGTATGTAGGTGCCTATGATGGAACTAAACTCGTGGGCCTGGCGCGGGCGATGACGGATTATGTGTATACGACCTATTTGGCGGATTTGGCGGTGGATGAGGCGTATCAACATCATGGAATCGGGAAAAAACTCATCAAAGAATTGAAAAATTATATCCCCAAAGCAAAGTTGATCTTATTAGCTGCACCCGCGGCGGAAGGCTATTATCCGAAGATTGGGATGCAAAAACACCCGCATTGTTACTTCATTGATGATGTAAATGAAATTAATTAAGAACGGCTAAGCGCTTGCGGAAGACCTCCCCGTTTGCTCCTGTAAACAAAATAAAATAGTTGCCGGCTGCCCAAGTAGATACGTCTATTTCTTTGATTTTAAGGCCATCAATTTTATAGGTAAAGATTAAATCACCGCGCATGTTGTAGATTTCTAAATTCCCGATCACATATTTAGGCCACGTGATGGACAGTTTTTGGGTAACTGGATTCGGTGAACTTACAAAATCATAGACCGAGTCATCTTTTTTCGTAATGGGAAAGGCGCTGAAAGAGAAGGCGCGCATACCCATTTGATTCCGAATAAAAGGACCGGCAAAAGCATATTCGGCCTCTTTTGTGATGAATTTTTTGTGGTAATTCGGCAAATAACCAATCGTCGTTCCGTCGTATTGGTCCTTGAATTGGATAAGAATTCTTCGCTTATCCACCACGGTAATGTTTGTAATGTAATTTCCTAAGGTGGCGTCGTTGTATTTATCCCAAAAGAAATGATCTGCCAAAAATAGCTTCTGTGGTTTTCCGTTGGCATCGATCACGGTGGTATCAAGGTTCGCACTGAGGTTTTGTCCATCCTCAAATTCTAGGTACAATTTATCGTGTTCGGTATCCGAGGCAAAATAGGCTCGTTGGATATTAGGGCTATAAATTTCAGCAGGCCATGGTTTTTTATGGATTACATTGGAAATAATCCGCGCGGTTTCTAAGCCGGATTGGCGATATCCCTCATTTCCATAGTGCAATCGGTCGAATTGACGCGTGCCCACGGTAGCGAATGATTTAATGTAGGGATCATTGGCATGCATTTTTCGCTGTTCTTCACGGGCTAAGGAGCCATATAAATTTTTAAATTCATAGACGTTCAGTTGAGGCACAATGACTTGTTGGACACTCGGAAAATATTTCTTGTATTTCGTTTCGAGGGCAGCAAATTTTTGTCCCCAGAGGTTGGGTTCATTAAGCGAAACCTCTCCCTCTCCTTGTCGGTAAATAATCGCTTTCACTTTGGACAAAACCCCAGACTTTAAGGCCTTGTAATACATGATATTTCCACCGTCAATGGGCGATTTGATGGACCCGTCTAGGATTAAGTGCCAATCAATAAAGGAACCCCCTGCCGCGGAATTGATGATGCAAATGGGAATTTTTTCGTAACTAATTAATTGTTTGGCGATTTCGGCAGCCCAAGGACCAATTCTTGCCGTACCGGTGGCCAAAGACCACAAGGTATCCGCCGGATTATAGGGCCCATAATTATCAGGGGCTTGCACGGCACCAAAAGAACGCAACCATTCGCCTTGATACACTTGCTCGTCGATAGGCCCAATCCACGCATTCGACTGGCCTGTCACCAAGAACGCATCCCCTGCGACGATATTTTTACTGCTCGTCACGAGGCTAGAATCCTTGCCTTTGAAACTGTATACATCGACTTGAAATTCCGCTAATTCTGCGGGAATGAAGAATTTTGTCGCAAAAGGAACGCTGGGGCTGATGAGGGTTTTTTGCCAGCGGTAACTCGCCCCATTTCGCGTAATCCGTAAACTAATCGCTGTAATATCCTTATTCGAGGTGACCCCTTCAATAGGCACCTCCGCCGCATTATTTTCTGCCCGCGGGTAAAGCTGATAGGACTGGGGTAGTTTCGCAAAAACAAAATCGCCAATTTTCTGAGCATGCAAAGGTTGCATCGCAAGCACAAGCACCGCAAGAAAGGCAATGGTTAATTGGCGCATGGGCTCAATTTGGATTTTCTGATTTTTGAACCATGAAATTACAACAAAACCCAAAATAATATGTATTTTTAAAATTAATATTCACCTTCAAACTTGAAAAAATGAGAACAGCATCCCTTCGGTGGCTTGTGGTATTTTTCGTGGGGCTATCCGTTCCCATCTTCGCCCAGGTCACTTTTCCCTTAAACGATGTCGCTAGTCCTAAATCTGGCTACTATGCATTTGTAAATGTAAACATCGTTAAAGACACAAAAACAACCTTACGAAATGCCATTTTGATCATCAAACAGGGTAAAATTGAGGCCATTGGCCAAAATCTTCCTCTGCCCAAAGATGCCATCCTGGTGGACTGTCAAAACAAATTCATATATCCTTCCTTCATCGACGCCTACAGCGATTATGGTTCAGCACCTGTACAAGCGGGAACCTTCAATTACCGCGCACCTTCGCAAATGGTTTCTAATACAAAGGGCCCATACGCTTGGAATCAAGCGCTTAAAACCGAAGTTTCCTTCGCGAAACAATTTGTGGTTCAAGATGCGAAGGCAAAAGACCTACGGAAATTGGGCTTTGGAACCGTACTTGCCCATCAGATGGACGGGATTTCGCGCGGAACGGGAGCCGTGGTAACCTTGGCGAAAGAAAAAGAAAATTTGGTCTTATTAAAGGAAAAAGCTTCTGCACATTATTCGTTAGACAAGGGAAGTTCCACCCAGGATTATCCAAATTCATTAATGGGTAGCGTGGCACTATTGCGCCAACATTTTTTAGACGCTGCCTGGTACAAATCGAAACCGGCCAAAGAAGGCACAAATTTAACCTTGCAATCTTTTAATGAGCAAGCGAGTTTGCCCCAGATTTTTGAGGTCTCGGACAAATGGTCCGCGCTTCGCGCAGATAAAATTGGTGACGAGTTCGGTGTGCAATACATCATTAAAGCCAGCGGAAATGAATATCAGCGGATTGAAGACATGAAAGCCACGAAGGCATCCTTCATTTTGCCAGTAAATTATCCGCAAGCGATGGATTTGGAAGACCCGACGGACGCGCGCTTTGTTACGATCGCCGAACTTAAACATTGGGAATTAGCGGCTACGAATGCAGCGGCCTTTGAAAAGGCGGGGATTCCGTTTGCTTTGACGACTCATGGACTTAAAGATGTAAGCCAATTTTTACCTAATGTTCGCAAGGCCATTCAAATGGGACTTAGTGAACAAAAGGCCTTGGAGGCATTAACTTCTGCACCGGCTGGCTTGTTGGGGATGGCGGACCAAGTGGGAAGTTTGGACCCAGGCAAATGGGCCAATTTTTTAATCACCACCGGCCCTATTTTTGCTGAAAAAACGCAAATTATCGAAAACTGGATTCAAGGAAACGCATACGTTCAAGCCTCCGAGGCATGGAATGACATCGCGGGTAAATATTCGCTGAGTATTGGCAAAGACCCATTTAGCCTGAAAATTAGTGGGGAACCGGGTGCATACAAAGCGCAAATCATGGGGAAGGATACGATTTCGGCAGAGATAAGCCAAAAAGAATCCTTGGTAAATCTGGGCTATACCACGAAAGCAGATAAAGGCAAAAAAACGCGATTAACCGGAACCTTACAAGGTGGAAAATGGCAAGGAACGGGCCAATTGGCCAATGGCGATTGGGTTTCTTGGCAAGCCGTTCGGGAGGGTAATCCTACTTCGGATAGCACCCGAAAAATGCCGGTAAAAGCGGAGGAATTAGGCGCCGTCGTATTCCCATTCAATGGCTATGGGCAAAAAACCATTCCGAAATCGGAAACGATTTTGATTAAAAATGCGACCGTTTGGACGAACGAAAAATCGGGAGTTTTGCAGGGTTCGGATGTTTTGGTCAAACAAGGAAAGATAGTTCAAGTGGGTAAAAACCTTAAAGATGCTACCGCTCGTGTCATCGACGGAACGGGCAAACACGTAACGGCTGGGATTATCGACGAACACTCGCATGTGGGGGCCACGGGGGGAATCAATGAATGTTCGCAATCCGTGACCGCCGAGGTGCGCGTAGCAGACGTGGTCGATCCAGAAGATGTAGATATCTATCGCCAATTAAGTGGTGGGGTGACATCGAGTCATATTTTACATGGAAGTTGCAATACGATCGGCGGTCAAACGCAATTGTTGAAATTCCGTTGGGGACAAACGGCCGAAGGCTTGAAATTTGCGAATTGGGATCCTTTCATCAAATTCGCCCTGGGCGAAAACGTGAAACGTTCTTATAACACGAGCAATGCGCGTTTTCCAGATACCCGCATGGGGGTGGAACAGGTGTTGACGGATGCCTTTACACGTGCGCAGGATTATGCGAAACAAGGTCCGGGCAAACGGATTGATTTGGAACTGGAGGCTTTGGTTGAAATTTTACAACATAAACGTTTCATCACCTGCCACTCGTATGTACAAAGTGAAATCACGGCGATTCTTCGTGTGGCAGATAAATTTGGCTTCACGGTCAATACCTTTACCCATATTTTGGAAGGCTATAAAGTAGCCGATAAAATGAAGGCGCATGAGGCGAATGCCTCGACGTTCTCAGATTGGTGGAATTACAAAATGGAGGTATTAGACGCCATTCCGGCGAATGCCTACATTATGCAGAAGGTTGGGATAAATGTGGCGATTAATTCAGATGATGCGGAAATGGCGCGTCGTTTAAATCAAGAAGCGGCCAAATCGGTGAAATACACAGGTATGTCGGAAGAAGATGCTTTGAAAATGGTGACATTGAATCCGGCGAAAATGCTTCATGTGGCGGATCGCGTGGGTAGTATCAAAGAAGGGAAAGATGCGGATTTGGTGATTTGGTCAGACCATCCTTTGAGTATTTATGCGAAATCGGAAAAGACGATTGTCGACGGAGCCGTTGTTTTTGATCGGGAGGTAGATGCCAAATTACAGGCGGATTTAAAAGCAGAAAAGCAGCGCTTAGTTCAAAAAATGATTTCTGCCAAAAAAGGGGGCGCTTCGACTCGTCCTGCTGCTCCATCTTTCAAAGCAGAAAATATGTGCGAAGAAGATCATGACCATGGCAAAAGTCTTTGGGATCGTATTTCACACCGAATGATTGTTACAGAAAACGAATAAAAGAAATAGACATGAAAAATATATTCATCATTGCATTAGGATTGATTTCTTTGGGCGTTTTCGCACAGGAAACCATGCATCCTTCTCCGGCACAATCGAAGACGATTGTCATTACAGGAGCAACTTTGCACGTGGGCAATGGGACCGTTCGGACGGGAACCGTTGTGATTGAAAAAGGAAAATTGAAAATTGAAGCAACGGCCCCAACCATCACGGTGGCCATGGAACATATCGATGCGACGGGCAAACATGTGTATCCGGGAATTATCGCACCGAATACGAATTTGGGTTTGGTGGAAGTGAGTTCGACGAAATCCACCACCGACTTCGAAGAATTAGGGGAAATTCATCCAAACATTCGTTCAATTGTCGCCTACAACACGGACAGCAAGGTCATAAATACCCTGCGGACAAACGGGGTTTTATTAGCTCAAATTGTCCCTCAAGGGGGCTTAATTCCGGGAACATCTACGGTAGTCCAATTGGACGCCTGGAACTGGGAAGATGCTGCGTATGCGATGGACAACGGGGTTCATATGACGATGCCGGCACTGATTAATCGGCCGACCAATGCAGGATTTCGTCGGGGCCAAATGGAAGGCGATCCGGTGAAAATGGGCTTGGAACGAATCGCAACCGCCCGCACATTTTTTAAAGAAGCGCAGGCTTATTTAAATGAAAAGATGCATGCGGAGGTAAATTTAAAGTATGAGGCATGCAAGGGACTTTTTGATCGATCTAAATCGCTGTATGTGCATTGTGATTTGGTGAAGGAGATGTTGGCCGCCATTCAATTTGCGAATGAATTTAAATTTAAATTAGTCATAGCCGGGGGTGCGGATTCCTGGATGATTGGCGATATTTTGCGTGATAATCAGGTAGCGGTCATTCTTTCAGAGCCTCATAGTTTACCTGCGA
The DNA here is from genome assembly GCA_947450365.1 of Cytophagaceae bacterium. Classification (GTDB taxonomy): domain Bacteria; phylum Bacteroidota; class Bacteroidia; order Cytophagales; family Spirosomataceae; genus Aquirufa. The sequence continues at coordinate 71,148 of CANFVE010000007.1, forward strand.
CGGACGACGATGCGGTGGATCAACCCTATAAAACAGGAGCGATGCTACAAAAAGCCGGAGTGCTTTTTACCATTTGCCAAGACGCAGGGGATGGATATACGCAACAACGCAATTTGCCTTTCCAAGCCGGAACCATGGCCGCGTATGGCCTAAGCCAAGACCAAGCGCTACAAGCGATTACCTTGAATGCCGCTAAAATCCTGGGGATTGATGCGCGGACAGGAAGCCTTGAAACTGGAAAAGATGCAAATATCGTGATCAGTTCAGGGGATTTATTGGACATGAAATCGAGCCAAGTGACCCATGCCTTTATTCAAGGTCGGGCAATCGATTTAGCCAATAAACACACGCAATTATTCGATCGATATAAGTACAAATATTCGATTAAATAAAGCAACATAACTATATGAAAAAGAGGGCTTTAGGTCCTCTTTTTTTTGTTTCGGGCTAGGTCATTTGGGGCTAATTTGTCATTAAACGCCGATTCTGTGGCGCGAAAAGAGAATGAATATCAGTTTAATTATTTTCCTACAACATTTAAGGGGGATTGTTTGCCTATTTGGATACAATTCTAAATATTTCATTTGTCCAACTAACCACTATAATCCCTAAAGCCCATGAAAACCAAGTTAAATTTTTCCGTCCTCTTGATTAAATCGCGGCAATCAAAACAGTTAACGCAGCGAGAAGTGGCCAGCGCCGTGGGCGTTAGCCAAAGTGCCTACAATTATTGGGAATCTGGTAAACATTATCCCAATGTGCAAAAACTGGTCAACCTCACGCGGGTATTGAATATCCCACTCGAGGAGATGATTAGCACCTAATGCAGGGACCTTGGAACGATAAATTCCAAGGTCTTTTTATTCGTTCTTGAATATGTTTACCTTTGCCTCATGATCGTTGTACGCACACGTTTTCTTTTTGCTTTATTCCTTTTCGCAAGCCTGCTGCTAGGCTGTGGAAATGACGAAATCGTGCAGCAAAAAAACACCTATTATCCTTGGGAAAGCTATTTGACTACCGAAATCGCCTACGTGATTAAACAGGGCAATCGCCTTCAAAAATCGGTTATTTTGGACGGGGAAAAGGAAGAAAAGATGTTGCCAGACGTGGATTGGAAAAAGGAATGGGCGCTATTTTTAGAAGCGGATTTGAACAAAGCAGCCTATCAAACAGCCTATGACCATTTTTCTGAACCGGGGATGATTTGGTATTCCTTGAAACCCGGGGAAAATTTGTCAGTCAAAAAATTCGTGCTTCACGTAGATGCGGAGGAGAGGCCCGTGAAAGTTGAAATCGAAGTCGAGCAAAAAAACCTCCTGTTCGAGACGCATAAAAAACTTTTCATGAACTTTTCAGAGGGGCATGTGGAAACGTATTACATCGAGGGGAGCCAACAAATGACCTGGACCAAGCCCACCGAATACAAATTAATGGGTGTTTTACTCCCCAAATAAGCCGCTTGATAAATAGCGATCCCCGCGGTCACAAAGAATACACACGATTAGACCTTCCTCCAATTCTTCGGCCAAGCGCACACTTGCCGCCACACCTCCCCCGCTACTCATTCCGGCAAAAATACCTTCGACCTTCGCCAGTCTCCGTGTCATGTCAGTAGCTTCTGTTTCGGAAATATCCATAATGCGATCGACTCGTTCGGGTTGATAAATTTTAGGCCGATATTCGATAGGCCAGCGCCGGATGCCTGGGATTTTGGAACCTTCGGTCGGTTGGCAGCCCACAATCTGAATCCCCGGGTTTTGCTCTTTTAAATACATCGAGGTGCCCATGATCGTTCCGGTCGTTCCCATAGAACTCACAAAATGCGTTACCCCGCCTAAGGTATCGCGATAGATTTCAGGGCCTGTTGTTTTATAATGCGCCAGGTAATTATCCGGATTTTCGAATTGATTTAATAAGAAATATTCGCCTGTGCTTGCTTTTTCGACCGCATAATCCCGCGCCGATTCAATGCTTTCTGTCAGCGTAACCTTTGCCCCAAAGGCTTCCATGGTCAATACCCGTTCGCGTGTCGAATTTGCCGGCATCGCTAATTCGATTTCGATGCCGTACAAGCGCGCAATCATCGCCAAGGCGATTCCCGTATTGCCAGACGTGGCCTCTATGAGTTTGGTGCCCGCATGAATATCCCCACGTTCGATTGCCCCTTGAATCATATTTTTAGCTGCCCGGTCTTTGACAGACCCTCCGGGATTATTTCCTTCTAATTTCCCATAAATCTTCACCTTCGGGTTCGCGTGTAAGCGTTTGATTTCCACGAGGGGGGTATTGCCGATCAAGTCTAAAAGCTCGGTCATGTTATTCTTGGATCAATTTGGAATTAGCTTGGTGGTAAATTTTGGTGTTTGGCGCGACGCTATGGGTCAACCAAACGTTTCCTCCTATCACCGAATGCTCACCTACTACCGTTTCTCCTCCTAAAATGGTGGCGCCGGAATAAATAACGACATGATTCTCGATGGTCGGGTGCCGCTTCGTCGAAGCCATTTTTTTATCCACCGAAAGCGCACCGAGCGTCACGCCTTGGTATATTTTCACATGTTCCCCGATCACGCAAGTCTCCCCGATCACAATCCCAGTTCCATGATCCATGAAGAAATATTGCCCAATTTGCGCGCCAGGATGTATGTCGATTCCAGTTTTGGAATGAGCATATTCCGTTAAAATTCGGGGAATCAAAGGAATCTGTAATTCATGTAATCCATGTGCCAAGCGGTAAAAAGCCAAGGCATAAAAGCCCGGATATGTCCGAATCACCTCATAATCGGTAGTCGCCGCCGGGTCCCCGTTCACCATCGCTTCCACATCGGTTAATAAAATCGCATAAATCGCAGGAATTTTTTGCATGAATGCTGCCGAAAGCATCTGTGGACTTTCTTTTAAATCCGCTTTCATCGCGTGCAGCATGCTTTCCAAGCCATTTTCCACACTTTCCCAAACGGCCTTTAATTCTTCTGGGGATTGGATATGCATACGCGTCTGCTCCGGAAAAAGAGTGAGAACAATTTTTGTAAATAGTTTTTTGATCTCCGACGTGGCGGGAAATGGCCGACTCGTTTGGTGTTTTTGTAAGATCTCAGCCAAAAATGATTCAGGAAGCATAGGCGGTTTTATTTCTCCATAAAATTAATAGACAATTGCCGAATTACCGCATCCGTTTGAGTTTTCGTATCGAGCGTTTGTAATTCCATCCGCTGGATCGATGCGTCCGTCCGCTGTTCCAATCCATGCAAATATGCCTTGTCATAATAATGAAGCGTCAGGTCCGCCACAAGGCTAAAATCGTTATTTTCAAGGGCAAGAACGGCTTCCTGAAAGTGTTGACCGCCCATCCGTTTTTTGATTTTTTCCAAGGCCTGTGCAAGCATTTCTTTGGGATATTTCGCATATACTTCGACCAAATGCGGCAATCGATACTCCGCCTCGATGTCCAAAAACAAAACAGGAGCCGCACGTAATTGCTCATAAAAGGGCGCACTCATGAAGACTTTTCCGATGTGCCGACTTTCATCTTCCATCCAAATCTCCTTCCCATAATCCATTCCTCGAAGGTCATGGACGACTAAATTTTCAAAATGCTCGCTGGTAGGCTGTGGCGTCAATCCCAAATGCCCAAAGGCCGAACCGCGATGATGCGCCAAACCCTCCAAATCCACCACCTGATAGCCGCGTTTTTTCATTTCCAATAATATCTCCGTTTTCCCACTTCCCGTTTTCCCCCCCAAGACACGAATAGGAATAGGCTTTTCTAAGATTTCAAGCACATAATTTCGATAGGCTTTGTATCCGCCGACCAACAATTTTACATTCAATCCCGCCGTTTCAAATAACCATGCCATGCTCGATGAACGCATGCCGCCTCGCCAACAATGCACCAATACCGTACCATCTACCGCTAATTTCTTCACCTGTTTTACCCAGCCAGCTAATTTCGGCCCCACGAATTCGAGGCCTAATTCGATGGCTTGGTCTTTTCCGCGTTGTTTGTAGTAGGTCCCCACCGCAGCGCGTTCGACGTCATCAAAAATCGGCAATGAAATCGCCCCGGGAATGTGTGCTCGGGTAAATTCCCCTGGCGAACGAACATCCAACACCGGATAGCTTCGCGCCGCATCTAAAAAAGCTTCAGGATGTAATTTCTCTGCCATTTTTAGTCCAATTGCATCACATACATGTGAAATAACAAGGGATCAAAGGTGGCCTTTAAATCCTCAATAAACGAAGGATGGCTCAAATAAAAAGATAAAAAATTCTCATGCCGCTCTTGCCAATGACCCGCTGGAAATAAGGCGGCTTTTAAATTCAATAATTGTTGCACGCCGATCGCCTGATTGCGCTCTTCCGCTTTTTTGATTTTTTTCTCAAGTTTGCTAATCCCCTTTTCCCAACGATGCTGTTCCGCCTTCGCCGATGCCTCTAACGTTACATCGACCGCTTTGGCTTTTTGAATCATTTCCTCAAAAATCGGTGACAAATGTTCCCGTTCTTTGGCAAAATCTAATGTATGTGGACTATGTTGGGCCACGAATTTTTGTCGCATGCTATATTCATCCGCAAACAAATCTTGAATTTCGATGCTTAATTTTTCGATGCGCGCTTGTTGGGCCCCCGTCATCACCAAGCCAAAATTTCTCGGCAATAAAATCGGGAAGGGTACGGAGTGCGCATCAAAAATACCTTTTAATTGCAACCAATAAACCACTTCTGCCGGACCCCCTATATAGGCAAGATTCGGCAAAATGCATTCTTGGTAGAGCGGCCGTAACACGACATTCGGGCTAAAACGTTCCGGATGATTCATTACTTCTTCGCGCAGGGCAGCTTCATTCCAGGTATGCGATTGATTCAACACGTGAAATTGGTCCCCCTTCTTTTCAATTCGGTCGCGCGCGCCTTCCGTCATGTAAAAGAGATTGATTTCGCGGGCATGAATTTGGGCTTTATGGCCGAGGGATTCGAGGAGGGTATTTTTTTCATCCACCAACGCTTGATGCGTATGGCCAAACAAATCAGCCTTCATCACGGGCACAAATTCCTGCTTTAAACGAGCGTCATCCGCATCCAAACACAGCAATCCGTCTGCGCCAAAAAGCGCGTGAACATACATCTGAACCGCTTGCGCAAGTGTTTTTCCTTCGCGATAGGCTTTTTCGAAAAGCTCGACAGAATCCGGTAATTGGGACAAGAAATCCCCGAATTCTGTGAGCGAAAAACGCCCTACGGCACCTTTTTGATCCGTATTCCATTGGTATTTTTTTCCGTACCAATGAAAATGGTTGATTTCATCCCAATCGTGATCTTCGGTGGCCATCCAATAGACAGGAACGAAATGATAATCGGGATGCGTTTCTTTTAGTTTTCGGGCCAAATTAATGGTTGAAACTAATTTATAAATCACATATAAGGGGCCGGTAAACAGATTTAATTGATGTCCGGTGGTGACGGTAAAGGTCTTTTCGTCGGCTAAGGTAGCAATATTCGAAACTTCTCCAATGGCCTGGTATTGGGCACGAAGGACCTCGACGAGGACATTTCTATTGGACTGGCTACATGATTTTTTTTCGTCGATTTGCGCGGCAAAAGATGCAAGTTTCGGTTCATGCCCATACAAGGATTGTAAGGAAGAATCCCCTGCCAAATACTGAATGAGTAGTTTTGAGAAGGACGGAATTTCGTTAATTGGATAACTTCGTACGTGCATAATTGATAAAACCCTGCTTTTTTCCAAAAAGTTCTGACGAAATTAAATATATTTAAACGATTTTTACGGTTCCAAACCCGGCGGATGCGATATTTAATTCTCTTATTTTTTATTTTTTGTTCTTGGATGGCGAGGGCCCAACAAACCGCCCAATACACCCAATATATGATGAACCGCTATCTGTATAATCCGGCCTTTGCGGGTTTTGAAGATCATGGTGAGGTGAAATCTGGTTTTCGCCAACAATGGACCGGCCTTAATTCCTCCATCAGCAGTTTTTACATGACCGGCCATATGGCCTTGGATAAGCCAGATTTGACCACTACCGGATATCGTTTAAATCGATCAAAGTCCATCCGGAGGCCTTATGAATCCACAAAAATTCGTCCCAATACCATGCGGCCTGACCCACATCAAGGGGTGGGCGTTCAGATCATGGGCGATCAATTTGGCCCCTTGACGAACATTTCCATCGGCGGAACCTATGCCTATCATTTAACCTTGGGGGGCGAAAAAAAATTCTCGGTCGGGACGACTATCGGCCTGCACCAACGGATTTTGAATTTAGGGGGCTTGGACGTAAAAGACCAAAATGACCCGAATATCATCAATGGAAAATTATTGGGCTCTCAGCCGATGATTAATGTCGGCGGGATGTATTATACGCGGGACTTCTATATTGGGATGGCAGCGAACCAATTGATTATGGACAATTATAGTCTGTTGAGAACGAATATTACTGATAAAGATACCATCCGTACGATGTGGTTAGGGGCAACTGTCCCAAATGTTTTATTTTCTGCCGGTTTCCAAAAAAAGGTAAATGAATATTGGGAAATCGCTCCTTCCATCATGTTGAAATACATGAAAAATGCGACGTTCAGCTATGAAGCGAACATAAAAGCGACTTATTCGAACGCGCTTTGGGGAGGTATTTCGTATCGGCATCAAGAGGCTATTGCCGCCTTGATTGGCGCACAAATCAGCGAACGGGTGAACGTCACCTATTCCTATGAGGTTCATTCGCTCGGACTTTCCCGGACCTCCTTGGGCTCCCACGAATTGGTATTGGGAATATTACTAGAAAATTTCCTGGCAAAATAAGATGAAAGGGCATGCACGAATCATATCAGTGGATGTATTTCGTGGATTAACCGTCATGATGATGACACTGGTGAACAATCCGGGGGATTGGGGTCATATTTACGCGCCTTTGGAACATGCAGCTTGGCATGGGTGGACCCCCACGGATTTAGTGTTTCCTTTTTTCCTTTTCATCGTCGGGGTTTCTGTCGTGTTAGCCAATCCGAATCGAGAACCTCATGGCATGAAAATCGCCACGCGGACCATGCGTATTTTTTTATTAGGCCTTTCCTTGTCTTTTTTTTCCAAAATCCATGTGGGTGATTGGGAAGGGGCTCCTTTGCTAGCCATCCGGCTCGTATATACCGCGCTCGTGTTCGCCTTACTTGTGGGGAATTATGCGTTACAAAAACAATTTTACGTGGCTTTAGGGCTGTTGATTTTCAGTCTTTTCTTGTGTTTCAGCGGATTGGAGGCCTTTGCCTCCGTCAGAATTCCTGGGGTGCTTCAGCGCATTGCCTTGGTATATGCCGGCGCGTCATGTCTGTATTTGTTTTGTTCTCCGCGGGTGTTGTGGGGGATTTTTATTTCGATTTTATTGGCTTATTGGGCGCTCATGGCACTCGTCCCCGTGCCGGGCGTGGGGCCGGCAAATGTGGAGGTGGGTACGAATTTAGCGGCGTGGTTGGACTATTACCTGCTGCCCGGACATTTATGGATCACTTCCAAAACCTGGGATCCGGAAGGCGTATTAAGCTCTTTGCCTGCCTTTGGGACGGGGATTTTGGGCGTTTTGGTAGGTCAAATGCTTTGGACTGGCGGAGCCAAAGAACTCAAAAAAGTAGCGTTCCTCGGCGTGATTTTATTGCTTTTGGCAGGGGCTTGGAATACCGTTTTCCCGATTAATAAATCCCTTTGGACTAGTTCCTATGTCCTATTGTCCGGTGGTTTTGCGATGCTTTTTTTAGCAGGTTTTTATCATTGGATTGAAGTAAAAGGGGTGCAAAAGGGGATTAAGGTGTTTCAATTATTTGGAGCCAACCCGATGTTGGTTTTCTTCTTTTCCGGTATAATTCCGAGAGCTTTTAATATGATCAAAATCGAAGAAAAAGGCCTCATTGCTTGGTTAAACTCGCATGGAATTCAAGTCTTTTTTAAGGATCCTTATGTGGCCTCTTTGGCAGGAGCTTTGGTTTATTTGCTTATTTGGGGAATCATTTTGGTCATTTTTGATCGCAAAAAATTAATCTTTAAGGTCTGATGAAAAAAATATTGATTTTATGTTTCTTGGGCTTCTTCTCCCATGCCCAAACCTACCGAGCCGATGTCATCATTTATGGAGGCAATGCCTCCGCCATCATCGCCGCGGTTCAAGTAAAAAAAATGGGAAAATCCGTCATCATCCTATGTCCTGAAACTCATTTGGGCGGCCTGACCTCAGGCGGTTTAGGATTTACCGATACGGGAAACAAAGAAGTAATCGGGGGCTTGGCACGTGACTTTTATCGACGCATCTATGACCATTACCAACAAGATAAAAACTGGAATTGGCAAGCCAAGGCCAGTTTCGGCAACAAAGGCCAAGGAACTGTCGCCATGGACGGCACCATGCGAACCATGTGGCTTTTTGAACCCCATGCCGCCGAACAAGTCTTCGAGGACTACGTCAAGGAATTTAACCTGATCGTGCATCGCAATGAATGGCTCGACCGCAGCACACAAGGCATTCAAAAAAAGAATAAGTCGATCCAATCCATTCGGACCATTTCAGGGAAAACGTATATGGGTCACATGTTCATCGATGCCACCTATGAAGGAGATTTGATGGCTTTGGCAGGCGTGGATTTTCATGTGGGCCGGGAGGCGAATTCCGTCTACGGCGAACAATGGAACGGGGTTCAGGTAGGGGTTTTCCAACATGGACATTACTTCAAAAAACCCATCAGCCCCTACCGCATCGAGGGTGATCCGAGCAGCGGTCTATTGCCCGAAATATCCGCTGAAAGCCCAGGACCAAATGGTTCTGGCGACAGTAAAATTCAAGCCTATTGTTACCGTATGTGTCTAAGTGATCATCCCGACAACCGGATTTCTTTCTCAAAACCAGCAAATTATGATCCGGACCGATATACCTTGTACGCCCGGGTTTTTGCGAGCGGTTGGCGAGAAACCTTCGATAAATTCGACCTACTCCCAAACCGGAAAACGGATACAAACAATCATGGGCCCTTTAGTACGGACTTTATTGGCAAAAATTATGAGTACCCAACGGCCTCCTATGCCCGTAGAGCCGAACTCAATCAAGCCCACAAAGATTATCAAATGGGCCTCATGTATTTCCTGCAAAATGATTCGCGCGTTCCCGTCGAGGTACAGTCACGCATGAAGGAATGGGGCTTGGCGAAGGACGAATTTACGGCAAATGGCGGTTGGCCTTACCAACTATACATTCGCGAAGCCCGCCGCATGAAAGGCGAATTTATCATGAAAGAAGCGGATGCTTTAGGTAAAACCCAGGTTCCCAATCCGATCGGGATGGGCTCTTATTCACTTGACGCCCACAATGCGCAGCGATTTGTGCAGGCAAATGGCTACGTGCAAAACGAAGGGGACATTGGGGTGAAACCGGATAAACCCTATTCGATTGCCTATGGGTCCATTTTGCCAAAAGAATCCCAATGCACTAATTTGTTCGTGCCCGTGTGCATGTCCAGTTCACATATCGCCTATGGCTCCATTCGGATGGAACCGGTGTTTATGATTTTGGGGCAATCGGCCGCTACAGCCGCCGTGTTGGCGATTGAAAAAAAGGTCAGCCCGCAGCGATTGGAGTATAAAGTTTTGGAAAAAAGCTTATTGGCCGATAAGCAAATCCTCACCCATTAATTCCCTCGAATGACGTACCAAACATGGCCATTGGCCGGCATGCGAACGTCGATTTGTATTTCTTTTTGTGTATTTACGGGCAAGGATGTAAAGCTCCCGCCTTGAAACGAAACTTGCGCAGTTCGTTTGATTCCTGCATAATACAGCGGAAGAGAAATACGGCGCACCATCACCTCATTCGTCGGATTATAAAGCATCGCAAACCCCTTTTCAGCCAGCGCTGGATTCACATGAAGGAATCCGTCCCAGTCCCGACCGTCCGCGCGGCGCAACTGAATCATGTCCGAATTTAAAATCTCCCGATATTTTTTATACCAATCCAACGTACTTTTCACCATCAAGCGGGTTTCCTCTGAATCGTATAAGCGGGGTCCGCGGTAGCAGGCTTGCACGCCGGCGCCGTAATACTGCATCATGAGTTGGCGATAATCTTCCAAATGATCCTTCAGCGGCTCCAGCACCGCCTCAGGCCCACCGCCTTGGTATTTCGTCAATGGCACAAAACCCCAGCTCATGCTCGCCGTTTTTTCGATGGTTCCGTCGTGGATGTTCTGACGGTTCAAAATACGCTGCTGTTCCCGCGACAAAGAAAAATTTACTTCCCGATAGCCAATCCCAATTTTATGTGTCCCGTCCAAAAAATACCAATCGGGCGCATTGATATACACGCCCCGCTCATTCAACCAGCGGTATAATTCTTTCTGAATTTCCATTTGGCGCCACTGGGAATCCGCGAGATTCCGATGCCCCGGATGCACTTCCGAGGCACATACATCCCCCGGATAAGGCCCATCATTCTCCCAAATATCAAAGCCCGTGCGGGCATAAAAGTATTTGATTTTATCCCGATAGGCGAGTCCCCAAACACTCCCAAAGCAGGGCGCATTTCCGAAAAATGCGCCCCCAGGTTTTCCGGTTTTGGGATCGATGACGTCATCGGCGTTGCTGATGCGCCGACTGCTAAACAGCGAATAGCCCCCCAATAAAATGTTTTTCGCATGCGCATAATCCGCCAGCGCTTTCCACTTTTGGATGTTCGCTGCCGAGGAATCCTCCATCTGTAAATGACTGCCAAAACTTAAAATCACAGCCTCGTATCCCGTGGCCACGCATTGATCAATCGCCTGTTTGACTTCCTCATCTCGTTTGCTGACCAAGTGCATGAAAATGGGGTTTTGGGTAGTCCAAGGAGCAATTTTTTGGTACATTTTGCGAATCATGAGCCCGCGGCGCTGGCGGTCATAACTATCCATGAGCAATTCATGCGTTCGTGGCGAATGAAAAGATTCGCCCATTTTCAGGGAAATTCCAGGGGCTTTTTCTGGATAGACTTCGAGAAGGCAAGGGGTCTCATAGTTGTAATTGACTTGTGAGGTATAGGCGGGTTCGGTTTTCCAATGCGTCGTTTGATCGCTGATGTCGTAGCGCATGGCGTTGTTAAATGCATAATTCGTTTCAACATAAATCCCGTGTTGTTTTTTCATTTCCTCCGGCTTGCCCACCACGGCACTTTCTTCCTCCACGAGGCCTAAAATTTCATGGACAACGCGGTCGATTTGGATGGACCCAGCGGATTTATTTTCGATGGAAAGCCATTTGATGATCAGGGGCATTCCGTCTAGGATTTGGTAATGCACGGTAACCAGAATGTTTTTTAATTCGGGCAAAGGCGATGCGTATTCAAAGTCGATTTGTTTGCCGGTGGCCTGCTGGTGATTCATCGCCCAGGTTTTTCGGGTCCAAGCGATAAAGGGTTTCATGTCTTGAATGTGGTAGCGGACAAATCGAAAATCTTCTTTTCCTGCCTGGAGGGTTTCTTCCCAGCCTTTTTTAAAATAAGCGCGCTCTTTTTGTCCCTCCATGCCACCGACTTGGTAGGATTTTCCATTCAGCGTGATGCGGGCTTCGGGATGTACGGCGCGTAATAATTGTTGGCCATTGCTCAGATTTTGATAGTCGATGCAGGCCAAATTTTCGCCTTGGTAAAAGCTTCTTCGACTTAGGCCATTCGTTAGGGTGATGTATTTTCCTTGAATGCTGATGTTGGCTTGTTGGCTAGGTGCTTGAATGAGCCAGTCGGCGGGCGATTGTCCGAAAGAATTCCCAACAAAAAGGCAGAATATTGAAAAATATTTTACAAATTTCATGGATGAACATAGGTTTATGAATCGAAATATAAGACTAATTCTTTGTACTCTTTTTACTTGTTCCAGCCTTTTTGCGCAGCCTAAAAAGGTCATGACCCGACCGAATATCGTTTGGATTGTATGCGAAGATATGTCCCCTCACCTGGGCTCTTATGGAGAGAAGGTGGCCAAAACGCCTGTTTTAGATCAATTAGCCAAAGAATCCGTGCGCTATACCCAAGCCTATTCCACGGCCGGGGTCTGTGCGCCAAGTCGATCCGCTTTGATTACCGGAAACTACCAAACGTCCATCGGGGGGCACAACATGCGCACCTTAGGTTTTTCTGCCTCCGCCACAAATGATTATCCGCCGGGATTAAAGCCTTATTCGGCCGTGATTCCGGCCGACGTGAAGTGCTTCCCCGAATATTTGCGGATGGCGGGCTATTATTGCACAAATAATGCCAAACAAGATTACCAATTTGAAGCCCCCGTGACGGCTTGGGATGAAAGCAGTAAAAAGGGGCATTGGCGGAATCGACCCGACAAAAACCAACCCTTCTTTTCCGTATTTAACATTGAGACGACGCATGAATCTCAGGTGTGGCTACGGGCGAAAGAACCCTTATTGGTCGACCCGAAGTCCGTCGAAGTCCCGCCCTATTACCCAGATGATAGCTTGAGCCGCCAGGTTATCGCGCGCTTTTTGTCCAATGTCATGGTCATGGATAAGCAGGTGGGGGAAATAATCCAACAATTAAAGGACGATGGACTTTATGAAAACACGATTTTATTCTTTTACAGCGACCACGGGGATGGATTGCCTTTCGTGAAACGAGAATTGTACCAAAGAGGCCTGAAAGTTCCTTTATTAATCAAAGCCCCCTTTTTGCCGAAAGGAACGACGGACGACCAATTGGTCAGTTTCGTGGATTTTGGCCCGAGCATCCTTTCCCTCGCGGGAATTCCCATTCCTAAATCGATGCAAGGGCAGGCTTTTTTAGGTTCCCAAAAAGCCAAGACCAACCGAAAATACATTTACGCAGCACGGGATCGAATGGATTCCGAATACGACCGAGTGCGTGCGGTGAGCGATGGCCGATTCAAGTATTTACGGAATTATATGCCCGAAAAATCGTATTACCAGGACATTAAATATCGCTTACAGAATCCCTTGATGATTCATTTATTGGACCTAAAAAAGGAGGGGAAATTAAATACCCAACAGCTTTATTGGTTCCGCCCGAACAAGGTGCAAGAAGAACTATTTGATACCCAACAAGATCCTTTTGAATTTGTGAATCTGGCCAAAAATCCCTCTTATGCCGCTAAATTAGCCGAACTGCGCACAAAACACGAAGAGTGGATGTCACGCTATGGGGATTTGGGGGCAATCAACGAGGTGGATTTGGTCAAAAAATGGTGGAACGGTCAGCCAAATCCTCCGGTAACCGAAAAGGCGATTGTCGAAAGGTCGAATGGTTTGGTCAAATTAACATGCCCCACATCGGGAGCCTCGATCGGCTTTAGAACGAAAGCTAAGGGTCCATGGCAGGTATACACCCAAGCTTTTTCGGTGAATCCGGGAGATTCGCTCTATGTCATGAGCCATCGAATCGGATATATGCCCACAGAAATACGTGTAAAAAATTAGCTGCCGGAGGACTTCTGACTGGCTGTCCTACCCCAATCGGGTAAATCGATTTGTAGGGTGTCATGTTTTTCTCGCATTTCCTTTTTCAAAAGGTTTCGCATGCGGGAAATTTGCGCCTGAAGGCGTTTGTTTTTGGCCAAATTATGTTTTTCCCAAGGATCGGTTTTTAGGTTGAACAATTGGGTCGTTTGTACGCCATCGACATTGTAAAGAATCAATTTGTAGCCATCTTTTGTTTTGATGCTTCTACTCCAATGTCCGTAAACGTTATAGATATTTTCTCGGACAGACGATGTGGGGTTTCGTAGAATCGGCCCTAGGCTTTTGGCCTCCACGATTTTTGGCGCTTGGATATTCATGTATTCGTAAATCGTAGGCGCGATATCGCTTAAATAAACGAAGGAGTTGTTTTTCGCATTTTTTGGAATACCTGGGCCCGAAAAAATCATAGGGACACGAATGCTATGTTCATATAGATTTTGCTTTCCCAAAAGGCCATGCTGGCCCATGGCCAAGCCATTATCTCCCGCAAAAACAATCAGGGTATTTTCAAGCAAACCTTCTTTTTTCAGCGTGCTGATGATGCGTCCGATTTGTTCATCGAGCTCAGAAATCATCCCGTAATAGGCCGCGATATCCTTTTTAATAGCCTCTTTTGTTCTCGGATGAGGCAAAAGATTTTCGTCCCGCACATTCAAGTCGCCGTCGTTAAAGGGATGTTCGGGCAAAAAATTTGGGGGTAGTGTGATGTTTTTGGGATCGTAGGCATTTGCAAATTTGGGACTTGGACTACGTGGATCATGTGGGGAGGTAAAGGCTACATAGCAGAAAAAGGGCTTTTCTTTGGCAGAAGTACTGCCTAAAAAATCGATGGCAGTTTGCGCATATAGGTGCGAGGAATAGGTGTCGCTTAGAAAACTTTTTTCTGTGGGATATTGACCCGTCGGATCAAAATGATTTACCCGGGGATGTTCCTGCCCGCCTTCTTTCGGAAAGTGCATGCCGCCAAAAAAGATATGATCCGCCTGTGAAAACATTCGGGCGTAGGATTTTTTATCGCTGTGCCATTTGCCGGTGTGAAAGGTAGTATAACCCTTTGTTCGTAAAATTTCAGGCAGACTGATTAAGCTGTCGGGAATGGTACTGCCGTCGTTGGGCAATCGATTGACATAACGGCCGGTAAGTAACATGGCCCTGGAAGGAATACAGACCGCCCCTTGATGGCCGCCCATGACGTGTGCCTGTTGGAATGTTAGCCCATTTTTAACGAGCCAATCTAGGTTGGGCGTTCGAATCTCTCGATTTCCCAGGGAGCGAATGGTTCGGAACGTTTGGTCGTCGCTATAGAGAATTAAAATATTTTTCCCATTGGGATTTGTTTTTGATGAAGCTTGTCCAAGCAATGTGCCCATAGGCAAAATAAGCCAAGAGAAAAGTAGCCATGCCTGAATCGGGAGCCTCATGCTATTTCGATTTTTCTTCCACGCGAACCGTGTCGATTTCCAAGGGCCATTTGCCCTTAAATCCATTATCGACCATCACCCCCGGCTTCGCCTTTTTAAACAATGCGATGCCCGCGTCGCTGACCTTGCTTTGCCAGACATAGAGGTGCTTTAGCGATTTAATTTTGGCCAAAGTCGCTAAACCCGCATCGCTTACCTTTGTACCATATAGATTTAGCGATTCCAAATAGCGGAGGCCTTCTAGGGCGCTTAGGTTTTTATCCGTGATGTTGGTGTGATCTAGTGCAAGTAAAATGAGTAAAGGCATACTGGCGATCTGTTTCATAGTCGCGTCGCTAATCTTTGTTTTGCCTAATTTGAGACTAACAATCTGTTCCTGAATATTCGCCAAACCCTCTAATTCTTTGTCTCCCAATCCTTGTGCATTCACTGCATTAACTTCTAAAAAGGGCTGATCTTTTGCGCTTGGATTGACTAATAAACCTAGTTTTTGAAGGTCCTTCACATCCGATTCATCCGCCTCTGAAATCGACATTTTGAAAACGGGGGACAAGTATGGCCCTGAACTTTCTCCCCGACTGTAGCGGGCCAACAAGGTTTTAATTTTGGTATCTGGACTAGCGTCTTTCACCTTTTTCTTGAAATCCGCGCCTTCTTTCAACCACCAATGCAGTAAATTAATTTCTTCCTCGGTAAAACCCGGTTTGCCTTTTGGGGGCATGTGATGTTCGTCGCTCTCGGGCAATAAAAGGCGTTTTAAGATTTCACTTTCTTCCGGGAAACCGGCTTTAATAATAGCGCCATCCTCGCCTCCAGCGAGCAGAAACTCGGGGGAATCCATGCGCAATTTGCCCTTTTGTTTTTCGGCATTATGGCAGGACCAGCACTTTTGCTTGAGGACCGGTTGGACTAAATCCTGATAAATCAAGGCCGTTTGAATATTCGCTATTTTCCGAATGGCAGGTTCGCTCGCGCTGCCTTGTTCGGCACGTGGTTCCATCCCTACCCAGCCACGAATCGGTTGGGGTACATAAGCCGTCAAATAATCCGACCCATGCGTTAAATTTCCGCCAAAATGTCCCGTCAGGGTAATTAATATGACTGAAATTATTAGACTCGGTTTAATCAATCGCGCCATCACAACATCTTGAACCCAGTATGCGGTCATATAGGCCAGGGCCCCCGAAAGGACCGCGACGGCCACGCCGAGCCATTGATGAAAAAGCAAGGTTTTTTCATCGTATTCGCCACTTTGAGACAATGCCCAACCCATCAAACAGGAAAAAACAGCACTGATAAAGGCCCAGAAAAAGACATAGGGCACCGATTTTTTGGAGGCAAAAAAATACTGAATCACCGCGATGAGCAACATGCCGATGGGCAAGTGCACAAGCACCGGGTGAAAATGTCCAAAAAATAATACCCAATCTGAAACGGGAGCCTCTAAAATAACCATTAACCGATGCGCTCTAATTTAATGGGATACGTTTTTTGAGACGCCCATTGTGCTACATATAAATTGTGATCCGAATCCGCATATACATCGTGCGGATGGATGAACACCTTGTTCTCATCCTCTTTGTACTGGCGCTGTAAAATACCATTTTTGTAGATCGGCTCAGAACCACCTGGTGTGGAAACGACCTTCATGTTCTTGTCTAAAATTTGAACATAGCCAGAGCCCGCCCACGAAGCATCTGTGCTGCGGTAACAAGCCGCCACGAGGTGATCGCCATGCAAGACAGGCCGACAAACAAATGAACCCGGAAGATGGTAGCGTGTGATGAATTTTCCATCTAAGGTATAGCGCTTAAAACTATTGTTCATGCGGTCAGTGACCAACAAAGTCCAGTTACCTGGATCCCGCGTATCCACTAAAACCCCGTGGCAACAATTAAATTTGTCATCCGCATAGTCATTTGTTTTGCCTCCAAAATGACGAATGTAACGCCCTTTTGCGTCGTACTGAATAACATAATTAGCCCCATATCCATCAGCGACATAGATGTCCCCGTTTTTTGGATTTACGGCTGTTTCGGTCGGGACGAATTGATGGGGATGGTCGTATACGCCGGTTTCTTTCGGGTATTCGATTTTAAAAATTTCTTTGCCTTTTAAGTCAGTTTTAATGACCTGGTGGCGTGTATTGTCGCAAATCAATAAAAATTGTTCGCCGCCTTCATTTAAAATCGTCAGTCCGTGGGCACCTGGATAGGTAGTTCCCCAGGCGTCTAACAGCTTACCTGATTTGTCGTAAATGAGGACGTTATTTTTTGTCTCATTGGTCAATAAAAATAAGCGGCCTTTGGCATCTTCTACCATTTCGTGGCAATCGTTCACGGGATTTTTTCCTGCGTCCAAAATGCCCCAATTAGGCACGACACGGTATTTAAAATTTCCATGTCCAAGGACAATTTCTCCGGGTTTTGGGGCTATTTTTTTCATGTTGGTCGAAGGTAAAAGCGATCCGCCCAATGCAAGTGAACTAGCTTTCAAGAAAGTTCGACGGGGTAAATGCTCATTCATAGTTTTTCGGTTTTAAAGGTACAATTTAAGGAATTATTGGGATTATGGTTTATTTATGCTCTCGTCTATGTTAAATAAGGTATTCGCCAAAAGTGTTTTCGCCACCAGGCGCGATGGCTTTGCCGGAACTGTATTATCTGGGCAGAGGCGCAAAAAGGCCAATGTTTCTTTTGGGTGCCCGGCATAATAGGCCTCCATTTTGTCGTAAAACTGAAGTAATGCCCCCGTTTTTTTAGCCGAAATAGGCAGGCCGAACATGTCTTGGTAGGCCTTCTCGATGTATGTTTTTCCGTCAAGCTCAGGATATTTCCGTGCAAAAAATTGGGCGGCCTCGATGAATACCGGGTCGTTCATGATGTTCAGTGCTTGCATGGGTGTGTTCGTCCGAATGCGTCTGGATAAACATACATCTCGGGTACCGGCATCGAAGGAAACCATGGTTGGGTACGGACTGCTTCTGCGCCAATACGTATAAAGTGAACGGCGCCATTGGTCTTCCCCGTCACTTTTTTTCCATTGCATGCCACTGTAAGGGGCATTCCAGATCCCGTCTGGCTGCTCCGGCATCACGCTTGGGCCACCGAGTTTCGGGGATAATAGTCCGGCCCATTGCAATACCTGGTCCCGAATCGCCTCTGGGCTGAGTCGAACCCTAGGCCCGCGGGTCATATACCGATTATTCGGATCCTTTTCGCGAATTTTATCGGATACGAGGGCGCTTTGTTGGTATGTCGCCGACATCACCACATATTTCAAAAAGGCTTTCGGTTTGTAGTTAAACGTATATTGAAACTGATAGGCTAAATGATCCAACAAGCCCTGATTCACCGGCGCTAATCCCTGACTTCCCACATCTTCAAGTGTTTCAGCAATCCCTGTTCCAAATAACTGTTCCCAAAAGCGATTTACCGCGACACGCGCCGTGAGAGGATTGTCTTTTCCGCCGATCCAGTTGGCCAGAGCTAATCGGTCCTTAATTCCGGAAGCCTTAAAGATGGCCGGAACGTCTCGGGCTACTTGGGGGCCGGGGTTCAACCAAGACCCGCGCGTAAATACCCGCGTTGGCCGAGTGAATTCACTTGGATTTTCCAATAATACGGGGGTCGTAACCTCCGGGGCTGATGAAATAAGTCGTTGGGCGAGTGTATGAAATTCCGAAGCACGGAGGTTTTCTGGAACGCGTGGGAGCATCGCCCAAAATCCAATCGTCACCGTGGTCTCATCCGGTTTGGTTTTGGCATTCTGAAATTGCCACACTAAATCTTGTTTGCCGGGCAGCGAAGGCATGGGAAAAAAGGCATAGGCCCAGCCATTTACCCATTGGCCTTTGGGCTTTGCATATTTATCTTGTAAGGTGGTGTCTAATTTAATGCGGGCGAGTACAGGACCGGTTTTTGTGCCTTGGCGGATGGTCAGGTAGGTCGGTGCGGGCCCCCGATTTTTACAGGCGATCAAGAGTTCGGCTTTTCCGTTCATAGGAACGGCCTTAAAGCGCACGGAACCGCTATTGCGAACGGCTAAGTATTTGTTGTCGGCTAAGGCCCCATTGTCAAATTGATCCGCCCAATGGGGATGAATTTTCGGTTCAACAAAGCGGAACATCAGGTTCCATTCTTTTTGTACCTGAGCAGGTTGACCCCGTAAAAAGGTTTTCAGTGAATCGAGTTTCCCGAGGTCCTTTTCTTTGAAATGGCGGTAATAAGGACTATCGTCCGGAATATCCTCGTCGCGCGTATTATTGAAAAAAGCCATGAATTTATAATATTCCTCATGGCGAATGGGGTCATAGGGATGCGAGTGGCATTGCACGCAGCCAAAACTTGTCCCCTGCAAGGTTTCCCAGGTCGTATTCACACGGTCGAGAATCGCTGCGGTACGAAATTCTTCGTCCTCGGTGCCACCCTCGTCATTGTTGGTGGTATTCCGGTGAAAGGCTGTCGCCACATAATCCGATTCGCTGGGGTTTGGCAATAAGTCCCCGGCTAATTGTTCCTTGATAAACTGATTATAGGCTTTATCTTGATTAAAAGCCGCGATGACATAATCTCGGTATTTCCAAATCGTCCGGCCATCGTCCTTTTCATAGCCTTTCGTATCCGAGTAGCGCGCTAAATCCATCCACATGGAGGCCCATTTTTCGCCAAACTGTGGTGATTTCAAGAGCCGGTCTACTTGTTTTTCATAGGCGTCTTTGGAATCATCTTTGTCAAAATCCGCAAATTCCTGAGCACTTGGGGAAAGCCCGATGAGGTCG
Organism: Cytophagaceae bacterium; assembly: GCA_947450365.1. GTDB lineage: Bacteria > Bacteroidota > Bacteroidia > Cytophagales > Spirosomataceae > Aquirufa. Next base: position 90,862 of record CANFVE010000007.1, read on the forward strand.
AGGCTGAGTCGGCGAAGTAGTTCGGCTTTCGAGGCCTTGTCGGCCGGGGATAAACCCTGCGTTTTTTGCGCATCTCGCACAAAATAATCGAGGTCATTTTGTTCCCATCCGCTTTGTATGCCTACGAAAGATAGGACTTGTTTCCACCAAGATCCTTTGGGAACGGAAGGGTTTTGCAAGGGTTGGTACGCCCAATGTTCCCCCCAATGAGCCCCTTCTTTGACCCAAGTAGTTAGGATTTTGACTTCCTCAGGGGATAATGCAGGCCGCTGATAGGGCATTTTCTCCTCTGGATTTTGACTATGCAATCGCTGAATGAAACTTGATTTTTCGGGGTGAAAAGGGACAATTGCCGGATGGCCGGATTTCGTTTTTCCTAATGCCTCTTCTTGAAAAAGCAAACTAAATCCTCCTTGTTTTTTTACACCTCCGTGGCAGGAAATGCAATTTTTATTCAGGATCGGTTTTACCTGCGTACTATAATCCACCGTTAATTCCGCCGGCCGATCATAGAAATAATATCCCCCAAAGCCGGCCGCTAATATTCCCAGAAATAGCCATACCTGTTTCATGGATTATGCCAAAATGGGGTTAATGACCTTACCAAATACGTCGGTCAGGCGGAAATTCCGACCTTGGAATGGGAAGGTAAAGGATTCATGTTCGATGCCTAAGCAATGTAAAATAGTGGCTTGAAGATCGTAGATGGAGGTTTTCCCGTTGACAGTCGAATAGCCGAGTTCGTCCGTTTCGCCAAAAGAGAAGCCCGGTTTTGTGCCTCCGCCGGCCAGCCACATGGTAAAGGCGTCCGTATGATGATCGCGGCCAAAGAAATCTTGTGCTTTTCCTTCTCGGTTTTCTTGCATGGGCGTACGGCCGAATTCTCCTCCCCAGACAATTAGGGTTTCTTCTAATAATCCCCGCTGTTCTAAGTCGATGAGCAAAGCCGAAATAGCTCGGTCCGTTTCAAGGCATTTTTGGTGCAGGCCCCAGTCGACGGAGCCACTTTTACTTGTCCCATGAGAATCCCATCCCCAATCGAATAATTGGACAAATCGGACGCCTTGTTCGACCATTTTTCGGGCCAATAAACAATTGTTCGCAAAAGCCTCTTCCCCAGGTTTTGTCCCATACAATTCATGGATATAGGCCGGCTCTTGGCTGATGTCCATGACCTCGGGCACGGAACTTTGCATTTTGTAGGCCATTTCATATTGACCCATGCGCGCAATGGTTTCTGGATCGCCGAATTCATGGTAGGTTTCTTGGTTCACCGCATTGATCGCATCGATGCTCGCTTTGCGAATGTCTGAGGACACGCCGGCTGGATTTTGAATAAACAAAACGGGTTCTCCTGCCGAACGGCATTGCACGCCTTGGTAAATCGATGGCAAGAAACCGCTTCCCCAGGCCGACTTTCCAGCATCTGGATTCTTCCCCCCTGATGCTAGGACCATGAAACTCGGTAGGTTTTCGTTTTCAGAGCCCAAGCCATAACTGACCCAGGATCCCATGGACGGTCGGCCCAAACGCGCGGAACCGGTATGCATGAGCAATTGGGCCGGGGCGTGGTTAAACTGGTCTGTATACATCCCCTTCAAAAAGGTGATTTTATCTGCCTGGGTGGCCAAATGTGGCATGTGGTCGGAAATCCAATGGCCAGCCTGTCCGCGCTGTGCGAAAGTAGCCTTAGGCCCTAATAAATTCGGGATTCCACGGATAAATGCGAATTTTTTGCCTTCGATGAGTTCTTTGGGGCATTCTTTGCCGTCAAATTTAGCCAGCACGGGTTTGTAATCGAAGAGTTCCAACTGGGACGGTGCACCCGCCATGTGTAAAAAAATGACGGATTTTGCTTTTCCGAAATGCGGAGGGATTTTGAGGGAAGAGGGGTTGTTGGCGCTCTGCGTGCCACAACTGCCTACAAAAGAACCCATCGCCAAAGCCCCTATGCCCGTCCCAAGGCTACTTAAAAAGTGCCGGCGAGTAGCCAATAAGGCCTCTTTTTCAATCGCTTCTTGGAATAGCTTATTCATCTTAATCCATGATAGGCCTCCCTTTGGTTTCTGGCAAATAGATCACACCGACAATCACCGTGATCGCCGCCAAGGTAATCGGGTAAAAAATGCCCGAAAAATTCGAATGTGTCACAGCGCCTAACCATGTCGCCACAAATGGTGCACAACCCCCAAATACGCCATTTGCGAAATGATAAGGAATGGATAGCGAGGTGTATCGAATTTTGGTTGGGAATAATTCCACCAAAAAAGCAGCGATCGGACCATAGGCCATCGCGGCAAATGTCACAAGCAGGCAGCAAATAAAGGCGAGTTGGACCTGACCCCAGCGGGTTAATTGCACCGCGCCATTCACCATCGTTCCCTCAGCGCCTACGATGTCTGACATCCAGGCAAACAAGGGATAATAAAAAATCGCCGCCAAAGCCATCCCGCCTAACATGATCACCTTCCGGCCCACGCGGTCGGACAAGGATCCAAAAACGACGAATAAGGGCGTCCCAACGACCAAGGAAGCCGCGATGATTAAATTCGTCGTTACGAAATCTACTTGAAGTATCTTATTGATAAAAATTTGCGCATAAAACTGGCCCGTATGCCACACGACGCCTTGACCCACAATGGCCCCAAACATGGCTACAAGCATGAGCCGACGATTTGCCTTCGACGCAAAAGCCTCCTTTAATGGATTCTCGGAAAGTCGGCCTTCTGCTTTTAATTTGGAGAAAAGTGGGGATTCGTGCATGTTCCGACGAATAAAATAGGACACCACCACTAAAATTCCGGATAATGCAAAGGGCACCCGCCAGCCCCAATCGCGGAAGGCGGTATCGCCCAAGATGTTTTGGCAAATCAACACCACGATAATACTCACAAAAAACCCGAGTGTGGCCGTGGTTTGAATATAGGCCGTATATTTTCCTCGATGCGCATCGGGCGCATATTCTGCCACATAGGTGGCCGCGCCTCCATATTCACCCCCGAGCGCGAGGCCTTGGATGATCCGAAGAGCCAATAGGATAGCCGGGGCGACGAGCCCGATTTCGGAATAAGACGGAATGAAGGCAATCGCGAAGGTGGATCCGCCCATTAATAACAGCGTGAGTAAAAAGGTATATTTCCTACCGATTCTATCGCCAAGTCGGCCGAATAAAATTCCCCCAAAGGGTCGGGCGACAAAGCCCGCTCCGAAAGCAGCGAGGGTGGAAAGAAAGGCGGCGGTTGGGTCGTTTTTTGGAAAAAATGAAAGGGAAATAATGGCCGATAGACTTCCAAAAATGTAGAAATCATACCATTCGATGACCGTCCCAACGGAAGAGGCCAGGATGACTTGCCATAATTTTTGGATAGGAATTTTATTATTATCGAATTCAGGATTCGTTTGCGACATAGTTAATGGGTTTTTCGAATTTGAAATTTAGTCAGGGGAAAGGAAATATCCCAATTCTCTCGTTGAAATATTCTATATTTGAATTGATTATTACACCAGCATATAAAATGAGTCAACCGATTTCGATCAAAGATATCGCACGGAAATTTAAGTGCGCGCCCTCAACAATTTCGCGGGCATTGAACGACCATCCGGCGATTAATATCGAAACGAGAAAAACGATTCAGGAATATGCGACGCGAATCGGCTATCAAAAAAACACACTTTCCCTTAGTTTATTAAATAAGCAATCGAAAACCCTTGGGGTAATTTTGCCCACGATGGCGCATTTTCATGAATCTTCCATGGTGGAGGGGATGGAAAAAATCTTGCAACCGGCCGGGTACTTATTGAATATATGCGTGACAAACGAATCACATGCGTTGGAACGGGCCTACATGGATCGATTGGTGGCGAACCGAGTTGATGCCATTTGTATTTCTCTCTCGCAGGAGACCTATGATAAAAAGCGACATGATCATATTGACCATGCGATTTCACGGGCCTTGCCATTGATCTTTATGGATCGTTTTTATCATGCGCAAAATTTGGATCAAGTGATCACGGATGATTACCAGGGGGCCTTTTTGGCGACGGAGCATTTGATCCAAATGGGTTGTCGGCGCATCGCCCACTTACACGGCCCGAAAGGAATCACGGTTTCTCAGCAACGCTTTCAAGGCTATCAAGATTGTCTTCGTAAATATGAATTACCCTTGTTGCCTGAGCTTATCGCTTATGTCAGTTTCTCTGCGGAAAGTGCGGTGGAGGCAACCATTACATTATTAGACCATCATCCGGATGGAATATTTGGCGTGAATGATGAGGTGTGTTTTGGGGCGATGAAGGTCATTCGGGAAAAAAATATTCGAATTCCAGATGACATAGCCCTTGTTGGGTTTGATGATATTCCCTTGGCACAGTTTGCTTATCCACCGCTAAGTTCGGTGTCCAGACAAAGTCGGAAAATCGGCGAAGAGACGGCCCAACTCTTTCTTGCTAAAATCAATGGCCAACAAGAAAACAAACAAATTAGTTTGGAACCCCAATTCATTGTTCGGGAATCTTCAAGAAAAAGGATTTTCTGAAGAATTAATTGATTAACAGCTCGGAAACAATTCCTTAATATAAGTAGACGCCCCATCGCGTAATTTTGACACCATGTCGCATATAAAACGAATGCAAACGTTTGCATAATTTTTCTAAGGCGAATCCAATTTTTAATAATTAAATTTCAAAAAAAAACTAATTAACTCATCTAAAATTATCTGTATGAACAAAAACTTACCCAATCAAAAAGGGTCATTTCATGTCAATCGCAGGGCTATGAGAGGCATTTCGATGCTGCTTGTATTGCTAGGCTTGATGCCTTTTTTAACTTTTGGACAGGGTTCCGGAAGAACGATTAAAGGAAAAATGGTGGATGCGGTGACAAAAGAGGCCTTAGTTGGCGGAAATGTCCTCATCAAAGGAACAACTAAAGGTGCCACGGCTGACGCAAATGGACAATATTCCATAAGTGTGGCA
>CANFVE010000008.1 GCA_947450365.1 Cytophagaceae bacterium
CGTAAGGAATTTAATTGGGCTATCGGACGCGCACCCATCGTAAAAATATCGCGGTTGATTCCTCCCACACCCGTGGCGGCTCCTTGATAAGGCTCTAAGGCTGAGGGGTGATTATGGGATTCAATCTTAAACGCACAGCCTAAACCATCCCCTAGATCCACTAAACCTGCATTTTCTTCTCCGGCTTTCGCAAGCATGCGAGGCGAATCTTTGGGCAAGGTTTTTAACCAAACAATCGAATTTTTATAGGAACAATGTTCCGACCACATGACAGAAAAAATCGACAACTCGGTGAAATTAGGCTTGCGACCTAATATTTCCTGAATGCGATCGTATTCTTCGGGCAATAATCCTAATTTTTGGGCAGTGTCAAGGGTGGGTAAACTTTCGATAGATTCCACAATAAAAATTTAATTTGAAAAAAAATTGCGTGCGCTTTTATTAAGCCACAAAGGTAATAATTTCCGCGGTGCGACCCAAAATCAAGGCACAAATATGTACAACTACTCAGCAGTATTTTGCGTTTCCACCACACGCCAATAGGCCTTATCATCGGGCGTATCCAAATCTTTATATTGAACATTAAAATGACAATATAAAACGTCTTTGGCCTGTTTATGCCAAATTTCTCCTAAGCCTTTCTCCCCTTTCCAATCAAAAAATTGGGATTGAAAAGCTTGCGGAATCACCACAGGTGGGGACATTTGACCGCCAAAATCAGATACGATAAAAAGCTTGGGATGTAATTGTTTGGCATTTTGCAAGGCAGTCAAGTGGGAAGACTCGATGAACGGCAAATCACAGAGCAATACCATGATATCCTCTTGCTTATCTGCCAACATTCGCAGACCTTCTGCCAACGTCGATCCCATGCCTTCAGACCAATGTTCGCTGATGGCAAAATGAACTTTGGTGTTTGTGCGTTGGAGTCGGCGTAAAATTTCGCTGGATTTTTCGGTTTCTGCACCGATTAGGACGAGGATTTCGGTACAGACGGAAAGGGCTTGTTGGCACGTACGCTCCAACAAACTCTTTCCCTGATACTGAATCAAAATCTTGGGTTCTCCTAACCTAGAGGAACGACCCGCCGCTAAAATCAATCCGATCATCCGATTTGTTCAATATCAAAAGGCAAGGTACGTATGCGTTTTCCGGTCAAATTATATATCGCATTACACAAAGCCGGCGCCACGGGAGGCAATCCCGGTTCACCCACGCCACCCGGCACCTCCGTGCTTTCCATCACATGAACAGTCATCTTTGGAATTTCCCCCTGCCGCAATACGGCATAATCATGGAAATTCGAATTCTGTACTTGACCCTTGACGACTCGAATTTCATTTTTAATGGTAGCCGTCAAGCCAAACACAATATTACTTTGTACTTGCGCGATGATATTGGCCGGATTCACCGGCGTCCCGCAATCTATGACCGAGAATACCTCTTTAATCCGAACACCCTTTCCATTTTTTTCTACCTCAAATGCGTGCGCTGCGATACTTGAAAATGAACGAGCAATCGCGATTCCGATCCCAAGTCCTTTGGCTCTTTTCGTCCGATAATTCGAGATTTGAGCTAATTTTTCTAATACCGCTACAAAACGAGGCGATTTCTCCAATAAACTCAAACGCACATCCAAAGGATCTTTTTTGGCCGCATGCGCTAATTCATCCACAAAACTTTCATGCCCAAATAAATTCGTGGATGCATACACAGAACGCCACCACAACATCGGCAGATTCGGCGCGACATACTCAAACGAATTTCTCCTTGCTGGAAACGCATAGGGACTATCTTCTAAATTAATGCCTTCACCGGCCCAAGGGTCACTTTTTCCGGTCATATCGAATTTGAAGACCGAGGTCATGATCGATCCGCCCACTAATTTATGTTCAAATCCAAGTACATTTCCATGCTCATCTAAACCTCCTTTCATGGCTGAAATCATACCTGGTCGGTAGGGTCCTTGTTGCATATCTTCTTCTCGTGTCCAAATCAATTTCACCGGCGCATTTACCTGCTTCGAAATATGTGCTGCTTCGAGCACAAAATCATAATAAGCCTTTCGACCAAAAGCACCACCTAAAAACGTCACATTAATTTTTACGCGCTCCTTTTTAATGCCCAAATAATTCGCTAATTCCTCCACAAGTGCATCAGGACCTTGTACAGGTGCCCAAACTTCCACTTGGTCGTCCTGCACAAATACCGTGGCATTGACGGGTTCCATGGCCGCGTGCGACAAAAATGGCGTCTGATATTGTGCCTGAATGACTTTATCTGAAATCGCAAACGCCTTGCCTACCTCTCCTACTTTGGCGTCTTTGTATTCGGCACCTTCTTTTTTCGCGGCTTCATTGGCTCGCAAGAAAAACTCATCTGTGGACGTTGACTCAGCGCCTTCGCTTGACCAATTCACCTCGACCAATTTCTTTCCTTTGACCGCAGCCCAATACGATTCTGCTACAACTGCTACCGCATCTGATTTGGCTTTGGCTTTAAAAGCGTCCGTCGGGAACGGTCCATGATAAAAATTACGTTCTGTTTTAATAACAAAGCGAACGCCCTTCACGGCCATGGATTTTTCGGCCGAAAAGGACTTCACCTTTCCATAAATGGTAGGCGAATGAACCAAACTAGCATATAACATCCCCGGAACCTGAACATCCATCCCAAAAACCGCTGTTCCATCAACTTTAGAAGGCACATCAGGCCGTGGAATGGATTTGCCGATTTGGGTAAATTCAGCATGAGATTTAAGACGAGGTTGAGTCGGAACCGGCAATTTAGCCGCTTCTTCCACCAATTCCCCATAGCCCAATTTCATCGAGCTTCCTTTTTTATACACAGCACCTTCTTTGGCATAACACTCCGTTACGGCCGCATTCCAACGTTTGGCAGCTGTTTGTATCAACATCTCCTTTACCGCAGCACCAGCCGTTCGCATCGGAATCCAACGCGTTTTTACGGAGGAAGAACCACCAGATAATTGAGATCCGAATTTCCCAGAACCATCCGACATCTGAATATCCACTTGATCCAAGCGAACTTCTAATTCTTCGGCAATCAATAAAGGAAGGGCTTGAAAAGTACCCTGCCCCATGTCGGGACGAGCATTGAATAAAGTAACTTTTCCTAATTCGTTGATTAAGATATAAGGATTAATTTCAACGCCTAAGGCTGTCTTATTGACCAATTTAACCAATTCATTAGAGGCCTTTCCTGAAAATCCAATGGCTAAAAAGGCCGTAGCTTGCGCAGATAATTTGATAAAATCCCGACGCGATGTTTCGTTTTTCGTTTTCATGTTAGGCCTTTTTCGTAGATAAATGTTTCGCTGCGCTGTGAATGGCTTCGCGCATTTTTTGATAGGTACCGCAGCGACAAATATTTCCTGCCAATGCCATATCGATATCCGCATCGCTTGGATTCGGGTTTGAGGCCAACAAGGCAGAAGCCGCTAACACTTGGCCGGATTGACAATACCCACATTGGGGAACTTGGGCTTCGATCCACGCTTGTTGGACCGGATGCGTCACATCTGCCGAAAGCCCTTCGATCGTCACAATTTTATCCGTCGCTTTCAAAGTGGACACCGGCGTGGAGCACGAGCGAATGGGCTGACCGTTCAATAAAACCGTACATGCCCCACAGAGGCCCATGCCACAACCGAATTTTGTACCTTTATATCCGATTTCATCTCGAATCACCCATAAAAGTGGGGTGTCACTATCTACATCGACCCGATGTTTTTTTGTATTGACTTGTAAGTTATAAACTGCCATGTATGGATTTTTTTTACGAAATTGAATTTACAGAAAAATTATAGTTAATCCATGTAGATCGCTATTTTTGTCACATGCTAAGTCCAGAGGAACAGGAATTCATTCAAGCTCATGCGGATCAGGATCCTCATCAAATCGCCTTGTCGGGTAAAAAATATCCCTCCTTTGACCTGAGTAAAATAGCCAGTCAGATTCAGGCTAGACAAAAATTAGCCTCCAAATTACCCCTTTGGGTTAGTTGTTCGTCCTTATTTTTTCCCCCAACTATTTCATTGGAACAAGCGTCCTCAGAAGCCAGCGCTGCCTTTAAGGCCAAGCTTGTTCATGGACATCTATTGGACGCCAGTGGAGGAATGGGCGTCGATTCTGCGGCCTTTGCTACAAAAGCAAATCACGTGGTGTATGTGGAAAGGCAAGAAGGCCTGTGCGAAATTACCACCTATAATCATGCGCAATTAGGGTTGACAAACATCCAACATGTCTGTGGCGATGGACTTTCCTTTCTCAAAAAAACTGAATCATCCTTTGATTTTATCTACCTCGATCCGGCCCGCAGAAATGCTAAAGGAGACAAGGTGCTATTATTCAAGGATTGTGAACCCAATGTGCTCGAATTTTTGCCTTTTATTTCCGGTCAAACCCAACTCTTACTAAAAACTAGTCCTCTGTTAGATTTGGAAAGGGCTATTTTGGAATTACAAGGAGTCGATAAAATTTGGGTGGTATGTATCAAAAACGAAGTAAAGGAATTATTATTTTTGAAATCGACAAAAGCCACGTTGAATCCTCACATCGAAGTCATCGAATTAAATCAAACCACGAATCCCATATTTTCTGGCGACCTTCAATCCGAAAAAAATACGCCTATACAGACCGGCGAAATGCAAGAATATCTTTTTGAGGCCCATCCAGGAATTTTAAAAGCAGGTTTCTTTAAATCGATTCAAGAATTGGGATTCCAGAAAATCTCAACCAATACACATTTATATTGTTCAGCGCATAGGATCGATCATGCACCCGGCAAAATGTATCGGGTAATTGCTAAGGGGCCTTTTGATAGTAAATGGATTTTAGCACAAATACCAGGTAAACAAGCGAATATACACACTCGAAATTTCCCCCTAAAGCCGGAAGAAATTCGTAAAAAGCTAAAATTGAAAGATGGGGGTTCCGTCGATCTATTTGCTTATCAAAATCATCTTCAAAAAATGGAAATTGCGATTACGGAAAAATGTGACATTAGTCGTGATTTTTGATTAATTTTGAGGCTCATGAAATGTACGCCTATGAAAAGCCTAATTTTCGGTTTGTTTTGTTTAATCACCAGCCTTAGTGCACATGCCCAAATATTCTCGGGCCTTGCGGAAATTGAAAAAGCCAAAAAAGAAGGATTTTATACGTATTTGCATAGCGAGGAAAAGTTTGCGAGTCCTGCTTGGAAGGAATATTTGAAAAAAGTGGGGAGTGTGGAAAATGGTCGAGCTGGGGCCATCATCGTATCACAAGCAAGGATTCCGTCCATTTCGAAAGACCCTGTCGCGCTTTTATCACTCATTTCAGAGGAAAAAAACAAGGTTAAACTTTTTATTTCCATCGCTACTGCGCCTGATACCTACATTCAAACAGGCCACGAAAAATACCGGGAAGCGACGGATTGGCTTGAAATTTTTCTTCAAAGCCTCAGCCTAGAAGAAAATGTGCGAAGCGAAGAGGCGAAATTAAATGAATTAAAGAATTCGAAAATTAAATTCCAACGATTAGCCGAACGCCACATCCGGGAATTAGATTCGAACAAAAGACAAACTGATTTGTTAGTGAAGAAGTTGGAAGAAACGAAACTCGAAAAAGAGAAAATTTTAGCCAATCAAGAACAGACAAAATTAGATCAAAAAGCCACAGACGAGGCTATCATCGAGCAAATGAAAAAAGTCGAAACCGCTAAACAAAAAATCAAGTAATGAAATCAAAAGTCCTTGTTTTTGCGCTATTATCATTTTTGTTTTTAAGTAGCTTTGGCTTAATTGAATATTCGGTATTTAGGCCTAAATTTAGCGTTTCTCAGCAGGATTCACTCCAGCGGGTCCGCAAGCAAAACATCACGTTCTCAAACAAGCAGCTTAGTACCGAAAATACCCCTTCCGAAGAGCGCAAAGACCAAAAAGACAATTCCATCGAATGGTCAAAATACATTTTAATGGGCTTGAAAGCTATTTTTGGCGGCCTCATTAAATTAATTAGCGCCCTTTAATGGCACAATTCAAGATCCAAACCCCGATTTCGGCAAGCATGCAGGAGGTTTGGGCAAAATTTGACAAAGCTCTTCTACTTAAAATTTCACCTCCTTTTCCAAAGGTGAATATTCGTCGGTTCGATGGATGTCTGCAAGGCGATGAGGTTGAATTAGAAATCCATGTATTTGGCTTGAAAATTCTTTGGACCTCGCACATCACGGAATCCTCAGAAACAGCTGATAAGATTTATTTCATTGATGAAGGTCGGATTGTTCCCTTTGGCATCCATACCTGGAAACATGTGCATTCAATCATTTCCACCGGGAAGGACACGTGCATTGTGGAGGATTTTGTGACATATCAAACTAAATTTACTATTTTAGATTACCTTTTGTTCCTGATGTTGTGGGGAATGATGCTATATCGAAAACCTTTTTATCAAAAATATTTAACACATGAAACTAAGTCTGACCAATAAAATAATCATCGGATTCATCCTGGGCCTCGTGTTGGGAGAGATTTTTTTCTTGAATTTCACGCCGGAGGTAAGTCATGACTTGGCTACAAAAGTTCAGGTCGTTTCGAAAATCTTTTTACGCCTAATTAAAATGATTGTGGGGCCCCTCGTATTTTGTACGTTGGTGGTAGGCATTGCCAAATTGGGGGATTTTAAAGCGGTTGGGCGCATCGGCATCAAGACGATCGGTTATTTTTATTTTGCGACGATTTTATCCTTAGTGACGGGTTTAGTGGTGGTTAATTTGACAAAACCGGGTAGTTTACAAAGTTGGCCTAAACCTGCCGCTGGCACCGAAACGGGCATTGATGCCTCCAAAACCAAATCGTTGGAAGATTTCATTTTACATATTTTTCCAGACAGTTTTTTCAAAGCGCTCGCAGAAAATGAAATCCTTCAAATTGTCATCTTCTCCCTGTTTTTCGGGGTGGCCTTGGGTTCTATTGGCGAAACAGGCAAAAAGCTAATTCACGTCATTGAAAACCTAGCCGAGGTCGTATTCAAAATGGTGAATTACGTCATGGAAGTGGCACCCTATGCTGTTTTTGCGGCGATGACTACTGTGGTCGCGAATAAAGGCTTGAGTATTTTAATTAGTTATGGTTATTTAATGATTTGCTTCTTAGGGGGCTTATTATTCTTTACGGTCGTGGTTTTATGGGTCATTTGTATTTTCAATGGCATTCCGTATTGGAAATTATTGAGAGAATTGAAAGAGGCTTTATTGATTTCATTTTCAACGGCTAGTTCGGAAGCATCATTTCCTCAAACGATTGCGGCATTGGAGAAATTTGGATGTAGTCGGCGCATCGTCGGCTTCGTATTACCCCTCGGCTACAGCTTTAATTTAGATGGATCTATGTTGTACATGACCTTCGCAACCGGTTTTATCGCGCAGGCCTATGGGGTCCAATTAAGCCTAGAACAACAAATCACCATGCTCCTTACGCTAATGATAACCTCCAAAGGAATCGCAGGGGTGCCACGGGCATCTCTTGTAATCATCGCTGGAACTTTGACTATGTTTAATTTGCCTGCGGAAGGAATTGCGTTATTATTAGGTGTCGATCCCTTTTTGGATATGGGTAGAACGGTGACTTCGGTGGCTGGAAATGGCGTGGCAACTTGCGTCGTTTCGAAATGGGAGGGTGAATTTAATCCCCCGGCTTAGTTCGAAAAGTCATTTGAACCGCTTTACGTGCTGGAATAATGGAGGCCAATGTCGTAATGATCATGACAACTACGGCTGTCCAAACAAAATCCATAACTTCCAATTTGATGGGATAGGCGTCGATTAAGGCATTTTCGATGCCAAGACCGACCCATCCAAAGGTTTGTTGGCCCCAGCCCAAGCCAAAACCTAGCAACATGCCCAAACAAGCCCCTGAAAAACTAATGATGCATCCCACCCACATGAACAATTGAAATAATTGTTTCTCTCGTAAACCCATCGCGAACAGCGTTTTTAATTCTTTTCGTTTCTCAATTACCAAAAGCGAGAGTGCATAAAACAGGGTAAATGAAGCAATTCCCATCACGAAGGCCATGATTAAAAACACAAAAAGCTTTTCGATTTTGATGGCTTTTAACAACATCGCATGTTGTTCATCCCGCGTTTGAACCTGAAAGGAAGACCCTAAAAGAATTTTTAATTGGCTTTGCACCCTGTGCTCATCCGACTCTGGGGAAAGCATAAGCTCATAGGCCGACAATTTCCCCTCAGCCCCCACCAAATCATCCATCCAAGTCAAAGGCACCAAAATCATTTGGTTATCAAAATTCTGTTCAACTTCTAAGACACCCGAGGGAAAAAACATATTGGTCCGAATGGATTCTTCCCGAATGGAGAAATTCTTTAAGGAACGATGATCCGGGTACCAAGCTTCAATGGGATCTAAGGTATTTTCAAAACTCATTCCCATACTTAAAAAGACCCCAATTCCGACCAAACCGAAAGATTGCCCACTCTCTTGAAGGAAATAATCCCCTTCGACGACCTGCTTTTTCAATCTACCAGCCGCTAAAAAAGTAGAATCTACGCCTTTGAATTTAACGACCAATTGTTTGTTGCCATAACGAATCAAAGCCTGATCTTCCAACACCGGATGCATGTATTGCACACCTGGAATTTGACGGATGAGCGCTAATTTTTCTGGGGATAATTGAATCCGAGAGGCATCGGTTTGAACGATTTTAATATCAGGGTCAAAGGTCTTAAAAATACCCTTTTGGAAATCCTCTAAGCCATTAAATACCGACAAAATCAATATCAGGGCCATCACTTCCACCCCAACGCCCACCATGGAGATACGTGAAATCAAGGTGATGAAGCTCGCCTTTTTTTTAGACCCAACATATCTTTTCGCAATAAATAAGGGTACGTTCAAGGTCGTAAAAATTTAATCTTCGTCTTCTGAATCCGTCAAGGGTGCCGGAGGAATCACCAAACCTTCAAATAATGCCTCAATTTTAGCGGCGTATGCCGCCGTATCATCCAAAAAGAAGGACAAAGTAGGAATAATCCGCACTTGTTTCCGGATGCGGTTCGCAAGAGCATTGCGAATCATTTTGTTTTTAAATTCGAGCTCATCCATGATGCGCTGCGGGTTGTCGACCAATAAAAAACTTAAATAACAACGCGCCGAGGAAAGATCAGGACTAATTTTGACATCTGTAATAGTCACCATCCCCTGCCCAAAAATCTCCTTACATTCCTTTTGAAAGATATCACTTAAATCCTTTTGAATTTGTCTTCCGTATTTTTGTTGACGCTTACTTTCCATAATTGCTCCGATTCGTTTCTAGTCAAAAATCCAACAAATTTCACAATAATAATTGGATTCACCGTAATTTAGCAAATCCAAAAAGGAAATATGTTTCAAATTTTATCTTCCAAGTCGAGTATCACCTTCATTTTTCTCCTCATCGCATGTGCCTTGGGCATTTTGGGCTATGCAGAATTGAACCTGGCCCCCTTTGCATGGGAATTTAAAAACTTCTTAATCGGACAAAACCTGAACCACGGCTTCCGATTATACCAAGATATCCGAGATAATACAGGCCCATTAACTGCGAATTTTTTCCAAGTACTTGATTTTTTCTCCATCTCCATCTTTTGGAATGCGCCTATTGCTTTTTCGATCGTCGTTTTTCAGGCCTATGTGTTCCAACAAACCATTCGCCGATTCGACCTTATGCCCCCCCTCGGTAATTTGCCATTTTTCATTTACCTCGCATTTTTTCACAGTTCTTTTGAATTATTCATCCCCAGCGGTGCGATTCTGGGGCTTAGTTTTTTATTATTGGCCTGGCGGGAGATTATGGGCCAACAAAGCACCCTACTCGTCAACGACCGCGTTTTCCTCATCGGGGTCTACATCGGAATCGCTTGCCTTTGTTATTTAAGTTATTCCTTGTTTATTTTTTGGGCCATTTTAAGTCTTCTATTTTATTCAAGTATTAACATTCGTCAAATTCTCCTGCTCGTCATTGGATTTTTCATGATTTTAATTTCGGCTGGTTTAGTATTTTCCTACCATGGAAATTTATCCAACTTTATAGAAGTCTATCGAAATTCCTCCTTTCGTTTTCAGATTCCGTCTTATGTAGATATTCAAACCTTGGCCCTCAGTTTTGGCCCATCGTTGATCATCGGATTGCTCGGTTTATTCCGGGTTGTTACCCATAACAAAATACGTTCCAATGCCCAAAAAGCCCAGCAAACGAATTTAATTTGGATGTTCATAAGCACGCTCACCTTATTTACGGTCCCTTCACTTAGCGTCATCCACTTGGTATTTCTCCTGCCTTCCCTCGCTTATTTTACACTTAATATCGGGTATTTATACAAGGTATATTGGAAAAAGGAATTGCTCATATGGACCATTATGGGCAGTATTTGTTGGAGTTTACAGGCAGAATGGAAAAATCGAGAAGCCCAGCGATTAGGGAAAGCGCATCTGAGCATTCGAAATAAAAAATTAATGGTTTTGGGACCCCAACTGCAAGAATATCAGTATAACCAAATGGTCGGTCCATTCCTTAACTGGGAACTGTCCAAATCGCTGTTTACCGAATTAGATCAATACAAAACCATCGTCATCTTAAACGATTATTTTGGCCGAGAAAATCCAAGCTATATATACGACCCTGAACATAATTTTATCAAAATAATGCCTTATCTACCGAATTGGACACGAAATTACCAATTAGTAGCACCCAATTTATATCAGCGTAAGCATTAAGAACAGGCTATTTTGTTCACGCGCCCTTGGTGACGCCCCCCTTCGAAATCCGTGTCAATAAATGCCTTCAAACACGCTTTGGCTTCATCTAAGGAAATGAAACGAACCGGTAGACAAAGGACATTGGCATTGTTATGTTGGCGCACTAATTTGGCTACTTCCACATTCCATGCCAATCCAGCCCGAATGCCTTGATGTTTATTGGCGGTAATCGCCACGCCATTCGCACTGCCACACAACAATAATCCGTAGGTAACCTCACCCGATTCCACCGCCTCTGCCACAGGATGTGCAAAATCCGGATAATCCACAGAATCTGCAGAATAGGTACCACAATCTTTGACCTCAATGTGTAAATCCCTTAAATAGTGAATTAAGGAATCTTTGTAATCAAACCCGGCGTGATCACCGCCCACGGCAAATTGTAAATTATTCATTTATATATGTTCAAGCGAAGGTACAAAGGTACATGCTTCCATCTATTTTTTTGCAAAAAATGCTTTCAATTCCGTCAAGGGCAACGCGTTTAAAGTTAGCGAAGCCAACAATCCCCCTTTTCTTCCCACTCGCACGCCATATTCCATGTCCATCAAGCCTTCAATTTTATGTGCGTCCGGATTAATCGACACAAAAACACCCTTGTCCATCGCCGCATACAGGTAGCGCCAATCCAAATCCAATCGATAAGGACTCGCATTTAACTCAATCGATACGCCATTCGCATGACAGGCATCTAAAATCTTCAGGGTATCGATGGGATAACCCGGGCGACTCAACAAAAGTCGACCCGTCGGATGACCCAATATCGACGTATATGGATTTTCGATTGCTTTAATCAAACGTCCCATTGCCCGATCGAAATCCATGACCAATTGGGCATGAACCGAAGCCACGACATAATCAAAACTAGCCAATATCCGATCATTGTAATCCAAAGAACCATCCGGTAAAATATCCGCTTCGATGCCCTTCAAGATGGTAAAATCATTCCATTTTTTATTTAATTCATCGATTTCAGCATGCTGACGCAACACATCCTCTTCCTTCAATCCTCCGGCATAAGCGGCATATTGCGAATGATCCGCAATGCCAAAATACGTTAGGCCCATGGCCCGACAAGCCTCTGCCATCTCCAATAAGGTATTTTTTCCATCCGAGTAGGTCGAATGGTTATGCACACAACCCTTCAAATCTGACATGTTTACCAAATCTGAAGGAGCATATTTTTCACTCCAATCAAATTCATGAAGACCTTCCCGCATGGCAGGTATGATGAAGGGCAATTGTTGGGACATATACACATCCTCCGCTGAGTGCACATTTTTCAAGGTAAAGAAATTCACCTTCCCTAAATGTTCCGGGTGGGCCGAAAGCTGATATACCAGGAGATCAAATTGAGAAGCATCCGAAAAATGAATTTCGATGGGGATTAAATGGCCCTCAAATGTCCCTCGCCAGGTAAAAGGTGAACTTTGTTGATAATCCGTTTGAAAGCCTTCAATCGCCTCGATGAGCGCTTGACTACCAAACAAATCCTCCGTTTGTGCGACAAAAACCAAGGAACTAATCACCTCACAGTCACGGGCTAATTCTCCCGAAATCTGAATCTTAGAAAATGAATTTTGTAATAAATCGAGCAATAAATTACTTACATGCTCAGCCTTATTGATGCGTAATTTCTTGCGATTTTCCTGCAGGAACAAAATATAGGCTCTTACATTTTCCTGAACCGCTTTTCCGAAGCCCTTTAGTTGCTCTAACTGACCCGATTCGCATGCGGCCAATAAATCATCCAATTCCGTAATCCCCAATTCCTTCCAGACGAGACCAACTTTCTTGGGGCCCAGGCCTTTGACTTTTAGAAGATCCAAAATGCCGGGTGGACTTTGTTCAATCATACCTTCTAAATCCGGACATGTGCCTGTTTGGGCAATATCTTGAATGACTTGGATGACCACCTTTCCCACACCGGGAATGGCATAAAGTTCGGCTTCAGAAAGGTTCGCAATTCGTCCTGGGAATTTATCCAAGGCGCGAGCTGCAAAACTTAGATTTTTACTTTTAAATTCATGGATGCCGTGAACATCCCATAATTTGACGAGCAATTCGAGTGCGTCGACGATTTGATCATTCTCCATCGGCAAATAGGGTCATTTGTTGGTTTACTCCTTCGAATCCCTCATGATTCAACAGCCATTCCTTTCGCCATATTTCCCCTGCATAGCCGGTCATCGAACCATCTGAACCGATGACCCGGTGACAAGGAATTCGTAAGAGAACTGGATTTTGTGCATTCGCATGTCCAACGGCTTGAGCAGCTTTGGGCTGTCCGATGGATTGTGCGATTTCTTGGTATGTACGCGCTTCACCGGCAGGAATCATTCGGAGGGCCAACCACACTTTTTCCTGAAATTCAGTCCCCAAGGGCAAAGCAATCGGACATTCCCAGCGATGTTCCGAATTTTGAAAATAGGCATTTAAATCATCCAGAATGCGTTGCTCCATCGCCAAATTTTCGCTGTGGTTTTCGCCTATGGATGGCACAAATTGCAAAGAATGCATTCCTTTGTCAGAATATTCGACACGAATGATGCCAATAGGACTTTCGTAATACAAGAAATTCAATAAAATCATGGCACAAAAATACAATCAAAATTTGGCGAAAATGGTAAATTTCCAATATAAAAAAGACCTATTTGGGAAATATTAAAAAAAAGTGAAGCTTTTAAAAATCAATTGGAAAATAAAATTTTAAATTAAAATTCTATCAAGCATTTAAAAATATACGCCTATGAATTTTTCATTTAATCACTATGACACCGAAGGATTCTATGATGAAATGTTTACGCCAAGTGGCGAAATTAGACCCGGTTATCAGCATTTCAAAGACCGCGTCGAACAATTATCCCAAGAGGAATTTCAAAGACGTCAAATTTCCGCCGAACGCGCCTTAATGGCCATGGGAATTACCTTCAACGTATATTCTGAAAACGAGGGAACCGAGCGCATCATGCCCGTCGATATCATCCCCCGCATCGTGCATGCGCAGGAATGGGAAAAGATGGAAAAAGGGCTTATCCAACGAATTACTGCCCTAAATTTATTTTTGGCTGATATCTATTCGGATCAAAAAATCATCCAAGATGGGATCATTCCCCGAGAGGTCATTTATTCATCTAAAAATTTCTTGGAGCCTTGCATGGGCATTAAACCACCCAAAAACATTTGGATTCACATCACGGGTACGGATTTGATTCGAGGAAAAGATGGTGAATACATGATTTTGGAGGATAATTTACGATGCCCATCCGGGGTTTCCTACATGATGGAAAACCGGGAATTATTGAAACAAACCTTCCCAGAAGTGGTAGCCAAAACGCAAATTCGGCCGATTTCCGATTATCCACACAAACTGTTGGAAATGTTGCGTTTCATTAGCGATCGGCCAGAGCCTACTGTGGTGGTATTGACCCCTGGAATTTATAATTCAGCGTATTTTGAGCATTCGTATTTAGCCCAACAAATGGGGGTCGAATTAGTCGATGCCCGCGATTTAGTGGTGCATGAAGGCTATGTCAAAATGCGTACGACGAAAGGTTTCCAAATTGTGGATGTGATTTACCGTCGGATCGACGATACTTTTTTAGACCCGAATACCTTCAATCCGGATTCTTTAATTGGGATTCCGGGTATTTTCGAGGTCTACAAAAATGGGAAAGTTGCCATTGCCAACGCCCCCGGTACCGGGGTGGCTGATGACAAGGTGATTTATGCCTATGTGCCTCGGATTATCAAATATTACTTGGGCGAAGATCCGATCATCGAAAATGTAAAAACGTATATCTGCAGTGAGGAAGATGATTTGAAATATGTATTGGAAAATATTGCGGATCTTGTGGTGAAGGAGGCGAATGAGGCGGGAGGATATGGGATGCTGATCGGACCGAAATCCACGAAAGAAGAACAGGAAAAATTCAAAAAATACATCGTAGCGAATCCGCGGAATTACATCGCCCAACCGACCATTTCACTTTCCCGTGTTCCATGCCTCATCGGCGATCATGCCGAAGGACGCCACGTGGATTTGAGACCCTATATTTTATACGGGGATGGGGTAAATGTGATGCCAGGTGGATTAACGCGTGTGGCTTTGCGAAAAGGATCCTTGGTGGTCAACTCGTCGCAAGGTGGAGGTTCCAAAGATACCTGGGTGCTATATTAATCGCGTTGGTTCCGGATCAAATCCTCCATCGTCTCACGGACGCGGATGATCCGGGCCTTACCGCCATCGATGAGTACCTCTGCCGGCAAAAAACGTGCATTGTAATGCGAGGCCATGGTAAAACCATAGGCGCCAGCGTTAGCCATGGCGATGATGTCACCCTCCTTGACGATGGATAATGCTCGTTCATTTTGATTTCCTTCAAAATCAAAGGAAAAGGTATCTGTCTCACAAATATTTCCCACCACCCGATAAGATTCTTTTTCCACATCATTGGCATTCGACGCATTGAAAATATAATGATAAGAACCATACATCATGGGGCGAATCAGGTGATTTAAACCTGTATTGATGCCTAAAAAAGTCTTGACTGGGTCCCTTTTCACGACGGTCGCTTGCGTTAAAAACGTACCTGCTTCGGATACCAAAAACTTGCCAGGCTCGATCCAAAGACGTAAAGGTCGGCCATAAGCCGCACAAAAATCCAGAAATGCTTGACTCATCATCCCACCTACTTCTTGCATATTCACGCCAGGGTCTTCTGGAGAATATGGCACTTTAAATCCACCACCTAGGTCGATGATGTCTAAATCTTTAAAATCTTTGGCAAAATCGAAGAGCGCGGTGGCAGCTTGTTGGAATGTTTTTCCGTCTTTGATGTCGGAACCGGTGTGTTGGTGTAAGCCAGCCACCTTCATCCCATAGCGTCCGACGATGTCAAGAATTTCCTCCTTTTGATGAATGGAAATGCCAAATTTCGATTCTGGATGCGCAGTCATGATTTTCGAATTCCCACCACCAAACACATGGGGCTTAATGCGAATCAAACAAGGCACCGAAGAACCATAAGCCTGACCGAATTTCTCAAGTACCGACAAATTATCCAGGTTCACCATCGCTCCTTTCGAAACGGCAAATTCAATTTCTGTAAAATCTACGCCACTCGGGGTGAAGGTAATTTGTGATCCTTCGTACCCAGCCAATAAACCCAATTCCAATTCTTGCGGGGAAACAACATCTAAATCGACATTATTCGCGCGCATGAGGCGTAAAATCGCCAAATTCGTATTCGCTTTGCAGGCATATTTAATCGACAAGGGAAAACCTTGAAAAGAGCCTCTCAGAACTGAAATTTTTTCCCTAATTTTGTCGGCATCGTACACATATAAGGGTGTACCAAAGTCCTTAGCTAGGGATGTCAATTGAATACCTTGAATGGAAAAATACGCCATGGGTTCTAAATTAAGCGACAAAGATAGCTTTTAAATGATCATCTTATGAAATACTTAATGACATTTCTTTGTTTGCTAGGGGCTGGAAGCCTATTGGGTCAAATCAAAAGTGGCCCCATGCTCGGTTATTCGGAGATGAAGGAAGTGTTAATTTGGGTACAAACGCAAAAAGCAGCGAAAGTTGAAATCGCATATTGGGAAAAAGGCCAAAAATCCACCATTCTCAAAACTGACCCTATCCAGACCCAAAAAACACAAAGTTTTATCGCGAAAGCCATTGCGGATCAGGTTACAATGGGTAAGAAATATGAATATGAGGTCTGGGTCGATGGGAAAAAGGTGAATTTCTCCTATCCTTTGGAATTTCAAAGCCAGGCATTGTGGCAGTACCGCAATGACCCACCGGCCTTTAGTTTTGCTTTTGGATCTTGCAATTACATCAATGAAGAAGCAACTGACCGTCCCGGCAGGCCTTATGGCGGTGCAGATGAAATCTACCAAGCCATATATGCTAAAAAACCTGATTTTATGTTGTGGGGGGGTGATAATTTCTATTACCGTGAACCGGATTGGAACACGCGCACGGGCATGATGCATCGGAATGATCATACGCGTGGTCAGGCTTCGCTTCAACCCTTATTGGCCAACACACACCATTATGCCATTTGGGATGACCATGATTATGGTCCCAATGATGCCGACCGCTCATTTGCCTTAAAACACACGTCTTTAGAGTTATTTAAATTGTATTGGGGAAATCCGAATTTTATCTTTCCCAATGAAGCCATGACTGGGCAATTTACCTGGGCTGACGTGGAATTTTTCCTGATGGACGATCGTTGGTTTAAGGCGCCAAATGACCTTAATGATCCGTCTAAGGATTATTTTGGACAGAAACAAATGAATTGGTTATTGGACGCGATGACGGTTAGTCGGGCAAGTTTCAAAATCGTGGTCAATGGTGGTCAAGTATTAAATCCGGCCAAAATTTTTGAAAATATGGCAAATTACGAACAGGAGCGAAATCAATTGCTGAAAGAAATCAATAACCGTAAAATCCCCGGTGTGGTTTTTCTATCCGGCGACCGCCATACCTCTAGCCTTTGGAAATTAGAACGCCCAGGAACTTATCCGCTTTACGATTTAACGGTTTCTCCGATGACCGCAGGTCCCGCGGTTCCACATAAATTAGATGCGAATGAGGTTTTGGTACCAGGTACTATGACACAAAAACGTGCGTTTTCAACCCTAAGCGTTTCAGGTCCTTTGAAGGATCGAAAGCTTCGCATCGTGTTACATGATGAAAAAGGCGACGAAATTTGGCATCATGATATTTCATCCAATTCACTCAAATAACATGGAAGTACGATTAAAACGGGTCGATCAAGATTTTCACTTTGAGGCATCAGGTAGTTCACCGGTGCCAGTACATATCGATGCTGCGGAGGGAATCGGTGGACATAATGCGGGTGCGCGGCCGATGGAATTGCTCCTAATGGGTCTAGGAGGATGTACGGCGATCGATGTAATTTTAGTGCTGAAGAAACAAAGGCAAGTCATCGAGGATTTTCAAATTCGTATTTCGGGAACGCGCGAAAAAATCGAAGGGACCGAAAAAACACCTTTTCGAACCATTACTATCCAATTTGAATTAAAGGGGCAAATCGATGGGGCAAAAGCACTTAGAGCCATCCAATTATCGATGGAAAAATATTGCTCAGCCACAGCCCAATTAGAACCAAGCGCCCTCATCACGCATACCTTATTGCTTAACGATACCCCATTCCTAGCCTAATATGCAAGCATACCTAGACCTTCTTTGCCACATTAAAAACCAAGGCACTTTTAAATCCGACCGCACAGGAACGGGCACAACGAGTGTTTTTGGCTATCAAATGCGCTTCAACTTAGCTGAGGGATTCCCCTTAGTGACCACCAAAAAAACGCATTTGAAATCCATCATATATGAGTTATTGTGGTTTTTGAAGGGAGAAACGAACATCGCCTATTTGAAGGAAAACAATGTCAGCATTTGGGACGAATGGGCAAATGAGAACGGTGACTTAGGGCCCGTCTATGGGAAACAGTGGAGAACCTGGGAAGGACCTGATGGCCAGGTCATCGACCAAATCAAAGATGTGATTCATACGCTTAAAACGAATCCAGATTCCCGACGCATCATCGTGAGTGCCTGGAACGTAGCCGACTTGCCGAAAATGGCTTTGATGCCCTGTCACGCCTTTTTCCAATTTTATGTGGCCGACGGGAAATTATCATGCCAATTATACCAGCGCTCCGCCGATGTATTTTTAGGTGTTCCATTCAACATCGCAAGTTATGCACTCCTAACCATGATGGTCGCGCAAGTGTGTGATTTAGGGCTGGGGGACTTTGTCTGGACCGGAGGAGATACGCATTTATATAGCAATCACATGGAACAAGTCGACTTGCAATTAAGCAGAACGCCTCGGCCATTGCCTACGATGAAAATAAATCCAAACGTAAAGGACATATTTGAATTTACGTACGAAGATTTCACGCTAGAAAATTATGACCCATATCCGGGCATTAAAGCGCCTGTGGCTATTTAATCTTGTACCAATCGGCGTATTAAATCCGCGGCACGAAGCCCTTGTGAATCGGCTTTATAATTCGGAATAATTCGATGTTGCAATACCGCCACAGCCATTTCCCGCACATCTTCGACATTCGGAGAATAACGGCCATGCATCAATGCATGGCATTTGGCAGCTAAAATCAAATTTTGAGAAGCCCTCGGACCTGCCCCCCAGGTTATGTATTCTTTGGCGATGTCTGAAGTGTTTTCGTTTCCGAGGCGGGTTTGTTGGACCCATAGCACCGCCGTTTCAACCACTAAATCGGAAACAGGTACACGCTTCACTAAGTCTTGGTACTCCAATAAGGTTTTTGCGTTTAAGATGGGTGCTTGAACCTCTAAAAGTTGGGATTTTTCAGTCATCCGCACCACTTGGACTTCTTCTGAAAAGCTTGGATAATCCAACTGGATCATGAACAAAAACCGATCCAACTGCGCTTCTGGCAAGGGATAGGTTCCTTCTTGTTCAATCGGGTTTTGGGTAGCCAAGACAAAAAAAGGTTTCGGCAATTCATAACTCGTTCCCGCGACGGAAACGGTTTCCTCTTGCATCGCCTCTAAAAGGGCAGATTGGGTTTTGGGAGGAGTCCGGTTGATCTCGTCGGCCAAAATAAGATTCGCGAAAATCGGCCCCCGACTGAATTGAAAATTCCTTTCTTGGTCCAATAATTCCGTTCCTATAATATCGGAAGGCATTAAGTCTGGTGTAAATTGAATGCGTTTGTAGTCTAAATCCACAAGACCCGCTAAGGTCTGAACGAGCCGTGTTTTGGCCAAACCAGGTACACCCACTAACAAACAATGCCCCCCGGAGAACAAAGCATTTAAAAGCAAATCAATTGTCTTTTCTTGCCCCACCACACGCGAAGCAATCGCCTGTTTAAGACTTCGAATATCGTCAAAAAATGAGGTGGCTAAGCGTACGTCTTCCATGTTTATTGACCCGAGGGACTGGCTTCCGGACCCTGAGTTCCTAGGGTATTGCAACTCTTGTATTCATCATCAATGAAAATAAATACATCTTCCTTCGCTTTTAAAAACCAATTTTCAATGGCATCATTCTTTTTACGAGAAAGGGCGATGTTTCCAATTTTTTGATAATCATCCTTTAGATTTGCAAAATGCGGCGGATGTTTGGCTTTGAAATAAAGAATTCGAACAGCACTCCGGCCATCCTCTGTCCGATAGGGAATCGGTGTAGAAATCGTTCCCACCTTCATCGAATCGATGGAGAAATACAAACCAGGTTCCATGGTTCCATCAAATGGAATCCGATAACTACGCGTAGCTTGATCCATCAATAATCCGCCGGCATCTTGTGTCGCCTTATCTTGGGAGAAATCACGAGCCGCACGATCAAACTTGACAGAATCCCGTTGGATTAAAATACGGATACTATCCAAATATTTCGTAGGCTCCGTTAAATCAAGTTTTTGATAATCTGGACGTAATAAAATGTGACGTGCATGGTATTCTTGTCCACGAATCTCTAACAATTGAATCAAGTGAAAACCAAATTCACTTTCAACCACATCTGACATCATAGAAGGCTTCAATTTCAATGCTGCGGCCTCAAATGGCGCGACCATGGCTCCCCTTTTTGAAAAACCTAAATCCCCTCCTCGTTTTCCACTGCCTAAATCTTCGGAATATAATTTGGCCAAATCTTCGAAATTTTCGCCTTTTTCGATGCGTCGACGGTAATCCAACAAACGACCAATTAATTCATCTTTTTGATTTTTATTTGGCTGTGCCAACCGAACAATATGACCTACCTCAACCTCCGCGGGCAAATAGGGCAAGGAATCTGTCGGGATTTTCTTAAAAAACTCCGCGACCTCTTTCGGGGTGATGGTCACCGCATCCGTAATTTTATCTTGCATTTTACGGCCGGTTAATTGCTCTTTTAAGGATGACCTTAAATCCTCCTTCAAGGTAGCAATGGGCTTACCAAAGGCCTCTACAATATTCTTTGCAGAGCCATATTGCTGCTCCATTTGGTCCATTCGGGAATTTAATTCCATCTCGATTCGCTTGTCATCCACGATCACGGAATCGATTTCGGCTTTGGCTAACATCAATTTGTTGACCACCAAGCCTTCCAAAATTTGACAACGATTCGGTGCATTGGCTTGACCGCTGGCTAGCGATTGTTGGTACTGCGCCTCAATCTCCGATTTTAGAATGTAATGATTGTCGACTTTGGCAATAATTTTATCTAACAAGGATGATTTGGCCTCTTCTTGCGAAAAACCCGCAAACGAAATCAATAAACCCAAAACACCCAACAAAAAACTTTTTAATTTCATATTCCTCATAAACTATTGCATTATTTTATTCAATTCTTCCTCGTTCCGAACGACTGGAAAACGCTCTTTTAATCGAATCAACCAATTTTTTTCTAATTCAACCTGTAAATCTCGAATGATCGAACTACGTGATTCTTCAAAACTTTTCAAACGTGCTGGCACTACTTCCCTTACGTCCACAAATACGTGTCGGCCCTGTGCTTCAAAATTCTTTTTCCCAACTTCCCAGCTAAGACTGTCCAAGATCGCATTTTCTCCTCGTTTAAACAAACCTTCCGAAGCTTCTAAGCTCAACGGCTTGACTGAATTAAATCGCTTCACCACATCTTCCATTGAATGCGAATAAAATTTAAAGCTAATCCGAGCATTTTTTGATTTATCCGTTTTCGAAGCAGGACGTAAATTTCCCTCCACCTTTTCAATGATCCGGGAGACACCTATCCCCTTTTTCGTTAAATAGGCGACAACTTTTGAAATCCGCGCTTGGGCTAAGGTATCCATTTCACTGGCATCCTGATGACCTGAAATCTCGACAATGAAATCCTTGTTTTTGGCTAATTGAATAAACAATTCTTGTAAATTTTTTGTCGAACCCTCGGGAAGCACTGATTGTCCTAAACCAAAAGTCAAATCCGGAAACCGCTTATTCATGGGATATGGAGGATTTTTCAACAATTCCATGGCATCCGCCAAGGTTTTGGGCGTATCCGCTGAAAGAACTTTCGCTTGCAGGCGACTTGGGAGGGTGAATTTCGCGGTATTGGCAGTGAAATAGGTTTGTTGACGCAAAGAATCCAAGGACTTTTCATACACCTCACGCTCCGTGATTTTGCTAAACAAACTACCTTCATAAAATTCCTGCATCTGTTCTTTAAATGCAGGATATTTCGTTTCCAAATGCTTTTCTTCCGCTTGAATCGTGTTTAAATCAATAAATTCTTCTAACCAAAATGCTTCGGAAATCGTAGGCAAATAACCTAAGACTTTTAATTTTTTTCGTTGTTGTGCCACAATAAAGGCATAAAATTCTTTGATCAAAAATTGTGTCGACCCGATCGAAAACAAAGGCAATTGCAAATAAGCCTCATCGCCTATTCGATCCTGTGCGTATCGCTCAATTGCAATTTTCCGATTCACCTCATCGACCTTGACATTATTTTCCATCCGTACCCGTTTCATGAAGGACTGGCGAATAATCGCACTACGCTCACCATCCGTGAGGACCTTTTGACGTAAATATTCCGCCATTTCCTCATAGCTTAACAGCGGTTTTTTATCGAGTAATTTAAAAATTTGCCAACCTAAATTCGTCCGAATCGGTTCCGTCACATCTCCCAATCGCTGAATTCCAAATAACTTATCCTGCAATTCCTCTGACAAATCAGAAGAATAATACCAGCGACGCAATTCACCACCGCGACTCCTCGAATACGGATCCTCTGAATAGTTTTTACATATCAATTCAAAAGGCTCTTCTCCCTTAGCCAAATATTTTTGAACTAAATCAATCTTATTTTTCGCCTCCACTTGGACCGAAGTAGGCGCATTCACCGTCGCGGAAATCAAAATATGGGCCAATCGAATTTTCCCTTGATTCGGACGGATCTCCAACACCTTAATTAAGTGATAGCCCGTTTCCGTTCGAACAATGTTTGAAACTTCTCCTTTTTCTAAGGCATAAACCGCATTTTCAAAGGCGTATTGGGTCTGTAAACTTGTAATATAACCAATTTGCCCGCCTTTAATCGCCGATAATTCATCCTCCGAAAACTTCTTCGCCGTGGCGGCAAAATCCTCTCCTGCTTGTAATTTCTTTTGAATATTCGTGATTTTCTGATAGGCAATCAGAGTATCCGAAGGACTTGGATTCGCCGGTAAGCGTACCAAAATATGCGCCACCTGTTTCTCGAATTTCAACCGCTCATACGCCTCACGCACCAAAGCCTCCACTTTGACATTATCAATCAAATAGGGACTTGCTAATTCCTTTCGAAAACTTTGGTATTCATCCTGAAATCCGGGGGAAGTCGGTATTTGATCCGCTTCAGCCGCTAAGATTTTCAATTGATAGTCGATATAGGCCGACAAAAATTTCTGCTTATTATCCGACCGAATACTATCACTTTCCAATAAGCGTCGATAATCCTTTTCAAAGACCTCTGCAGTAATTTTCTTTGGACCAATCTGCAAAGGGACAGGGCTTTGTGCCAGCAAGCCTGAAGCTCCAAGCATCCAAAAAAGAAAAACGAAAATACAATTTTTATTCTTGCCCATATAATCCGTCAAAATTACGAATATTCAACGAAATAAACCCTATTTCGATATATCCTTTACTTTAATTTGATATGCAAAGGAATACACATATTCGTTCAAGCCTCGTTTACCTCCTTTCCAATTGCCTCGCTTAAACCTCGTGGCATTTTTACTCGGTATATCATCCCAATTCCATCTCATTTCAGAAACGCCAATCAAATCGTTTCGATCCACCTGGGCCAACCAATCCAGCCCCCATCCGCTCACCCGACTTCCCCATAAAAACCAGGCGAGCGGATTATTAACTGAGCTCCATTCCAACATATGAATCGGAACTTGTAAAAATCCACCCACATGATTCACTTGACGCATGAATTTCTGCATTTTTTGATAGTCATCCACCTCCCACAAGGCCACCTGAATTCCTATGGTCTGCCCAGGTTTCAGTTCCACCGATAGGTGAGCCATTGTATCCAGCGGTAACACCTGCCCCTGTTTGGCATTTCCCACATAAACAGTATTTATTTGACTATAAATCAAGGAATCCCGTTCGATGATACCGATTTGATAGGCTACGAACAACTCGTCATGGCCGGTCAATTGTTCTTGGATATCGATGGCCCTCATGGATTGCATCGAAAGTTCGACATGCTTCTTTCGAATCTGGGTTGCTTGACTTTTCACTTGTTGAATCGGCCCAACAGGTGTTTTGCAGGCAAAAAATACCCCAACCAAACACAATACAAGAATACGAAATGGCATTAATTTCCCTTGGGTTCTTGTTGAGTCAAACAATGAAAACTCCCCTGTCCCCAAATGATATTGGAGGCAGAAAGACCTATAACGGGCCGATCTTGAAATAATTGTCCTAAAATTTCCAAGGCCACAGCATCTTGAGGACAATCAAAGGTCGGCACTAAAACGCCCGCATTGCAGATGTAAAAATTAGCATACGAACCGGGTGCCCGAAATTCATCGATTACTACGGCCTGAGGCATGGAAATTTCGATGATATTCAAGGGATTCCCGTTCAAAAGCGTCATGGACTTTAATTCGGAAAGATTTTGTTGGAGCACCGCATAATTTTCATCGGCTGGATCCGGCTCCACCATCGCGATCACGGTATCTTCATTCACAAAACGAACCGTATCATCGATATGCCCATCGGTATCATCCCCGACGATCCCATCGGATACCCACAAAACCTGCGTTACACCATAATACTCACAAAGAACTTGTTCGATTTCGGATTGACTGAGATGAGGATTTCGATTGGGATTCAATAAACATGATTTACTCGTCAAAACCGTACCCGCTCCATTGAAATCCACCGAGCCTCCTTCCATGATTATGCCAGGAGACACCGATTTGAGACCTAAATCGTTGGCTATTGATTTCGGAATTCGATTGTCATCGTCAAAAGGCGGGTATTTTCCCCCCCAGGCATTGTATTCCCAATCGACCAATAAACGGCTGGAATCCTCCCGATGAATTAAAAAAGCAGGACCATGATCACGACACCAAGCATCATTGGTCGGGCGAATGTGGCAAAAAATTTGCTTGGGGTCGATGTGGTACTGGGGCAATTGGGATTCAATAAAGTCTTTTAACTCGATCGAATGGCAATTAATATGTACTTGTTCTCCTTGAGAGATGGCATGCATGAATTGGAAATATTCCGGGTACATCATGGCTAATTTATTCCCTTGCCAAGAATGCTCATTGTGGGGAAAAGTGATCCATGTGGCCACATGCGGATGCCATTCGGCCGGAAAAAAATACCCACGTTCCTTCGGCGTCATACTCATTTCTCTAAATCCTGTAAAATAAGGCGCAAACCCTCTAATGTAATTAATTTATTGACCTCATCGAAGGAGGATTCCAAAGGAGTCAAAATCGAAGACAATCCCCCAGTGGCTAATACTTTAATCTGAGGTCCCTTTTCGGCTTTGATTTGAAAAATCATTTCTTTCACCATGCCCACATATCCCCATAAAATTCCGGATTGAATGGCAGAAACCGTATCAAATCCAAGGGCTGAATCTGGCATTTCGAGGGGTACTTCGGGCAATTGGGCTGTTTGAGAAAAAAGTGATTTTACGGCCGTTTTTAAACCTGGGGCGATGGAAACCCCTTGCATCGTTCCGTCGGCCCCAACAAGCGTAAACGTCAAGGCAGTCCCAAAGTCTACAATCAATACATCGGAATCATAGTGGGCATTGGCATAAACCGAATTGGCCACTAAATCGGAACCGATCTCATCGGGACTTAATACGTGAATCGTCAAATTCGCATAGATTTTTGGGCCCATCACCGAAGACTTTTTGCCTGACCAAATGTCCACCCCCTTTTGAATTTGAGGTAAAATCGAAGGAACGACCGAACTAATTAAAATCGCATCAGGACGAAAATGTCCTAGGCTTTTGTCGTTCAATTCCTTCACGAGCCACATTTGTAATTTCAAAGGACTCCAGGGCTGATGCGTAGGTGTACGCAAAATCGTTTGCCAGGTATCTTCGGAATAAAACCCAAACACGATATCCGTGTTTCCAATATCTACAAGTAATAACATCATATAGGGGGTAAATCTTTTTCCAATCCCGCGGAAAGAATTGGGAATCGAAGCCAGGACTTAGGATCTAAACTATATTCATCCACATGAAAACCCGGGGCATAGCGTTCTCGCTTCCATTGGTTTCTCGCCCAAAGCCTAAAAAAGCGATGAGCAAATTCTGCCAATTTTTCCTTTGAAAATTGGCTTCCATAGGTCGCAAACAAAATTTCTTGGCAATCGGCAGGACTTTTTCGCTCAAAAAAGGCCCAACGTTCCAAGGCATTTAAAATCGGATAAGGCATTAAATCCTCCTCATCCACTTGTTTGGAAGCTAATGGCCTTAATTCTGCGCTTGGTTCTAAGGAATTTACCTGATGCAAGGCTGGAATTTTCGTTTCGGCCCAGATTAACCAAGTGCGTAAAAAACGTTTATCAATCCCGGCAATCGGCGAAATCGAACCTGACGTATCCCCATCCATGGTGGCATATCCAACACTGGCTTCCGAACGATTCGATGTAGCTAATAATAAAGCCTGATTGATATTGGCTAACATCCAAGCGCTTGGGCTACGAACCCTCGCTTGCACATTTTGTAAGGTAATATCATCCTGCTCCCAGGTTAATGACCGACCTATCGCCTTTTCAATCACTTGCCGATAAGTACTCACCAAATCATCGATTTCTAATTCATAATGCGTACTACCTATCCCATCCGCTAAAACCTTGGCTGAGGACCGAGTTTGCTCCGAGGAATTCATCGTACCTTGGTACAAGGTGGTTAATAATCTTTTTTGAAGCGTTGCTAAATCTTTGATTTCCGACGACCAAGGGATATACGCCAATCGTTTTTGTATTCCAGCAAAACCCAATTCCTTTTCCGCGGCTTTCATTGCCAAATGGCATAAACTAACGATTGCCGAGGAATCCGCTCCCCCGGAAAGCGATACCACAAAACCCCTCGAATAGGATTTTCGCATATAGTCCCAAAGACCTAAGCGAATGCATCGCTCAAATTCTTCTTCCTTGATAAAATTTGATATTTCCCAAGCATCTACAGGTTTTGTCTGAACGGTAGGAATCTTATTTTCCGCCTGCGCCAGATTGGCCACAACCACATCCGATTCATTCGAATGAAAGGGCGCTAAATCCAAATTGGCGATAATCAATTGATGATCTTGAAAAGAAAAACGTGAATTTTGAGCAACAATTTTTCCGTCATGTGCGATGTAGGCATCCCCATCAAAAATCACACGACCTGATTCATTTCCTAATAAATTGGCAAATACGTAGGCCCCTTGACAAATGGCGGCGCCTTCCAAGGCTAATTGTTGGCGCACCTTCGCCTTTCCAAAAGAAAAATGCGAAGCCGTGGGATTGCAAATCAGGGAAACTCCCCGCTTGGCTAAGGCATGCGCGGGACGATTAGGGCCTTCCCAGGCATCTTGGCATATTTCGATTCCTAGCAACCAGTCATTCAACTGAATCCGGTAATCTCCCAACGGAATACCTTGATACACGACCCTTTTTCCTGCTTGCCAGGCCTTAAACCAGCGAGGTTCATAATGAACCCCATCATCCGCCAGGTGCTGTTTGGGAATCAGCGCGGCAATTTCTCCCCCTGAAATACAGGCCACCACATTATATAGCGCATCTTCATAAGGCAAGGGCAAACCCACCAAAAAGGCAATATCTTTCGAGTATTTTTTTAATTTTTGCGCATATTCCCAGGCTTTTTCAGCCGTAAAAGGAGCTAAAAATTGATCTTCGCAGCCATAGCCGGTCAAACATAATTCGGGCAGACACAAAAGGCTGACCGATGATTTTTTAGCTTCCTCGATAACAGCTAGAATGCGAAGGAAATTCCCTTCCCAGTCTAATGGCGTTTGATTTAAAACCCCGGATCCAATGGTGAGATGCGACATGAATTAACGGGTTTTCTTTTGGGTAACAGGCGTCCCCGGTTTAAATATTCGATTCCAAATTTTGACCTTATTCTGTGCATTTAAGGGTGAATTAGGATTCCGAACATGTTTATAGCGCGGTGTCCACATCCAAGAAAAAGCTTCTCGAGGCCGATAATATAAATCTCCATGGCGATGTTCCACACGAACCCGACAAGTCGTTCGAGGACAGCGGGCGGACCAGCAACTACTTAGACCTGCTATCATCAACAGACATGAAATAACCAATAAAATCGAGCGCGAAGCTGGCATAAATATTCTTTCTTGGTAGGAAGAACGAATTCTAATTAGTTAAATTACAAATCAAGCCTTAATTTTACCTTGAATTTTAAGTCCTTATGCAATCAATCGTCAAAGATATAAAATCAGTCGCAAAAAGAGATGTTTTTGAATATCCCGTGATGGAATCTTTTTATACGATCCAAGGAGAAGGAAAGTACCAAGGGCATGCCGCCTATTTTATTCGTTTAGGCGGTTGCG
The DNA here is from genome assembly GCA_947450365.1 of Cytophagaceae bacterium. Classification (GTDB taxonomy): domain Bacteria; phylum Bacteroidota; class Bacteroidia; order Cytophagales; family Spirosomataceae; genus Aquirufa. The sequence goes on from CANFVE010000008.1 coordinate 28,406, forward strand.
ATGTGGGTTGTCATTGGTGCGACGTCAAGGAGAGCTGGCCCATCGATACCCACCCGAAAAAAAGCGTTCAAACCCTCGTAAATGAAGCCTCCCAGTACCCTGGTCGTTTAGTAGTCATCACCGGCGGAGAACCCTTACTGCATAATTTATTTCCCCTGACCGAAGCATTACAAGCGGCCGGCTTCCGAACACACATCGAAACATCTGGCGTTTGCGATACCTTTACGGGGCATTGGGATTGGATTTGTTTTTCTCCCAAAAAATTCAAAGACCCGAATCCTTCAATCTATGCTGCGGTGAATGAATTAAAAGTAGTGGTTTTTCACAAATCAGATATTCCATGGGCGGAGACCTTTGTGGACAAAATTCCAGCAAACGCACATTATTATTTACAACCTGAATGGTCTAAACAAGTGGAAATGAATGAATTAATTGTTTCATTTGTAAAGGAAAACCCGACTTGGCAAATTTCCGTTCAAACCCACAAGTTTTTACAAATCCCTTAATCTATGCTTGGATTATGGCTTTTCCCTTTCCTATCGATTTTTTCTGCTGGGGATAGCTTGACGATTTCTTCCGTTCCGATTAAGGAAGTCAATGTCTACCGAACCCAATATTTTCCGATTTATTCAGCCGCCCGCCAAGAATTATTCCTAACCGTTCGCAAAGGCACGAAATCCGATGAAGAAATTTTCGTATCCGCATGGAATGGCAAGCAATTTGAAATCCCTCGGCCCATCGAGGAATTAAATCAAGAAAACAATGAAGGTACACCTACACTTTCCAAGGATGGACTTCATTTAATTTTCTCGGGTTGTGATTATCCAAATTCCTTCGGAGGTTGTGATTTGTACGAATGTACGTGGGTCGATGGTTCCTGGACCCGCCCAAAAAACTTGGGCTTTCTAGTGAATTCGCATGATTGGGAGGGTCAGCCCCAACTGAACTCGGATGGAAGCAAATTATTCTTTTCCTCGGACCGACCTGGAGGCGAAGGAAAACGCGATATCTGGTTGACCGAACGAGGAACCGATGGAAAATGGGGAATTCCGAAAAATTTGGGCAAAAAAATCAACAGTTCGGAGGATGAACAAGGCCCCTATTACATGGATGAGCGGGCTATTTTAGTATTTTCAACGAATCAAAAAGGTGGAAAAGGGGGTTTAGATTTTCATCAAAGTCTTTGGGACGGAAAAATTTGGTCAGAATCAGTGGCCATTAAAGAAATCAATAGCACTTCAAATGACGCTGGATTTTCAGAAGGAATCCATGAAAACCAATATTACATTTCCAGAAAGGTGAATGATTCGATTCAGGATATTCAGATACAATCCGTTGAAATCCCAGAATTTTGTTGGCTTAAAAAACCCGTAGACCTACCCCCACCTATCCTCGTCGCTAAACCAGCCCCTATCGAATTTCAAAAGTTACATTTTGAAGATATTCAATTTGAAAATAATAAGTCAGACCTGCCTTTTGTGACACCTGCCTGTCTACTGGATTTAGTTTCCTATTTATTTCAAAATCCAACCAAATCCATTGAGATTCATGGACATACCGATGAAGTGGGAAATGCACAGTCCAATTTATCGCTTTCGGACAGAAGGGCCAATTCGGTTAAAAAATACTTAATGGACCAAGGAATTGCGGGGGAACGAATTAAAACAATTGCTTTTGGGAATAGTAAACCAAAAATAAAAGCAAAAACAGCCGAGGCGCGAAAAATTAATCGTCGGATCGAAATTATTTTACCCTAACTCGCTTTTTCCGCTTCTTTTTCCGAGGCTTTTTCTTAGCCTTTTTCTTAAATTTTTTGAGTGGTTTTGGATGTTCAGAGACAGCCAATGAATCTCGCAACGCCCAGGCCTTGCTTAAAGAATCTGTCAGTTCAGACTCAGTCACTAAGCGAATATGCACAGAAGAAACACCATGACTCACTAAACCAATCTCTTTGGCAGCTGCAAGCGAAATATCGATCACCGCACCTCGACGAAAAGGACCACGGTCATTCACGCGGACATAGGTAGATTTTTTGGTTTTGGGCAAATAGACCTCGACCCAAGCTCCCATCGGGAAATATTTATGCGCAGCGGTGAATTTATAGGGATGATAAGGCTCTCCACTATAGGTTTTTCCTCCCCAGAAACGACTGTGATAAAAGGTCGCATTTCCCTTCTGATCCTGACAAAAAGCGGAGAAGAATAGAACAATGAACGAGAAAAGCAGGAGGCCGCGAAAGCTAATCTGTTTTTTTAGCATGGGCACAAAGGTAGGCCTTTAGGGCCTAAAACAAAAAAAGCCCTCCGGAAGGAAGGCTTTTTTAAAGAATTTTAACAAAGCTTAGCGCTGTGAAATTTCGACAAAAGCGCGTTCAGTAGCACCTGTATATATTTGGCGCGGACGACCGATAGGTTCCTTGTTTGTACGCATTTCTTTCCATTGAGCGATCCAACCTGGTAGACGTCCGATGGCGAACATGACGGTAAACATGTTTGTTGGGATACCTAATGCCCGGTAAATAATGCCGGAATAGAAATCCACATTGGGGTATAATTTACGCGCAACGAAATAATCGTCATGAAGCGCGGCCTCTTCTAAGTGTTGGGCAATCGATAAAACCGGATCATTCACACCTAAGGCTTTCAATACGTCATCAGCGGCAACTTTAATGATTTTTGCCCGCGGATCAAAGTTTTTATACACCCGGTGTCCAAAGCCCATCAAGCGGAAGCCTGAATTTTTATCTTTGGCCATCGTCACGTATTTTTCCGTATCTCCGCCATCTGCTTTAATGGCTTCGAGCATCTCGATTACCTCTTGATTCGCTCCTCCGTGCAATGGGCCCCAAAGCGCATTGATTCCAGCCGAAATCGAAGCAAAAATATTCGCGTGCGAAGAACCGACTAATCGAACCGTAGATGTCGAGCAGTTTTGCTCATGATCTGCATGTAAAATCAATAATTTGTTCAAGGCTTTTGATACGATCGGGTCAGCGACATAACCATCCCCTTTTTTTCCGAACATCAACGACAAGAAGCTCGAGCAATAATCCAAACTCGCATCGACTTGATTAACCGCCTCACCCAAGGATTTTTTGTAATGCCATGTAGCCATGACAGGTAAAGTAGCTAATAAACGTAAAATATTTTTTTCATCATCACCTGCCTCATCGGTCGAATGAAAGGCAGACATCGCTCCAACGATGGCAGCTAACACACACATCGGATGCGTACTGGCCGGAAATGCATTAGCTATGGCCAATAATTCCTCATTTACGACGGTATACGATTGAATTTGTTTTTCAAAATCCGCTAATTGGGCCGAAGTAGGAAGTTCTCCGTGAATCAACAAATATGCCACCTCAATAAAAGTCGCCCGATCCGCTAATTCTTCAATGCTATACCCCCGATACCGAAGAATTCCTTCTTCCCCATCCAAATAGGTAATCGCACTTTTCGTAGCTCCTGTGTTTTTAAAGCCCGGATCAAAGGTAACAAAACCTGATAAATCACGTAGTTTTGCAATGTCGATGGCCTTTTCGTTTTCAGTTCCTTGTAAAGTAGGTAACTCAAAAGACTTTCCATCTAAATTAATAACCGCTGTTTGAGACATAATGTAATGATATAATGACCTTATGGTTTAAAATAGTAGCACAGGATAGAACTGATTCCACTATTCGAACTACTAATATAATATGTTATTTTCAAAGGTTAATTACCTTTATGAATCCAATAAAAATAAATTCATTTAACACAATTTTTTCTTAAGATATTTCAAAAAAATACGCTTTTTATGGCCAACATCTCTGATTTACTCCAAACCTATTCCTTTGGTTCGAAAGATCGCTTTCTTGCTTATGTCCAAATTGACACCCAATCAGACCCAAGCGCAGAGACAAGTCCCACGACAGAAAAACAAAAAGATCTAGGAATTGTTTTGGTCCGGGAATTAAAAGCGCTTGGAATTTCAAATGCGCATATGGATGAACATGGATACGTGTATGCGCACATATCAAGTAATGTGGAAAATGATGTTCCTGGCCTTTGCTTCTGTGCACACATGGATACCTCGCCGGATTGCTCAGGGGCTGGGGTAAAACCCCTCGTTCATACGAATTATCAAGGAAAAGACATCTTCTTACCCGATGATCCTAGTGTAATCATTCGCCTTTCCGATCATCCCGATTTGGCCGAGCAATTCGGGCATGACATCATCACCGCCAGTGGTTTAACACTTTTAGGCGCAGATAATAAAGCCGGCGTGGCCGAAATTATGGATGCGGTGGCATTTTGGGTCCAACATCCCGACGTTCCTCATGGACCCATATCGATCGTTTTTACACCTGACGAAGAAGTGGGGCGCGGCACCGACCACATCGATATTAAAAAAATCAATGCCCAATACGGTTATACCTTAGATGGAGAAAAAAGAGGTCATCTCGAACATGAAACCTTCTCGGCGGATGGGTTTCAGATTCTGATCGAAGGAGTATCCCAACATCCCGGTTTTGCCAAGGGTCGCATGGAAAGTGCCATCAAAATCGCCAGCGAAATCGTTCAGGCCTTGCCTAAAGACCGCATTTCCCCCGAATCCACCGAAGGCATGCAAGGATTCATCCATCCGGTTCACATCCAGGGCGCCGTAGAATCTGCACAATTAGATTTTATTTTACGCGATTTTAAGACCGAAAAATTAGTGGAGTATGGTGAATTCTTAAAAAGGTTGACCAATAATATCTTACGAAATTACCCAAACAGTAGCGCCACCTTCAAGCAAACAGAGCAATACAGAAACATGTTTGAAATCCTAAAAGATCATCCCCAATGCATGGATCTAGCCATAAGGGCGATGAAAATGGCAGGCTTAGAACCTGAAACGACTAGCATTCGGGGTGGTACCGACGGTTCCCGACTTACCTTTATGGGACTTCCCTGCCCGAATATCTTCGCCGGCGAACATGCCTTTCATTCTAAACAAGAATGGGTTTCGGTACAGGATATGCAAAAAGCCACGGAAACCGTGATTTATTTGGCTTATTTATTTACGGAAGAAAATCACAAATAAAGCCTTTGACAATAACCCATAAAGGGTATTACATCTCCGATGAAACATAGCCGTTAAAACAAAAAAGGCGCTTCAAAAGCGCCTTTTCCATTTTATTCCCACTCGATCGTCGCGGGTGGTTTAGACGAAATGTCATAGACCACGCGATTTACGCCTTTAACCTTATTAATAATTTCATTGGAGATTCGACCTAAAAATTCATAAGGCAAATGACACCAATCCGCCGTCATCCCATCCAAGCTACTGACCGCCCGAAGCGCTACCACATTTTCATAGGTACGTTCATCGCCCATGACGCCCACCGATTGAACCGGCAATAACATCGCACCCGCTTGCCACACTTGGTCATATAGTCCATCCTGCTTCAAGCCTTGAATGAAAATGGCATCTACTTTTTGTAAAATATCCACCTTCTCGGCCGTCACATCCCCCAGAATCCGAATCCCTAAACCAGGTCCCGGAAACGGGTGACGTCCCAAAATATCTTTGGGAACACCTAATGTTTTCCCAACCAATCGTACCTCATCTTTGAATAAAGCATCTAAGGGTTCAACGACCTTTAATTTCATAAAATCTGGTAAACCACCTACGTTATGATGCGATTTGATCGTTGCGCTAGGGCCTTTCAACGAAACCGACTCAATTTTATCCGGATAAATCGTTCCTTGGCCTAACCAAGAAACCCCTTCAATCAAATGCGCCTCATGATCAAATACCTCAATAAACGTTTTGCCAATCGCCTTCCGCTTATCCTCTGGATCCTTTAATCCAGCTAAGGCTGAATAAAAACGATCTTTGGCATTCACCCCTTTCACATTTAAGCCTAATTCTTTGTAGGAATCCAATACTTGCTCAAATTCATCTTTGCGCAACAAACCATTGTCCACAAAAATGCAATATAAATTCGTTCCAATCGCTCGGTGCAACAACACCGCCGCTACCGAACTATCAACTCCTCCCGACAAGCCCAGCACCACCTTATCATTTCCTAATTTCGCCTTTAAATCCGCCACGGTACGATCCACAAAGGAATCCGATGTCCATGTCTGCGCACATCCACAAATACCTACCACGAAATTCTTAATCAATATACTTCCTTCCGTCGAATGCGTCACCTCCGGATGAAATTGAATCCCGTAAATCGGCTTAGACACATGCGCAAATGCCGCCACACGCACAGTTTCCGTGGAACCGATCAACTCATACTGTGCAGGTAATTCCATGATGGTATCTCCATGAGACATCCACACTTGGCCTTTTTCAGATAAATCAGCCAACAAAGGACTTGTTTTTACGGTGGTCATGTGCGCCCGTCCATATTCTCGATGACCCGAAGCCTGAACCAAACCACCCCCCTGATGAGCCAATAATTGGGCTCCATAACAAATCCCCAACACCGGCAATTCACCAAAAATCGATTCGTCCACCCGAGGTGAATCCTCATCCCGAACCGAACATGGGCTACCAGATAAGATAATTCCTTTTACCGACGCATCGATGTCCGGAATGTGATTGAATGGATGAATTTCACAATATATGTTGAGCTCACGAACCCTTCGGGCGATTAATTGAGTTACCTGCGAACCGAAGTCAAGAATTAAGATCTTTTCCGCCATGTTTGGATTTGATTTAAAATAAACAGCAAAGGTCGCAATTTTCAATCAAATACGAAGCAACATTTAGCGATAAATTAAATACTTTTTACGCAGGGCCTTGTACTGGTTGAGCGCCGGTTGCCAGGAGGCCCGAATGTCTTTTTCGGAAAGTCCGGCCAACATTTGTTTGCGCAATTGATCCGTACCGGCCAATTTATCAAAAAAACTTGGGCTCGTAAAAAAGCTTTCTTGCTTGCCCGACTTTTCGAAAAAGTAAAATAAATAACGTAGACTAAAGCCCAATTTCCGCGTATCCACTTGCCTCAAATCAAATCCTGAACACAATTTCCCTTTCAAGGGAGGATCCATCGCACCCGGCGTAGGTACCGGGGTAAATTGATATGTCCCTAATCCTGTTCCTTCTGCACCGGCCACTTGGAATTGTGTATTCGTTCCCCGGCCCACACTCACCGCCGTTCCTTCAAAAAAACAAAGCGAAGGATAGAGGCCAATGGCCTGATTCGTAGGCAAATTGGGTGATGGCGCGATGGAAATATTCACCACGTCTGCGTGTTTATAATGCGCTACGGGTATAACCTGCAGTTCACAACGCAGGTGTCCCGCTAACCAGCCTTCGCCGTTCATCATTTGCGCTAACTCCCCCATCGTACATCCATGGACCACTGGAATTGGATTCAATCCCACAAAAGAGGCAAAAGCCTTATCCAAAACGGGCCCATCCACATAATGTCCATTCGGGTTTGCACGATCAAAAATCACTAATGGCTTTTTATTTTCCGCACAGGCCTCCATGACATAATGCAAGGTAGAACTATAGGTATAAAAGCGTGCGCCCACATCTTGAATGTCAAAAACTACCACATCCACATCCTTTAAATCTTCTATTGTTGGTTTTTTATGTGCCCCATACAAAGAAACAATGGGTAAACCTGTTTTTTGATCTACCCCGTTCGCTATATGTGCTCCTGCATCGGCATCCCCACGAAAACCATGTTCGGGGGCAAATATTTTTTGAATCTTAATTCCAAGAGCCAATAAGGAATCCGCCACATGCGTGCGACCGATAACAGAGGTATGATTGACTACGAGGGCCACTTTTTTACCTGTTAATAAAGGTAAATAACGCTGGGTGGCATAGGCTCCGGGAATCTGGGCGAAAAGCTGGGTGTTTGAAAAAATAAGGAATAAAAAAATTAGCTTGTAGATTCGAGACATTCCCATTTTCTTTGCGTGTTAAAATATCGATTCCAAATATCTGATATTTTTAACATTTATCAAGGTAAATCCCGAAGAATGAATTTTCCATTGTTTGTTGCCCGTCGAATTCGAAATACGCAGGAATCCTCCTTTTCGAAAACGGTAACCTATGTCGGAATCGGGACGATTTCCATCGGGATCAGCATCATCCTGATTGCATTTTCGATTCTATTTGGGTTCAAAGAGGCCATTCAATCTAAAATCATCAGCATTTCAGGGGATGTGCGGATCAGTAAAATCAGCGGCAACCATTCCTTATCGGAAAGCCCTTTGGCCAAAAATCGCCTTTGGGAAAATCGGATGATTCAACATCCAGCGGTCGATCACCTCCAATCCCATGTGCAAAAACCGGGGATTTTGGTCGGGAAAGAAGGTTTAGCTGGTGTCATTATCAAGGGAATTGGATCGGATATGCCGGTGAACCAGTTGGCCCCCAACATGCGCCAAGGGAAATCTCAAATTCGTCAGCCGCAAGACATTATTCTAAGCGAAACGATGGCGAGGCAGTTGAAAGTTCGGCTGAATGAATCGCTGATTCTGTATTTTTTGAGCCAACCGGAACGGCCTCGAAAAGTGCATGTGACCGGCATTTATCAAACGGGCCTTGAAGAATTGGATAAAATTTACATCATGGCCGATCGGGCATGGGTGCAAAAAATGAATGGCTGGACCGAAGATTCTCTGGGGACTTATGAACTGTATTTCAAGAAAGATGTGGATGTGGCCCAACAAACCGCTAGCCTCGTCAAAAGCCTCCCCATGGATTGGAAAGCTGAAACTGTTTTCGAATTAAATCCGGCGATATTTGATTGGATGAGCATGTTAGACCGCAACATTGTTATTTTCATTACTTTATTGTTGGTAGTCGCATGTTTTAATCTTGTGGCCACACTTTGGGTATTAATTATGGAGCGCATTCCGATGGTCGGATTATTAAAAGCCTTAGGAAGTTCGCATGCTCAGATTCGAATGCTTTTTTGGTGGAATGGTTTTTTCATTTTGATCCGAGGGATCGTGATTGGAAATCTGTTGGCCATCCTATTTTGTTGGATTCAATCAAGCTATCACCTGATCCCTTTGGATCCTGAAAATTATTACATGAATGCCGTACCAATTCATTGGGACGTTTTAACTTGGATTTTGGTCAACCTAGGCACCTGTTTACTAGTCGCCCTCATCATGACCATTCCGACCCATTTCATAAAAAAAATCGATCCACAAGAAGCCATTAACTACAAAAACTAATGCGTCATATTCTCCTTTACGTCCTCCTGTTGTCTGGAATGCAGGCCTTGGCGCAACAAAAAGTTTCGTATGCGATACAATTAGGCAAAATCAGCCAGGACCAATTGATCGTCGAAGTAAAACCTCCCATCCTCAAAGCCGGGGCCGTCGAATATTGCTTTCCGAAAATCGTTCCGGGAACCTATGCAAATTATGATTTTGGTCGTTATATATCCCAATTTAAAGCCTTTGATGCTGCCGGAAAAGAACTGAAATTCACAAAAAAATCGGTCAACCAATACCTCATCAAAGAAGGTCAAAAAATAGCCAAAATTCGGTATGCCGTGGATGACACTTGGGATAGTCCGGAAATTGAGGGTGAATACGTTTTCGAACCCGCGGGAACTTCTTTTCAAGCAGACACCTTGTTTGCCCTAAATACGCATGGCTTATTAGGCTATTTTAAGGGATATGAAAAAACGGCGATTGAATTAGAAATCAGCCATCCCAACAATTTATTCGGAGCAAGTTCCATCAAAAGCACGCAGAAAGGAAATAAAGACCTTTTTACCGCCCATTCGTATCAAGAAATTGTGGATGCACCGATTTTGTATTCCGTACCAGATACCCTAACGCTTCGATTAGGTAAGAGCGATGTATTGATCTCCGTTTATAGCCCAAATCAGACAATTAATGCGGAACAAATCGCTGAAAAAGTAGCCCCCCTCTTGGAGGCTCAAAAGAATTATTTGGGTGGAAATCTGCCGGTGCAACGCTATGCTTTTTTAATCGTCTTATCAGAACAACTAAAAAGTGGAAATTTTGGGGCGCTCGAACACGCCCAATCTTCCTTTTATTATTTACCAGAAGGAAATATTCAAACGCTCGGCCAAACCATTCAAGACGTGTGTGCCCATGAATTTTTTCACATCCTAACGCCTTTAAACATTCATTCCGAGGAAATTGGGAATTTCGACTTCATTGAGCCTCGCATGTCGCAGCATTTATGGCTATATGAAGGTTTGACGGAATATGCGGCGCATCATATGCAGGTTAAATATGGCTTGACGGATATCGGTCAATTCATGTCCACGATACAGGAAAAGTGGCAAACCATGCACATGCAATTCAATAATGACATTCCGTTCACCAACATGAGTAAAAAGGTCTTGGATACCTACAAGGATCAATATAGCAATGTCTATCAAAAAGGTGCTTTATTGGGTTTTGGGCTTGATTTAATCTTGCGAAAGGGTTCCAATGGTGCCTATGGGACGCAAGAAATGATGCGGGATTTAGCCAAAGAATATGGACCAAATAAATCCTTTAAAGATGAAGATCTGTTTGAGAAATTGGTTCAAATCACGCATCAATCGGCAATAGCGCAATTTTTTAAACATTACGTAGCTGGAAATAAAGAATTACCACTGAATGAATGGTTGAACGACATCGGCTATGCCCTCCGGGATAAAAACGAGGCCAACGAAAACCCGACCTATGCCCTCACCCTGGGATTTGATTTTCAGGCCCTTAGTGTCAATTCCGAAACAAAACGCGTGTACATAGGGGCAGAACCGGGTATCAATGCATTCGGAAAATCTTTGGATTTGCAGGCAAAAGATGAATTAATTTCTTTGAATGGCTTGCCCTTGGACATTGCGAATTTCGTGAAGAGTACGGAAGAATTTGTTCAAAAAATACGCGTTGGAGATCTATTTGATCTAGAAATCGCACGACCCAATGGCAAAGGAGGTTTCGATATCTACCACTTGCGAGCGCCATTTGAACGCACACGCATGGAGAATCAGAACACGATTTACGAATTGAAAAACCCGACAGAGGCCCAATTGAAACTGCGCAAGGATTGGCTTAGGTCCTAAACCGATTCAAGTGCCTGAAATTCGCCTTCATGTTTGGCTAACCAAATAGTGGCTACGCCATTTCCAATGAAATTCGTTATGGCACGTGCCTCCGACATAAATCGGTCTACGCCCAATAATAAGGCCAATCCTTCCAAGGGAATCACTTGCAAAGCTGTCAAGGTAGATGCCAACACCACAAATCCACTTCCTGTCACACCTGCGGCTCCTTTGGACGTCACCATAAGAACACCAATGATGGTCAATAATTGTTCCCAGGACAACTGAATTCCATATACCTGCGCTAAAAACAAGGTAGCCATGGACAAATAAATACTTGTCCCATCCAAGTTAAACGAATAACCCGCCGGCACGACAAGGCCCACGACGGATTTGGAACAGCCCATTTTTTCTAATTTAAGCATGAGAGAGGGCAAAGCCGCTTCCGATGAAGAGGTTCCTAACACGATTAACAATTCTGCTTTGATGTAATTTAAAAAGGTGGTGATTTTCTCGCCACAGCTACGCATCACCAAACCTAAAACCAAAAACACGAAAATTCCCATCGTCACATACACCGAAACCATCAATTTTGCGAGGGGCAATAAGGAATGTATCCCAAATTTCCCAATCGTAAACGCCATCCCACCCAAGGCCCCTAGAGGAGCTAAATACATAACTGCATGCAATCCCTTAAATACCCAATCCGAGGCCTGATGCATCCCGGCTACCATTTTCGCTTTTCCCCGCACGAAAGTCAAAAACACGCCAAAGGCAAGAGAGAAGAAAAGAATTTGAATCGTAAGATTTTCCTTAAAGAATAGAAGCCAACTAAATTCAGCCGCCTTTTGGGTGTATTTCGAAATATCGCCTCCAGCCACATCGTCCCGGATTACCCCCACGCCGGGTTCTAACAAATTCGAAACCCCTAAACCGATAATCAAGGCCAAGGTGGTAATGATTTCAAAATACAACAAGGCCTTTCCGCCTACGCGACCCACCTTCTTCAAATTACCCATATTGACGATCCCCAAACTGATCGTCAAAATGATAATCGGATGAATGAATAATTTCACTAAACTGATAAACACACCACTCAATAGCTCACTAAGACTAGGTCCGAAACTTAATTCAGTCCCTAATAAATTATAGGTGATTTTTTTGTCAAAAACTTGATGCAATGCAATTTGAGGGCTAAAATGCCCAATTAATACACCAATTAAAATTGAAAGTAGGACCCAAAAAGTCAGATTGGAAGTAATATTTCGAAGCTTCATTCGTTAAAGGTAGGTTTAAAAACAAATGTAATAATTATTGATTATAAAATCATCGTTTGGGAATCTGCTGAGATTTGACGAATTTTACGGGCTATTTAATTCCCAAAAATTATTTTTTTATGTCTGAAAAAATCAAATGTTTGATTATTGGATCCGGTCCTGCTGGCTATACAGCGGCTATATATGCATCTCGCGCGGGTTTGAAACCTGTGATGTATATGGGTGGCCAACCGGGTGGCCAATTAACCACCACCACCGAAGTAGATAATTTTCCTGGATACCCACAAGGCGTCGATGGGCCTACCATGATGGTGGATTTAGAAAATCAAGCAAAACGATTTGGAACAGATGTACGGTTTGGATTGGCGGAGAAAGTTGATTTTTCGTCCCAACCTAAAAAAGTATGGATCGATAATGGCACTGAAATCGAAGCGGATTCTGTGATTATCGCCACAGGCGCTTCAGCGAAATGGTTAGGCCTGGAAGGGGAAACAACCTACAATGGCTTGGGCGTTTCTGCCTGTGCGGTATGTGATGGATTTTTCTACCGGAATCAAACGGTTGCCGTTGTAGGTGCGGGCGACACCGCTGCGGAAGAGGCGAGTTATTTGGCGAATTTATGTACGAAGGTGCACATGATTGTTCGTCGGGACGAAATGCGCGCTTCCCTGATCATGCAGGAACGCGTAAAAAACAATCCGAAAATTGAGATTCATTGGAATTCAGAAACGGAGGAAATTTTGGGCGATGCGACGGGCGTGACGGGGATTCTGTTGAAAAATCGGGTGACGGGTAGCTCGGAGGAAATCGCATTAACTGGATTTTTTGTGGCCATCGGTCATCAGCCGAATACCTCGATTTTCAAAGGCCAATTAGACATGGATCCACAAGAGTATTTAATTACCGAGAAAGGAAGTTCTCGGACCAATATCCCAGGTGTTTTTGCCTGTGGAGATGTGCAGGATTCAACCTACCGACAAGCCGTTACTGCCGCAGGAAGTGGTTGTATGGCGGCCTTGGATGCAGAAAGATGGTTGGCCGCCAATGCCTTACACTAATACACATGTATGAAATTTAAATTTCTTCTTTTGAGTATGTTCGCTTGCCTAGCTACCTTTTCGGGACAGGCACAGGAGCGTAAATTATTCAAGAAAAATACCAAAATCGATTATAAATCGCAGGCACAATTGTACCAAGAGCAGAACAAAAAAAGCGACTTGGATGAATTACCTCCCTTACAATTTAGGACAGAATCCGAATCAACCGCCACGGCAATTCAGGGCTCTGAAATGCAGGAACGCAAATATGAGCCATTAAAAGTCATTAATCCGACGATCAGTAATTTTGATACGACGTCCATCGATGAAGGTGAGGCATTAGTCGTGGAAATCGAGGAAGAAAATGCACCCGAGGGAAGTGAGGATTTCGTATCGGTAGCTTCTTATTATTCGATTTGGGATACAAAAAGTATTGATCCATATGACATTAATGCGAAGGATTTTGATGAACCGGTGGATTTGGAATTGTACAATTTGGAGGCGGGCCGAAATTGGTCAGCGCCATTGGCCTTGGTCAAACAAACGAGTCCCTTTGGTCCGCGCTGGGGACGTCTTCATGCGGGAGTTGATTTAGATTTAGAGACAGGTTATCCGGTCCTTGCGGCCTTTGATGGCATTGTGCGGGTGGCTTCGGTCGACTGGGGTGGCTATGGGAAATTCATGGTGGTTCGGCATTACAATGGCCTCGAAACCCTCTACGGCCATTTATCCAAACAAAATTTAGAAGCGGGAAGCTTTGTTAAAGCGGGAGATGAAATCGGTTTAGGCGGAAATACGGGTAGAAGTACCGGGTCGCATTTGCATTTTGAGACTCGTTTTGAAGGAAACCCCTTTAATCCCAATCAGGTATATAATTTCGGAACGGGAGAACCCCTTTCGGACCATTTATTAATCACCGCACAAACATTTAATTCTCGGGCATTATCCCTTCGAAATGAATACGGAAGTGCTGGGGAAAAAATCAGAACACGAAGAAAAGCGTGGACACGCGTGCGTCCGGGCGATAGTTTATATACAATTGCGCAGCGCGCGGGAATGTCAGTCAGTAAATTAGCGCGCCTAAATGGCCTTCGCTTATCATCGACCATTCGTGCCGGACGGCGCTTACGAATTCATTAATATGGGGATAAAACTCGACATATTGGTCATGGCCGCGCATCCCGATGATGCGGAACTTTCCTGTTCAGGCACGATTTTGGCGGCCATTGCACAAGGAAAGAAAGTAGGCATCGTGGATTTTACGCGTGGAGAATTAGGTACGCGCGGTACGCCTGAAATTCGTTTACAAGAGTCGGCCGATGCGAGCCAAATCATGGGCTTACATGCCCGAGAAAATTTAGAATTAGCCGATGGTTTTTTTCAAAATGACCAAGAAAGTCAATTGAAATTAATTCAGGTGATTCGTCGGTACCAACCGGACATTGTCCTCGCCAATGCCCTCGAAGATCGACATCCTGATCACGGAAAAGGGGCTAAATTAGCCATTGACGCCTGTTTTTTAGCAGGTTTACGACAAATAAAAACAAAGGATTCTCTGGAGGAACAAGTAGCTTGGAGACCTAAACACCTTTTTCATTACATCCAAGACCGTTATTTAGAGCCTGATTTTGTCTTGGACATCAGCGCGCATTGGGATACAAAGGAAAAGGCGATTCGCGCGTTTAAAAGTCAGTTTTTTGATCCGAGTTCCGCTGAGCCCATGTCCTATATTTCAAGCCCTGAATTCTTAAAATTCATCGAGGCTAGGTCACGTGAAATGGGGCATAAAATCGGGGTAACCTATGGCGAAGGTTTTCAAAGCCAGCGCATGATAGGTCTGTCCAATCTCAGCGCGCTAATTTAAGGGTTAGGGAGCGATGCGAAAGCGTTCCCAATGCTGGTCTTGTTTTTCATAGACAACACGGTCGTGCAGACGAGAAGGTCTTCCCTGCCAAAATTCCATATAATCCGGAATTAATTCATAGCCACCCCAATGCGCGGGTTTGGGAATATCTTTGCCTTCGTATTGATGGGCTAATTCCGCGTACCGATTTTCTAAATATGCACGGGATTCGACGCGCTGACTTTGGTCGGAGACCCAGGCGCCTATTTGAGATTCACGGGGGCGTTGGTGAAAATATTCGGTCGATAACACGTCGGACATTTTGTAGACCTTCCCCTCGATTCGTACTTGGCGTTCTAATTCGCCCCAAAAAAAGGTCAACGAAGCCTGCGCATGATGGGCCAGTTCGGCTCCCTTGCGTGAGTGGTAATTCGTAAAAAATGTGAAGCCTTCACCGATATGTTTGAGCAAAACGACACGTGCGGAGGGTTTAAAATCATGCCCCACGGTACTTAAAATCATGGCATTAGGCTCGGGAAGCTTGGCATTGCTGGCTTCTTGGAACCAAATTTTAAATTGGTCGATGGGATTCGGCGCGACTGTGGATTCCAACAATTCACCTTTTTGATAATTCTCTCGAAGCGCAGCTAAATTCATAATTCGACAATTTATTTCTTATCTTTACCTAGGCTTTTTAGCCTATCAAATTTAGTCAAAATTTATGAAAAAATTATTCCTTTTTGATGCGATGGCATTAATCTATCGCGCCCATTTTGCCTTTGCCAAAACCCCTCGCATTTCATCAAAAGGAATCAATACCAGCGCCGTTTTTGGCTTTGCAAATACGATTTTAGAAGTCATTCAAAAGGAAAAACCGGATTATTTAGGTGTGGCTTTTGATACCTCCGCCCCTACCTTTCGGCATGTCGAATATACTCCCTACAAAGCCCAACGCGAAAAGCAACCCGAAGATATTACCATCGCCATTCCCTATGTGAAACAATTCGTGGAAGCCATGGATATTCCTATCCTCATTTTAGATGGCTACGAGGCAGATGACATTATCGGCACGATTGCCAAAAAAGCAGTTCGGGCTAATCCCGAAATAGAGGTGTATATGATGACACCGGATAAGGATTATGGCCAATTGGTTGAAGAGCGTATCAAAATGTATAAACCTGCCTTCATGGGCAAGGGAGTCGAAGTTCTAGGCCCAAAAGAAGTTTGTGCGCGCTGGAATATCCAACATGTAGATCAAGTCATCGATATGCTAGGCCTCATGGGCGATGCGGTCGATAATATCCCTGGGATTCCAGGAGTGGGTGAAAAAACGGCACAAAAACTCATCGAAGAGTTTGGATCGCTCGAGAATTTACTGGAAAACACGGATAAGCTCAAAGGAAAACTTCAGGAAAATGTGGTTAATTTCCGCGAGCAGGGGCTATTATCGAAACATTTAGCCCGGATTCTTTGCGAAGTACCGCTGGAATATGAAGAAGAAAAATTAATTTCCACGGCTCCGAAACGTGATTTATTGGATCCATTATTGGATGAATTGGAATTCAGAACGCTGCGTCGTCGAATTTTAGGCGAAGAAGCTCCTATTCCTTCCGCAGCTCCAAAAACAGCAGCCAAGAAGGATGTCAACCAAATGGATATGTTTGCGGCATCGGGGCCTTCCGCCGGAACAAGCCAAGCAATCGAAACGCCTGAAGCAACAGAGGAAATCCAACCCAGTCATTTTAAAAATCTTCAAAATACCGCTCATCAATACCATGTGGTTCAGGGAGAGGCAGCGATTAAGTCATTGATCGGCTTTTTGGGCCGACAAAGCACCTTTTGTTTTGATACTGAAACGACAAGCCTGACCGCCGTGGAAGCGGAATTAGTGGGAATGTCTTTTGCCTACCGTACCGCAGAAGCTTTTTATGTGCCTTTTTCAGCCGATCGGGTGGAATGTCAAGCGCAGGTGGATTTATTTAAAGACCTTTTTGCCAATGAGGCCATCGAAAAAGTAGCCCAAAACATTAAATATGACATGAGTGTGTTGGCTAATTATGGGCTTGAAATCAAAGGAAAAGTCTATGACACGATGCTGGCACATTATTTAATTGAGCCAGAAAAACGCCACAACATGGATGCTCTGTCGATGGCCTATTTGGGCTATGAACCTTTATCGATTGAAACATTGATCGGCAAAAAGGGTGCTAAACAAGGCAATATGCGGGATATAGCTTTAGAGGATATCAAGGAATATGCGGCAGAAGATGCGGATATTACCTTACAATTGAAGCCCTTTTTGGATAAACAAATGAGTCAAAACCCGAAGGCAATTACGTTGCTTGAGGAAGTTGAAATGCCTCTTTCACGTGTTTTATCGGCCATCGAACGCGAGGGGGTGAATTTGGATATTCCGTTTTTACAGGAAATGTCATTGACCTTGGACGCGGATTCGAAGGCGGTCCAGCAAAAAATATTTGAAGCCGCCGGACAAGAATTTAACATCGCATCACCGAAACAATTAGGTGAAATTTTATTTGAAAAAATGCGCTTAGACCCAAAAGCCAAAAAGACCAAAACGGGTCAATACATGACGGGAGAAGAGATTTTATCCAAATTGGAGGCCGAACATGAAATTGCGTCCTTGATCTTGGACTTTAGAGAATTACAGAAGTTGAAATCTACCTATGTGGATGCTTTGCCCCAACTAATCTCCCCCGTCACCGGCCGTATTCATACCTCATTCATGCAAGCCGTAACGGCTACCGGACGTTTATCCTCGAAAGATCCAAACCTCCAAAACATTCCAATTCGGACCGTTCGCGGACGCGAAATCCGCAAAGCCTTCATTCCTAGAAATGAAGAATTTCAAATATTATCGGCGGATTATTCACAAATCGAATTACGCATCATGGCTGCATTTTCGAAAGATGAATCGATGCTAGAAGCCTTTAATCAAGGGTTAGATGTCCATAAGGCCACGGCGGCGAAGGTATTTCATGTAGCCTTAGCGGATGTGGATTCGGATATGCGTCGGAAGGCAAAAACAGTGAATTTCGGGATTATTTATGGGGTGTCGGCTTTTGGATTGGCGGGTCAATTGAACATTTCCAGAACGGAAGCCAAAGAAATCATTGAACAATATTTCTTGGAATTCCCGAAGGTAAAAACCTATATGGATGATTGCATTAAATCTGCGCAGGATGTAGGCTATGTGGAAACGGTATTGGGTCGCAGAAGGTATTTACGGGATATTTTATCGGCGAATATGAATGAGCGGGGTTTTGCGGAGCGGAATGCAATTAATGCACCGATTCAAGGTTCAGCCGCGGATATGATCAAGGTGGCGATGATTCAGATTCAGGATTTTTTGACCAAAGAAAACCTGAAATCGAAGATGATTTTGACGGTACATGATGAATTAGTCTTTGATGCACATATATCCGAAATTACTTACCTTCGTGAAAAAATAAATGACATTATGTGTCATGCGTTGGATTTGGGTGTAGCGATGGAAACGGGAATTGGCGTCGGGGCAAATTGGTTAGAAGCCCATTAATACAAGTATTTTGAAGATTTCGGTAGCGCTTTGTACCCTGAATGGGGAAAAATTTTTGAGAACACAGTTGGCCAGCCTGGTCGACCAAACCATGCCCATCGACGAGGTAATCGTGTGCGATGAAGGTTCGACCGATAAAACCCTCGAAATTCTAGCCCAATTCCAATCCAAATTACCTTTAATCATTCACCAAAACCCCGAACGATTGGGTACCTATCGAAATTTCGAAAAGGCCATATCGCTTTGCTCGGGAGATTATATATTTCCAGCGGATCAAGATGATTTTTGGGATATCCAGAAAATTGAGCGGATTTCGACGTATTTCAACCAACATCCAGAATTCGACGTCGTTTTTACCGATGCGGTACTTGTGGATGAATTTGGACAAGCGTCTCATGACAAATTATGGTCAACCTTCCGATTTCGTGAGCAGCAGCAAAAGGAGTGGAAAGCCGGAAAAGCGTTGGAAATCCTATTGGATGGGAATCGAGTGACCGGTTGCACCATGGGCTTACGCAAAAGCTTTTTCAAAAAAATAGCCCCTTTCCCCTCTAATTTACCCGCTTTTTTCTTGCATGATGCCTGGATGGGCATCGCAGCCGCTTTGGAAAATCGAATAGGATTCATACCGGCTACGTATGTACAATACCGTCAACATTCCGAACAGCAAGTCGGGGTTCGCGGAGAACAAGGAAAAGCACCTACTTTGTGGGATCGCATTAAGCGCCCGCATGAGGAAAAAACAGGGCCCTATTTAAAGAAATACACCTTTTTAGTAGCGTTGCGCGCGGAAATCGAACAGAAATTTCCAGGTCAATCCTTCGAGGCATTAGATGCAAAAATCGAATATTGGTATCGCCGTTCTCATTTACCTACTGCTCGGTTTTTACGCATCAAAAAAGTCATGCAGAATTTACTAAGCGGTTATTATCACCGCTTTGCCGATATAGACGCCGGTCCCGAAGGCCCATTTCTGATGTTCTTGGGGGATTTAATCGAATGATTAATCAATAAACCGTTTAGTTATATCGCCATACGAGTCAATCCGGCGATCGCGGAAAAATGGCCAAGTACGACGGTAATATTCACTGGAATCGACGTTAACTTCTACGACAGCTACTTCCTCCTGATCGTGACTGGCTTGAAAAATCACCCGACCGAAGGCATTGGCGACAAAACTTCCACCCCAAAATTGTTGGCCATTCTCCAGCCCTACTCGATTCACGGACACCACAGGAATGCCATTCGCCACCGCATGCGACCGCTGAATGGTTTGCCACGCTTGATATTGCTCGCGATTAATTTCTCCATCCGTTTCGGCGAGATCCCAGCCGATGGCCGTGGGATACACCAATACCTCTGCCCCTTGCAAAGCCGTTAAACGAGCGGCTTCCGGATACCATTGATCCCAGCAAATGAGTACGCCTATTTTGGCATATTTCGTATCAAAAACGAGATAGCCCAAATCGCCGGGCGTAAAATAATATTTTTCGTAATAGCCCGGATCGTCGGGTATGTGCATTTTTCTGTATTTTCCCAGGTAGGTCCCATCGGCATCCAGCACCGCAGTCGTGTTATGAAAAAGCCCTGCGGCACGTTTTTCGAACATGGAGGCGATAATCACGACCCCTAATTCGGCCGCTAATGAACCTAATGAATCCGTCGTTTTTCCGGGAATCGCTTCGGCCAATTTGAAAAAATCTTGATTTTCCTCGAAACAGAAATAAGTTGACTGGAATAATTCCTGCAAACAAACGACCTGAGCGCCTTGCGAGGCTGCCTGCCGGATGGCCTTTTCCGTTTGTTGGAAATTTTGAGCCGGATCAGTTGAACAGGCTAATTGAATCAACGCAAATTGTACATTTTTCATACGCTTACCGCATCAATAAGTGGATCTAAGGAAATTTTATGCATGCAATCAAAATGGCCCAGTGGACAAATATCCGTCCCTTGGGTCGTGCAGGGCCGACAAGCCAGATCTGCCATTTCAAGCGAAACAAATTCTGTTTGATAGGGATACATCCCAAAACCGGCATGGGTACTGCCCCAAATCACAAAAATCTTTTTCTTGAGCGCAGCGGCAATATGCATCATCGAGGAGTCATGGCTAATGACATATTCGGCTTGCTTAACCAAACTGGCCGATTGTCCAATGCTCGTCTGATGGCACAAATTAATCACCTTTTCAGGATATGCATGCGCTAAACGTGCTCCAATAAGCGCATCTTTCGCATCACCAATCAACACAATCTTGGCCGAAAGCCGTTCGCATAATTCGACCATTTTGGGATACGCTAAAACTTTGGTCACATGCTGACCACCAATCGCATAAACCACATAAGGTCCGTGAATTCCGACATCTTCGGGATTCATTTCTTGATCTTTGGGAATAAAATAATCGAGCCCCAGCTTGTCATTTTTGATGTCTAGGTCGGTAAGCGCCTCAAAATAACGTTCGACTAAATGCTTTTGAGGTAGGTTATTGATTTTGGTTTTAACCCAGTGTTTTCGTTCGGAGGTAAATTTGTTGATCTGATACGGAATTTTCAATAAAAGTGCGCTCAACAAAAAGGATCGAACATTTTTATGTAAATCGACCACGGCATCAAAGCCAATTTGTCTTAATTGCTTCGCCAATGACCACAAATTTCCCTGATAGGCATGCACTTCATGGACATAGGGGTTTGCGGACCAAAGGTGGGCATTTTGAGATTTCGTGACGATGTGAATTTCTGCCTCGGGATAACGTTTTTTCAAGGCCCGAATGATGGGGCTTGTCAGGATGATATCGCCGATCGATGAAAATCGAATGCAGAGAATTTTATTCATTCGGAGAATTTGAACCGTAAAATTAAGAAAAATCAGTTTCTAAGCCTCATACTTTCATTCTTTTCGGTAAATTGCACGGCAATTGAATGGATTACATGGAAAATAAAAAACAAGACACCGCCTCAGCTTTAAAAGATATTATTTCGCATGCCAAAGAATATGGCTTCGTATTTCCTTCCTCGGATATTTACGATGGCTTACAGGCTGTTTATGATTATGGGCAGAATGGGGTAGAATTAAAGAATAATTTAAAGACGGTTTGGTATAAGGCGATGACGATGTTAAACGATAATGTCGTAGGCATCGATGCCGCTATTTTCATGCATCCTTTAACTTGGAAAGCATCTGGTCATGTGGATTCGTTCAATGACCCGATGATTGATAATAAAGATTCGAAAAAGCGTTACCGGGCGGATACCTTGTTGGAAGAACGGGCAGCAGCGCTCGAAGATGAAGGCAAGGCGGATGAGGCGAGGGCCATAATGCAGGCGATGGCGAAGGGATTAGATGCGGGAGATTTGGAGGCGGTACGTCAATTGATCATCGATCAGCAAATCAAATGTCCTGTTTCGGGAACGGCAAATTGGACCGAAGTACGTCAATTTAATTTGATGTTTTCGACGCAAGTCGGCGCGGTTTCTGAAGATGCGAGTTTGATATATTTACGTCCAGAGACGGCACAGGGCATTTTTGTTAATTTCTTGAATGTGCAAAAATCCGGACGGATGAAGATACCATTTGGCATTGCGCAGATTGGGAAAGCGTTCCGAAATGAAATCGTTGCCCGCAATTTTATTTTCCGCATGCGGGAATTTGAGCAAATGGAGATGCAATTTTTTGTTCGCCCGGGCACGGAGATGGAATGGTATGAGACCTGGAAGCAGACGCGCATGAAGTTTCATCAGGCGATTGGTTTGCCGGCGGATTCCTTGAAATTTCACGACCATGATAAATTGGCCCATTATGCGAACGCGGCTGTTGATATTGAATATAAATTTCCGTTTGGATTTAAGGAAATGGAGGGAATTCATTCGCGAACGGATTTTGATCTCAGAAGCCATCAGGAATTATCTCGTAAGAAACAGCAATATTTTGATCCGGAGATCAATGAAAATTACATTCCCTATGTGGTGGAGACCTCAGTGGGCGCAGATCGTTTATTTTTAGCGATTTTATGTAATGCCTATACGGAAGAGACAGTGGGCGAAGGGGACCAGGAGAAGCAACGCATCTATTTGAACTTCCATCCGGCCTTGGCGCCTGTGAAAGTGGCGGTATTGCCCTTAGTGAAAAAAGATGGATTGGCGGAAAAAGCACAAGAACTCGTAAATAAGATTAAATTTGCCTTTCATACAACCTACGATGAGGGCGGCGCCATAGGCAAGCGCTATACTCGTCAAGATTTAATTGGAACCCCTTATTGTGTGGTGGTCGACTATCAAACGATGGAAGATGAAACGGTGACGATTCGTGACCGAAACACGATGCAACAGGAGCGCATTTCTATCGCAGATTTGAAAGAGAAAATCGGGTATGCGGTATCGATGGAGCGTATTTTTGAAAAACTTTTACAGTAAAAACGCAAACAACGAAGATTATGATGACGGAAGAAGAAAGCAATGCTTTGGAATCAGTACCCGAAAATGAGGTCATTGCGGTGGCAGAAACCATATTCCCGACGGAAGTGGCAGACGAAAAATCCATCCAATATCCCACGCTGGTGATCGAAGAAGCCACCAAGGAAAGTTTAGCTACTTTCTTTCAATCCTTAAAGGACATCATTCAAGCGCATCCGGGGACGGGTACCTATAAAAAAGTAGATGAAATCTCCAAGGAGGCCAAGGCCTTTTGGGATAAGCAAAAATATGCCGAAAAAATGGAGGCTTTAACAAGCTTCAAGGCAGCCAATGAAGATTCGGAAGAAGGGTTTTCGTTTAAAGTAGATGAAATCGGCCAACAAATCGATGCCAGTATTCAATTTATTCGGGCTGAGCGCCAGCAATTTTTCGGCCAATTAGAAAAATTACGCGAAAAGGCATTAGAAGGGAAAACTCGTTTAATAAATGAATTAAGAACCTTAGTGGATGCGGATGATCATTCAGATCCGGCCCACGTCAACGCTAGTTTCAAGGCATTCAAAAAAATCCAGGAGGAATGGAAAGGCTTAGGAAGTGTTCAGGGTCCGATGAACCAAACGCTTTGGCAATCCTACCATGCGTTGGTGGATCGTTTTTACAGCAATCGGAGTATTTTCTTTGAGTTATTGGAATTAGATCGCAAGAAAAATTTACAGGCGAAGGAATTGATTGCCAAGAAATTGGAAAAACTAGCCGAAGACGTTCAAAAAGGCGGTGTGCTTCAAAAATTATTGAAAGAGGCAGAAGAATTATTTGAGGAATATAAGCACATCGGTCCGGCCCAACGGGAAGATAATGAGGCACTTTGGGGTCGAGTAAAAAAGGCCTTAGATGTGTTGTTCGAGCAAAAGAGACAGATTAATGAGGCTCAAAAAGGGGTTTATGAAGAAAATCTAAAGGTTAAGAAGGAACTGGCGGATTTAATGCATCATCATGCGACCTTTATTTCAGCGAGCATCACGGAATGGAACCAGGCTTCGAAGGCAGTATTGGCTTTGCAGGAGCAATGGGGGAAATTAAAAGGGGGTTTGCCGCGTGAAGGGGGAAAAGAAGTGAGTCAACAATTTTGGGCAGACTTAAAAACTTTTTTCAAGCACAAAAGTGAGTTTTTCAGTAAGATCGATGCGGAGCGGAAGGCTAATTTAGCGGCGAAGCAACAATTAGTCGACCAAGTCAATGGCATCGTGGAAACCGGAACAGAAACGCCAGAGATTACCCATATGGTGATTGGCCTACAAAAGCGGTGGAAAGAAATCGGCCATGTTCCTGAGAAGCAAAAAGATCAAATTTATGCCAAGTTTAAGGCGGCCTGTGATGCCTATTTTAATTTAAAGCGGGAGAAGGGTAAGTCGGGACAAGATGCGGAATTTGATGCGAATTTAACGGCAAAACTTTCGATTATAGCGAAGATGGAGGGGATGTTGACCGATCCAGAGTCCCTAGCGGGCTTAGGTCAGGTGAAGGCGGATTGGGATGCGATTGGATTTGTGCCCCGGAAGGAAGTCAAAATGATTCAGGAAAAATTCCGGACGCTTTGGAATTCGTTGATCGATTTAGCGCGGACCCAACCGGCAGAAAAGTTAGCCGCCTGGGGATTTGAATTAAAATCCTTGGCTTCCGAAGCAAGTTCGGGTGGAGAGGAAAGAAAATCAGCATCACCCGATTTGAGAAAGAAGATTCAGGCGCTGGAAAATGATATTGCGGTGTTAACCAACAACTTAGAGTTTTTTGCTAAGTCGAAGAATTCAGAAAAGTTGCGCGCAGATGTTGAAAAGAAGATTGCGCAAGCGGAAAAGGAATTGGAGAAATTGAAAAAAGATTAATTTTTTTAGGGCAAGATTTTGCGTTTTAACCGAATTGAGTTAATTTTGCAGACCTAATTAAGCCTCCTTAGCTCAGCTGGTAGAGCAACTGACTTGTAATCAGTAGGTCGTTGGTTCGATCCCGACAGGAGGCTCTGAGAAGCTCGACAGACATGTCGGGCTTTTTTGTTTTAATGAGTATTTTGAATTTCCAGAAATTTTAAATTAATATTTAAATTTAACCAAAATATATTTTGCCAAATCAAGTATTACCAAAAGAAATTAAAATTCAAAAAGAGACCCCCATGTATAAATTAAAGAAATTTTTAAAAACCTTTAATTTAAATTATACCAAATTTGGTTATTAGAATTAATGTTAAAATTAATCTTTGAATCAGAAATATTTTTTTATGGCTACAATTTTTTAATTTTTGTTTTATTCAAAAACAATTTAAAAAAGTGTTTAAATCCAAAATTTGAAACAATAAACACAAAATCTGTAATAAGCCTTAAGAAACCAGGATAATAAATATGTTTATTAATTACAGTAAGGAATTTAAATGTTCGAATTAAATGGGGATCATACCCATTATATGTCATTTTTTCGACTTTACCAGTTCTCATATTTTTCAGATGATATCGAATTGCTAATTCACCACTAATCGTATTTGAACCCATTGGAGAGTAATAGATACAATCTTTAAAAAAATAATGAGTCACTTGTGAATATCGAGTCTCACCATCCTGTAAAACTGGACATCCTCCATGAATTATATTTGAAGACCAAATTAAAGCATCTCCCTTTTTAGCTAAAAATTTTTTCTTTTCTAAGTTGGCTACCTGCAGATATTCCTCGATAAAATCTTCATATTGATTATAATTATCATAAGAATTGTCTATTAAATCTTTTCTGAAATGATTGAAATTAAATTCAATTGACTTCTGAGAACCGGGATAATAAAAAAGAGGCCCATTTTCTTCCGTAATATCCTCCAATGCAACCCATACACCACACATGAACCTAGCAGGTAAGGAACTAAAATGAATTGTATCTGAATGAGCCCTTTGTTGTGAGCCATACCTGAAGTTTAATGTTTGAAAAGGTACTGTTTCTCTATCATATAAAAATTCTAAAACATCCAATACTTCTTTTTTACAAGCCATTTTACGCACCGGTTCAGAATATTCCCATAAATCTTGACTTCTTCTTTCATCACGTTGATGTTTATATTTAAAAGTAGGATTAAATGCTTTTTCATTCATTTCGAGAATAATTTCATCAATTTCCTCTTTAGAAAAAACATTTTTTAAAACAACATAACCTTCCCGATTATAATCAATTGCAATTTTTTCAAAATCAGAATTAAGATTCTTTGATTTTAAAATTTTTAAAAAAAATGGGGATTCTACCCAAGGTAAATTCATTTCCATACGCTAAAAATTTGACTTAAATTTTATTTCAAAAACCATTTATCTATTTCTTCAAGTAACATTTCACTACTTGATGAATTAAATTTTCTTGCAAAAAATAAAATACGTTTCGAATTTGAAATTCTTTGAAAATCTGCAAATTCTAAGGGTATTGAATATAAATGATCTGGCCTATCCCAATGAGAGAATAATAGACTTTCATTCACAATTATTCCACGATCCGCTTCAGATGCATTCAATAATATTGTTTGAAAAAATTGCTCATCACAATTAATCACGTATTTAAAAAATTGAATCTTCTCATTGTTTGATTTAAAATATTCGTAAAGAAATTGAGTTGCTTTATAGGAAGTTTTGACCCAATTTGAACCAAAATACACTTTTTCAAATGGTATTTTTCTAGGAATAGGAAATAATGAAATTAACCTTAAAAATCTATTTAAAATCTTCAAGAATATTCGTTTTCCCTCATATGGATATTCAAACTTAAATTTAAAAGGTAAAAAGAAATGATACTTATTAACTCGAAAAGATAAATGAGAATGCTCTTTGTATAATTCTGAATTTTGCAAAAAACTATTTCCAATATTTTTTTGAAGAAAATCAAATAATTGTTGATTACTAATCAATGGATAATCTTGGCCACTGATAATAAAAAGGTGGGTAAACTCAATTTTACATTCGATTAGTTGTTTTATGAAATTTATTTTTGCTTGAATTATTGAGAAATCTCCCCAGTTTATTTTTACTCGTTTTTCAACAAAGTTCACCTCATAACCCTTTAAATGATCTCTAATTAAACTAAATGAAATTTTAGCATCAACATGAATATAAATTAAAACTCTTGGATCCTTAATTCTTCCAATTAAACGTTTTAAATGATTTAAATCTGTATGAAAAATGATTAAATAGATTAAAGTCAAATCCGTATCTTGATAATATTTAAATTATCAAATTACCATTTTTGGGAAAATTGAAATTACTTTAATTTATCTAACGGTAAGAAATTTATTAAACGGATAAAAATTTATTTAATGGTACTTTTATTTTTTTACCATTAGATAATTTCCAACCTAACTGTTTTACTTAAAATATAATTATCAAAATAAAACATTTAAATGTTTATCAGATTATCATACTTCACCTAAATACTATAGAATACTTGTAACCGACAATTATTCACAAAATAATTATTTTAAAGCTTAACAAACTTTAATTCTTTGCTTTCATTTGTAGACATTATAAATCACCACCAACACCTGAATCGCCCAGGTCCGCCCCACATATTCTTCTGTGTCATCTTCGATCCGATAGGTCATGCCCGACTGCTTCTTCACCAATTCCTGTATCCATGGGTAACTCGGTGAAAAGGTCATTACCAGCCCCTGCCCTTCACGGGCAATCATCCGAAAATGACTCGTTTTCTTCGACGAACTGATCAAATATTCCATGGCTATTCCCCTTTCCGAAGAACGATAACCCAAGTCCAACAAAGTTTTTGCAAATAAACTGTCCGACATGGACATCAACAAGCGCGCATTATCCGACGTAGGACTCACAAAACGCGTGAAATCATCTGAAATTAACGCAAGACCTTGATTTTCTAATTTGGAAATCGAGGATCCCGAACCCGTGGACAAGCCTTTAGTGGCAGGTGCATGAGAAGCTAATGATGGCTTCTGAGCCTCCAAATCCTCGGAAAGAAGACCAGCGATGAGTAACCCGACGAATAACTTAGACCAATTCAAATGTCGGATCCAAAATGATTTTTCCTTTGATCAAACAACGCTCGCCTTTGCTTGTCGCAAAATAGGCATTCCGACCATGCAAAATTCGGTCATCATGAAAGAACACCGCATCTCCTTTTTCCAATTGAACCGGCGTAATCAAGCCCGAAGGCACAATCCGCGTCTCCAAAAAGTGATGAAAATCTTCACATAATTGTAAGGCTTCCGGGGTATTTTGGGTATCAATGCAGTAATAATTCCAGTTGGCCAACCACCCCTTTTCATCCTCATCCAATATCTTTCGTACCTTTTTATTCCCCGCCTTATCGAAATTAACAATCGTGCTCATCAAGCGATCCAACAATTCCTGCTGGCCATCCAATTTCATACAAGCAACCAATTCCGGCAAATCGAAAAAGGTTGTCGCACCCCCAAATGCCGCCCGAGACTCACAAAAGAAAAATTGCAAAGACTTTTCATTGCCTAATTCCACATACGAATCATCCGTATGCAATGGCTGGCGGGTATTTGAACTACGATAGCGATCCTGAACATCTGGGTCATATGAAATATCGATCCAACGGTTATCCTTCCGCTCCCCCGTCAATAAATCCTCGTCCTCATTAAAAATCTCACCAATCGAATCCGATAAGTCAGTGTAAAACTGCTGAATGGGAATCGGCAATTGATAACCCGATAAATGAATGACTTTATACCGCGAGATGGCCTGCTTTAAATTCGCAATAGTTTCCTCAGCGGTGGTGAATTCGATTTTCTTAATAAATTCCATATGCCTAAATTATCCTCGAATTTAAGAAAATAAAACGAAACAAATTAACCTGCCTGACAACAATCATCTTTTCAAATTAGTATCTTGCATGACCTATTTGACACCTATGAAAAAAATATTCTCCTTGCTAGGCATGCTCGTTTGCATGCAAACCATGGCCCAACAAGCCTTTGTGGCCAATTATGACGAAGCCAAAATCGCTCCATTCACCCTCCCAAATCCCCTCCAAAAACCTGATGGAAGCCTTATTCAATCGGCGAAAGCATGGGGAAACCAGCGGAATTATTGGCTTGGCTTATACGAACAATACATGTTCGGAAAAATGCCAACGAAAAAAATCTCACAGTCCTACCAATTAATCTCCAGAACCGACATCCTACAAGGAAAAGCCACCCAATATGTGTGGAAATTAACACTTGCCGGAAAATATGACGTGACGGTACTGGGGGTTTTACCCAACGTAAAAACGAAAGTACCCGTGTTCATCGGACTAAATTTTTGTGGCAACCAAACCACATCTAATGACCCCAACATTCCTTTATTTGATAAATACACGGTGTGCAACAATAAACCCGCCTATATTAACAATAAAGGCCAAGAAGAATCAAGAGGGACCTGGGCCTCTCGTTGGCAATTCGAAAAACTCATCGCCGCCGGCTATGGCAGCATCACCATCGCTTGTGGAGATTTTGAAGAAGATAAACCGGATGGCTACTTGACCGGCGTTCGTACCCTATTGGCGAAGGAATTAGGCTTACAGGCAGATGAATGGTCGGCAAATGGCGCATGGGCCTGGGGATTAAATCGGACCGTTGATTTTCTCGAAAAAATCGCACAAATCGACTCAAAACGCATCCTTTTGCACGGACATTCCCGCCTCGGAAAAGCAGCGCTTTGGGCCGGTGCCACGGATACCCGCTATGCCGCAGTCATTTCCAATGAATCCGGAGAAGGCGGCGCGGCCATCGCCCGACGGAATTTCGGAGAAAACCTATGGCGGATCACCAATAGTTTCCCCCATTGGTTTTACAAAGACTATAAAAACTATGCCTACAAGGAAAATGAATTGCCCTTTGATAGCCACATCTTGCTGAGCCTTGTCGCACCCCGACCGCTCTATATCGCAAGCGCCGTAGGTGACCAATGGTCCGATCCCAAAGGGGAATTTATGGGTGGCCAACAGGCCGAAGCTGTCTATCAATTATTCGGAAAATCAGGACTCGGAAAAAATGAATTTCCTGCCCTCAATACACCCGTGGGACAGCAAGTACGCTACCACATCCGCGAAGGAAATCATGACATTAATGCCTACGATTGGGATCAATACATCGATTTTGCCAATAAACTGGTCAAATAGAACCTATTTTTTCTGGAATATTTCAAAAGGAATCATAATACTTGATTCCTTTATTTTTTTCTTTTGAGCTAATTCAATGGCCATGCGCAAAGATTCAGAGCCTTGTTTCTCGGCATTTTGAATGAGCGTAGCATCTAAATTCCCCTGTTCCACCGACTTCCGTGCGTCCTGAATCCCATCCACACTCACCACATAGACATTCGCCTTTTTCTTGGCATCCAACAGCGCCTGAACGGCACCTAAGCCCATTTCATCATTTTGCGCAAAAACCGCTTGTATTTGATCCCCAAACGACTGAATCCAGTTTTCCATCAAGGACATCGATTTGGCACGATCCCATTCACCCGTTTGAGAAGCTAAGAGTTTTATTCCAGGATATTTGGCCAATACGGCTTTTGCGCCACGCTCACGATCCAACTGCGCCGCCTGCCCCATATAGCCCTGAATCATTAATACATTTCCTTTGCCGTTTAAGTGCTTTGCGATTAGTTCCATCGCCATATTGGCAGATTCCGCATCATCCGAACCCACAAAGGCATCCGGTTTCGATTTCGTCGATGAATTCACGTTCACAATAGGAATACCGGCTTTTTGCGCCTTTTCTACGGCAGGAGAACTCGCTTCAAATTCACAGGGATTGAGGATAATGGCGTCCACTTGCTGGCTAATAAAACTTTCCACCTGCTCCACTTGCTTCAAGGACGAACGCTCCGCATCCACTACGATCAATTCCACATTCGCCGTTTTTGCCGATTTCTCAAGCGCATCCGCCACTTGCTGGATAAACTCATTTTGCATACTTAACATCGACACCCCGATGATCAAACTATCTTTCTTTTTCTCCGAACAGGCGCTCGCCATCAAACAAGCCAACAGAACACATAATACCCGTATTTTCATCTTATTTTTTCATTTTTTGGTAAAGCCCATCCAATACCACTGCCAAAATAATAATTCCCCCCATAATAACCTGCTGCCAATAGGCAGAAACATTAATTAAATCTAAGCCATTATTAATCACGCCAATAAACAAGACGCCCAACAAAGTCCCCGTAATCGTACCCTTTCCTCCACGCGTGCTCGTTCCGCCGATAATCACGGCTGCAATCGCATCCAATTCAAAACCTAAGCCCGCATTCGGTTGGCCCGTTTGAATCCGAGCCGTCAACAAGATTCCCGCCAAGGCCGCAAATAAACCAGAAATCACATACACCCATAATTTGATCCGATTCACTCGCACACCCGCCACAAAGGCCGCCATTTCATTGCCACCAATCGCTTTGACATAGCGACCAAAAACGGTTTTGGTCAAAAGGATTTGGCAACACACAAATGAAATCACCAAAAAGATAATCGGCACCGGAATGCCCACAATATCCCCACTACCTAAAAAATTCAAGGATTCGTTTAAATCGGAAATCGGCCGCCCCTTACTTAATAAAAGCGCCGCACCCCGACCAATCGTCATCGTACCCAAAGTCACAATAAACGGCGGTACCTTCGTCAGTACGACCAGCACCCCATTCAAAGCCCCCATGGCCATACCGGCGATCAAGGTAAGTAAAAGACCCATCCAAAGCGCATAGCTCCCGTCCTGTGAAAGCAAGGCGACAATCACCCCGCTAACGGCCAATAGCGATCCGAGTGACAAATCAATTCCCCCTGCGATTATCACAAAAGTTACACCAAAGGCCAAAATGGCATTGACCGAGACTTGGTTGAGAATCACCGACATATTCATCGGGGTAAAAAATCGCGACGTCAAGCTACCAAACAAGAGGCAAACCAACACCAATGCGATAAATATTCCTCCCGTAGGACTCTTTAAAAATAAATTCTTCATTTATGCATGCAAAGCTAATTGTAAAACTCGTTCAGGACTGACATCCTGCTTGCTTAATTCTCCTCGTTGGGCCCCCTTCGATATCACCACCACCCGATCACTCATTTCCAACAATTCGGTCATATCCGAGGAAATCAACAAAATCCCCTTTCCCGCTTGTTTCAAGTCTAACATCAATCGATAAATATCAAATTTAGACACCACATCAATCCCGCGCGTAGGTTCATCTAATATCAAGACATTCGGCATATTTAAAAGCATTCGTCCGAACAAAACCTTTTGTTGGTTCCCGCCACTCAATTCCTGGATTTTTTGCCCCGCATGTGACATTCTTATGCGCAGGGCTTCCGATTTTTCGGACGTCGCCTTGTGTTCCTTTTGAAATAAAATACGCTGCATGGTTTGAAACAAACGCATCAAACCCAAGGTCATATTTTCCGTAATATTCATTTCAGGTATAATTCCCAATTCCTTCCGATCTTCCCCTAAATAGGCCAGGCCAGCTTCCAAGGCCTCCGAAGGATGTTTGGGAGCAAATTCCTTACCCATGTAGCGAAGCTCACCAGACGTATAGGGTTTAATGCCAAAAATACTTTGACCGATGTCCGTTCGACCTGCGCCCACCAATCCAGCTAATCCGACCACCTCACCCGCCCGAACCTGGAAATTAATTCCATCAAAAACACCTGATAGGCCTAGATTTTCAACTTCTAACAACAAGTCACCGGTATTCACATCAGCCTTCGGATAAAAATCCTTGAGTTCCCGACCCACCATTTTTTGAACCAATGCCTGTGCATCGATTGCATTGGAACGATAAGTCCCGACCATCTCTCCATCGCGTAAGACCGTCATTACATCCGCAAAACCGAAGATTTCCTCCATTTTATGCGAGGTAAATAAAATCCCGACGCCTGAATCTTTTAAGTCACGAATGAGTCGGGTAAAAAACTGAATTTCAACATCCGTCAAGGATGACGTGGGCTCGTCCATTAAAATCAATTTCGCTTGTTGGGAGACGGAACGCATGATTTCAACGATTTGTTGGCGCGCGATCGATAAATCCTTCACCCGCACATCGACCGGAATATCCAAACCAAAGCGATCAAATAATTCCTGAACCGCGAACTGAATCGCCGACAAAGACATCCTTTTTCCTCCTGAATGCTCGCGGCCTAAATAGATGTTTTCAGCCACGCTTAATTCGGGGATCAACATCAATTCCTGATGTATCATCGAAATACCTTTGCCCAACACCTCCCGCACCGAAAGCCCTTGTATGTTTTCACCCAAAAAAATAATCTCCCCATCCGATGGAGAGATTATTCCCATAATACACTTAAATAAGGACGATTTGCCCGCTCCGTTCTCGCCTACCAGCGCATGAATCTCGGCTTTGTTCAAGCGTAAATCCACTGAACGCAAAATAGGCGCACCCGAATAAGAAAAGGATACATCCTTTAAATCAAGCAGGCAATCGCTTAGGACCATTCAACATTCGTATCTTTCCAAGCCTTGGCATTTGCAGATTCGATCACAGATTCACAAACTTTTTGGGTTTGTAAGGCATCTCTGAACGTTGGCGCACATGGCGTTCCATCTCCTAATGCTTTGAAGAAATCAGCTGCTTGGTGTACAAAACTATGTTCATATCCGATAATCAAACCAGGTACCCACCATTTGTCCATATAAGGTTGATCTCCATCAGTTACTAAAATTGACTTCCAGCCACGTGTAATGGAGGCATCAGCATGGTCATACATTTCCAAGCGATTCAAATCATGTAGATCCCAGCGCAAGGAAGCATGTTCCCCATTGATTTCAAACGTATAAAGCGCCTTGTGACCCCTCGCATAGCGAGTAGATTCAAATAATCCCAAAGAACCATTCGCAAAGTGGCAGTGGAAAATACAAGCATCATCAATGCCCACTTTTTTCACTTGGCCCGTTCCTGTATGAACACGCTCTTTAATAAATGTCTCAGTCATCGCAGATACATCTGTAATACCACCGTTTAACCACATCGCGGTATCAATGCAATGCGCTAATAAATCACCCGTAACGCCAGAACCAGCAGCTTCCACGTCCAAGCGCCAAGTGCCCGCACCGCCTTGAGGCAAATCCGGTGAAATGGTCCAGTCTTGTAAGAAATTCGCACGATAATGGAAAATACGGCCTAATTTACCCGAATCGATGATTTGTTTTGCCAAGGTTACCGCCGGCAAGCGACGGTAATTATACCAAACCGTATTCGCCACACCGGCTTTTTCGATTTCGGCCACCATTTGTTCGCCCTCTGCCAATGTCCGAGACAATGGCTTCTCGCATAAAATCATTTTTCCTGCTTTTGCAGCAGCGATGGCAATCTCAGCATGCGTGTCATTAGGCGTACAAATATCCACCGCATCGATGTCATCGCGGGCGATTAATTGGCGCCAATCTGTTTCATATGAAGTATAGCCCCATTGTTCCGCGAATTTTTTTACGCTGGCTTCGTTCCGAGAGCAAACTGCTTGTAAAACAGGTTTGCAGGTTAAGTCAGGGAAAAAGTTTTGGATGCGGTTATATCCGTTGGAATGAGTTCTTCCCATAAACCCCGTTCCGATCAATCCGATTCTAATTTGTTTCATATCCATTAAAATTTAAGACCAACCATGCGCATTACGCACTTGAATCATGGTTGCTAAAATATCATTCCAGGTTTTTTGTTGTTCCATCACCGCATTGGAGAACATGCAGCCATCCCAACAAATATGCTTGAATGCCTTCGTTAATTCCCCTTTTTCGTCCCGAAGCCAAAATCCAGCATCTTCGGCCACAACCAATTTACCATTCGGATCCGTCGCTTGGCAGTGACGACCCGTTTTATCATGACTTCCTGTTCCGTGAACCGTACCGTCATTTTGCGCGACGTGGAAATCAATCGTCCATGGACGTAATGCGGATGTCAATTCCTTCAAGGCACCGCGCAAAACTTCACGATCTACCCAGTTGTAATCCGCTGGCAAAATCCGGTCTTCTGGGCAATTATAACCCATCGTATACAACAAGGTATGTGACATATCTGCTTGGAAGCCGATATTAGGACGATCCACCGCCTCAAGCGTCTGAATCATATTTCGCCAGGAATGCATCCCACCCCAGCAAATTTCTCCTTCGGCGGCTAAGCGCTCACCGAAATCGGCAGCTACGTCACAAGCCCGTTGGAATGTATCTACAATCAATTTCGAATTTCCCACAGGATCTTTTGCCCAATCCGCCACACCCGCAGCAGAATCGATGCGGATGATGCCATTCGGACGGATGCCCATTTTACGTAATTCGGCTCCGATTTCACATGAACGACGCACCATGTCCACGAAGGTATCACGAGCATCCTTGTCGCCCATGGCATTTCCTGCCCAGATCGGGGCCACTAAACTACCAATTTCTAAGCCATACGCAGCCACTTTATCAGCCAAGGCCTTAGCGCCTTCTTTTCCACTTTCGATATCAAAATGGGGTGGCAATAAACCGATGTCTACACCATCAAATTTTACTCCATCGACTTCGGCCGCTGCAGTCATTTGCAACATCTGATCTAAGGAAATTACGGGCTCCGAATCTGGCCCCTTGCCCACAATACCAGGCCATGTGGCATTGTGTAATTTTGGAAACGTATTCATATTATGTAGGTTTTAAAGCTTATAATTTCAAATCTGGATTTTGAGGACCAAAGTGCTTTAACATCACAATTGGGTCCGTGGACGAATGATTCGTAATCTGAACGCCCGCCTTAGCTGCTTTTTCAGTCACAAAAAACTCATCATTGGTCAATTGGCCATAGCGAATCATCGCCGGCGTCTCGATATTCCAAACACCCATTTTCCCATGTCCTTGCATCATAATCAAGCCGTAGGCTGCTGCATCCGTAATCGTCACCGTTTGGCCAGGGAATACCGTCAATTCCTTCGCACTGAATGCGTCTGAACGGTAGCATACCCATTTTTCAGAATATCCTTTGGCCGTCATGGCTGCTTCGTCTTCCACCGGAATTGGTTGCATGAAACGAGTTTCTAATAAATTTGGATTCGTATTTAACTCCCAATCGATCACTTCCATCAATTGGTCATAATTACCCACATCTTCTTTCGGTGTTCCATTCCACAACAATTCCTCAGGAATCACCGCTTCATTCACCAATGATTGATACATCGCAAACACATCCGACGCTTTTTGTGGCTCATAGGTACACATACTGCCAGGTGCGTGCAACATACCTGGAGGCACATCCCAGCCCGTTCCCGGAATTAATGGAAAGGCCTGTGAGAACATGGTGATTTTATTATCACCTTTCGTGAAATTCATCAAACATTCTTTGATTTGCTCCTTCGTAGTACCCGGTGCTATTCCAAAAAACGTGTAAGGGAAATCACCCCCATGGTTGTTCAATTGTGGGGGAAAATAATAGGCCTCAGGCTTACCTAATTGACCAATCTTCGCCGCATGTTCATCGTTGTGGTGAATGTGATGAGGCAAAGGACCCATGTTATCGAAAAACTTCGAATACATAGGCCAAGATTGATATTCATTCCAAAGGCGATCGCCAATGATTTCTCCTTTTAATGCGTCGATCACATCGATCAATAAAATTTGCTCCTCTTTCCCGTCATTGTCAAAAACCACGGCACTTAAGCCTTCATTTTCGCCGGTTAAAGGACCATTTTTCGCTGGCGTGGTGGAAGATAACCAACGTTCGTCGATGCCTCCACGTACACCGCCCAATACGTAATAATCATCTGGATGTAATTTGATTCGTCTACCTGGCACGCAGAAAGACCTAGGAACCCATGTCGGTGCTAACCGTAAAATTCCTTTTCCTTGTTCTAGCGCTTTTGCTGCATTATTGCTCATTATTCGTGTATTAAATGTAAAAAATTATCATCATGGTGGCTTGGGTCATTCGCAGGCGCCAAAACCGTTAATTTCACTGTTACTATTTTCTTTTCTCCCGGCCCTAGCATCGTTAGCGTATTGGATTCTCGGGCAGCTTTTTGTCCAATCGGCGGATTCGTTCCAGGTTCGATGCCCGTAACGTATTCGTTTTGGGCGAAATGTTGCCAATTGGTCAACCAAGGTAATTCTCGCTTATCAAATTCAATCCGAACGCCTAATTGCTTATTTTCATTCCAAAGTCCACATTGAACGCGATAGCTTTCATCCACTTCAGGGTCAATGTAAACGACCGATTCCCCGCCACCTTGATGAATGTCCAAGGGATCCGGGCATTTTTTAAGGTTGGGTATTCCCAATAATTTCGGATCTGAAGCCACGCGGTAACTTCCTTTCCATACGATATCGGTTCCTTTGTCTACGAAGGGCCACCCGAAATTAAAGTGATACAAAAGCATCAAAGGTGCTTCTGCATTTCCCTCATTGAGGATTTCGTCATGGATTTGCAAACTGGCCTCGCCCAAACGACCTGAAATGGTACGTTTTAGGGTGAGACAAGGACCAAAAATTTTATGTTGGCGAATAATACCCGTAATAGACATATCCAAGTTACCAGACGCAAGGTCAGGCTGTTGGATCGAAATAATCTCCGCAGGCAAATTACTAATTTGCCCATGCACGCCGCGCACGCCGTGCTCGTCTTCGTCGGGTCCTCCGACATGGTCTAATCCACAGGTAGCCAAAAGACCTCCCCCGAACGTACGAAGCCAATGAATTCCTTGGTTCGACATCGGTTGAGGTCCGGTGACACCGACATGGCTGATCCACGCCAAACTATGTTGGTTATAGAATGCCTCCGCAATATCCATCGCCCGATCTAGGACGACTTTATAGCGAAAACCAGACCCGGTATCGATCCAAGCAATTCGGACACCTCGCCCCGCCCCATTATCCAATACGGACGTTTCAATGCCTCCTAATTGCTTGTGATTCGATATTTTCCCGATCCAATCTGACATCTTTTATTCTATTGCTTCTTTTTAAACATGGCGTTGCTTTCGCTTCCACCTGACATTAAATAAGCCATTAAATCTTTTAACTCCTCAGCATTTAAGCTGTTAATTAAACCTGGCAACATACTAGACACCGGTGAATATTTAACCGAACGAACATTTTTCTTTAATATTTTTTCGATTTGCTCTGGCGCATATGGATTTTGAGAAACATAGTAAGCTACTTTATCCTCATTAGTCACACGGCCAATCACCGAAGTTCCGTTACGCAACATAATTTGAGTCGCGGCATATTGATCAGAAACAGTTTTGTTCGGGTCAATGATGGATTCCAACATATCCTTCTTCGAGAAACGAGTTCCCAAGTTCGTCAAGTCAGGTCCCACATTACCGCCACCTTCACTGCCCATGGCATGGCAGCGAATACAAGTAGTCGCCGCAAACATCGATTTTCCATTTTGGAAATCCCGATCTGTCAATGGCGCATCCAATAAAGCGACTGCATCCGCTAATTTCCATTGCTTTCCAGGTCCTTTAGGATAATTGATATTCACAATATCATTTCCATTTGCCGATAACATATCTGCTCCACCTAATTTATCATAATAGGCACGCTTATTTTCAGCGACATTTTTCAAGGCCAATTTCCGAGCACGGTCGATAAATCCTACATAACTACGTCCTCCTGAATAAGCAAATGCTTTTTTGAACCATGAGAAATAACGCTCATGTAATTCAGGTGTCCAATTGTTTTTGGCTGCGGATAACATGGTAGCCATATAGGTTTGTTGAGCCGGTGGAATTTTTTCCAACATCTTCGCGATATCCGTTCCATATTGTGGGTTACGCATAATTAAATCCGCAGAAGAAGTGGCTGTTTCCACACGGTATGCCGTAGCACTTGCCGTGTCTTTCGTTTCCATTAATTTCAACGTCCGCTCGATTACTTTTGGCGCCTCTAAAGGAACCAATAAACGACTTAAAGCACGGTCCATATTCATCCGATTCGATGGATACTTAGCATCAAATTTCGCAATGATTTGTGAAGTCGTAGCCGCATCTGGCATACCCAAGCGCAACATCGCTAATTCATAGGCACGTAATAAATCTAAGGTTTGAGACTCAGTAAAGGCTTTATTATCTACAGCCAATAAAGAGGCATAAATCGCAGACTTAAATTCAGGCTTGCTTTGACGAATCAAACCAATCAACGCATGCGTAGCAGCAATCGGATCTTTTTCGTTCAATGCCTTATCTTTCCACTCATTCAACGGTTGGTGTTCTAATGCCAAACGCGCCGCATACCGAATAAAACGATCTGGGTGTTTCAAATTAGGCCATGCCACTGCCAAGGCAGCAGGATTTGGTCCTTGATGGAACTGCTCGATTTTACGGCGTAATTCATTTAAAGGGTTTGGTGCGCCAACTAACGTTTTTGCACTCGCTTCTTCCGTTCCTACATAAGAAACACGATACACATCCGATTCCAATCGACGACCACCTGCCATAAAGTATAACGCACCATCAGGTCCAATTACACCATCTGTCAAAGGCAAAGGAATACCAGAGATAAATTCTTCACGGTCTGCTAAAAAGGTAGATCCAGAAGGTCTTAATTTAATTAAGTGACCAATACCAAAGGTCCAGTCAAAGGCCAATAATGACTTCTTATACTTGGCAGGAAATTTGGCATCTTTCAAAGACAATAAACTTGTCGGTGAACCTTGACCAATATTCAATACCGGCGATAAATTGTCCGGATAGGTGGCAGACCATTTACTATTACCTGTTCTCCAGCCATATTCAGAAGCACTTGTAACGTGGCAAATACGTGTAGGTCGGTACCAAGGTAAACCGAAATCCCACTCCATGTCCGCATCATAAGCAAATAAATCCCCTGTTTCATTAAAGGCGATATCAAAGGCATTCCGATAACCCGCAGATATCAATTCCCATTTCTTTCCTTCTGGATCAATATTGGCAATCCATCCTCCTGGTGCATAGCGATCATTCGCATGCCCACGCGGATCCTTAATTAAAGGGAAAATATTATCTTCTTGCCAGTTTTTTGGCAAACGATACGCATCCATGGGAGGTACATCGGTGTGGTTACCAGAAATCAAGAAAATCGATTTTTTATCAGGTGATAGAATAATACTGTGCGGACCATGTTCTCCTTCGCCTTTGAATTCTTTCATCAAGGTGATTTTATCAAACTGATCATCTCCATCTAAATCCTGTACGCGATATAAACCGCTACCCCTTGGCGCATAGCCCTGTGAAAAAGCACGTTGTTGAGGATTCGCTCCCGCAGCCGCCGCTGGACGAGGAGGAGTCGCCCGCGCATTCACCATCACGTAAAGGCTGTTAAATGCATATAACATACCATGAGCATTTCCAATACCCAAGGTATCAACACCCTTGCCGAATTTCAATTTCTCAACGGAAGGCTTCGAACTACCAGAACCAATAGCAGGAATCGTCAATCGATATAATCCACCATATTGATCTGAACAAATCATACGACCTTTATCATCAAAAGTCATCGATACCCAAGACCCCAAGTTTTCATCTGATGGGCTAATTAAGTGTTCAATCTTAAAACCAGGTTGTAATCTGATTTTGTCCAACTTAGGATTGGCACCTTCTACGTGAGCTGGTTCAATCTTAAATAAACTGTTGTAGCCGGCACTTCCTAGGCCAACTACCGCAACAAGCGCTATTAAATACTTAACAATTGATTTCATATTATTTTAGGTTTTTGATACGAATATTTCTGTACTCTACTTTCATCGGAGGTCCTACGTGCACTTGTACACCTAACCAGCCCTCTGATTTGCCATTTACTTTATCCAAGTCCGTGACATCACTCATTAAAATTCCATTGACATAATGCAACAAATGATTGCCCTTCACAATCAAATGAACTTCATTCCAATCTTCCGATTTGATTTTCGTTTTCAATGAATCTGTATTGCCTAAGGTGCCTGTTACTTTACGCGGCAACCACGCATTACGTGCCGAATACGCCCGAAGATTATTCTTCACTTCTGGATCTGTTTGCTCATTTACGGTGACAATTTCACCTCGATACCCTAAGGTAGTCCGTCCACGTTCTTCATAGTTTTGACCCGTATAACGAATCGCTCCGTCGATGTCCGCTTGATATCCTTTTAAAGCAAAAGGTAGATCTGGCAATAACTCTTCCGAACGGTAGTTGATCCCCGTATTTCCTTCTTTTGTGATTTTCACCTCACACTTAAGTTCGAAATCAGCAGGTTTTGCGTCCCGATAAATAATGAAGGTATTGCGCTTTAATAAAGTTGCCGGGGTAATTTCACCCACAATGCTCCCATTTTCAACTTTCCAATAGACAGGATCTCCCTCCCATCCTTTCAAAGACTTTCCATCAAAAATCTTTTTGAAACCCTTTTCGGATTGTTTGTCTTTTTGACCAAAGCTGGGCGTTTGAATAGCCAGCAAAGGAACAAATAGCCAAACGAGACTACGGTAATTAATTTTCATGTTAATAGGTTTATTGGTTTAAATTAATTCAATAATTTTAAAATATGATGATTTGGGTTGATTAAATTTTATTTATAATTTTTCAAAGAGGAAAACCCCTTTTTTATTGGACAAAACAAGGTCAATTTTCTTGTCCTTATTCATGTCCTCGACAAAAAACTGAATACCTGAACCTGAATCTTCGTCGATCACATGTTCTACCCAGGTAGGAGAAGGTTTCGGATTAAATTCATACCACACTAATAAAGCTTTTTCAAATTCGCCGGGATCTTTGCCATTATGGGCCATGAATCGTTTGCCGGTGATGAAATCTTGATGGCCGTCGCCATTGACATCGACTTGTTGGAGCGAATGCGTCTGTGACAAGCGCCGTTGGATTTCATGTGTCTCTACTTCCCCCGTGCCCAAATTTTTAATCTCATGCCACCAGGTTCCGTAGTCATGCGCGGATGATGTTAAGATATCCATATCGCCATCTCCATCAAAATCTTGTACATAGATTTGCGAGCAATCGTGTTTTAAATTTAATGGATGAAATGTCCAGTCGCTGCTTAAATCTTTAGGCATTTCCCACCAACCGTCTTTGATAATCACATCCTTTCGACCGTCTTTATTTAAATCAGCAAAACCAAGGCCATGGGTATACTTGTGCGTACCTAGGCTTGGATTTGATGAAATGACATGAGCGACCCAGGTAGTATCTTTTTTACTTGGCGCTTCTAACCAGATGACTTGTTTGTTTTTGGAATCGTTGCCGATTAAATCACGTTGACCATCCCCATTCACATCCTCAAATAAAGGGGATTCATTGCCCAAGGATGTATATAAATCATGTCTTTTCCAAAGCCCAGAGGCATTGTGATTATTTTCAAGCCAATAAATCGCTTCACCAGGCAAACCGATTTTGATTACGTCAATCCATCCATCGTGATTAATATCCGCCGAAAAATTGGCAAAAGTATCCGAATAGCCTTCATCCACTTTAAATGCATAGCCCTCAGGAAATGCTTTTAGGGATTTATTATATCGAATCTCCGTGGTGAATAGATGCTGTGTCCAGCGAGGTGCTTCGAACCAAAAGGCTCCCGCGATGATGTCTTTTTTTCCATCCCGGTTCACATCACCGATGCAAACGCCTTCCGAAACAAAGGTGGAAGTCAAAATGGTCTTTTTAAACTTAGGAGGATTTGCAGCCGAAAAAAAGAGGCTGAAAAATGAATAAAACAATAAAATAAAATGAACGATAGGCATATGAGGAGAAAAAAATAGAGCCGCCGAAAGTTCAGCGGCTCTATAAAACTTTATTATTTATTTAGTAAGATTCGGATTCAAGGCAGCCTCATCAGCTGGCATTGGATAGTATTTCTCAATTACAGAGAATGAATTACTACGCAACGTATATCCTTTTTGGTAATAGTAAGAGAATGGATTCGCCTTGATGCGAGCACCATAAGCAGCAATTGTCTCTTTAAAGGTATCTGTACGAACTAAATCATGCCAACGCTTATTTTCAAACGCTAATTCCACCCGACGTTCCTTCATCAATGCCGTACGGAAATCCGCTTGGTTCGATGCAGTGGTTTCGGCTAAACCAGCACGCTTACGTACTTGGTTCATAAATGGAGCCGCCTCTGACGTTTTTCCTTGCTCATTCAACGCCTCCGCTAAGAATAATAACACTTCTGAATAGCGGAAAATAGGCCAGTTCATTCCATGGTTACCATTCAAGGCATGTGTTCTGATATACTTCTTGATTACCGGATAGGTTTTTCCTTCCCACAAGGTAGTCGCACAAGTAATCATTTGAATCGAAGCATCTTTACGCAAATCACCTGCCTCGTAGGCTGCAATGATATCTGGTGTAGGTACGTTATTACCTTCTCCAGTTTGCGGTTGAGGATTCGATGTTCCGGACAAAGTCTTTAATTCAACTTCCG
The DNA here is from genome assembly GCA_947450365.1 of Cytophagaceae bacterium. Taxonomy (GTDB): domain Bacteria; phylum Bacteroidota; class Bacteroidia; order Cytophagales; family Spirosomataceae; genus Aquirufa. The sequence continues at coordinate 71,965 of CANFVE010000008.1, forward strand.
TCATTGGACGCGGTAAGAAGTTGTACATAAAGGTTCCGTTGTACCCATTTGATCCCTCTTGGAATTGAACTTCAAATACGCTTTCAGCATTATTTTTGTTTGCTGTGCTGGTAGAGAATGCATTGTTGTAATCAGGCATCAAGGAATAAGATCCCTCTGAAATTACCTCTTTACATAATTTTTCAACACCCGCCCAGTTTTTTTGTATCAAGTACAAATTGGCTAACAAGGTTTTCGCCGCGCCAGAAGTAGCACGTCCAGCTTCCTGTGTTGCTTTCGTTTTCAATCCAGCAATGGCACCCGTCAAATCACTCACGATAATTTTTGCAATATCATCAGCAGTTCCCATCGGAGCAGCAGCTTCCGTACGACTTGGAACAGGGATCAAGTGAATAGGTCCTTTGTTGAAATAACGATAAATTTCAAAGTAAGCAAATGCACGTAAAAATTGTGCTTGACCTTTCAAATTCGCTTTAACCGTTGCATCAAAATCAGCTTTGTCAATAACATCCAAAATCTGATTTGCGCGGGCAATAATCAAATAATCTTGACGATATTGATTCAAAACGTGCGTATTTGTAGTTAAACCACCAGAAACAGGGATGGAGAAATCGGCCAAATCCTCTTGTTGCTCAGTTGCGCCAAATGCCGTATTACGTGCATAATAGGTATTGTCTGAATGCATTTCAGATAGAAGCCAAGAACGATCATTGTAAATCGTCCGCAAGGGTACGTAACAAGCATTCACGGCTTGTTCAAAATCGGCCTGTGTCTTAAAAAACGTCACCGATGTTAAGTTGGTTTCTGGAGTAATCTCCAAAAATCCCGCTGTGCAACCTGATAATCCTAGGGCTAGCAAACAGCTTAATATGATTTTATTTTTCATTTTTTCTTAAAATAAACGTTTGATATCTAGCTAATTAAAAGTTAAAGTTGGCTCCAATAGTGAAAGTTCTTGGAACAGGGTAGTTGGATAAATCCACACCTGGGCTCAAGTTACCTCCGTCACCTGCACCATTCGATTGTGCTGAAGTTTCAGGATTTGGTCCACCCCAATAATTAGTAAATACATAAGCTTGTTGGCAGGATGCATACACACGTACCGACTTGTACACTTTCGTTGGCTTAGCAAACGTATATCCCAACGTGATGTTACGAATCGTGAAATAAGAAGCATCTGCCACGAAACGGCTATTCATCCAGTCACGCTCGATACCGGTTACGTTACCTCCACCGACCGTTGTTCCATACATACCTAATCCAGGATTAGCTTCTGAACGGAAACGATCTTTCACACCTACTACTACGTTAAATGGTAAATCCAAGTTAGCTGTTGAATACAAGTGACGAACTAACAATTGATTTCCATAAGAACCAGAACCAATAACATTGAAGTCCCAATTTCCGTAGGTTACGTTGTTTGTGATACCATAAATGAAATCAGGGAATGGATTACCCATGATGGTACGGTCATCCGCATTTCCACCGTAATCGATTACACCGTTTCCGTTGATATCCTTGATTTTAATACTACCTACCACTGAACGGCCCGGTACTTGTGGCGAACTAGCTAAATCAGCTGCATTCATGTAAACACCTTGCGCGATAACTCCATAGAATTGTCCAAATGGTTGTCCTACTTTCGTGATGTGGAATGTACCATAAACCCGGTCGATTCCTGGTGCTAAGGCAACAACAACGTTTCTATTGAATGAAATATTCGCATTCGTTGTCCATTTTACTTTACCTACCGTATTTTTCGTATTTACAGCAAATTCATGTCCCCAGAATTTAATCTCTCCAATGTTATCATTGAAGTTACCAAAACCGGATTCTTGCGCAATTTGAACTGAATACAATAAATTAGTTGTGTTCTTTAAATAATAATCATACGTAAAATTCACACGATCATTATATAAGTTTAAATCCAAACCTAAGTCTAATTGACGAGTTGTTTCCCAACCTAAATTTGGATTCGCCAATGAAGTTACCGCAGCTCCTGTGGCTACTGTATTTCCAAATACACCATTCACCGTGTTATTAATCAAGGCATAAGATGTATAGTTACCTAAGTTGTTATTACCAATGATACCCCAGCTACCTCTTAATTTCATGAATGAAACAGTTGGCAAGTCTTGCATAAAAGGCTCATCCGAAACAACCCAACCAGCTCCCACAGATGGGAAAGTACCCCAACGGTTATTCGCACCAAAACGAGACGAACCATCACTACGAATCGCAGCATTAAATAAATACTTGCCTTTGTAGTTGTAATTCAAACGCGCTAAATAAGAAGTCAAAGCCCACTCTTGAACACCTGATTGAGTAGCCCCCCGGTTGATATTAATCGCACCTTGGATCGTTGGAAGACGATCATCCGCGTAAGTATCTGCTTGGATGTTGGTTGATTCTTGACGGAAATATTGATTCGTATAACCACCTAATAATTCAAATTTGTGATCATCCCATAATGTTTTCGCGTAGGTTACGGTATTCTCGTTCAACCAAGATAAGTTTTCAACGTTTTGACGAATCGAAACGGCTGTGGTTGGAATTGGAACATTAATCGCTGACGTAGCCGTCGATGGATTAAAGAAGAAGAATTTCGTACGAGCGATCTCGCCATTCATAGAAGATTTAATTTTCAAACCTTTGATAGGTTCGAATTCAATGAATGCATTGGTTAATAAGTTGGTTGTTGTCGTTTCATTGATCAACTCATCCGCCGCACGAACCCAGTTGGCATATGCAAAAATGTTACCCGTACTAGCAGGAAACTTATTGAACTTGGTCAATGTTTTTCCGTCCGCCTCGTAAATAGGCATCACTGGCCAAGTATGTAAGGCATTAAATAAGATACCTGTACCCCGGTCACCATCCGTTCTTGGCGTATTATCATAAACCAATTGAGGCGCTACGTTAAATCCTACAGTTACCTTATCCGAAATATCATAGGTAGAGTTTAAACGTAAGGAATACCGTTGGTAATCTGTATTGCGTACAACCCCTTTTTGTTGCAATACCCCTGCAACTAAAGATGTTCTTGATTTTTCTTTATTCGATGTAATCGATAAGTTATAACTTGACATCGGTGCATCCTTATTAATCAAGGCATCATACCAATCATTATTTTTTCCTTTGTAGATACTTGGGTCTTGAAATTCAACAGGTACCGGTTGTTTTGCATCCTCATAGAATTCTTTCTTCGTTTGCGCAAACATCTCCGCATCCATCATTTGAACCCGACCTTTCATTGGTACATTTTGAATACCAGTATAAACGTTAAAACTAACATTCATTCCAGCACCTTTTCCCTTTTTCGTCGTGATCAAAACAACCCCGTTCGCTGCACGTGAACCGTAAAGTGAAGTAGATGATGCATCTTTTAATACCGAGATATCTTCGATTTCATCTGGGTTCATCGCACCGATTGAACCTGTAATAGGGAAACCATCAACAACATAAAGTGGATCAGAACCAGCAGAAACAGATAATTGACCACGTACACGAATGTTCATCCCTTTTCCAGGTTGACCCGTCGTTTGGTTAATTTGAACACCTGCCATTTGACCCTGAAGTTTTTGACCGATTTGCGTTACTGGCAAATCCTTCAATTCCTTGTAACCAATCGTTTGAACAGCTCCCGTGATTTCTTTTTTGGTTTGGCTACCATAACCTACCACGACAATCTCAGAAAGTGTTTTGTTATCCACTGCCAATACGACATTAATGGATTTTTGACCCGTAAACGTCACATCTGTTGGCAAATAACCTACCGACGTAACCCGCAAAGTCTCGTTTTTACTCACATTAATTTTAAAATTACCCTCGCCATCAGAACTTGCCCCACGGTTTGTTCCAACTACGGCGATCGAAGCCCCGATAATCGGACCCCCATCGGCACCTGACACCTTTCCGCTCACAGCTTGTTGCTGCGCCATCAAGGATGTCGACAGAATCAAAAACAGCGCGAGGAATATGCCCCCGAACCGAATTCCAATTCGATGAATGATAGAATTGTTTTTCATAAAAGATTTTTTAAAAGGTTTAAAAAAGGTTTACAGGTGTCAAAGAATTCTCCTCGACCCTGCAATTTTAATACGGCTTGACTAGAGAACTATCCTTATTTACTCATAGGATAGTTAAATTTTTTATCGAAAAAATTAAAAATAACCTTTTTGATCAAAAGTATGAAAGCCTTGGAAATCAAGTGGCACTTGGTATATTTATATTTTTAAACCGATCAACTATGCTATACTCTTCTAGGCGAACTTGGCTTACATCTGCAGGACTTTTGGCCCTATCACCCTTTATTCCTACAGAAATACTAGGAAAATCAATTTTACCAGCTGAAAACAATTTAACAATTGGCATAAACGAGCGATTACAACGCATTCAAAAAGCACAAAAACTGTTGAAGCAAAATAAGATGGCCGCCCTGATTTTAGATGCGGGGACCAACATGGAATATTTTTCAGGAATAAAATGGAATCCTTCTGAAAGATCTATGCTTGCCATCCTTCCCGCCTCAGGTGAGATCGCATACATTTGCCCCGCTTTTGAAGAAGATCGCTTTCGTGAAGTATTACAAATCGGAACCCGAGTGTATACCTGGGATGAACATGAAAATCCATTTACCCTCACGGGCACCTTGCTAAAAGACCTGGGCTTTCGGACTGGGAATATCGGAATCGAAGAGCATACCCGGTTTTTTATTGCGGATGGTCTCAAAAAAGCCATGCCCTCCTTTTCATTTATTAGCGGTGATTCGATCACGGTTCCCTGCCGACTGATTAAATCCCCCACCGAAATTGCCCTCATGCAACAAGCGAATGATATCACGACCCAAGCCATTCAATTCGGAATACAATTCCTAGCCGAGGGGATTACCCCTCGCATTATTTCTCAAAAAATAGCCCAAAAACATGCCGAATTAGGCGCCAGCCACAAATTCGCCTCGGTGACGTTTGGCGTAGCTACCTCCTTTCCGCATGGAAGTTCCCGACCCCAAATTCTCAAAAAAGGGGATGTCGTGATGCTCGACTGCGGTTGCGCCGTCGGTGGCTACGAGTCTGACATCACGCGAACGATTGTCTTTGGAGAAGCCAATGAAAAACAAAGACAGATTTGGAACCTCGAAAAAGAAGCTCAAGCAGCAGGATTCCAAGCAGCCCAACTAGGCAAAGCCTGTGAAGAGGTCGATTTCGCCGCACGAAATGTACTCGTAAAAGCGGGATTTGGCCCAGGATATAAATTGCCCGGACTTCCACATCGGACCGGCCACGGCATCGGCATGGAAGGACACGAATGGGGAAATATGGTCAAAGGAAATCGCTTAGCGCTGACCCCGGGCATGTGTTTTAGCATCGAACCGACCATCGCCATTCCCAACGAATTCGGCATTCGCTTAGAAGATTGTGTCTATATGACGGAACAAGGACCGAAATGGTTTAGCCAGCCCAGCCCTTCCATTGATCAACCGTTTCGTTAAATGCTACATTTCACCTATTTGGCTAACGAATCTTACGCCTTCGGTCAGATCCTCATTTACCTGGCACCTGTAAACGTATATGGTTTTGTACTAATGAAGGAATATCGCTTGCATAATGAGACACATAGACTAATGTGGTCTGGCCTTTAGCGATTAAAAAATCCAAGATGTCTTTGATGAGTTGGATTTGTTGGACATCTAAGCCTTGACAAGGTTCATCCAATATCAATAAAGGGGGATTTTTTACAAGGGCACGGGCGAGTAAAACCATGCGCTGTTCACCCGAAGATATTTGTTGGAAGTTCTTCTGACGAATTCGCGATAAACCCAAAATCTCCAAACAACCCGCCACCTGTTCTACCTGTGCCTCCGTCATTTTCTTGAACAAACCTAAGGTATCAAATAATCCGGATGCCACCACCGAAAATACATCACCAGCCTCTTTAAAATACAGATGTAATTCAGGGCTTACATAACCTATTCGGCGTTTGATATCCCAAATACTTTCGCCAGAACCTCGTTTCCGATCAAATAAAATCAGTTTTTGGGCATAGGCCTGTGGATTATCTGCCGTCACTAAACTCAATAAGGTAGATTTACCAGCGCCATTGGGTCCTGAAAGTGCCCAAGCCTCCCCCTTGCGCACTTCCCAAGTCAAGCCATCGATGATACAGGTTTGGCCATATTGTACCTTGATATCCTTCATCCCAATGGCCACCTCGAAATCTGGCTTTGGAGGAAAACGAGTATACCATGCAAGCAACGTTTGATGGGTATCATGGATTTGTTCAGCTGAATTGGGCTTTTCAACCAACCTTCCCTTTTCCAAATAAATCACCCGATTCACACAATCAGGCATTTCAGATGGGGAATTAATGAGCATAAAATGAATCCCCATTCCGTCTAATCGGTTAAGGACCTCAGACAAAATCACACGGCCCTCCACATCAAGACCTAAAAAGGGATTATCCAGAATCAACCAATCGGGTTCCCGTAACAAGGCTTGTACCAATTGCAAGCGCTTATTTTCACCATTGGACAATTGAATTAAGGGTTTTTCAACGAGCGCCTCTAACTGAAAAAAAGAAATCCATTGACACACTTGATCTTGATTTTCCTCGGCTAAAACTTCAAGAATCGTATAGGCATCCCCCGCATCAGCGGAATTAAAACGCTGCTGCATGTAGAACTCTTGCAGGTTACTTCGATTCGCAAATCGATGCTGCTGTTCCACCCAAATAACGCGTGCTTGGGACTTAGCGTCACGGGATGAAAAAAAGACCGATCCTTTTCGAAAGAGTCGGCCTGAAAGGGCTTTCGCCAAAGTGGTTTTTCCTGAACCCATGGGTCCCACGATGGCCAAACAATCTCCTGAATGAATCTGAAAAGAAATATTTGTAAGGACCTCTTGCGACCCATAGGAAGCCGAAAGTCCCTGAATATCTGCAATACGCATATTAAAGCCTTTCCTCTTTAATTTTATCCACCACTCCTGGGTCTAAAAGCGTAGAGGTATCTCCTAAATTGGATAGTTCCCCTTCCGCTATTTTTCGCAAAATCCGACGCATAATTTTCCCTGAACGAGTCTTTGGTAAACCAGTCACAAATTGTATTTTATCGGGTCTCGCGATGGCACCTATGATCCGCGTCACAGTCGCTGAAATGTCTTTGCGAATCTGATCGGGCTGATGCGATTGATCCGACAAAATCACATACGCGTAAATACCTTGTCCCTTAATTTCATGTGGAAAAGCGACCACGGCCGACTCTATAACGCCTGTATGCATATTAATCGCATTTTCCACCTCGGCTGTTCCAATCCGGTGCCCTGAGATATTCATCACATCATCTACACGGCCTGTAATTCGGTAATAGCCGTCCTCATCGCGCATACATCCATCACTGGTAAAATATAAATTTTCATAGGTGGCAAAATATGTACTACGGCATCGCTCATGATCTCCGTAGGTCGTCCGAATGATGCCCGGCCATGGGAATTTCATGCATAAATTTCCCGACACCCCATTGCCCAAAATCTCTTGTCCTTTTTCATCGACTAAGATCGGTTGAACCCCTGGCAAGGGCAAGGTTGCGAAACAAGGTTTAGTCGGCGTAATATGAGCCAAAGGGGAAATCAAAATCCCACCTGTCTCCGTTTGCCACCATGTATCGACAATCGGGCAATTTCCTTTTCCAATATGGGTATTAAACCAATTCCAAGCCTCCTCGTTGATCGGTTCACCCACCGAACCCAAGACTTGTAAGGAACTTAAATCCTTATTTTTGACATAATCCAATCCAAAGGCCATCAAAGAACGAATTGCCGTAGGCGCCGTATATAAAATATTGACCTTGAATTTATCCACAATATCCCAAAAACGGCCCGCATCCGGGAATGTAGGAATTCCCTCAAACATCACATTGGTGGCTCCAGAGGCCAAAGGACCATATACGATGTAGGAATGACCGGTAATCCAACCAATATCCGCCGTGCAGAAATAAATTTGTCCCCGCTTGTATTGAAATATATTTTGGAATGTATAGGCCGCAAAAACCATATAGCCCGCACATGTATGCACCACGCCTTTGGGTTTACCCGTAGAACCCGAGGTATATAAAATAAACAATGGGTCCTCAGCTTCCATGGCCACAGCCGGAAAATCCGTTAGGCCCTGGCCTTCCATGCGCGCCATCTCCTCACCATAAAAGACATCACGCCCTTTCATCATAGAAATAGGGCTATTGGAACGCTCTAAAACGATTACTCGTTCGACCGACAGGCAATGCACCAACGCATCATCCATGATGTTTTTCAAATAAATCTCCTTATTTCCTCGCATCGTCCCATCTGCCGTTACCACCATGGTACAAGCCGCATCTTGAATTCGATCCGCGATCGATTGTGCTGAAAAGCCTCCAAAAACCACCGAATGTATCGCGCCAATTCGCGCGCAGGCGAGGACAGCAACTGTCAATTCAGGGACCATGGGCATATATAAACATATCCGATCCCCTTTTTTAGCTCCGTGTTGGGTTAACACATGTGCAAATTTGCACACATCCCGATGCAATTCCCGATACGTTATTTCACGAGAAGCCTCCTCCGGATCATTCGATTCCCAAAGAATCGCCACATCATCCCCGCGTTCCGTCAAATGCCGATCTAAACAATTTTCGGTGATATTTAATTGAGCGCCTGTAAACCATTCGACCTTAGGTTCTGTAAAATTCCATTCCAAAACCTGATCCCACTTCTTTTTCCATGTAAAATGTTCAGCCACCTCGCCCCAAAATCCCTCCGGATTTTCAACACTGTAGGCATATACGTCCTTATATTCTTCAAAGGAATTTATTTGTAAAGATTTCATCGTTGATATTCATTTTGCAGCGCATAAATGCCAAAAATAACCATGCCACCGGTCAACAAAGGCGCTAAAATAAAACTATAAATAATCGCCGGTACCACATTATCCATCCCTCCTTTTTCAAACAAAGTAAAAGACTGAAGCACCACCAAAAAATACCCTGCTGCCAGACCCAATAAGATCCAAACCAGCCCAAAAACACGTCGTATTGCATTCATATGATCTAATCGTTTATTTCTTTATCTTTTCCATTGACATACAATAAGCCAATCACGAAACAAACCCCACCGATGATGATGGGATACCATAAACCTTCCAAATAGGGTTTATCGAAAGGTATTTGCTCGCCCGCCAATTTCGCCACTTCATTGGCCGCCGTAGCCTTGGAGGCTAAATAGGTCGCCACAGCCGGCAAAAGACCACCAAAAATTCCATTTCCAATGTGATAAGGAAGTGACATGGACGTGTAGCGAATAGCCGTAGGAAACATTTCGACTAAAAATGCGGCAATCGGCCCATAAACCATCGTTACATACAAAACTTGGATGAAAACGAGAAGGATTAAGTACCAAAATCCACCAGAACCCACATGTATCGTCTTTTTGATTTCAGCTTTCACAGGATTTTTTCCCGGAAATAAAGTCACCAAACCTGTTTCCTCCACCGTCATCTCCGTTCCATCCGTATAAGCGACTTGTGTTTTGATGACTTTTTTCAAATCCACACTTTTGGGAATCATCATATAATCCGTTTTGGTGGTTTTTGAACCCGTGATTTCCGTTTTTAAACTGACATCTGCGGTTTCATACATGGCTTGGTAAATCGGCCGATAGGTACAAATCGCCAATAACATTCCTGTTAACATGACTACTTTCCGACCAACTTTATCCGATAACCAACCAAAAAAGATAAAAAATCCAGTACCTGCCGCCAGCGAAGCCGCGATGATGTAATTGCTTTGCTCAAATTCAATATTGGCCACTTTTTGCAAAAAGGAGAGCGCATAAAATTGACCCGTGTACCAGACAACCCCCTGGCCCATCGTGGCACCAAACAAGGCCAGTAACACAAATTTGAAATTCAGTTTCTTGCCAAAGGACTCTTTCAGCGGATTGGCGACAATTTTCCCCTCATCTTTTGCCTTTTGAAATACCGGCGATTCATCCATATTCTTACGAATAAAATATGAAATCCCGACCATGACAATCGAAATTAGGAAAGGAATCCGCCATCCAAAATTCGCAAAGGCCTCTGCACTCATCGATTTCTTAGTTGCCAAAATGACCAATAAAGAAATAAACAAACCGAGGGAGGCGGTCGTCTGAATCCATGCCGTCCGATAGCCTCTTTTTCCTGGCTCCGAATGCTCCGCCACATAGGTCGCCGCACCTCCATATTCACCGCCAAGGGCTAATCCTTGCAGCAAGCGCAAAATCAACACCAAAACGGGCGCAAAAAATCCAATCGTTTCATAGCCAGGAATTAACCCAATCGCAAAAGTGGAAAAACCCATGATCAACAAGGTGACCATAAAGGTATATTTCCGACCAATCAAGTCCCCCAAGCGACCAAAGAACAAGGCTCCAAATGGTCGGACGACAAATCCTGCCGCAAACGTGGCTAATGTAGATAAAAAAGCTGCCGTCGGATTATCCGCCGGAAAAAATTTAGTGGCAATCACCACGGATAAGCTACCAAAAATATAGAAATCGTACCACTCGATGAGCGTCCCAACAGACGAAGCAGCAATGATTTTTCGGAGTTTCTTTCCTTCGTTTTCCAAAGGCGGATTTGATTCTGTCATAGTTAACAAATAGGTGACCCAAATTAATCAATATTTCACTATTTTTAGAAAATTTAGGGCAAAAATCTTAATTTTTGGCAAGCAAAAGTCAGAAAAAAATGTAACAAGAATCCCGTGTTTCGTCGCAAAACAAAATTTTTAACAGCAAGTATTGAAAAAAATAATTTATCATTGCAATTCATTCGAATCTTTTAACCTATTTGAACATGTCAAAACCAGTACAGACCTCGAGACGTCAATTTTTGATTGCCGGTTCTTTCGCCTCTTTAGGCTTATTATGGGCTTCAAAAGCCTCAGCAGCTAGCACTTTATTTGCAGGTAAACCCAATTCTAAATTTGCAGGCGTTCAAATTGGCGCAATTACGTATTCATTTAGAAGTATGCCGGGGAGCGTTGAGCAATTATTACAATATTGCATTGATTGCAACGTCAGCGCTATAGAATTAATGGGAGATGCTGTAGAAGATTTCGCTGGAAAGCCAAAAAGTACCTTGCCTCGTCCTGCCTATGTTCCAGGCCAGCCTCGTCCAACGATGACGGATGAACAACGTGCCGCTTTCGCTAAATACAATGCTGAAGTGGCCGAATGGCGTTCAACCGTTTCGATGGACAAATTCAAAGAAGTTCGCAAAATGTACAACGATGCGGGTGTGAGTATTTACGCGTTCAAACCAAATGCATTGGGTCCAAATAATACGGATGGCGAAGTTGAATATGCATTAAAAGCCGCGAAAGCCCTAGGTGCTAATTCCGTGACCATCGAATTGCCGACAGACACAAAACAATCGCAACGCCTTGGTGATTTAGGTGCTAAGCACAAAGTATACATTGGCTACCATGCCCACTTACAAGCAACTGATACCGCTTGGGACGCTGCATTAGCACAATCTCCTTACAATTCCATGAACTTGGATTGTGGCCACTACATCGCCGCAGGGGGTGCCAATACGACAGCTACTTTGTTAGCGCTTATTGAGGCTAAACATGATCGGATAACAAGCATGCACATCAAGGACCGTCGGTCAAAAGAACGCGGTGGTGAAAACCAGGTGTGGGGCGAAGGAGATACTCCATTAAAAGATATTTTGACGCTTTTGAAAACGAAAAAATATACGTTTCCTGCGACAATCGAGTTGGAATATAACATTCCAGCCGGGTCTGATGCCGTTCAAGAAACGAAGAAATGTGTAGAATACGCAAAGAAAATGTTGAGCTAATCCAATAGCTTTGTATTACCCAAATGTTCTAGGATATCGGAGGCCACTAAACTGGCCTTCGATTTTTTTTGTGCATAGCTATCTCCCGACAAGCCATGTACATAAACGCCCAAACAGGCTGAATCTTCACTCGAATACCCCTGAGCCACGATTCCTGAAATAATTCCGGTTAATACATCCCCACTTCCTGCCGTTGCCATGCCATCATTCCCGGTCGTATTTACATAACATGTTCCATCCGAACGTAACACATAACTGGGTGCTCCTTTTAACACCAAAACACCCGTGCGCTGAGCGATCCAGGATTTTGCTTGGGCCAATGAATGTTGCTTGTCAAAGTCAGAACCCAGCATTCGAGCCAATTCACCCACATGGGGTGTTAAAATGGTTAAATCGGTCAATAAATCAAAAAGCGAAGGCATAGCTGCCATCAGATTCAGGGCATCTGCATCGATGACCACGGGGACTTTCGTTTGAGAGAGTACACATTGGAGAATTTCCAATGCCTCCGGTCCTTGCCCAAGACCAGGACCGATGGCGATGGATTGGAATTTACTGAAATCAATGGACCGCCAAGTGGTCCAAGCAATCGTCATCGCCTCGGGAACGCGAACCAAAAGCGCTTGCCGAACCGCTTCTTCAGCCAACACACTCACTAAACCACAACCCGAACGCAAGGCTGCTTCAGCTGTCAAAAGCACCGATCCATAAAATCCTGGACTCCCTCCGATGACCAGGACATGGCCAAAACGATGTTTATATCCATTTTCAGCCCGTGCATGGCGATGAGAAAGTACCCAATCTTCTGTAATTTTTATTTCCATATTTTTATCTGAAGCGGTCATTTTACTAGTAAAATTACCTATAATTCACCTAATTTGTGGCTTATTACAAGCTACATAAAAATGGCCATACGCACAGCACTTTTATCATTTGGTATGTCGGGACGCGTGTTTCATGCTCCCTTTATTCATTTGCATCCAGGGTTTAGGTTAGTTTCTTGTTGGGAACGCACCCATCAACACATCCAATCACTCTACCCTTCCGTGGAATCTGTTTCGGACATGAATCAAATCCTGAATGACCCAAGCATCGATTTGATTATTGTGAATACACCCATTTATACGCATTTCGACTATGCGCAAAAGGCCCTACAAGCTGGAAAACACATCGTCGTGGAAAAAGCATTTACCTCATTTTATTCTGAGGCCTTAGCCTTAGAAGCATTGGCCAACGAAAAAGGAAAACAAATTTTTGTCTATCAAAATAGGCGCCTAGATTCTGATTTTTTGACGGTCAAAAAAGTCTTTGACTCCGGCGTTCTGGGTGACATCGTAGAGGCCGAATTTCATTTTGACCGCTTCAATGGCGCGCAATCGCCCAAATTACATAAAGAAATCCCAGGTCCCGGAGCCGGAATCGTCAAGGATCTCGGTCCCCACATCATCGATCAAGCGCTCTATTTATTCGGCAAGCCTGACGCGGTTTTTGCAGATTTTCGCATGACAAGACCGGAAACCCAAGTGGAAGATTTGTTTGAAATTTTATTGTATTACCCTAGTTTACGCGTGCGCTTAAAAGCAGGCTATTATTTCAAAGAGCCCGTTCCGTCCTATCAATTACATGGCAAAAAAGGAAGTTTCCTCAAAGTCCGAGCAGATAAACAAGAACCCGATTTGGTGGCAGGGCTTTTGCCCAAAGGCGACTCATGGGGAACCGAAACGGAGGAGGCCTATGGTCTATTGCATATTGATGGCCAAGCACCTATCCGTATTCCTTCCGAAAAAGGGGATTATATGCAATTTTATAATAATGTCCACGATACTCTGACCGCCTCCGCAAAACCTGCCGTATCAGCCCAGGATGGCGCGCTTTGCATGCAAGTCATCGACGCGGCATTTACCAGTGCAGGGGAACAACGTGTTATTTCCTTATCATGAACAGCATCGACAAAACCAAAACACTTTTTTCGCAATTTGAGCCGGAATTAACGAAGAAAATCCAACAAGTAGGCACCATCCGAAAATTCAAAGCGGATGATTTTTTGATGAAAACCGGTCAATCCATTCGCTCAGCGGTCTTAGTACTCGATGGCATCATTAAAGTTTTTCGCGAAGATGAGGAAGGAAACGAAGTTTTCATGTATAACCTACATCCCGGTGAAGCCTGTGCCATCTCGATGACCTGCGCCTCTCGGAATTTAAATAGCCAAATCATGGCCAAGGCCCTGGTGGATACTGAGGTTTTAGCCATTCCGGTGGAATTAATGGATGAATGGGCAGGCAAATACAAATCCTGGTACCAATTCGTGCTTGAAACCTATCGTTCCCGGTTCGAAGAATTATTAGATACGCTAGACCAAATCGCCTTCCGCAATTTGGACGAACGGCTTTTGTGGTATTTAAAACAACATCAAAAAAGTTTTCAAAGTAACCTCATCAAAGTTTCTTTTACCGAAATTGCCATGGAATTAAATTCCTCTCGGGAAGTCATTTCTCGCCTCATGAAAAAATTAGCCGAAAAAGGATTCATCCGCATCCAAAAAAATCAAATTGAAATTATTCACCTGACGGTTTAATCATGAAAAGATCCGGTATAAAATTCATTCTTTTCTCCTTTTTGACTTGTTTTCTTTTGGGACAAACGAGGGCCCAACAACCCGATTCTAGCCCATGGATTGGCCCCTCTCCCACCAGCATTCCACAAAACCCACAGGGAAAGCTCATCCGCTATGGAAAGGCCTTAATCGAAAATACATCCTACTATTTAGGTCCGAAAGGAAAGGTAAAGGTGGCGAGCAATGGCATGAATTGTCAAAATTGCCATTTAGAAGCCGGCGCGAAGCCCTGGGGAAATAATTATTTCGGAGTAGCTGCCCTATATCCGAAATTCAGAGCCCGTAGCGGAGGTATGGAATCCATCGCGAAACGGGTAAATGATTGCTTCCAACGAAGCCTCAATGGCAAAGGTATCGACTCCACCAGTCGTGAAATGAAAGCCATCATCGCCTACATGGAATGGCTTGGCACCAACATTCCAAAGGGAACGAAAGTCATCGGCACCGGAATCCGCGACATCGCATTCCTTGATCGCACCGCAGATCCCGAAAAAGGTAAAACATTGTATCAAGAAAAATGCATTACTTGCCACCTATCCGAGGGGACTGGAATCAAAAATCCTACCACTGGCGGATATACCTTCCCTCCACTTTGGGGCAAACATAGCTACAATACGGGCGCTGGTTTATTTCGTTTAAGCCGCTTAGCGGGCTATATCTATGATAACATGCCGCAAGGATCTACCTATCAGGCACGCCAACTCACCGAAGAACAAGCCTGGGACCTCGCTGCTTTCATCAATACGCGGGAAAGACCAGGATTTGATAATTCAAAAGACTGGCCGGATATCGGTGGAAAACCCATCGATCATCCCTTCGGACCCTATAAGGATTTATTTTCAGAGGCCCAACATAAGTTAGGCCCCTTCAAAGCCATGAAGAAATAATTAATATTTCAGAAAAGCCCAACCATCTTCTTGCTTTAGCACCACTTCCGCGACGCCAGATGGCACAAAACCGGATTGTGGCAACAAGGTAGCCTTGTCGATTTTCCGTTCCCGAATCGTATTTTCACAGGCGACGAAAGTGACACCTTTGCTGGCTAATTCGGCAATTTTTGCCTGTTGGGTCGTCTTCGAACCAATCAAAAAATTGATTCCCGCGCCATGAGCAACCACTTCCACTTGGGTATTGGGACCTAAGGCCGTTTGTAAATTGGAAATATTCCGAATGGCTCCATGCCAAGCGGTGGTATCGCTCGTATTCATTTGAACGACAACTTTATGGACTTTTTGAGCAAATACACCGGTGGAAAACAAGGCGCCGAATAAAAAGGTAACGAGTAATTTTTTCATAGTTTTTATGTTAGAATCAAAAGCAATTTGTGAAAATTTACCGAGTTCACAAGAGACAAAAGTCACGAAACGGGTAAACAATCCAACCTAAATTTGTCGAAATTAAATCAAATACCATGCTCAATCTATTAAAAAAGGTTTTTGGCTTAGGCCCACGTGTAAATTACAAGGAATTAATTGCCCAAGGTGCTCAGATTATCGATGTGCGAACGCCAGGTGAATTTAAACAAGGCCACACAAAGGGAGCGATCAATGTACCTTTGCAAAATATCTCACGTGAATTAGGTAGATTAAATAAACAAAAAACCTACATTACCTGCTGTGCTTCAGGAATGCGAAGTCGGCAAGCCAAGAATTTCTTGATTGCCCAGGGCTTTGAACATGTACATAACGGGGGTAGTTGGGCCTCTTTAACTTAATATGACAAAATTTGCCGCCTTATTACAATCCACCGAGCCTGTTCTCGTCGACTTTTCTGCGGAATGGTGCGGTCCCTGCAAGCAATTGAAACCTATTTTGGAACAAGTCAAATCCAAAGTGGGTGAACAAGCGAAAATTATTAAAATCGACGTGGATAAAAATCGGTCCTTAGCCGATAAATTTCAAATCCGTTCTGTACCTACCCTCATTTTGTTTAAGGGGGGAAAGGTGGTTTGGCGTCAATCGGGTGTCGTACCCGCCAGTACCTTAGAAAGCATCATTCGATCCAATCAATAAGTATATGAAAAAATTAGCTCTATTAAGTGTAATAGCCTTATTTTTAGGCGCATGTTCTTCTTCGACACCTAAATCGGAAGGCATCAAATCAGTCGATGCCCTGGCCTTTCAATCCAAGATAAATGAGGATACCCAAGCGGTAATCCTGGACGTGAGGACCCTTGATGAATTTGAACGAGGACACATCAAAGGGGCTCAATTGGCAGATTTCTCAAGTCCGGCATTCCAAGAAATTATCGCCAAACTAGACAAAACAAAACCCGTTTTGGTCTATTGCCTATCAGGTGGACGCTCGAGTCAAGCCGCTGATGCCCTCCTAAATCTAGGCTTTACAAGCATTTATAATTTAGATGGAGGAATGCTCGCATGGAATGCCATTCATTTGCCCGTAATTAGCCCTGAAAATTCTGCATTAGCCTCTTCAGGAATGTCCATGAGTGATTTTGAAACCAAAATCAAAGGCAAGAAACAGGTCATTGTGGATTACAATGCGGAATGGTGTGGCCCATGCAAGCAATTAAGTCCGATCTTAAAAGCTTGGGTTCAGGAGCAAAACGGTGCGGTCGAATTACTCGAAATTGACGTAGATGCAAATCCTGAATTAGCTAAAGCCAAAAAAATAGAAGCCATCCCCTATTTAGAGATGTACAAAGACGGAAAAATGACTTGGTCGAATGTGGGGCTAATTGGCAAAACTGAATTAAACCTAGCGAAATAAGCTTACTTTTTCGCGGGTTCAAATCCGATTGATACCGAATTCACACAATAGCGTAATCCTGTTTCGGTGGGTCCATCGTCAAATACATGGCCTAAATGACCACCACATTTTCCGCAGGTGATTTCGATTCGCCGCATGCCCAAGGTATTATCCACCGTTTCTTTGATGACGCCTTTTTTGACTTCTTTGTCGAAAGAAGGCCAACCGCAATGCGCATCGAATTTGGAATCCGAACTAAATAAAGGGGCACCGCAACCACGGCAGGTGTACATTCCCTTTTCTTTATGCATTAAGAACTTGCCTGTGAAGGGCTGCTCGGTTCCTTTTTGACGTAAAATATAAAATTCTTCGGGGCTTAATTTAGCCTTCCATTCGGCTTCAGTTGTAGGCAATTGACTCATTGATTTGGGTGTTTGGGTAGCCACGCTTGGATTCTGCCCGCAGGCTTGCAAAGCGAATAAAAATAAGATCGAATAGACGAGGGTAAATTTGCTTTTCATGGCTGTAAATTTAAAGGTAAACGCATTTTTTTGTAAATTGTTTCATCGGCCCCAAATTTAATCGAATGTGTTATTATACCGACCAAACCAGTGCCAAAAAATCCCTCGAAAAACGTTTTGAGGCCCAGGCACTTTTTGAAGCCAGTTTGCTACCCAGTGGCAAACAGTCCGGGTTTTCACATCCGAAATTACCCATTATTACGCAAGCCAAACCCGGCCTGATTCAATTGATTTCTTGGGGCCTCATTCCGGCTTGGGCCACGGCCGAACAAGCCAGCACCTTACCGAATCAAACCCTGAATGCAAAATCAGAAACGATTTTCGAAAAGGCGTCCTTTGAACCCTCGGTGCTGAAGCAGCGTTGTTTGGTGCTGGTCGACGGATTTTTCGAATGGCAAACCCGCGGCAAAGAAAAAATCGAATATCGAATCGACCTCAGCTCCCCTGGTCCCTTCGCACTTGCGGGCATTTATGCGATTTGGATGGATCCTGTGAGCCGAGCACTCAAACCCAGTTTTTCTATTCTGACGACTGCCGCGAATCCATTGATGGAAGAAATCCATAATACCAAAAAACGGATGCCAGTCATTTTATCTCCGGAAGCCGAAAAATCCTGGATTGCGCCCATGCCCAGCGAAGAAATCAAGTCTTTTTTAAAGCCTTTTGACGAACAAAAAATGCAGGCGAATCCCGTAAAACCTATTCTTGAAGAACAATTATCCCTGTTCTAATCTAGGTGTCGCGGATCCACGCGCCAGCCTAATTTGCGCAAAGCTTGTACGCGCAAACTTCGATGCCCAAACTCCTCCATCACCGCACCCTGCATCCAATACACGCCTCCGCCTCGAAAGCTGTACTTTTTCAAATCCGTCGGGAAATGCACCGTATCAAAAAACTCGCCCCGCACATCCAAAAAATAGCCAAAATACATACGATCTCCATTTTTCGTGCGCGTAGGTTTCAGGGTCACCAAATAACCCAAAATATCCCCTCGCTCGAAGCACAAATCAGCATTTAAAAGCGTTTGGGGCAATCCATCCACTAAATCAAAGGGGGAACAGAGCGGAAAACCTAAAAGCTCCCATTGGTCAAAAGCATCCTCTACTACATCATGTTCCAAGACCGGCAAGGTTCCTAAATCCGTCGTTTGCTCCGAAAACATATCCATCGAAACGACGGGTGCCCGATTCCCTTGAAAACGGGCATGTGCCTCCCAAAGTAAGGGTTTTTTCTCCCAACCGAGTCGGCGAAAAGCGCCAATGCGAACCAATAAAATGACTTGTTCGAGGCCAATAGGCACGCGGTGGACAAAATCTTCCCAACTGCGAAAAGGGCCCGCTTGTTCACGCGCCTCCAATAAATCCCGAACGACTCGCTTTTCCAGACCTTTGACATGCACCCAGCCCAACCAAATCACGGTACCCTCCAAGCGCGTCAAAAAATCACTCGCATTCAGCTCCGGCGCCTCGATCTGCGCGCCACAGCGCCGCGCTTCATGTACATAAAACTCCGTCCGGTAAAATCCCCCAAAATTATTAATCACCGCCACCATGAATTCCAAGGGATAATAGGTCTTCAAATACAGGCTTTGGTAACTTTCCACGGCAAAGGAAGCCGAATGTGCTTTGGAAAAACTATAGCCAGAAAAACTTTCCATTTGGCGCCAGACCTCCTTCGACACGGCGGGATCATAGCCTTTCTCGGCGCAATTGGCAAAAAACACATCCCGAATTCGCTCAAATTCGGCCCGAGAACGGTATTTGCCCGACATCCCGCGGCGCAGCACATCCGCCTCCGCCAAACTCAAGCCTGCAAAATAATGCGCCACCTTAATCACATCCTCCTGATAGACCATCACCCCAAAGGTCTCCCGCATCAATTCCCCCATCAAGGGATGCACGGGCACATAGGAATCCGGCGCATGAAAACGCTCGATATAGGCCTTCATCATGCCCGAAGAAGCTACGCCCGGCCGGATAATCGAAGAGGCCGCGACGAGCGTCAGGTAATCTTGGCAGCGTAATTTGGTCAACAAAGACCGCATCGCCGGGGATTCAATGTAAAAACAACCCATTGTTTCATGCCGCATCAATTGCTTCCGAAGCCCCTCATCTCGCATAAAATCCTGCACCCGATGAATGTCCACATCCACTCCCCGGTTTGCTCGAATGATATCGACGGATTCTTTGATATGCCCGAGGCCCCGTTGGGATAAAATATCAAACTTCGCAAAGCCAATTTCCTCGGCCACATACATATCAAACTGGCAAATCGGGAAGCCCTTAGGCATCGGTTCCAAGGCCGTATAATAGGCCAAAGGAGCCTCCGAAACTAAAATACCCCCTGCATGAATGCTTAAATAATTCGGAAAATCGAGTAGGAGATTGCCATATTTCACAATCAAGGCTTGTATCTCTGAGCCCACCTCTCGCATCGCCGTGGCGGGATCTAACCAGGCATCAATTTCGGATTTGGGAAGTCCAAAAACCTTGGCTAATTCGCGGTAAATCGACTTATCACGAAAGGTGACGTAGGTGGCCAACAAACACACGTGCTGCGCCCCATAGCGCTTAAAAATATAATCGATGATTTCATCCCGCTCATCCCAAGAAAAATCGATATCAAAATCCGGCGGGCTCGTCCGCTCCGAATTAATAAAGCGCTCAAAATACAAATCCAGCGTAATCGGGTCCACATCCGTAATCCCCAAACAATAGGCCACAATCGAATTTGCCCCACTTCCCCGCCCCACATGAAAATAGCCCCTCGACCGCGCATAGCGAATAATGTCCCAAGTAATCAAAAAATAGGCATCGAAACCCAAATCGTGGATGACCTTTAATTCCTTTTTGACCCGTTCCTGTGCCTCCCGATCCGCCCGGGGATAGCGATGACGCATGCCTTCGGCGGCGAGTTTGGCGAGCAGCGCCCGGTCGTCTTCCCGACTCGAACTGAATAATCGCCGATTCTTTGGCAGTTTAAAATCAAACGAAAACGAACAATCCGCCAAAATCGCTGTGGCCCCCGTCAATAATTCCGGAAAATCCGCACAAAAAACAGCCAATTCTTCCGGACGATACATGCGCTCATCTGGCAAGGCTTGTGACTCTGGGGGTAATTTGCTTAATAAGACATTTTTATCGATTGCCCGCAATAAGCGATGCATTGAAAAGCCTCGTTGGTCCAAAAACGTAATCCCCTGACACCAAACCATCCCCGCGCGATCCTTTTCCTTCCACAACCGATTCCGATCCTGCGCGCGAATCCCCCAGCGCTCCTGGGTACCCAAGCTTTTTACTTGCGTTTTGCGCGCATAGGGAAAAATGGTCCAAACATCGGGGGAAACGGGTGGGCGCTCGGGCCAAGGTTCGGAGGTGAGTAAATACTCCGAGGCAAAGCGGTGAATTTGGGCCAAACCTTCGGCATTTCGGGCGATGCAGATGTACATGAGGGAATCTTCTTGGCGAAATTCCATACCGAGAACGGGTTTGACGCCGGCGAGCTGGCATGCTTTGACAAAATCAAAAATCCCGGAAGCCCGATGAATATCCGTCAGTGCCAGTGTCTGTATCCCATGCGCCACCGCCGCTTGGACCAATTGTTCTGGCGAAAGCGTCCCATAACGCAAGCTATAATACGAATGACAATTCAGATACATGTTTATTCCGATTTTTCAGGCAAGGCATTTCGCCGTTCCCCACGCCCCATTAATCCACTCGCCCGCAAGACCGAAAAATCCCCGTAGCGATTACGCAATAAATCCATCGCGCCATACAAAGGCACCAAACGCGCACCTTGATCGAATAAGCCTAATTGCTCCTGCCCTTGCAGTAATTTGGAAAAACGAACGCCGATGAGCCGAATGAGTAAACGTCGGTCATACAAACGCTCAAACAAATCCCGTACGGCCGGAATCAAGAGGTGATCGCTCGCCGTGGCCGGTAAGGTGATTTGCCGGGTATGCGTATCGAAATTCGAATAGCGGACTTTGACGGTGACGCAAGAGGTACATTGACCTGCTTGTCGGAGGTCGTAAGCGAGCTGCTCGGTCAGGGAACCTAAAATCCGCCGAATCAAGCCCACATCCGTCGTGTCTTGTTCAAAGGTCATTTCCTTCGACAAGGATTTTTGTTCCGAATAAGGCACTACGGGCCGTAAATCGATGCCATTTGCCCGTTCCCAGAGCTGAATACCTGATTTTCCAAAGGTGCGTTCCAATAGTTTGAGGGGCATTTGACTTAAGGACCCGACGTGGCTGATGCCCATGTTGCGCAATTGCTGGGCCGTCACTGCCCCGATCATCGGAATCTTCCCCACGGGCATCGGTGCCAAAAAAGCTTTTTCTTCGCCTGGTAGGACTTGATATTGCCCGGCGGGTTTCACGAAATTGGTGGCCACTTTGGAAACCGTTTTGTTTACGGACAAACCAAAAGACATCTGAAGTCCGGTCTCTTTATGGATTTTTTGACGCAAATTCGTCGCAAATTGGTACGTCCCAAAAAAGCGTTCCATGCCGGTCATGTCTAAATAAAATTCGTCGATGGACGCCTTTTCCACCACGGGCGCCTCCGCCATGACCAAGGACGTTACGGCATCCGAATATTGGGTATAGGCCTCAAAATCACCGCGCAAGACAATTGCATCAGGACAAAGTTTCAGGGCCATTTTCATGGGCATCGCGGAACGCACTCCGAACGTGCGGGTTTCATAACTGCAAGCGGCGACGACACCCCGGTCGGAGAGGCCGCCGACAATCACCGGTTTCCCCAGCAATCGATCATCCCGCAGACGCTCCACCGAAACGAAAAAACTGTCCAAGTCCATGTGCACAACCGCACGATCTTGCATAAAATTGCTAGTTATTTGGTGATTTTGA
>CANFVE010000009.1 GCA_947450365.1 Cytophagaceae bacterium
ATTTTATTTTTAATCGAAATCAGACGGTTCAATGTGTTCGCTGCCATAATATTGGTGGAGAGGGAGGCATTGTGGGACCATCGTTGAAGGGGATTGGCAGTCGATTAACACGGGAACAAATCTTGCAGGCCTTGATTGAGCCGAGTGCTCGGATTGCGCCAGGATATGGAACGGTCACGTTGCGCTTACAGGATGGTCAGGAAGTATCGGGAACGTTGATTTCGGAAAATGAACATGAAATCCAATTGAAGACCAATGAGGCAGAACCCCTTAAAGTAGCTGTTTCCCGTATAAAATCGAGGGAAAATGCGCCATCGGGTATGCCACCAATGGGCTCATTGATGTCGAAAAGAGAAATCAGGGATGTGGTAGAATTTTTATCTTCCTTGAAAAGTAGATAAAAAAAATGCTACATTTACAATGTTATTAAACGGAAAAAATTGAAAAAGATATTTGTTTTACTGTTTTCGGTTCTCTTTTTCACGACACTCGTGTCGGCGAATGGGACCGTGGATGTAAAAAAAATAGCTTTAGAAAAATACCATCAGAAAGTCAAAAAGACTGAGCCTAAAGAATTCGGTCTTTTTGATTTTTTATTTGAAGAAGAGGAAACTTCACAGGAAACTGAACAAGATTATATTCCAGCAGTTGCGCAATTATCGTCGCAATCAAACTTATTTCCAAATCATTTTGTTCTTTTAAACAACAATCAAATCACTAAGCATGGAATGGAGCCATTAGTTGTCCTCCAAAATCCCATGTATATAACATTTCGTAATTTAAGGCTGTAGGATTATCTTTCGCATAATCCTTTATTCAATCTGCCTTAAATTACCATTCAATGTCAGAAAAATTTAATGAATATGAAGTGATTCAACATTTGAAGCACTTTTTACCTGCACAAGCTCCGTTGATGGACTTCGTGCATCATAATACCTTACACGCGTTCCAGGATTTATCATTCCATGAAGCCTTAGAAACGGCACATGTGAAATTGGGATACCAAGTATATTTCCCATTGGAAAAATTCCGTGCATTACATGCAGAAGGAAGGATATCGGATGAAATTATCCAACGTGTATTGGTTGAAAAATTAGGTCCTACCGAAACCGAGGCTTGGAAGGGTAAAATGCTTTTTGCCCAATACGACCAAATTTCGCATCCCAGGGTAGGAGCCCTACGTGGTCAATGGAAAAAGCAATATAATATAGATCTTGATTCGCTGGTTCATCCGACACTATTTCGTATTGTGGGAAGCTTTTTGGATCAAGGAATTTCCATTTGGAATTTTCCAATCGATGGTAAATCCTTTTTTGAGGCGTTGCGTGAATTAGAACAAAACAGTTGGGTGAGTATTTTTCAATCGAAAAAAACAAGAGCTCATCTGATGAATCCTTTGCTTAAAATCTCCGACTTACTTCGGATTTTAGTGGGTAAAAATGAAGCGCTATACGAGCAATATTTGTATGACCAACAATTCGCCCATCAAGGCTGGTCAGGCATGGTTTCAGCCGTGGAAGATTTACCACAATCTCTATTAGATACGAGAAAAATCAAGTTAGAGGAACTGATTTTGGTTGAATTATTACTTGAAATCGATGCCTTAGATTACAAATTAGTGGGCGAATGGCATGCCTTGGAACAAGGAATTCAGGAATTTATTCCCAAATTCCACGATCCCATCGAACCTTCTGAGCAATTAAAAGTGCTATCCCTGTGGCAAGAGAGCTTCGAATGGAGTTATTATGACCAAGTCTTAAAAGGAATTCAGATGGAGCGCATCGAAAAAGTAGCGCCACATCAAAAATCCTTCCAAAGCTTGTTTTGCATCGATGATCGGGAATGTTCCTTCCGTCGCTATTTAGAGAATTTAGACCCGGCCTGTGATACTTATGGAACGCCGGGATTTTTTGGGGTTGAATTCTTTTACCAACCCGTCGGCGGGAAATTCTATTCCAAACTTTGTCCAGCACCCGTAACGCCTAAATTTCTAATTAAGGAAGTAGGAGATACCAAAATTTTAGGAAAAGATCTTCATTTCTCGAAACATAGTCATCATTTTCTAACCGGATGGCTGATTTCGCAAACCTTAGGTTTTTGGTCAGCGGTGAAATTATTTGCCAATATTTTCAGACCTACAATGAGTCCGGCCACAGCATCTTCCTTGCAGCACATGGATAAGATTTCGAGCCTTCGGGTCGATTTCGATGCCTTGGACGCGCAGGAAAATGGGCTACAAATGGGTTTTAAAACGGATGAAATGGCAAATCGGGTCGAAGGTGTATTAAAAAGCATCGGCTTGGTGAAGAATTTTGCTTCGATTGTCTACGTGGTGGGTCACGGAGCGAGCTCCGTGAATAATCCCCATTATGCGGCCTATGACTGCGGGGCTTGTTCAGGTCGAGCTGGGTCCGTTAATGCACGGGTATTAAGCCAAATGGCCAATAAGCCTGAGGTTAGGGCTATTTTGAAGGAGCGAGGGATTGATATTCCGACGCAAACGATTTTCGTTGGAGCCTTGCATGATACCACACGGGATGATATTGTGTTTTACGATGATCAATTGCATTCCCAAGAATACATCAAGCTTCATGCGGCACATGAAATTACCTTTCGAAAGGCGTTGGATTTAAATGCGAAAGAGCGTTCTCGTCGTTTTGAGTCAATCGACACCCGCAAAACTCCTGAGGAAATTCATGAAAAGATTCGGGTACGGTCGGTGTCTATTTTTGAACCGCGTCCAGAATTAAATCATGCAACGAATGCGCTGTGCTTGGTTGGAAGAAGAGAATTATCCAAAGGTCTCTTTTTAGATCGGCGCTCGTTCATGAACTCTTTTGACTATCAAGTAGATCCGGATGGTACCTATTTGTTTAATATCTTGAAGGCGGCAGCGCCGGTATGTGGGGGGATTAATTTGGAATATTATTTCTCTCGCGTGGATGGCGAACGTTTAGGTGCCGGGACCAAATTGCCCCATAATGTCATGGGTTTATTTGGCGTAGCGAATGGGATTGATGGTGATTTACGTCCAGGTTTGCCATCGCAAATGACAGAAGTGCATGATCCTGTACGTTTAATGCTTATGGTGGAACATTTCCCTGAGGTAGTGTTAAAAACCATCCAAAAAGCGCCTGAAACCTATGAATGGTTTATCAACGAATGGGTTAAATTAGTCGTCATTCATCCGGAAAATAAAGCATTATTTGTATTTAAGGGGGGAGAATTTAGTTCATATACTCCCTTGAAAAAGGATATTCAGGAAGTGGGAGATTTAGAGGCGCTGTTAGTCAGCAACCAAGAAAATTTCCCTGTGTATTTAATCAATCAAAATTAATTTATCATGAATCTATCAATCTTTATTTGGATACCGGTGATTGGGTTTTTGGTAAGTTTAATTTTACCAAAAAAGAATGAAACCTTGATTTCTGCGACGGCCTTTGGAACCTTAGGGATTCAATTAGCCTCAGCCATCCTATTTGTGGTCATGTGGATATTTCAAGGGGCTGAGCCGATACAAGTAAATGACATCATTCTCTTTAAAAATAAGGAATATGTGTTTCAAATCGACTTTTTGTTGGATTATATCTCTGCCGTTTATATGTTAGTAGGGGCCTTATTGACCTTCATGGTCACTCTGTATTCGCGCTACTACCTACATCGGGAGGCAGGTTATAAGCGGTTTTTCAATACGACGCTGTTTTTCTATGTCGGCTATTGCCTAACTACGCTTTCGGGGAATTTAGAAACCTTATTTATAGGCTGGGAAATTCTCGGAATATCCTCCTTTTTATTGATTTCCTTTTATCGGGAGCGCTATTTACCGGTGAAAAATGCGGTCAAAGTATTTTCGATTTACCGGATTGGTGACGTGGGGATTATTTTGGCGATGTGGGCGAGTCATCATTTGTGGGGTCAAAATATCACCTTTTCGCAGTTGAACAATGCGGAATTAGTCCATGAGCATTTGATGACGCATTCGGCGATTGGCGTGTTTATTTCGGCGATGTTTTTACTTTCTGCTTCAGCGAAATCGGCGCAAATGCCCTTTTCTTCGTGGTTGCCCCGCGCCATGGAAGGTCCTACGCCCTCAAGTGCCATTTTTTACGGATCACTTTCGGTGCATATTGGCGTATTTTTATTGTTGCGCACCTTTCCTTTTTGGGAATTCCAAACGTCGGTTCGCGTGGCAATTGCCTTATTAGGTTTAATTACGATGTTTATTGCGACGGGCATCGCGCGCGTACAATCCTCCGTAAAAAGTCAAATCGCCTATGCCTCCATCGCGCAAATCGGGATTATTTTCATCGAAGTTTCCCTGGGTTTTGAGAAATTAGCCTTATTTCACTTTGCGGGAAATGCGTTTTTACGGACCTATCAATTACTCGTTTCGCCTTCGGTGGTTAGTTATTTAATCCGGGAACAGTTTTATTCCTTCGTTCCGCGCCTTCAAACCTTGGAAGATCGTTTTCCGAAAAAATTACAATACAGCATTTATTTGCTGTGTTTGAAAGAGTGGAATTTAGATTCGATGATGTACCAATACCTATGGAATCCGATTAAGTGGGTTGGAAATAAAATCAAATTTTTAAATGCCCGTGGACTTTTGTTCATCTTCATTCCCCTCTATTTTGTAGGCATTTACCTGCAATCTAAATTGGATTTGTTGTCGGAATCCTGGGCCGAATTTTTACCTATTGCCTTTGCATTTATAGGCCTGGTGATGGTATTTAAATCATTTACCCAACGGAAAAGTATCCGGGTGAGTTGGTTATTAGTCATCATGAATCATTTTTGGATTTCATTAGCCATTTCGTTTAATGAGCATTATGATTCGACCGAAAACTGGTTGTATTTAAGCGGAATCGTCGTGTTCGGAATCGTGGGCTATTGGTGCTTGCAACGCCTATTTAGCCAAGAAGGAAAAATCACGCTTCAACGCTTTCACGGCTTATCCGAAGCGCATCCGAAAATTGCCTTGGTGTTTTTATTGGCCTGTTTAGGCCTGACGGGGTTCCCCATTAGTCCAACCTTCATCGGTGAAGATTTAATCTTTTCCCATATTCACGAGGATCAATTTTTCCTCGCGGCATTTGTTTCCTTAAGTTTTATATTGGATGGCCTGGCGGTGATCCGAATTTATGCACGGGTATTTATGGGGCCCTATTATAAGACCCATTCTGATTTTTCCAGTAGATATTTTTAATTTAAACACATATGTCCTCACAAAAAACAAATCTTCCATTGCCTAAAGACGGCTTAGCTGGTCTGAAGGAGAATTTTTCAAGCGATGCGGCTTCAGGCTTTATCGTATTTTTATTAGCACTACCTCTAAGTTTGGGTATTGCGAAAGCCTCTGATTTCCCGCCAATTATGGGATTGGTTACTGCCATCATTGGCGGTATCGTCGTAAGTATGTTTATGGGTTCACGTTTATCCATTAAAGGACCAGCAGCTGGATTAATTGTGATTGTTGCAGGTGCTGTGGCGGAATTTGGGGGTGGCGAAACCGGTTGGCATTTAGCATTAGGCGCTATGGCGGTAGCGGGTGTGGTACAAGTGCTATTTGGTGTGTTCAAATTAGGGAAATTGATGGACTTTTTCCCCTTATCAGCGGTCCATGGGATGTTAGCTGCCATCGGCTTAATCATAATAGGCAAACAAATACCGGTTTTATTAGCGGTAAATCCAGCGATGACAAAAGGGAAGGAGCCATTGGAATTATTTGCCTCGATTCCTGAGTTTATTCAAAACTTAGATCCTCGTGTCACGGTCATTGGTGTAATCAGTTTAGTCATCATGATGGGCTGGCCAATGATTAAAAATTCAGCTATTAAAAAAATCCCCGCCCCATTGGTCGTTTTAGCCTTTGCGATTCCAGCAGAATTATACTTGGATTTTCATGCGACAGAACCGGCATATACCTTGGTGAAAATTGGAAATTTGGTCGATAATCTAAAAATTAATGTGGATTTTTCAGGCATTAGCCAAACCGGGATTTTTATCAAATTTGTGATCATGTTTGCCCTTGTGGGGAGTTTGGAGTCACTTTTAACGGTGAAAGCGATGGATATGTTGGATCCCTTCAAACGCAAATCGGATGCAAATAAAGATCTGATCGCGACCGGCATTGGAAATACCTTAGTTGCCTTTTTAGGAGGATTACCGATGATCTCCGAAGTAGCACGTTCTTCGGCGAATATTGCCAATGGCGCTAAAACCCGTTGGGCGAATTTCTTCCACGGTTTTTTCATTTTGGCATTCGTTCTTTTAGCGTCACATTTGATTGAATTAATCCCGAATACGGCATTAGCGGCAATGCTTATCACGGTAGGGATTAAATTAACCCATCCGAAGGAATTCATTCATACCTTGGAAAAAGGGAAGGAGCAGTTGTTGATTTTCATCGTAACGATTCTATTTACCTTGGGTGTCGATTTATTAGTGGGTATTGCAGCGGGTATTTTAACCGAGATTTTGGTGAATTTATTTAACGGAAAACCTCTGTCTGCGATATTCAAAGCACCCACAGAGGTTTCATTTACCAATGATTCCTATTTAGTTGAAATTTCAGATGCAGCTGTATTTACGAATTATTTGGGTATCAAACGCAAATTAGAATCGATTCCAACTGGTTTTCCGGTAACCATTGACTTATCGAAAACGCATTTAGTCGATCATTCCGTGATGGAAAATTTTGAGCATTTTAAAAATGACTATGAAAGTGATGGAATAGGCAAGGTTGAAATCGTTGGATTAGATTCTCACAAGGCCCTTTCTGCACATAAAGCGGGTGCTCGTAAAAAGATTAAAAATTAGTATTCATAAAGTTTGAGTTCAAAAAAGATCGCTTCCTTGGGGCGGTCTTTTTTTTTGAATATATTTAACATCTAAACGATGAACGAAATTATCACTCAGAATAAAAAAAATAAAAATAAATGATAAAATTGCTTCCTTAGAAATTCCGCCCAAATCTATCCAGGACTTTCTATTTTAAACCTAAACCTATGAAATCATTTAACATCAATCGAAGACAATTCGTGAAAGGAGCCACGGCTTCCTTAGCGCTCTCGCAATTCGGCGCCTATGGCCTGGATTTAATCAATCCGGCGAAACCTCTTAAAGTCGGGCTTATCGGTTCAGGATGGTACGGAAAAAGTGATTTATTCCGACTCATGCAAGTAGCCCCCGTAGAAGTTATGGCGCTTTGTGATCCAGATCGTAACCAATTAACGCAAGCCGGCAAACTTGTGGCTGAACGCCAAAAATCAGGCAAAACGCCTCGTTTATACGGGGATTATCGGCAATTACTCAAGGAAAATGAATTAGACATCGTCCTGATCGGCAGCCCTGATCACTGGCATCCGATTCAAATGGTCGAATCCGTGAAAGCCGGTGCAAATGTATATGTCCAAAAACCGATATCCGTCGATGTGTTAGAAGGAGAGGCCATGGTCGCCGCGGCACGGAAATATCATAAAACGGTACAGGTGGGAACCCAGCGAAAAAGTACCCCACACTTGATTCAAGCCAAAAAAGAAATCGTTGATAAAGGACTCTTAGGCAAAGTTGCCCATGTCGAAATGTATTGCTATTACCACATGCGGGCCAACGGAAATCCACCCGTTCAAGCCGTTCCCGACTTTTTCGATTATGAGATGTGGACCGGTCCCGCGCCCATGCGGCCCTATGACGGTCTTCCACACACCCGCTGGTGGAGAACATTTAATGAATATGGAAATGGCATCATGGGTGATATGTGCATCCACATGTTCGATACAGCTCGCTGGTTATTGGATTTAGGCTGGCCGACACGCGTGAGTTCCGAAGGAGGCATTTACGTACAAAAAGAAGGGAAATCAAATATTGCGGACACCCAAACCGCCGTATTTGAGTATCCGGGATTGAATTGCGTTTGGCAACATCGTTCTTGGGGTACTCCTCCTGACCCGGAATATCCTTGGGGTCTCACCATTTATGGTGAAAAAGGCACCTTGCGCATGAGCACCATGAAATATGATTTCACCCCCGTAGATGCTAAGGCCGAAAAATTACACATGGATGTTGTATATGAAAAGGAAAAATATCCTGAAGATTTGAAGGAAGATCGCATTGAATTGAATGCAGCTCCGGCGACCCGATTGCATATGCTGGATTTTTTGGCGGCCATTGACCAACAAAAAAAGCCCATTGCCGACATCGAAGCTGGACATATTTCCACCGCCAGTTGCATCATCGCGAACCTATCCATGAAACTCGGCCGACCACTTTCGTACGATCCCATCAAAAAAATCATTATCAACGATCCCGAGGCCACCGCATTATTGGCCAGACCTTATCGCCAACCTTGGTCGCGTGACCTGTTAAAATAATTTGATCATGAAAAAACTACTCATATTATTCATCTTTGGGGCTTTTTATGCCAAAGCTGACGTGCAATTACCCGCCATTATCGGGGATCACATGGTACTCCAACAAAAAGCCAAAGTCACCCTCTGGGGATGGACGACGAGTCCAACCGAACGTGTCGACATCCACGTCGACTGGGACACCACCCACTATACCGCCCGCGCCGTTTTAGGTCGCTGGTCGATCCAAGTAGCAACTCCCGCCGCAGGAGGCAAGCATGAAATCAGTTTTACAACAAATGGCAACAGTCTAAAAGTGAAAGATGTCGTGTTCGGTGAAGTTTGGGTTTTCTCCGGACAAAGCAACATGGAATGGAGCGGCTCGCAAAACCTCCAAGAATCATTGGACGAAATGCCTAATGCCAACAACGAGAATTTACGTTTTTTTTACATTCCTAAAGCGACATCCAACTATCCTCAGGACGATGTCCGTGCCAAATGGGTCGTTTGTAACCCGACAGACATGAAGGCCTTTTCGGCCATTGGCTATTTCTTTGGGAAGAAATTAAACCAACAATTAAAGGTTCCTATGGGCCTCATCAGCTCAAATTGGGGCGGTACACGCGCCGAGGTATGGGTCGCACGGGATACCGTGATGAAAAAACCACATTTTGTCCAAGCGATTAAAAATGGCCTGAATACCATTGGCCTAAATTACAACGCCATGATCGCACCCATCGTGAATTATAACATCACCGGGGTTTTATGGTACCAAGGCGAAAGCAATGTAGGTCAATACGGTTCCTACACCGAATTAATGAACGATTTAATCCTAAACTGGCGTAGTGCGTTTAAGAAAAATATTCCTTTCTATTTCGCTCAAATCGCGCCTTATTCAAAATATGGAGACAATAATTTTGGAGCCAAATTACGCGAAGCACAAACCGAAAACCTGAAAATGGAAAATACGGCGATGGTCGTCTTGTCTGATTTAGTGCCCGACGTGACGAATATTCACCCGACGATCAAGGTAGAAGTGGCCAACCGATTTGCCAATTTGGCCTTAGTCAAACATTACGGACAAGAAGCAGGGCCGATTTTCTATCCCAAATATGACCGTTTGAAGGTAGAAAAAGGCAAAATCAGAATCTTTTTCAAAGAATTAAACGGCAAACTCATGACCAAAGATGGAGCAGAACCAAGCCATTTGATGATTGCGGGTGAAGATAAAGTATTTCATCCGGCCGTAGGGAAAATCGACGGAACCTCCTTAGTCGTTTCGAGTCCGGAGGTACCCAATCCGGTTGCGGTGCGCTATGCCTTTAAAAATGATGACATGCCGAACCTGTTTAGTCGGGAAGGTCTACCTGTAAATCTGTTCCGTACGGACAACTGGGAAAATTAATTCAAAACCCTTCAGCTAAACCTGAAGGGCTTTCATTCACATGTTTACCATGCAAAAATCAATACTTTTCGCTTTATGCCTAATCACCTTCGTGGGAATGGGCCAACAAAAAAATTCAGCGCAACTCTACGAAGACCTGAAAGCCCTCAAAGTTTTAGGATCCGTTTTACATGTCGCAGCACATCCAGATGATGAAAGCACGCATATGTTGACCTGGTTCGCGCAACAACAAAAATGGGAAACCAATTATTTCGCATGCACCCGCGGAGATGGCGGACAAAACCTTATCGGGGATGAGCAAGGCATCGCATTAGGTGTGATCAGAACTCAAGAATTATTAGCGGCGAGGCGCATTGATGGCGCGAATCAATATTTTTCAAGAGCCTTTGATTTCGGTTTTTCTAAATCCACCCAAGAGGCCTTGTCTTTCTGGGACCGGAATTTAATTTTATCCGATTTAGTTTGGGTAATCCGGAAAACCCGGCCAGATATCATATTTACGCGGTTTCCGCCGGATGCGCGCGCGGGTCATGGGCATCATAGTGCCTCCGCGGTATTGGCGATTGAGGCCTTTAAGGCTGCCGCAGATCCGAAACAATTTCCGGAACAGTTGAAGCAGGGTGTGGAAGTATGGCAAGCCAAACGACTTTTATGGAATACCTTTCGCTTTCCGGGCTCGGCAAATTCGACGGTAAGCGAAGACCAATTTAAATTTGAAATCGGCGATTATTTACCCGCTTTAGGCCAAAGCACGGGCGAAATCGCTGCGTATAGCCGGAGCCAACATAAAAGCCAAGGATTCGGTTTTGCCGTAGATCGAGGAAAAAATATGGAATATTTCGTGACATTAGGCGGGGAAACACCCAAAAACCTGCTGTGGGATGGCGTGGATGTTTCCTGGAATCGCATCCCAGGGGCTGATGGAATTTCCGAACAAATCGACCAACTCATCGCCAAGGCTAAAATCGACGAAATTCATCGCCTCATTCCCGACATGATTGTGTTAAAAAAACGCATTGAGGCGCTACCCGCTTCCACTTTGCGAAATCGAAAAGTAAAACAAATCAATGATTGGGTTATCAAAGCCGCTGGGATTCACCTGAATTCAACCACCAACACAGGTGTAATTGCCCAAGGAGACTCGGTGAAAATTAAAACCGAATTCATTTCCCGCGCACCCATTCAGATCAAAAATGTACACATCACACTTGCGGAAAAAGATAGCCTCCTCGCTTCCTCGGTGCAAGCCTACAAAAAATATACGTTCACCCGAAATATTGTGGCGAATCAGGCCATTACCCAACCGTATTGGTTTAAGAAAACAAAGGCGATTGGGCATTTTGAGGTAGATGACCAACAAAAAATTGGGCAATCATTCGTAGACCCCGCATTGCTTGTAAAGGCCGAATTTAGCATCGAAGGGAGTCAATTCTCGATGGAAAAATCAGTGGAGGAAATGATTGTAGATCCGGTGAAAGGCGAAATTTATCAGCCGATTGCCATTAGCCCCAAAAGCATTTTTCAGGTAGGGGCCCAGGTGGTTTTATTGCCCTTGAAATCCAACCAGAAAAAATCCATTCCCTTAACCATTACGGCCCTAAGTAAATTAAGTGCAGGGAGCGTTGAGGTCCGCAATCAAGAAAATGTAAGTTTAGGCAAATTTGACCTCGGCAAAGGATTGAAAAAAGGAGAAAAGAAAACGATTGAATTAACTTTCGCTGAAAATATGCTCAAGCAAGCGGGAAAAATTCATCATCAACTTACACTTTTTTATCAAACACAAACGGGTGCCTGGATCGATTCGCTCGATATGCAAACCATCGAATATCCGCATATTCCTACGCAGCGCTATTTCAGCTCAGTTAATTTGGACATTTTACACATCGATTTCATTAAAAAAGGATCACGGATCGGCTACATCAAAGGGGCAGGAGATAAGGTTCCTGAAGCGTTGGTTCAAATGGGTTTCCAAGTGGATTTTCTTCAAGAAAAAGATTTAAAAGCGGAAAATTTAGCCAAATACCATACTGTTCTCACCGGCATACGTGCTCACAATACGCTGGATTTCATGGAAAATGCCTATCCAGAACTCATGAAATACGTGGAGAACGGAGG
The DNA here is from genome assembly GCA_947450365.1 of Cytophagaceae bacterium. Classification (GTDB taxonomy): domain Bacteria; phylum Bacteroidota; class Bacteroidia; order Cytophagales; family Spirosomataceae; genus Aquirufa. The sequence goes on from CANFVE010000009.1 coordinate 11,869, forward strand.
AAATTACGTGGTTCAATACAATACGGCAAGTTTCTTAGGACCGATGAAATCGGCTTTAGCTCCTTATCCGATGCAAGTGGGTCGCCTCCGCATCACTCGGGAAGATGCCAAACCTGAATTTTTAATCCCAAAGCATCGCCTGCTATCAGCTCCCAATAAAATCATCGAGGCCGATTTCGCGGATTGGGTTCAGGAGCGCAGTATATATACGGGAGAATCCGAGGACCCGCATTATGAATATCCATTGGGCTTCACAGATCCTGAAGAAAAATTAAATAAAGGAAATATCGTGGTAACAAAATATGGCAAAGGTTCGTTTACCTATACGGGAATCGTTTTCTTCCGAGAATTACCCGCAGGCGTACCCGGGGCTTGGCGATTATTCGCAAACCTCATTTCGAATCCAAACCTAAAATAAGCACATGAAATTTCTCTTAAGCCTCATTCTGTTAAGTGTTTGCCTTTCCCTTCCCGCGCAAATCCCGAATCCACCGAGCATTCGGATCGATCAAATCAACATCGCCCGGGATAGCTATGGTGTTCCACATATCTTCGCACCCACAGATCCAGAAGTAGCCTATGGACTTGCCTGGGCTCATGCAGAAGATGATTTCAAAACAATTCAAACGCTGATTCTCACCGGAAAGGGGAAATTAGGCACCTATATGGGCAAGGCCGGTGCCCCGGTGGATTTTGTGTTTGGCTTATTGAATACACGGAAAGTGGTTGACCAACAAATCAACTCCATGGACCCCAAATTCCTCCAACTCCTCCAAGGCTATCTCATGGGTCTCGAAGCCTACGCGAAACAACATCCCAAAGAGGTCCTTAATAAACACATATTTCCGATCAACATCCACGATTACATCGCCACCACCATGTTTTCGGTGGCCGTATTTTGTGGAGTAGAACGGACACTTCCGAAAATCTTGAATGGCTCGATTGCCAAATTACCCGGTTTCACCGGCGAAGGAAGCAATGCCTTTGCGATTAAAAGTACGAAATCAGCTTCCGGCGAACCGATGCTCGTCATTAATGCACATCAACCCATCGAAGGTGCCACCGCCTTCTACGAAGCACATGTGCAAAGCGAAGAAGGATGGAACATGTTAGGCGGCCTTTTCCCAGGAGCCCCCCTGATTTTCCATGGCGCTTCCCCGAATTTAGCTTGGGCACATACGGTAAACATGCAGGATAAAATCGACGTGTACCAATTGCAAACGGATAAAAAACATCCCAACCAATACCTGGTCGACGGCGAATGGCTTCCCCTCACCAAACGAAAAGTTAAACTTCAAATCAAAGGCATTCCCATTCCGCTCAGCAAAATGGGCTATGAATCCATTTATGGCCCTACCGTTCAAAGTCCGGATGGTAGCTTCTTTGCCCTTCGCTTACCTTCCCTCATGGATGCAGGCGCTTTGGGCCAATGGTACGCCATGAATCGTGCGAAGAATTTTACCGAGTTTAAGGCGGCATTGCAACAAAACCATTTGGCCATGTTTAATATCATGTATGCCGATAAAGAAGATAATATATTTTATGTGTCCAACGGCAAAATGCCCAACCGGAATCCCGATAAAAAATACAATTGGACCTCCACGGTCCCAGGGAATACACGGGCAACTTTGTGGACGACTTTTAAGCCCTTTGACGCACTGCCACAGCATTTAAATCCGAAAGCAGGGTATTTGTTCAACACGAACCATTCTCCCTTTATGGCTACAGATGAAAAGGAAAATTTAAATCCGGCGAATTTTGATCCAAATGATGGCTATGAATTGTATCACAACAATCGGAGTCGGCGCGCAAAGGATCTAATCGATTCATATGACAAAATTTCATGGGAGGATTTGAAACGGATTAAATTCGATCGCCAATTGCCCGATAAAATTCTCTACCCGTATGGATATACGTCGGATTCCTTATTTCTGGTTGACGAGAAAAAACATCCGCATTTAGCGCCGCTGATTCAATCGCTAAAAACGTGGAACCATGTAACGAATCCAGATAGTAAAGGGGCTCTGGTATATAATTTGGCCTATTATCAAATCTCCAAGACGATGAAGAATCAAAGTCAAGATACACTGACCATCGCACAAGGGGTAGCGGTTTTTCAGCATATCCATGATGAGTTGATGAAAAGCCATGGCCGCATCGATTTAACGCTGGGAGATGTGCAAAAATTAGCGCGGGGAAGTCAGCAATGGCCACAAGGCGGTATGCCAGATGTCCTGGCCGCCGTGCAAAGCAAACCAAACAAAGACGGTACGCGCTACATGGTTAGTGGAGATGCGTATATCGGTTTTGTGAAATTCCCCAAAGATGGGGGGCTTCCGCTGATTGAGACGGTTAATACTTTTGGGGCAAGTTCGTATCCGAATAGTCCACATTTCGCGGATCAACGGGCCATGTATCAAGACCAGAAAACGAAGCGAATGACCTTAGATAAAAACGAGGTCTTAAAAACAGCTGAAAAAGTATATCATCCGGAATAATTATTTTAAGAAATCAGGATGTCGGTACGAAGGAGCGGGGTAGGTATAAAAACCTTCTCCGCTCTTTTCGCCTAATTTACCTGCATCGACGTAAGTTTTCAGCAGCGCCGCAAATGCTTGCGAGGCCGAATCTTCTAATCCATGCGTGACATGCCAGGCCGTATCGAGTCCGATGGAATCAATAATTCCAAAAGGTCCCATCGGCATATGAAAATTCACCATCCAAGATTTGTCGATGTCCTCAATACTCGCGACTTCCTTCGTTCGCAGTTTCCCCGCTGCACCAATGAAAGCTAATAACATCGCATTAAAGATATAGCCATGATTTTCTTTGCGTACGACTACAGGAACTTGATTCAGCCTTCGACCAAAATCCATGAGAATCATTTCCAATTCGGCATCCGTTCCCGGATGAGGCATAATATCCACGACTTTGGAGTAAAAGACATCGTGAAAATGAAAGGCGCAAAATCGACTGTGGCGACCGCTCGCATCAGCTAGCTGAGAAGGTAACAAATAAGACGTATTCGTCGTGAAAATCGTTTTTACAGGGGCTATCGCACCGAATTGCGCCCATACCTTTCGCTTTAAGGCCAAATCCTCCGTCACACTTTCGGAAATGATATCCGCATCTTCCACGGCGATGGCTGGGTCGGTGGTAAATAGCATGGATTCAAGGGTTTGGGTAGGAAGGCTGAGTTGGCGCAAAATCTTTGCCATCACCTTTTTTGATGATTCCAGGGCCTGATCCTGAATGTCATAGACCCGCACCGAATAACCCGATAAGGCAGCTTGCAAAGCGATTCGACTCCCTAGAGTTCCTGCGCCTAATATACATACGTTGGTAATTTCCATGTTAGATCGTTTGATATTGAATACTGAATTGAGCCTTTTGGCCACAGGCCTTCACGACTTGATTTAAAACTGAGAAGCGCGCGTCTGAGGAGTAGCCTTGGACGTATCGCTGGTAAATTTGTTGGGCTATCACGGCCACCTTGCATAGGCCAAACACATAATAAAAGAGGATATGGGTCATATCGACCGAGGTTTTGGACGCATAATATTGCACTAATTCTGCCCGACTAAAATTTCCCTCTACATAACTTAGGTTAAACATTTTCAAAATATCCACATCACCTGGCTCAGCCCAATATGCTAATGTCGTTCCTACATCCATCAAAGGATCACCAATGGTCGCCATTTCCCAATCAAGAACAGCTACTACCTCCGCATCTGAGGAACAAACGAGATTATCAAATTTAAAATCATTGTGAATGAAAGCTACTGAAGAATTGGGAGCTTGGTTTTCCTGCAACCAAGTAAAGGCCTGTTCTAAGTCAGGTAATTCATCCGTTTTGGCTTTTTGGTAGCGTTCGGTCCAGCCTTCGATTTGGCGACGCACATAACCGTCTGGTTTTCCTAGCGCGAGTAAACCGGATTGTTCGAGTTCCAACTGGTGTAATTCGATCAGCACGTCCATCGATTGTTCCGACAGTTTTCGAAAAAAGGCAGGTCCTATATCGGCGGGCAATTTGTTCCGAATGATGCGTCCATCCATGCGTTCCATGAGAAAAAAGGGCGCCCCGATGATGCTTTCGTCTTCGCAAACTAAAATCGGCTTAGGCATTTTCGTATAGCCTGCCTTTTCAAGCGCCTTGAGGACTTTGAATTCGCGGACCATGTCATGGGCTTTGGAGATTTTTTGTCCCAAAGGCGGTCGGCGCAATACATAGGAAAATGCATCACAAGAAATGGCATAGGTCAAATTCGAGAATCCACCCGGAAAGGCCGTGATCTGTAAATCCGGGCAGGGAAGTCCTAATTGTTCCGATAAATAGGCTGGCAATAAATCAAACATATTTTTTCATGATACTTTTAGCCAGCACCGTTTTATGTACTTCGTCCGGTCCATCGTAAATCCGAGCTCCTCGTTCATGGCGGTACCAAAAAGAAAGAAGGGTGTCATCGGTAATTCCCAAGGCTCCGTGCACTTGAATGGCGCGGTCGAGTACGTTCATGAGAACATTGGACACGAAAAATTTGATGGTGGAAATATCTTCCTTGGCCGCTTTTGCGCCTTGGGATTCGATTTTTTGAGCGGTGTCGAGCACCATAAGGCGAGAGGCTTTGATGTCGGCGGCACATTCGGCGATCCAGTGTTGGATGCTTTGCTGAGTCGCCAGAGACCTACCCGGATGCAATTCACGTTCCATGGCCCGACGGCACATCAGCTCCATCGCCCGTTCACAAATTCCGATCCAGCGCATGCAATGATGAATTCGTCCCGGTCCGAGACGCACTTGGGCTAAGGTAAAACCATCGCCTTCGTTACCAATTAAATGGGTAACCGGCACTCGACAATCCTTGAATTCCACTTCGCCGTGAGATAAATAATCCTCGCCTTCGTCGCCCATGATGGATATATTGCGAATCAGGCGATAGCCCGGTGTATCTAAAGGCACCAAAATCATGGATGCCCGTTGATACGGATTTTCATGATTCGGATCCGTAACCGCCATGACGATGGTAAAGGCAGCGCCATCCGCGGCCGTAGTGAACCATTTATGACCATTGATCACATAGGAATCTCCATCACGAACGGCAGTGGTGGACATGTGGATGGGATTACTTCCAGCATGTTCGGGTTCGGTCATGGAGAAGCAGCTCCGGATTTCCCCTCGTTGGAGCGGTATTAAATAGGTAAATTTTATATGTTCGGAGGCAAATTGATGCATTAATTCCATGTTGCCGATGTCCGGCGCTTGGCAATTAAACACATAGTGACCCAAGGGACTTGTACCTAATACTTCGGATATTTGGGCGAATTCAACCAAGTTTAAACCCAGGCCACCTTCCTCCTTGGATAAATGCGGGGCAAATAATCCCTGTTTTTTTGCCAAGGCACGCAATTCAGCCAGGGCAGGAAGATGAGACCGAAAGGAACCATATATAATGGCTTGTTCGATGGGATAGATGTGTTTGGCTAAAAAGGCCTTGTATTGTTCAATAAGCATGTTCGAAGATTAAATCGTTAAACCGCCATCGGCCGTAATGACGGAACCGGTGGTATATTGCGCCTGCGGAGAAGCCAAGTACAAGGCCGCGGCGGCAATTTCTTCTGGCGTTCCCATCCGTTTGATGGGCAAGGCTTTCAGGGTTTGGTTGAGAATCGCCTCATTCGTCCAGAGCGCTTCGGAGAATTTGGTTTTAATCAATCCGGGACAAATCGCATTTACGCGTATGTTCAATCCGCCCCATTCTTTGGCAAAAGCCTTAGTCATGGAAATGAGCGCGGCTTTGCTGACACTGTAAATGCCCAAACCAGGTTCGGGAGATAGGCCTCCGACCGAACTGATGTTGATGACGGATGGATTGGAGGATGCTTTTAGGTAGGGAAGGCAAAGACGCATGAGTTGGAACGGTGCCTTTACATTCACTTGCATAATTTTATCAAAAGCCTCTAAGCTCGTATCGTGAATCGGCCCAAAGCTGGGATTGGTGGCTGCATTATTAACCAAAATGTCTAGAGCACCATAGCGTTCGATGGTTTTTTGGACCAAAACTTCCAAAGCATCCATTTTACCTACGTGACAGGCGATGCCGGTGACATCATAGCCCTTCAGGTTTAATTCGGCAGCGAGGATATCAAGACTGGGTTGGTCTCGGCTACTGATGACGACTTTGGCACCGGCGGCGGCAAAATACTCGGCGATCGCAAGACCAATCCCTTTACTGGCACCGGTGATGAGGGCTACTTGGTCTGTCAATAAAAATGGATTCATTTTTTCAAAAATTTTAAACAATTTAAAGAATAAATATGGTAATTTACGCGAATGAAACAGGTAATTTTTAATCAAACAGGGCTACCCAAAGATGTGCTTTTTATCGAAGAAGCCCCTATGCCCATACGCAAGTCAAATGAAGTACTCGTCAAGGTACTCGCGCGAAACATTAACCCATCAGACATCATGTTTGTGCAGGGATTGTATGGCATTACGCCTCAATTACCTTCGTCGGCCGGCTTTGAGGCCGTGGGGATTGTGGAAGAAAGTGATGATGCGGGATTCTTGGCTGTGGGGACTCGGGTGATCTTTACAACCGTGGGGACATGGAAGGAATATATATGTTTACCTGCGAAGGGGGTAATTCCGGTGCCGGAGGGGATGTCGGACGAAGTGGCATGTCAGGCATTTGTGAATCCATTTACGGCCTATGGGATGTTGGAAACCAGTGGATTGCAAGCGGGAGATCATTTATTAATCACGGCGGGTGCATCGGCTTGGGGAAAATTGGTGATACAGATGGCTGCCAAACAAGGCATATTTGTGGCATGTACGGTACGAAGGGATGAACAAAAAGCCATTTTGGAAGGATTAGGGGCCAATTTGGTGGTCAATGTGGAGAAAGAAAATGTGGGAAAGGTATTGAAAACTTGGGCACCGGAAGGGGTGAAAGCGGTATTTGACGCTGTGGGAGGAGATCAGGGGGCGAAGGCGCTGAATTGTTTAGCGGTAGGGGGAACGATGTATGTCTTTGGATTATTGAGTTTAACACCGATCCCGTTGCATTCGGGGGTGATGATCTTTAAAAATTTGAAAATTGAAGGATGGTGGCTGAGCTCCTATTGGGAGAAATTAGGAGCCGAGGGGATTCAAAAAGCGATGAAGGCAGTGTTTGGCTATTTAGTGAGCCAGGAGGTACAGGTGGATATTCAGGCCAAATATCCGTTGGAACAGTTCAAAGAAGCCATTGAGGCCTATGAAAAAGAGGGAAGAACAGGGAAAATATTAATTTGTTAAGGTATATGAATAAGCTGTTATGTATTCTTTTGGTGGGATTAGCCTTGACGGGGAAGGGGCAGTCGGCGGATTTATGCCGGGGTAAATATTTTACCGAGGCCCAAGGAGCCGCATTTTTAGCGGAGCAGGTGCCCACCGACCTAGGGGCTTGGAAGGCCAGAGCCGAAAAAATCCGTGCACAGATCAAAGCGGGTATGGAATTAAGGCAAATGCCGGCCAGGCCAAAAAAACCTGCGGTGATACATAGCAAACGCGTAATGAATGGCTATACGGTGGAGAATGTTTATTTTGAGAGTTTACCAGGGGTATTTGTGACGGGGAATTTATACCGACCGACGAGTGAAGAGAAATCCTATGCCGGAATTTTATGTCCACATGGGCATGATGGAAAGGCGGAGGGAAGGTGGCGGGAACAAACCCAGGTGCGTTGTGCGAATTTAGCGAAAATGGGGGCGGTGGTGTTTACCTGGGATATGTTGGGCTACGGAGATTCCAAACAATGTAGCCACGACATCAAAAAATCCTTGAAATTACAGACGATTAATAGCGTTCGGGCCTTGGAGTTTTTATTGGAACAAAACAAAGTAGATCCTGCACGCATAGGAATCACGGGCGAAAGTGGGGGAGGAACTCAGAGTTTTTTACTAGCGGCATTGGATCCGCGGATCAAGGTATCGATACCATGTGTGATGATCTCGGCTCATTTTTTTGGAGGATGTGTATGTGAAAGCGGCATGCCCATTCATAAAAAAGGAGATAGTTATCAGACGAATAATGTGGAAATTGCGGCATTGACGGCGCCGAGGCCAATGTTGATGATTTCGGATGGAGCCGATTGGACCTCGAATACGCCAATCGTTGAATATCCATTTATGCAGAAAATATATGCCTTATATGGCCAGACGAAGCAATTGGAACAAGTTCATTTGGCCAAAGATGTACATGATTATGGTCCCAATAAACGGATGGCGATGTATCCTTTTGTGGCGAAGCATTTGGGTTTGCATTTAGCTAACATTCAAGATAGCCAGGGAAATATTCAGGAAAGTAAGGTGATATTGACAGCGCAGGAATTGTCGGTATTTACAAATGCTTTTCCTCGACCTGAAGGTGCAGTTAAGGGGGATGAGGCGGTTTCGGCCATGTTAGACTAACGAATAAAAAGAAAGGGAAAGAGCAAATTCCGAAATTGTGTTCTCAAATAATAATTTAAATTTGGTACATTGCTTATAATGGTTATAAATTAATTACATTCATAAACTGCGTTCTTGTGTTCTAAAACGATATGAGGCAAATATGCTATTGCCTAAATACGCTTGAAAAACAAGATTTGCATTATGAAATTATCTAAAGAGCAAGTTTGTAAAATAGTAGGTGCTAGAATTCGTGAAGAAAGGCTAAAAAAGGGACTTACTTTGGAAAATTTGGCTCATGATGCAGAAATGGATTATTCCCAATTAAATCGGATTGAATTAGGGAAAATAAATACGAGTATTTATCAGATTTATCACATCAGTAAATTTCTTGAAATTCCTGTACCAGATTTATTCAAAAGCCTTGTCGGCTAATTTGTACTTTTTTTTTACTAAAAATGATACATCTTTTTTAGGCAAAAACTTGTCCTTCCGTGATTTAAATCAATATTTTTCATTTATTTTTGTTTTAAAGGAGTGTAAAAATTCTAAAATGAGTTTTCAAAAGTCGGCCTAAGGCTACCTTTTCATTTTAAATTAGTACGTCCTTAGATAAAAAAAGCCTTGTCCATTCAAATAGGCGTTTTTTATGTGTGTTTGATTCAAATTGCCCTAGTTCGGCCCATTCATAATTTTAATTTCTCGTGGAGAGTAGATTTCGATCTATTCCTCAGATTTAGGTTTTATTTAATTGCCTTAATCATTGTTTAGCCGTTTTATTAGGGCATAGGCGATGAAAAAATATACAATGTGTTCGAAAAGTTTTAAAAAAATAAATATATCCAAGAAAAAAATGAGCCACCATTTTTTTAAATCGGTATTTTTAGTTGGATTAGTAGGCATATGTATACTCTCAGGGTGTTCGGTCGCCAATCTAGAACCTAGCGATAATTTAATTCCTAAAAATTCAATTCCCCTTTCTGATCCTGGAGCAGCTTCACGCATTATACCGAATAGTTACATTATCGTTTTAAAAGAAAATACAAAGTACCGGGGAAATTTAGCGAATGTCAAAGCCAAGGGTGCTGCTTTAATGAAGGCGCAAGGGCAATTAGAAAGCAATATTTATTTTTATTATAGTCACTCTATTTTGGGATTTGCGGCCAACATTTCTCAATCCATTGCGGATAAAATAGCGGCGGACCCTGAAGTTGATTTTGTCGAAATAGATCAAGTCATTACCGTCGAAAGCTTTGAAAATGGGGATCCTTTGCCAGTAAAAAATAGCACAGCCCCTGTAGAAGCCATTCCTCCCGGTGTAATGAGTGTGGGTGGATTTTCTGAATTCAATCCAAAGGACACGACGCATCGGGCATGGATCATCGATACGGGAATCGATAACCATCCGGATTTAAACATCAATTACTCGTTAGGATTTTCGTGTTTTCCCGATAAAAAAGGGCTTCCTGACAAATTAGATTATCATGGCCATGGAACACACGTGGCGGGAATTATCGGGGCAATAAAAAACAAAGAAGGAATCATCGGTGTAGCAGCAGGATATCCTGTGATTCCGGTTCGTGTGATGGATTCGACGGGCCGTGGATGTACCTCAGCAGTGATAGCTGGTATTAATTATGTGGGAGAAAAAGGGGTGAAAGGGGATGTGGCAAATTTAAGTTGGACCAGCGCCCTCTCAAATGCATTAGACAATGCCGTGATAAAAGCGTCTCAAAATAAGGGAGTTAAATTCGTCATCGCCGCAGGGAATGATCGGGATGATGCCAACTTATATTCACCTGGACACATCAATGGCCCCAATATTTTCACGATTGCCGCCCATGATAATGTATATGCTAAACCTGCTTTTGCAGCGAGTTTTTCGAATTTTGGCAACCCAGACCCTATCGATTTCATTGCTCCAGGGGTCAGTATTTATTCGACATTTTTAGTATCCAAAGGCTCCTATGCTTATTTGAGTGGTACATCGATGGCGGCACCTCATGTGTCCGGCTTATTGTTAGTTGGCGACCAGGTAGATACCAATGGAACCATTACCTACCAATTAGCCGCTTATCCGAGAGCTTATAAACATAATACCTTACCCTAATAATCACCTTCCTGAACAGGAGTAAAGAGACGCGAAAGCGTCTTTTTTATTGCCAAAATTCGGCTATCTGAATTCAAAATTTATTTAACGGTAGCTTATAAAATTCAAAAACTCATATTTTTGGAGAATAAATAAAACGCTATGATTTCGGCACTGAAAGATCAATTGAGAAAAGGAAAAAAATCCTTTAAAAAGAACATAGAACGTTTTCAATATCAATTGAAGCAGTTTGTAGGCCAACAAAATTCGGAATTACTTGATTTTGATCCTCAAACCTTACCCTTGTTAGACCGCGCTTCCTATTCGTTTTCCGAGGTTCAAAAGCAAATTCCGGCCTATGGCGATTTGCCTTATGATTTGGAAGAAAAATTGAATTTTTTTAGAGAATTTGGCTATGTCGTTTTAGAAAATTGTTTGCCACAGGAATCCATCGATGGGGTTTGGAATGAAATCGAATACTTGACCGAACACCATGAACAATATGATATCGACGGACTTGCGCACCGATTTAATGATCAGAAAGAAACACCCATTCGCCTGATCCCCAAAGAGAAACTCAAAGGCGTAGGCACGCGATTCATCGATTACCACGACGCATCCATTCCGGCCAAAAAACTGATTACACATGCACATCTGGCCCCATTTTTACAAGCTAGTTTACATCCAAAGGTGACCGTGTTTCAGAGTTTAATTTTTAAGTATAGTAGCCAACAAGATATTCACCAAGATTTTCCTTGGGTCACCACCAAAATCCCAAGTCATCTTGCAGCTGCTTGGATTTCCATGGAAGACGTGCATGTGGATGCCGGACCACTTTTTTATTATCCGAAATCCCATCGCATGCCGAAATTTGATTTTGGCAAAACAGGTATTCTGTATGATCATGACAAATCACTTTTCAGTCTAGATGATTTTTCAACATTTCTAACTAAAACATGCGCTCAACATGGATTGGAAAAGAAGGTTCTTTTAATCAAAAAAGGGGATGTGCTCATTTGGCATGGAGCATTGGCGCATGGAGGAATGCCCATCAACGATATTCAAAAGACGCGTAAGTCTTTTGTGGTACATTATTCAAGCGTAGAGGGACAACCGACGCATCGTCGGACAACCGAAAAAGAAACAAATCCCGATCAATACAACGGCATTACCATTTATTCAAATCCAATATTAGCCCATCAAAAGGATTTATTTAAATAGCTACAAATGGCCTATTAAGGCTATGGTAGGCCTAAAAATCGCATCGATATTTCATGATTTTTTTATGTTAACCTTGTTGAAAATGAAAAAAATGCTCGTTTTAGGCACTTGCCTTATTAGCCTGAGTACATTTGGCCAATCGAAACCCCTCGTTTCCCACATGTTTACCGCAGATCCATCTGCCCATCTTTTTGCGGGCCAACTATATATTTATCCATCCCATGACATCGATGCAGGAGTAAAAGAAGATGAATTAGGTAGTCATTTTGCCATGCGAGATTACCATGTATTGTCTCAAAAAACACCAAGCAGTCCTGTCATCGACCACGGAATCGCACTAAAATTAGAAGACATTCCCTGGGCATCTAAAATGCTTTGGGCGCCCGATGCGGCATTTTCCAAGGGTAAATATTATCTGTATTTCCCCGCCAAAGATCAAGCCGGTATTTTCCGAATCGGAGTGGCCAGCGCCCTAAAACCAGAAGGGCCTTTCAAGGCTGAAAAAGACTTTATCAAGGGTACATATAGTATCGATCCTTGCGTGTTTAAGGATGCTGATGGGACGCATTACATGTATTTTGGGGGGATTTGGGGTGGCCAATTGCAACGCTGGAAGTCGGGCCAATATGACGAAAAAGACGAATCCCAACCGGCCAAGGGACAAGCGGCCTTAATGCCTAAAATCGCGCGATTAGATGCATCCATGAAGCAATTGGCCGAAGCTCCACGGAATGTGCAGATTGTGGATGCCGCAGGCAAATTACTACTATCAGAGGATCATGACCGACGCTTCTTTGAAGCCGCCTTCATGCACGTATATCAAGGAACCTATTATTTCTCCTATTCGACGGGGGATACGCATAACATCGCCTATGCGACGGGTAAATCGCCATATGGTCCGTTTACGTATCAAGGGGTTTTGTTGAAACCCGTCAAAGGCTGGACCAATCACCACTCGATTGTCGAACAAAACGGAAAATGGTACGTATACTACCACGATGTGGAAATATCCGGAAAAACACATTTGCGGAATATCAAGGTAGCTGAGCTAAAATACCGCGCAGATGGGAGTATTGTGGCGTTGGAGCCCTATGCAAAGTGAATTTTATTGTACGTAAAAACCCTAAAGATAAGGGACAAAAATTTCTTCCTAAATTACCCTAAAAATCGGCCTATGGGTACATTTAGTACCAAAAACCATTTAATAAGTGATATAACCTAATACCTGTATTTCTAATTCCTATTTAGGTCAATTTCTGTTACTTTAACTAGCCATACATTCTGACAATACATGATAGGTTTGTTAGAGTGATTTTGCTGCTTTTATAAAAAAATTATTTAAATAAGTACATGCGTATTACCCTAACCATTATAATCCATTTTCTTATATGCATCAACCTTTCGGGTCAAGGTTATTTTGAAATCAAAAAACCTCATCCTTATTTCGTCAGTCCAGAAATTAATTACAATGCCGCAATAAATGAATTTGGATTGGGTGGACGCATGGAAAGGACCGTACTAAAGCACTTCCGGGTAGGCATGCATGTTAATTATTTTCCAGGAATAAATATCACCAAAGACCTATATGCAGGTATCCGGGTAGGCTTTACCTTATTAAAATCTGAACGAAGATACGCATACAGAAAATATACCTATGATCATAAAAGGCCAGACCTATATGTATTTGGTCAAATAGATAAAAATTGGTGGATAAGTAAAAAAAGTAGCTCATTTACACCATTTGTTGGAATAGGTAGTTCCTACGGAAAATCATATCTAAAATATTATGTAGAAGCAAAATACAATGCTTCTTTTAATGAATCCTGGCTAAATGCTGGCGTGACAGCCAATATGTATGGTTTCAAAAACCGAAAAAGAATTCCTCAGTAAAATAATTTAATTATAATTCTATGAATATTCTCCGACATGCTTGTTTCATATTATTTTTAACTTCTCTATTCGTGGGTTGTTCAAAAGATCGAATTGTTCCCATCATGTCGCATGCCGATTCGGTCCAATTAGCTCAAGATGCCTATAAAGCCGAACCTTTTGTCGAAGCCAATCAAATACAAGAAGCCCCAAATGTCGTCCAAGAATTAATCGATTCCGGAAAGGTTAGCGTGGAGGAAGTAGAAGCCACTTCGATAAACGATTTAAATAACTTTCAAGATTTGGAAAGCATAGGAGATGCCAAATTATTTTTTGATGGTACTCTTGGTAGCATAACAGGAACTTGGGATTTCGATACTGGTGGTAGCATTGGAATTCCTACTGATACCAATAAGGTTAAAGGATTACCAAAAGACACCACTAATACCAAAATCTCACCAGTAGATCCAAATGCATATTTAAAAAGTCTTTTACCTCTGGACATAGTCTTCATCAAACTTTATAAAATCAGGGATATGCTTACGTTGAAAAAGCATACGATGGCAGATCAAATTAGGCTTCAATCGGAAGGAATGGTCTTTCTAAGTGTGAAAAAAAATGGCCAAGATGTCGATATAACCAAATTAAAACCGAGAATCGAAATTGCTTCCAATCGATATTTGCCGAAAGCGTCCCTTTATTATGAAGTCAAACATCCCAAATACGGGCAGTCTTGGAATTTTGCTGAGGAACTAAATGCGGCCAAAATAAAAAAGCGTGGTGATACTACTTTTTATGTATATAGTCCCACTTCCTATGGATGGACGCAGATTGCGGCTCCTTATGATACATTGGTTGGTAAAACATCTTTAAAATTTGCAAGTACAAAACCAAAAACTTCCACTTTGGCCATGTATTTAGTATATCCCAAGACGAAATCAATTATCCGAGCTGACACAGCCGGCTTTACGCCTAATGTCCCAATTGGTGAAAAATTTGAATCTGTTGTAATTACGCAAACAGCAAAAAAAGAATATTATGGTTTTTTTCAATCCAAAATTGCCAATAAAGATCTAGTCATCGACGTAATTTTGAAAAAAATGACACAAAAACAATTAATCTCCAAATTAGATTCCTTAAAATAAGCACCTATGAAATATATCTTTTTCTCATGTATAATTTCTCTTTTTGTAGTTCAATCTACATTTGGACAAGAAACAAAAAGTTCATTTGGTGTTAGTTTTGGAACAACGCAATACAATTTGGAAAATATTTTAAATAATAAAATAGGCTATAATTATGGGAATTTTGGTCTGCATTATTATTACAAAATTGATTCAGCTTATTTTTTACTAGCAAGCTATGCAAATGGAGGCGTGCCTGATAATTCAGGAAATCCATTTGGAAGTTATAAAGAACTAAAATCCAGCTTTAATCGAGGCAATCTAAGTCTGTATAAAAAAGTAGTCAAACAACCCAAAGGTTCGATTGCCCTAGGCCTTGGTTTGGGCTATCAAAACTCATATTTCCAATGTTATAATTGCAATATATTGGCCAATTTTAGAAATGACTATAACCTAAATGTAGGAATACATGCAGAAAAAAAATTAACAAAAAACTTATCTATTTTTTTATTGGCAGAAGGTGCATACTCTGTCGCAAATAGTATCAATGATTCTAAAAATATTGTAGTAAATAACCCCTTAGGAGGCTATGATGTGATAAAAAACACGGCGGCAAATCACATTAATGCTAGTATAGGTTTAAAATACACCTTTCACAAACGTCCAAAAAAGGTTGAAACAGATGCCGACAAAGATTCTGTGATGAATAGTTTGGATAAATGTCCGGATACTCCGATTGGCATGAAAGTAGATAAGGAAGGTTGCCCAATCATTCAGATGATTATCGTACCGACAATCAAGCTTAAAGACTTAGACGAAGATGGAGTTGCTGATAGTTTAGACAAATGCCCACAAACTAAAAAGGGGGAAATCGTCAATTCAACAGGATGTTCGCCAACTCAATTAGATGATGACCAAGATGGTGTTGTGAATTCTTTAGATAAATGCCCTACAGAAAAGGGAACGTTGACTAATTATGGTTGCCCTGAAATCAGTAAAACTATCGAGAAAAAAGTCATTGAAATAGCTAATGAAATTAATTTTGTTACAAATAAGGCCGATTTATTGCCAAGTTCGTTGGGGAAATTAAATGAATTAATCTTGATTTTAATCGAAAACCCTGAATTCAATATCGTGATTTCTGGGCATACAGATGATGTAGGTTCTGAGGAATTTAATTTAGCGCTATCAGAAAAAAGAACCCAAAGCGTAATTGATTATTTAGCCTCTAAAGGTATTGTCAAAAATCGGATGTTGGGCTTATCTTTTGGTGAATCAAAACTGAAGGTGAATGAATCATCAGAAGATGCGCGAAGCGTGAATAGGCGGGTGGAGTTGAAGGTCTTTATTAGGAAATAGGGACATTCAATTATACTCAAAAAATGCCTACGAAGTTCTCGTAGGCATTTATTTTTAAAGGAAGAAACAATAAACTTAGATACGCCTATGGCTTAAAATCATTTTGAAATAGGAATTTAACTTCATCTGCTGTTAATGCGCGATTCCAAATACCTAAATCATCTAATTTGCCATTAAACGCATCAAAAGCTGGGTAATTAAACCGACCTATGGTAAGGAGATTTGTCAAGCTTGGAGGTCCACTTGAAATAGGTGTGGAGTTAAGTAAAATTCCATCTTGGTAAAATTTAATCGAAAGGCCATCGTTGGTGTAAACACAATGGGTCCATTTCAATGGACCTATAGGCATTAGGAGGTAATTTGGTAAAAATAATTTACCAGCTGCGTTATAATGTTGAACCTCCCAAACATTCGAGTAACCAAACATCATTTGTAATTGTCCTGGCAGTACCGTTTCTCTGCTTGAATTTGCAAAATCTAAAATTCTTGGAGAATAGGTTCCATCGCCTACTTTCAATACCCATACGGAAATCGTAAGTCCTGAGGTAATCGAAGATGTATTTAACGTGGTTTCGAAGCGAGGGCTAGAGGCTACGCTTGAAAAATAGTAGGCCGCGTTCGGCGTATTAAATCGATCTGTTTGTAATTCCGCGCCAAATACTGTTCCAATTGACTTATTCGGACCAATATCATTGGGATTTCCTGTAAAAGGGAAATAAGCTACTAAGCCATTTGTAAGCGTTGAACCTAAACCAATCGTTTTAAAATTCACTTCATTCCCATAGAATGTACCTTTCTTTGTTTTATAATAGCCTCGCACATAATAGGTCGTACCTGAAATTAAATTCAATGCGGTCGTTGAAATGCTTGATTTACTTTTATCGCCAACATAAACCTTATCCAAGGTAGTTGGGCCAGTTTTTATCCCATAGCATATTCCTTTTTCGGTGACATCTGAAATTTCGCTTTGGTATTTAGCCTACAATACTGCTGAAGTGGTGGTAATTGTTGTAGCGGCATTTGTTGTAACCTTGGTATCCACCGTTAAGGAAGCAGAAGTTTGTAGTGAACTAAAATCATCCTGAGGATTGATTTTCGAAGTTGGATTGAGATTTTCCATATCGCAAGAAAAGAGCAGGAGGGAAAACAAAAGACATACGTATTTCATTGGTTTGAATGTTTAAGTGATCAATAAATTTGTATGATTAGGGGAGAACCAGGAAATACGAACAAAACGAAGAAATTATTCGCATCAGCTCTCAAAATTGTATTTTAAAAGAGTTTTAAAACATAATTTTCGTGTGAATTAGGTATGAGATATATTATTCGATTTTGGTACAAAATCATAAATGAATTTAACTTCTTCAGGACTTATCCGTCGATTTCAAACTCCTATATCATCTAAGCTATTTTTTAAATAGGTACATAAAGAACACAGGATGTAGCGTAAGCGCCGGTTCAAGGAGACAAAAGTCTCCGTGCTAATAATCTAATCTATCTATTTTATAAAGTTTATTCCTTTACAGTTAAAATGAAACAAATCGAAGTTGGATAAAACTTTGAACATAGAAGAGCAAATATATAGTAGTAGATTATTCGAAAATTAGCCTAACCAAAAATTGAATTTAGTGTGTAAAAGGAGTCACTTGGGACACACTTGATTGAAATTAGAAGCAAAGACAAAAAAACACCATCTATATTGAAATAGACAGTGTTTTTAATTTGAAGTGGTGATCCCGCTGGGATTCGAACCCAGGACCCATACATTAAAAGTGTATTGCTCTACCGACTGAGCTACGGAATCATCAAGCTCGCGCTTGTATATCAAATGGCCCACGCTGGAGCCCTAGGGAAGTTTAGCCACTGGCCAACTTCATTTTGCAATTCAGCGATATTTTCCCTTTATTGCGGTGCAAAACTATCATAGTTTTTCGAATTATGCAAGCAAGCCATCTAAATAAAATTATATTTTACCTTATTTTTTGCTTCGGCTTTTGGCAACCCGCTTATTGCCAAATAGATACAAAGGAAATCCAAAAGGCCGATTTACTCTTTAAATCCAACCGACTCCTCGAAGCTGAAAAGATATACCTACAAAATCTCAATAAATCCACCCAAGAATCCGAAAATATCAAATATAAACTGGCATTCATCGCCAAAGAAAAAAACGACTGGATCTCCGAATTAACCTTCCTCTCCAGCATCCAAGCCCAAAACGCCAAACCCGAAATCGCCAAACGACTCGCCGAAATCGGCGAAAAACACCAAGTCCAAGGATTTCAAATCAATTACCTCAACCAATTCCAATGGCTCTATTTCGGCTTTTTTCCATACATCATCGGATTCCTTCTCCTCCTTGCTGCCTATTCATTCCTCATCCTGCTAAATAAAAAACGAAATAAGCGCCGTATCCGACCCGCCTACATCACCTATCTTTCCCTATTCCTCATCAGCCTATTTATCCTGACCAATTACCCTACCTTCCTGAATTTTGGAATTATCAAAAAAGACAAAGTCTTCCTACGCGAATTCTCCTCGTCAGCTGCACCCGTCAAAATCATGTTGAAAAAAGGAAATATCATCACCCACTGGAACGAACAAGAGGTGTGGGCGAATTGCTATTTCGACGGCCAATTCGGCTACATCAAAACAGACGATTTTCAGGGCATCAACTAAAGATGTAAAATCTCAAAACTCAAATCCAAGATAATCTCTCGGTCCGTCTGCGCATGTCCTAATACGCCTTTGACCTTTAAATCCGCATTCTTAATGGCTTCTATGACCCGTACGACCTTGCCCAAAGGATAATTCCGCTTCGCCGTCTGGTAATCCCGCACAAAGTAAGGATTGATTCCCAGCACTTTGGCAATCTCCCCATCGGACATCGCCCCCAAATCATGCGCCTGTAGGACTTTGGCAAAGAAATTAAATAACATGATCAACATCGGCGCCACCGGATTCTGCTTTGTATTGTCCGCAAAATAAAAAGCAATCTTCTGCGCCCGCTCCACATTCCGCTGCATGATCGCCTTTTGAAATTCAAAATAATTATACTCCCGACTAATCCCAATGTACTTCTCAACCTCCTCAGCACCCACCTCGGTACCCGCCGGCATATTGACGATCAATTTATCCGCCTCATGCGCCATCCGCTGTAAATCGGCCCCCACATAGGAAACCATCAATTCCACCGAACTCGCCTGAATTTGAATCGAATGCTGACCCAAATACTCCTTTAACCAAGCGCCTACCTTATCATCGGATATCTTCTTTGACGCCACCACAACCCCATTTGCGGCGAGTGGAGCCAACAATTTAGATTTATCTGTCAACAAAGTCTTCAGCGTAAATACCAAAATCGTCGAAGGCGTCGGATGCGCACAATAGTCTTCAAAGGCCTTCATTTCCTCCTTCGACTTCAACGCCGCCTCCAAACACACCGCCTCCTTCACCATAATCACCTGTAGATCCGACATCATCGGATATCTCCGCGCATGCGAAACCACCGAAGCAATCGTATGATCCTTCCCAAACAACACAAACTGATTAAAACTCCGCTGATCCTCCGACAATACCTCCGTTTCAAAGGCATGAGCCAATTCATCGATAAAAAATGGCTCATCCCCATGCAATAAATAAATAGGAGCGAGGGCCTTTTTCTTGATATCCTTCCGTACTTCTGCTGTCGTTTTGATCATATGTCGGGTGCCAAAAGCACATACACAAAGCTAATCAAAAGGGCGGATTGGGAAAAATTATATTTCAGCAATACCCCCATTCTCAAAAAAAGGCCGTAGGTTTGCGCCAAAATAACGTATTCTCATGCAAATCGCACCCAACTCCGTCGTTTCCATCAGCTACCAATTAGCTTTCCCAGATGAAAATGGCCAACCTGATATCGTCGAAATCGTCGACGAGCACGAACCTATGGTTTTTATCCACGGTTTAAGTGGCCTTCCAGAAGCTTTTGAGGCTCATTTATTAAATCTTTCCGTAGGCGATGCCTTCGAATTTAGTATCGCAGCGGAAGATGCGTATGGCAACATCGACCCGAACGCCATCATTTCCCTTCCGAAATCCATTTTCCAAGTGGATGGACAAAATCCGGATGACATCCTCAAAGTAGGTAATTACATCCCCATGACCGATGAAGAAGGAAACCGCATGCAAGGCATGGTCGTTTCCATCGGACCCGAAAATGTCATGATGGACTTCAACCACCCTTTGGCCGAAAAAGAATTGATGTTTTCAGGAAAAGTATTAAAAATCCGGGCAGCAAGTCCCGAAGAATTAGACCATGGACACGTCCACGGCGAGGGTGGGCACCACCATTAACAAAGGAAAAGGGTAGGACAGACGTTCTACCTTTTTTTATAGATCTGCATAAGCCATTACCTCTACGCCAAATTTGCGCAGAAAATCGACTCCCTCATCCGATGCCAATCCCTTGTATGCCGCATAGGAATGCAAATAAATGACGCGCTTGATCTTCATGCTGTAAATGATTCGCGCACAGGAGATGCAAGGCGATAAGGTCACATAAATCGTGGAACCATCAATCACCGCACCATTTTTAGAGGCATATAGAATCGCATTTTGTTCGGCATGCAGCGCCAAAGAACAAGAACCTTTGGAATCCTTCGGACATCCGCCTTCGTCAACAAAATCCTCATCACAATTGTGTGTGCCAGATGGCGGACCATTGTACCCAATTGAAATAATTCGCGTGTCCTTCGTCAAAACAGCCCCGACTTGCGCCCGCGTGCAATGCGAACGCAAGGCCAAATTTTGGGCTAATTCCATGAAAATCGAATCAAATGAGGGCTTTTTCATCACAAAAAAAAATCCCTATTAAAGGGATGTTTTGTAGCGGGGAGCAGAATCGAACTGCCGACCTTTGGGTTATGAATCCAACGCTCTAACCATCTGAGCTACCCCGCCAAATCAGGATGCAAAGTTAATCGAAAGGCTTGAGTTCACAAATTTTTTCTGAATACTTATTAAATTTGCGTCTTCATTTGGGAATTAGCGTAGAAATAATACCTTTGTTTAAAGGAAAAAATCGAGCCTTTTATAAATTATGGCAGCAACACATTTTGAATTCGAGTACGAGATAAAAGCCTCACCAAAAGTACTTTACCCGTATCTGAGTACGGCTTCTGGGCTCCAACAATGGTTTGCCGACAAAGTCACCGTCAAAAATGCCGAACAATTTATTTTTTTCTGGGACGATGAGAACCACAGCGCCCAATTAGTCCAAAATAAGATCAATAAATCTGTCAAATTCGAATTTAATCGCCCAGACGCCGCAGCCCATTCCGCCCAAATCGAGCTAGTATTAGATGTTAGCGAATTGAGCAATACCACCTATTTAAAAGTGTACGACAGCGCATCTACCTTCAAATCCCCAGCCGATGCGACGGAATTATGGGATTACCTGACCGACAAATTAAAAGAAATCGTAGGGAGTTAATGATACGTAAACTTGACAAATTAGTCCTTAAAGCCTTTTGGGGCCCATTTATATTGACGCTTTTAGTCGTCATTTTCATCTTCCTCCTCCGGCTAGTCCTATTTTATTTCGCCGATTTATTCGGAAAGGACCTGGGTGCCACGGTTTATGTCGAACTCTTTTTCTATTTTTCATTAATCACCATCCCCCTTGCATTGCCATTAGCAATGCTTCTTTCCTCGCTCATGACCTTTGGGAAATTAGGCGAGAACTTCGAGCTAACCGCCCTAAAAAGCGCCGGAATATCCATTGTACGAATCCTAAGACCTATTTTCGTTGTCGCAACTATTTTAAGTGTCTTCATGTTTTGGTTTACAAACGTGGCATTGCCATGGGCCAACCTAAAAGGCTGGAGCCTCCTGTATGACATCAAAACCACCAAAACTACCTTAAACATTAAGGAAGGCATCTTTTACACCGACCTCCCCGGATATGCCATCAAAGTGGGTAAGAAATACCCTGACAACAAAACACTCAAATCTCTCATCATTTATGACCACAGCCATAATGATGGCAATCGACACGTGACCTTAGCGGATTCCGCCCAGATGTATACGATTTTAGGGAAGAAATACCTGATTTTCGAACTATTTAATGGAAAAGACTACTTGGAAGATGCCGATCGCGGAAATAATTTAGATGCGAGTGATATGGCCGTGCATCAGTTTAGTCGAAGTAAAATCGTGATGTCTCTCGATGCCTTTGACATTCATAAAACGGATGAAAATCAATTTGCACATCATGAAATTATGCGGAACAACTGGCAGTTGGCCGACGACGTAGACTCCCTCCAACGCATCATCAAAAGCATGAAATATGGTTTTGTGCGCGGGACAACCCCCAATTTCCTATATCATCAAAAACCCATCAAGCAATCCCTGTTGGTTTTCAAAGGAAAAACGGCTTGGCTCAAAGCACGGTTGGCAAAAGGCTTAAAAAAATCAACCAAGTCGCCCTACGATATCGCCTTGCAACAAAGTCAAAATATGTTAGCCTACGGACATGCCAACTTGGTTGCCCTAGATGACAAAGAAACCGTATTAAAAAAATCGAATCTAGAATGGCACCATAAATTCACCAATGCGCTGACAATCTTAGTGATGTTCTTAATCGGCGCGCCACTTGGGGCGATTATTAAAAAAGGTGGATTTGGTGTTCCGGTCGTCGTGGCGGTGTCTTTTTTCATATTGATGTACATATTAACCCAGCAGGGCGATAAAATGGCCAAAGAAGGGAAGGTCCTTCTCCAAATGGGCGCTTGGGCTTCTAATTTTATCCTAGGGATGATCGGACTCTATTTCATGAAAATATCGTTAAATGATTCCCGATTATTTGAATCAGATTTCTATCGAGTGGTTTGGCAGAAATTCCGTTTGCAATTCTCCAAGCTTTTCGGTACTTTTGCGAATTAATTTTTCATAACTTTTAAAAACTGGTAAAAGATGTATTTGTCACCCGAGAAAAAACAAGAGATTTTCGAATCAAAAGGGAAAGCAAAGTCAAAAATCGATACTGGTTCTGCTGAGTCGCAAATTGCGTTATTCACTTTCAGAATCAATCACTTGACTGAGCACCTTAAAAAGAACAAAAAAGACCACAGCACACGTTTGGGCCTTTTGAAATTAGTTGGTAAGCGTCGTCGTTTACTAGATTACTTAACTCGTACAGATATTTCACGTTATCGTGCGATCATCCTAGAATTAGGTATTCGTAAATAAATAGAAGCAGGGTTTTCTGGAAGGGAAACCCTGTTTTATTAAAATTTACCATTGTTTGAATCAACAAACAACGCTTTTCTTTGCGCAAGGTTGCGTAAAATTTTATTCAGAAACGTATGTCATTTAACATTATTCAAAAAAATATTTCGATGCCTGATGGCAAGGAAGTCCAAATTGAGACTGGCAAATTAGCCAAGCAAGCGGATGGATCTGTGGTCATCAAATCAGGAAATATGATGTTGTTAGCCACAGTGGTAGCTAACAAAGAGGCCAAAGAGGGAGTCGATTTTCTTCCATTATCTGTCGATTACCAAGAGAAATTTGCGTCAAACGGACGTATTCCAGGTAGTTTTCTAAAAAGAGAGGCACGCCTTTCGGATTACGAAATTTTAATTTCACGCTTAGTAGACCGCGCTTTGCGTCCTACCTTCCCAGATGATTACCATGCCGATGTGCAGGTATTGATCAATTTAATTTCAGCAGATGCGGAAGTTTTACCGGATGCTTTTGTGGGCTTAGCAGCAGCCGCGGCCTTGGCGGTGTCGGATATTCCATTTAATGGACCGATTTCTGAGGTACGTGTGGCCAAAATCAATGGCGTTTATAAGGTAAATCCAAGTGTAAGCGAATTAGTTGGCGCTTCCCTTGAATTAATCGTGGCGGCCAATGAGAACGATATCTTAATGGTGGAAGGCGAAGGCGATGAGGTGTCTGAAATCGAAATGATTGAGGCATTGAAAGTAGCGCATGAAGCGATTAAATTGCAATGTAAGGCATTGAACGAATTAACGGTAGCTGTAGGCAAAACTGAAAAACGTTCATATAGCCACGAAAATCATGATGAAGCGCTTCGTGCGGAATTATGGGATAAGTATTATGACAAGTATTTGGCTGTTGCTAAATTAGCGAACCCAAAGAAAGAAGATCGGAAAGCAGGTTTCAAAGCCATCGTAGACGAATTCATCGCTTCATTAAACGAAGATCATACGGTGAATATTTCCTTAGCCAAGGTGTATTTACACGATATTGAGAAAGAGGCGGCGCGTCAATTGGTACTTCAAGAAAGATATCGTTTAGACGGTCGAAAATTGAACGAAATACGTCAAATCACCTGTGAGGTAGATTATTTACCTACGCCACATGGTTCGGCGGTGTTTACGCGGGGGGAAACTCAGTCCTTGACTACCGTTACCTTAGGAACGAAGATGGATGAGCAAATCATCGATCAAGCGATGACACAAGGCTATAACAAGTTTATGTTGCACTATAATTTCCCAGGATTCTCAACAGGTGAGGTAAAGCCAAACCGTGGGGTAGGTCGTCGGGAAGTAGGACACGGAAATTTAGCCATGCGTGCAATTCGTAAAGTTTTGCCTAAAATGGAAGAATTCCCGTACACTTTACGTATTGTTTCCGATATTTTAGAATCGAATGGTTCTTCCTCGATGGCAACTGTGTGTGCGGGTACCTTGGCCTTAATGGATGCAGGAGTAAAAATCAAGGCACCTGTTTCAGGGATTGCCATGGGTTTAATTTCTGATCCAAAAACGGGTAAATATGCGGTATTATCCGATATTTTAGGGGATGAGGATCATTTAGGTGATATGGACTTTAAAGTAACGGGGACAGAAAACGGAATTACCGCTTGCCAAATGGACATCAAAGTTCAAGGCTTATCGTACGAAGTTTTGGTAGAAGCGTTGTCTCAAGCCAAAGAAGGTCGTTTACACATTTTGAATGAAATGAAAAAGGCGATTCCTTCCGTTCGTGAAGATTTCAAACCACAAACGCCTCGTGCCACGGTCATTAAGATTATGAAAGACCAAATCGGTGCGGTAATCGGACCAGGTGGTAAAGTCGTTCAAGATATCCAAAAACAATCAGGTGCTACCGTAACGATTGAAGAAAAAGAGGATGGAGGATATGTAAGTATTTTCTCTGCCAATGGATCTGCGATGGATATGGCAGTTCGCATGGTGAAGAGCATCGTTACTGTTCCGGAAGTAGGCGAGATCTACGATGGAAAAGTAAAGAATATTCAAGCATTCGGTGCGTTTGTTGAGTTTTTACCTGGCAAAGACGGATTATTACACATTTCTGAAATTTCATGGGATCGCATTGACACCATGGACGGAGTGTTTAAAGAAGGAGATAAGGTGAAGGTTAAATTAGTAGAAGTAGATAAGAAGACCGGTAAATTCCGTCTATCTGCGAAAGCTTTATTGCCAAAACCAGCGAGTTCAGAGAAATCTGAATAAATAAAAAAAATAGATGGCTCAAAGGGAAACCTTTGGGCCATGTAATCTGTTGTAACATACTATGAGACAGCTAAAAATTAGCAAACAAATTACCAACAGGGAAAGTCAGTCCCTTGACAAATACCTGCAGGAAATCGGTAAAGTAGATTTATTGACACCCGATGAGGAGGTAATCCTCGCACAAAAAATTCGGGATGGGGATCAATTGTCGCTTGAACGTCTCACAAAAGCCAATTTACGTTTCGTGGTTTCGGTTGCTAAGCAATACCAAAATCAAGGACTAAGTTTGGGAGATTTAATTAATGAAGGCAATTTAGGTTTGATCAAAGCGGCTCAACGTTTTGATGAAACACGTGGATTTAAATTCATTTCCTACGCCGTATGGTGGATTCGTCAATCCATCCTTCAGGCCTTGGCTGAACAATCTCGGATCGTTCGTTTGCCATTAAACCGGGTAGGTTCATTGAATAAAATCTCAAAAACTTTCTCTGAATTAGAGCAAAAATTTGAGCGTGAGCCATCTCCAGAGGAATTGGCAGAGGTATTGGAAATCTCAACCGGTGAGGTGGTTGATACCCTGAAGATTTCAGGTCGTCACGTCTCCATGGATGCACCATTTGTGCAAGGAGAAGAAAATTCCTTATTAGACGTATTGGAAAACGATTCGGAAGATAAGCCAGATTCAGGATTGATTAATGATTCTCTTCGTCGGGAGGTTCAGCGGGCTTTATCTACCTTGACCCAACGCGAAGCGGATGTCGTAACCTTATACTTCGGTTTAAATGGTGAACATGCGATGACCCTTGAGGAAATCGGTGAGAAATTCAATTTGACTCGTGAGCGTGTTCGACAAATCAAAGAAAAAGCGATTCGTCGTTTGCGCCATACTTCCCGGAGCAAAGCACTCAAAACATATCTTGGATAAAACGAAAAGCCTCAATTGAGGCTTTTTTTTACCTATGGCATTCCCACACGGACTTACGGATTTAGTTGACATTTTAGCTCTACAAGGCATAAATCAAGCCGTTATTTGTCCTGGATCCCGAAATGCACCGATCATGTTGGCACTGACTAGGAACAAACAATTTACCTGTTATTCCATTTCGGATGAACGTTCGGCGGCCTTTTTTGGCCTAGGCTTAGCGCAAAAAACAGGAAAACCCGTGGTGCTTTGTTGCACCTCCGGTTCAGCTGGCTTAAATATGGCTCCTGCCGTCGCGGAAGCCTATTTTCAAGAAATTCCCCTGATTGTGCTCACAGCCGATCGCCCAAAAGAATGGATTGAACAATGGGATGGCCAAACGATTTTTCAAGCCAATCTATTTGGTCCACATGTCAAAAAAGCCATTGAATTTCCAACGCAAGCAAGTTCAGAAAAGGATTTCGCATGGTTTCAAAATCGGATAGCCAATGAAGCCGCGATCATAGCCCAACAAGCCCCCAAAGGCCCTGTGCACATCAATATACCCATCTCGGAACCCTTTTACCCTGGTAAAGAAGAGGAAATTCCAAGCCCACAAAATACCAAAATCATTCATAGAATGGAGGGAAAGGTACATGTGACGAAGGAAATGGAGTGGCTAATCCAACAAAGCCTTTCGCAAAATCCACATGTCATCTTGTCTGTAGGCCAAATGGATCCTGATCCAGAAATCCAGGATTTAATCTTACAAATGAGTTCCTTAGGCATTCCGGTAATTGGAGATGCGACGGCGAATATCCCTGAGTCTGTCCAACTAAACCATGATTTAATCTTGGCCAATGAAATGCATTGGCGTGACTTAGCTGCGGATGTGGTCATTCACATCGGAAAATCCTTTGTCTCCAAACGCATCAAACAGTTTATGAGACGCTTTCCTGCGGCCCAACACTGGTGGATTGACCCGACCAACACCCAAACCATCAAAGATCCTTTTCAACACCTAAGTCATATTTTAAGTACCCAACCCGCGGATTTTTTACGCGCGTGGATCCAACAAGCCACCCAAATGCCCCTCACCAAGGCCTATGGTGAAGAATGGAATCAATTCAACCAGAAGGTTAAAGATATCCAAACCGATTTTTTTCAAACAGCGGATTGGACCGAAATTCATATTCTAAATGGTTTATTTAAGCATTTAAAAGCATATAAAGGTGATTTACATGTGGCCAATTCCTTGGCCGTGAGGTACATCAATTGGACTGCCGAATCTGTATCTCATCTCAATATTTACGCGAACCGGGGAACAAGCGGAATTGATGGTTGCCTCAGTACCGCCGTAGGAGCAGCCCAGGCGGCAGAGGAACTCGTGATTTCGCTCATCGGAGATGTGGCCTTCCAGTACGACCGCAATGCTTTATGGAATCAATACCTGCCCACGAACCTTCGCATCATAGTCCTGAATAATCAAGGCGGAGGAATTTTCAGGAATTTAGAAGGAGCCAAGGACTTACCCGAATTGGCAACCTTTATGGAAACCGAACAAAAATTTACGGCAAAAAACACGGCCCTAGACGCAGGAATTGCTTATTTCAATGCGAAAAACGAAAGTGAATTGGCGGAGATCTTGCCTAGATTTTTCGAAAAGAGCCACACGGCCCAACTGCTTGAAATCGAAACCGATTCCATTCAAAATGCCGAAGCATTAAAGGCCTATATGTCTTTATTCAAGGGCTGATTTAGCCGCAATTTTCTCCATATTTTTTAAATACAAAGGATTTTTTGGATCAATTGCCAAGGCTTTTTTGACCCAGGCCTCCGCACGCGCCCATTGTTGGCGCTGAATCTCCAAATATCCTAAATTGTTATAAATCAAGTCTTTATATTTTCCTGTTGCCAAAGCTTTTTGAAAAGTAGCTTCGGCGAGATCGATTTGATTTAATTCTTGGTACACAACCCCTTTATTAATTAATGTTTCGACGGCTTTAGGATTTAAGACCAGGGCGCGGTCATAGGAGGAGAGGGCTTGGAAATATTCGCTTTGTTGGAGTAAAATATCCCCCTGCAAGGACCAAAATGCCGAAGAATCTGGAAAAGCCTCCACCAATTTTTTGGCCTGAGTCACGGCTTCTGGGTAATTTTCCTGGTTTTGTAATAATTCGACTTGTTTAAAAAGAGCGGATGAGAATTTCGGATCGAGTTCGAAGGCTTTGACAAAATCAGCCATTGCCTCTTCGTTTTTTTCGAGGCTTTGATAGACGAGACCGCGGTTATAATAGGCGTCGGAAAATTCGGGTTGCTTTAAAATGGCCTCATTATACCATTTAATGGCCTCATAATTCTCTTTTTCTTTGAATTTTTGATTCCCGCGTAGAAAAAATTGCGTCGCTTCTTTTTTATCAGCTTCTGAATCGCAAGCACTGAAAAAAAAGAGGGAGCTAATCAACAAGAGTAAAATGGATCGCATAAGATAAAAATCAGCTGAATGAGGACTCAATTTAAATAATTCAAAATTCATTCGCATCTTTGTACCCTAATTAATACCAAATTTTATTCCCATGGCATATGCAAACATGTTAACCGATAAAGGGTTAATGAAAATTGAATTTTATTCGGAAGATGCACCGATTCACGTGAAGAACTTCATCGATCTCTCCGAAAAAGGTTTTTACAATGGACTTACCTTTCACCGCGTGATCCCCGATTTCGTCATCCAAGGGGGTGACCCAGATGGAACGGGGGGTGGTGGCCCAGGATATAGCATCCCGTGCGAATTGACCGGAAATAACCAATACCATGACCGTGGCGTACTTTCGATGGCACATCGCGGACCGAATACGGGTGGATCTCAGTTCTTCATCTGCCATTCACGCAATAATACCTCGCATTTAGATCGCAAGCATACCTGCTTCGGAAAGGTCATTGAAGGACAAGATGTGATTGACCAAATTCGTCAAGGCGATAAAATCATCAGCATCGAAATCGTAGCCGAATAATGCATTTCATCAAAGAAATCCCATCGACATGCATGCGCATTTCCTTATTCGAATGGAATTCAAAATACATTCTGAAATTTGAAACGCCTGATTTAGAACAAAGTTTTAAATTTTCCGTGCTGGATTTTACTGACCAAAACGAAATAGAGGAGCTTGCTTCAAGCTCCTCTTTTCAAACATTTGTTGAAAATACCTTTCACAGCATGTATGCTGAAATGGCTAAACAATTGAATCCTTAACGGTTTCCAAGCCATTTACCACGCAACTTCTTTTGTGCATCCGTGATATTTTTACTTTCCGTCAACGTATAGGCATGCAGAGGACTTTGAATCACAGGAACGACAAAAAAGCGTTCGATGCCATCACGACGAACGACAAAGTTTAGCAGATCGCCTGTTTTTTTATCGCTGAGTAATTTTTCCATTCCTTCGAAGTTTGCCTGATTCACCTTTAGAATCTCATCGCCTACGTTTAATCCAGCCTGATAGGCTGATCCTCCACGAGATACACTGGTAATGCGGCCCGCCATTGCAGTAAATCCAAGGTAAGGAATGACTTTCCCTACGTTCGCATCTGCCCACTCATATCCGAATCCTTGGAATAAATCGGCATAGGCCGGTGTTTGGGTGCCATATATGTGGTTTTCAAACATGGATTTGGCGGAAACACCTGCCACTTGACTAAAGGCATTTTCCAATTCCGCGTCGGTAAAGCCACGCCCTAATTTTTGGTAATAGGTGGTATATAACAACTTAAATACATCATCTAAACATTTTTGACCTTGCGTTTGTCGAATGATCCACAAATTTAAAACGCCACCTAAGAGCGAACCTTTGTCATAATAGGAAACGGTGGAATTGCGAGAGTTTTCGTTTGGTCGGTAATACTTGATCCAGGCATCCCAACTGGCAGAAGCAGCTGATTCGATCTGATTCCCCGGGGTATTTTCCACCATGGAAATTTCATCGGCGAGGGATTTAATGTAATCGGGAGTACTAGATTGACCGGTTCTTTGCAAAATCACGTCGGCATAATAACTGGTTATTCCTTCCGACAACCACAAATTGTGTGTATAATTTTCATTTTCATAATCAAAAGGTCCTAGGGCTTTTGGACGAATGCGTTTCACATTCCATAAATGAAAATATTCATGTGCTAATAAATTTAAGATTCCTCGATATCCATTGGGATTTTCGTAATTGGCCCGAGACACCTGACAGGTGGTAGAGTATAAATGCTCCAATCCACCGCCTCCGCGGTATAAATTGTGAATGATGAATAGATAATGGTCGCAGGGATGATCGCCAACTACCCGTTGGGCTTCTTCACACATTTTCTTCACATCGGCTAAAAATACAGCTGAATCTACTTTAGCGGGTCCATAAAAGGCAATTTGATGAGGGACTTGGTTTACTTTAAACTCCCATACCTTGTGATTTCCGATTTCGATGGGTGAGTCAATCCATTCATCTAGGTTTTTGGCTTGGAAGGTGAATTTCTTTACTTCCTTCATCGCAGTAGAAACCTTTTTAAATTCTTTAAACGGAATGACGGTTAATTCTTGGGCCGATTGCGCATATTCAGGAACATATAAAAATACACTCGCCGGATTGATGTATCCATGAGAATCGTCCAAAAAGGAAGTGCGCACGGACAATTCAAAGGCATATACGGAATAGTATACCGAAATTTTGGTTTGACCGGTACTGACAGGAACGCGCCACGTATTTTTATTGATTTTAGTGATAGTTGATTTTTGACCATCGATGCTGGCTTGAACTCGTTCAATGTTTTTGGCAAATTCACGAATTAAATAAGAGCCGGGAGTCCAAGCGGCCATTTTGAAATCCAGATATTTCATTTTTTGAGCGGATGCGGGAATATCAACTTCGGTGGTCACATCAAAATAATGAGTATGCGGCGCATCCATGCGCAGGCTGTGGCGAATAGGTGCGGCAGCTATCAAAAAGGAGAAAAATAAAGGGAAAATAAGACAAATAAAATGACGTAGAAATAGCTTGTTCATAGATGAATGGATTGATGGGAATTTGAATTTTTGTAAAATTATAAAAATCAATGAATTCTTTTAGCGAATCATGATTTATATAAAAAACCGGACAATTTTTTGCTGAAAAAATCGTATTATTGTAGTAATTGTGAAAGCTGAAACCATTTTCAAATGATATCTAAAAAGACCTTAAGAGGCTTGTTGCCCGGACTTGTAATTTTCTTGTATTCAACAGGGGTTTTGGGCCAACAAACATTAAGCTTTAACGACCACACGCTACATTTTCGGCAAGCCAAAGAATATTTTGACGCAAAAAACTATGTCGCCGCACAAGAAGAATTTTCTGCCTATTTAGGAAGTTTGGAGCCATTGAGCAATGAGCAGAGTGGACAGCGCGTTTTGGCGGAATATTACATGACGATGTGTTCTTTATACATGAGTCGGCCAGAATCGGAGATTTTGGCGGAACGCTTTGTCGCCAATAACCCGGAACATCCTCAAGCGGTTAAATTGCTTCGTGGTATTGGAACCTTTTTCTATGAAAATGGCGACTATGCGAAAGCGATTAAATATTTGAGCAAATCCTCGGATACGAATTTGGAGGCCAAATTTAAATTAGCCGTTTCTTATTATGAATTAAAGAAATATTTAGAGGCGTTAACTGTATTTAATGAGATTAAGGTAGAAAATGAGGAGGAATATGCATTTCCAGCTTCCTATTACGCGGGGGTGATTAATTTCAATGAAAAGCGGTATGCTGAGGCGGTGATTGATTTTCAAAAGGCTGAGGGGGGGAGTAAATTCCGTAAAGAGATTCCGAATTGGATTGGTTTATGTTATTTTAATCAGTCAAAATTGACTGAATTATTGAATTATGCGGAGCCGATCATCGCGAAGAAAAATACGGGCTATCGCTTAGATGAATTGGCGCTATTGGTAGCTGATGTCCAATTTCAATTGAATCAATTCGAAAAATCGATCAAATCCTATGAGATTTATGGCAAATTAACGGGCATGCAATACAGTCCATTGTCCCAATATCGCTTGGGTTATGCCTTATTTAAGACCAAGAAATACAATGAGTCATCTAGTCAATTAAAGCCTTTATTGGCAAAAAAAGACACATTAAGTCAATATGCAGCGTATAGCATTGCATTGGGTCAATTGAGTTCTGGGAATTTAATAGCTTCCTTGGAGGCCTTTGATTTGGCCAGAGCCTTATCCTTCAACAAGACGATTCAAGAAGAGGCCTACTTTAATCATGCGAAGGTTCAATTGGATTTAGGTAGGGGTGCCGAGACCATTGATGAAATCAAAAAATTCAATGCTTTATATCCAACGAGTAAATTTTCCGAAGAAGCAACCGAATTAGTGGCTGAGGCTTTTATTAATTCAAATAACTTGGAGGTGGCCATTAGTTATCTAAAGGGGATCACGAATCGCAGTGCAAAGTTAAACACCGCCTACCAGACCTTATCGTATAATTTGGGCGTTAGAGCGTATAATGACAATAAGATTGATGAGGCGATTAAATTATTTGATGAATCCCTGAGTACACCTGAAAAGGAGGAATATACGTGGAAGGCGACACTAGGGAAAGCAGAGGCTTTGTCAGTGGAAAAGAAATTCGAAGAAGCGATAGAGCTTTATGTTCCTTTGATGAACAAGGGGATTAAGCAAGAGGATTTTGTTCAAAAAGTGCGCATTGGATTAGCTTTTGCCTATTTTAATACAAAGGAGTTTAGTAAGGCAAATGCTCTGTTCAAGACCTATGTGGATCGTTTAAAATCCACCCCGAATGCGAAGAATAATCCGACGATCTTATTGCGTCTGGCTGATACCTATTTGATTTCTCGGAAATACGAAGATGCCTTGACCTATTACAGCCAGGCGGCGGATTTGGCGAAAACGGAAAAGGATTATGCTTTATTTCAAAAGGGGATGACCTTGGTGTATTTAAATCGGGCTAATGAGGCTCGGGCGGCGATGAAGCAGGTTCGGGTATCCTTTCCAGAATCGAAATATGCGGAGGATGCATTCTACCAAGAAAACTTGATTCTGTTTAATGCAGCAAAATATGCGGAAGCCATTGTCGGTTTTTCAGAGATTATCTCAAGTAAAAAAACGGGCGAGACATTGGCGCCGGCGATATTCAAACGAGCACAATCCTATACCAATAATGAGCAATACGATTTAGCGATAACGGATTATAAACGGATAATCAATGAATTTTCGGGGGATAAAATTGCGAAAGATGCCTTGGTTGGTCTCCAAGAGAATTTAATTAAGGTGGGTCGTCCAGAAGAATTTGGCCAGGTATTAGATAGCTATCAAGCTGTCAATAAGTCTGAATCAGATAATGAGGCCATCGATCTAAAATACGGGGCTGCGCGTGGTATTTATGAAGGAAAGAAATTCGATAAGGCGGTTGTGGCATTAAAGGATTTTGTGGAGAAATACCCGACTAATGAAAACGTGGTAGAGGCTACTTATTTAATTGGCGATGCGGCGGATCAAATTCAGGATACGTTGACTGCCATTCCTTTTTTCAAAAGGGTCATTGAGAAAAATGAGCACCCTCAAGTGAACAAGGTGATTTTACGTGTGGCCGATTTATTGACCGGTCAAAAACAATATGTTGAAGCTGTAGGCTATCATCGCTTATTTATGGTGAAAAATCCGGAGCCTGAACAACAGGTATCAGCCTATACCAAAATCATTCAAACCTTTACAGAGGCAAAAGCATTAGATTCTTTGGGGGCTGTCATCCAAGAAATTAGCCCTTTGGAATTATTTAGTCAAGAGGAAAAGGCGAAACTTAGTCGACAATTAGCGAATTTATACAGCAGTGATAGTTTGCAGGTGGGCCAAAAAAGAAAATGGCTAAATCAAACGATCACATTTGATAAAAATGAATTAGGTGCTGATGCACAATATGAATTAGCCTCTTTATTAGCGAAAGAGGGGAAATTCAAGGAATCGAATGACATGATTAGTACCAAATTCAAAAATGAATTTGCGGATGCGTCGGATGCGGTTATTGGCAAGGCCTATGTGCTATTGGCAGATAACTTTGTTTCCTTGAAGAACTTACCTCAAGCCAAAGCCATTCTAAAATCGGTGATTGATAATTCCAGTGATTCAGGTGTCATCGAAATGGCCAAAACAAAATTAAAAAGCTTACCCTTAAAATAAATGAACATGAATTTTCCGATGATAGCGAAACCATTAACCCTGTGTAGCGTGCTTATTCTGGTAGGAGTGGGACATGTGGGGTACGGCCAACAAAAAAAGGAGGGAAGTATTCAAACCGACGATATCATTCTTGAGAAGGAGCGTAAGATTGAATTAAAACCTGAAATTTCACGCAATTTTGAACCCTTAGATGAAATTGAAAATCTGAATAAGGGGCGTAAAATGAAATATGAGTTTTTGGAGCGTAAATGGGAGGCCAAAAGTCCAGCCATTTTGACTACTTCTGTCATTGGTCCGCGTGAAGGGGATGAATTGGTGTCGGCATTTGGTCCGAAATTCAAAAATATGGTGAAGATTGGAGCTGGAAATTACGGCCATACATTGCTGAATGGTCACTTTGGCTTTGCGAAGGAAAACCAATTTCAAGGGATTTACATAAATCATGACGCAAATCGTCGGGGGCCTATTGGCGGAGTGTATGGGGGGCGAAATGATAATGAGGTGAAATTATATAGCAAGACATTTACGGGAAATTATTTATTAGATGGATCGATTGGCTATAAGCGGACGGAGGCGAATTATTACGGTCGCGATGAGGATAAATTCGAGACTCAGTTAAATAAAATCGGCATTGTCTACAATAAATTTAATTACGTTGGGAGTATTGGAAATGCCAAAAAGGACGCCAAATATGATTATATCGCGTCTTCGGGTTTGACTTATTTATCGACGAGCAATTCGAATCGGGAGTGGATATGGGAAAGTAAGATTAATTCTGTGATGCATGTGAATGATCAAATTTCCGCGTATTTAAACGGGGATATGTTGCTTTCAGAAATTACGAATTCACAAAATAACCGCCGAGAATTATATCGCATCAAACCAAGTTTCCTCTATAAAAATGGTCGCATTTCCGTGACAGCAGGGATTAACATCGCGAATGAAAAGGATAAATTGGTGAATTTAAATCAGACTCGAATTTTTCCAATTTTGAAATTGGATGTGAAACCTACTGAATTTTTACATGTTTTCGCCGGAATAGGTGGGGATACCTATTTCAATTCGATGAATCAATTTGTGTCAGAGAACAATTGGCTTGGCAATGATGTCAATCTGAAAAATACGGTTCAAAGTTCCAATATCTACGGAGGATTAAAAGGAAGTAATGAACGAAATTTTGATTTTGAGATGAAATTTGGCTATTCTGAATATAGTAATTTAGGCTTTTTTACGTCCGTTCAAGGGGATTCCTCTCGTTATAATGTGAGCTATGCGGGAGGAGATAAAAAAGTTCAGGTCGTGAATATTTCAGGGCAGATTAACTATCAAATATTAAATGAGGTCCTGTCGATTTTAAAATATGATTTCAATAGTTATGAAAACCTGGGCGAATTAGAAAAACCTTATCATCGACCTGCCATCAATTTATCCTTCACAAATTCTATTACGTTTAAAGATCGGATTATCATTTCTCCCGATGTATTTTATTTAGGGGGATTGTATGGATATAATCCCCAACAAGTAAAGGCGGTAAAAATGCCAGATATTATCGATTTGAATTTAAAAGTGAATTATTTGATCACTAAAAAATTCAATGCTTCGGTGAGCGCGAATAATATTTTGGGGAAATTGAATCAAAGGTATTTATTTTATCCCCAACAAAGTTTAAATTACACAGTTGGAATCGCTTACTCTTTTTAATATGCATTTACCTAGTATCATTCAATCCATCGAACAATTACTATTCACACATGATTGTGTGATAATTCCGAATTTTGGGGGCTTTGTGGTAAACCAACAAGGGTATACCTACGATGCAGAACAAGCTAAAATTCATCCTAAGAAAAGGTGGATCGCATTTAATGAGCGCTTGCGTGCAGATGATGGTATATTAGCTATTCAACTCGCGAAGGATTTCAACCTGACACAGAAAAAGGCCTTTGAACACGTATTGGCTTTTAGTTCAGAAATTAAATCCATCCTTCAGGCCAATGGAACTATGCAATTAGGGAAAATAGGTCAATTTACCTTAACCCAAGAGCAAAAAATCAGCTTTACTCCGAATAGTCATTTGAATTTTGATTTATCACAATATGGTTTATTTGAGGTAGGAACCTTAGGTAAAACAAAGCCGAAATTAATCGAAAATCCAATTCCACTATCTGTGGAGGACTTACCAGCGCTTAGCCAATCGGAATATGAAGAAGAATCCACGAGAAAAACGTTTAGTTCTCGGTTTTATGCCTATGTTTTAACAGCGTTTATTGTTGGGGGATTGGGGGCATATATCTTGACAGAACCGAATTCAAAATTTGTCAATAGTTCATTTTCGCCATTGACCATAAAAATCAAGAAAGAAAAGCTTGTTGCGAAAACGATTGTAACACCGACTGTCATAAAAACTGATAATCCTGCCGAAAAGGCTGATGTAGGAGTTGATTCACTAACTGAAACACCAAGCACATTTAAGAGAGAAGGTATTTTTTTAGTTGCGGCAAGTTTCAAAACGCAGGAAAAGGCTGAAGAGGGTCTCGCGGAATTTGTTTCAAGGGGATTTGATTCCGTGGAAATTTTACCTAAGCAAGAAGGAGAACAATATTTCCGGGTGAGTGTGGGGAAAGTGGCCACCATGGACGAGGGCTACCAAGTGGCGGCTACTATGAAAAAAAATAAGAAAGTCGATATTTGGGTATATCAAACAAACCATTCATTATGAACGTTAGTTATCAAGAGCAAAAAGAATTAGAAAGAAAAAACCAGGTTAAGGCTTTGGTCATTACGCTTTTTCTGAATGGCTTATTATTTTTATTGATTTGGCAAGTGAAAATTTGGAATGAAAATCCAAATCCTCCCATCCTACAAGAAGCCGAAGGAATGAAAGGGGAGATTACCTTTGAACAGGAACCGCCAAGTCCTTCACCAGCGAAAAAAGAAGAATTAACCACAAAATCAGAAGCAGCTGAAACACCGAGTACAGTTCCTCCCTTAACGAGTCAAGCTGAAAGTCCGGTAGTCATAAAGGCTTCTCCGCCAGCACCTAAGGTAGATGTACCCGAGGAACCCGTGGTCGATTTAAATTTGACCTTAGGAAAACGAAGCCCGAAAGCCAGTGGAAGTGCTAATGGAAATGGAAGTAGTGGATCTGGGGGAAATGGACCGGCAGGATCGTCAGGCAACGGTTCCGGTGGAGGAGGGAAAGGAAATGGAATTGGTGGAAGCGGGGATAAGCCTATTGCTCAAAACTGGACATTCCCAACTTCGGTTATCAGTTCCATCGATAATGGCTCAGAAACGGGAGAAATCACCTTTTTTATTCGTGTAAATGAAAAAGGTAGTGTTACCGAAATCCGCATAGAAAAAACGAATGTAAAATTATCCCTCGCTGAAAAATATAAAAAAGCTATCAAAGGCGCTCGATTTACACCCAAAGATGAAGGTAAAAGGGAAGGAGCTAGTGGCCTAAAAACCATTCGTATCGTTCCTACGAACTAATTTCATCTCATTCATGAATTACCAAGAGGCAATATCTTTTCTATATGCTCAATTACCCGTGTTTCATAACGTTGGTAAAAAAGCATACAAACCCGGTTTAGGAAATGTATTGGCGCTTTGTGAAAAGGTAGGTAATCCCCAACATAATTTTAAATCCTTACACATTGCCGGAACGAATGGAAAAGGAAGTTCCTCTCATTTTATGGCTTCTGTGTTACAAGAACACGGATTTAAAGTAGGTCTTTATACCTCACCACATTTAAAACGGTTTACGGAGCGAATAAAAATCAATGGACAAGAGATTCCTGAATCATGGGTTAGTCAATTTGTTGAGCAATATCAATCCCACATTCAGGAAATTCGTCCTTCGTTTTTTGAATGGACAGTTGCCATGGCCTTTTGTTATTTTTCTGAAGAACAAGTAGATTATGCCATCATTGAAACCGGATTGGGGGGTCGATTGGATTCCACGAATATTATTACACCTTTGGCATGCTTGATCACAAACATCGGCTATGATCATCAAGATATTTTAGGTGAAACACTACCTGAGATTGCCTTAGAAAAGGCCGGTATTATCAAAAAAGGTATTCCAGTTACCATCAGCGAATACCAAATGGAGACACATTACGTGTTTGAACAAATGGCTGAGGAATGTGGGTCGGATATTATTTTTGCGAATCGAGCCATTGAGCCCATCCATATCCAAATGGGGGAACAACTAACCTTCGAGGTACAAAATCATCACGCTTGGAAGAATATTCATATTAAGAGCCCCTATGTGGGTACTTACCAAATTCAAAATATACTGGGTGTGTTAGCCTGGTCAGTCCAAATTCACGAAGCCGGCCTGATTGACCTCAGGCAAGAGGCATGGGAACGAGGCATTGAGAATTGTGCAAAAAATACGGGCTTAAAGGGTCGATTTGAGATTTTGGAGAAAAAACCGTGGCTGATTGCGGATACAGCACATAATGAGCATGGCCTACGATTATTAGGTAGGCAAGTGGAAGGGATGTTGATGGGCCAACTATTCATCATTGTGGGCATGGTCGCCGATAAAGATATTCAACGTGCCTTAGAGGTATTACCGAAACATGCCACGTATTTCTTTTGTCAATCTGGAAATCCGAGAAGTCTTTCCGCAAGTCAGTTACAGGAAAAAGCCAAAAATATAGATATCAAAGGAATTTGTGTCGAACATGTGAATGAAGCAATTGGGCTTGCGAAAGAATTGGCCCAAGAAAATGATATTATTTTAGTAACCGGAAGCACCTACATGGTGGCTGAAATTGACCAATTGTGAGTAGAAGGAAAACGTATAAATACGACCGAGCTGAAATGCTCGACAATGTCATCCAAAGTACGAAAGAAAATTTTGGGGCCTACATAGGTCGCTGGCGAACTGATTATTTTAAAAATTCAAATCCCATCGTATTGGAACTCGGCTGTGGAAAAGGAGAATATTCCAATGGATTGGCGCGACTTTTTCCAGAAAAAAATTTCATTGGCATTGATATCAAAGGAGACCGCTTGGCTTCGGGGGCATTGGTGGCGAAAAATGAAGGTTTAGAACATGTGGCTTTTTTACGCATCATGATGCAATTCATTGATGAACATTTTGAAGAAAATGAGGTCGATGAAATTTGGATTACTTTTCCAGACCCTCGGCCGAAAGATCGGGATGAGAAAAAACGTTTGACGAATCCATTTTATTTAGCCAAATACCGCAAAATTTTAAAACCGGGTGGAATTCTACATTTGAAAACAGATGCTGAGGCATTTTTTGATTTTTCAAAGGAGATGTTGACGAGTCAAGATTGGCCTCTTTTGGTTTCGACGCGAGATTTATATCAATCAGAATGGAATGACGATCACTTTGGGATAAAAACCCGATTTGAAACGATATTTTACAATAAGGGATTTTCCATTCATTATTTACGGGCAGAAAACAAAAAAGAGGCCTAAGCCTCTTTTTTAAAATATAATTCGAATTAGAATTAACCTACACGTGCAATTAAATCAGCTGCACGAGAAGAATATCCGAATTCATTGTCATACCAACCAACAACTTTCACCAAGTTACCCATGGCAGTTGTTAATTTAGAATCCAAGATACAAGAGTGTTGATTTCCAATGATGTCAATCGAAACGATTTCATCAGTTGTGAATTCCAAAATACCTTTCATCGGACCATCCGCAGCTGCTTTCAATGCTGCATTAATCTCAGCCACCGTAGCTTCTTTTTTCAATACCACAGTAAAGTCGGTTACCGAACCATCTGGGGTAGGAACACGCATAGCGTTTCCGTCCAATTTACCTTTTAAATGAGGTAAAACTAAACCAACCGCTTTGGCAGCTCCAGTTGAGGTAGGAATAATCGAATAGGCTGCAGCACGAGAACGACGTAAATCGGAGTGAGGGGCGTCTTGTAAATTTTGATCTGCTGTATACGCATGAACCGTCGTCATAAAACCTTTTTCAATCCCAAAAGCATCATCCAAAACCTTAGCCATAGGAGCAAGGCAGTTTGTTGTACAAGAAGCATTTGAAATAATCGTCATGTCATCTGTTAAGGTATCATCATTAACACCTAACACGACAGTAGGAATATCTCCTTTGGCAGGAGCGGAGATGATTACTTTGCGAGCACCGGCAGTTAAATGTTGGCCAGCACCATCTTGATCAATAAAACGACCCGTTGATTCCAACACCACATCGATTCCTAACGAACCCCATGGCAATTGTTTTGGATCACGCTCAGCAAAAGCTTTAATCACATGGCCATTCACCGTAATGCTATCCGCATCTGAAGTAACAGTCCCATTAAAACGTCCATGAACAGAATCATACTTTAATAAATGTACCAAAGTAGCATTGTCTGTTAAATCGTTAATCGCAACGATCTCTACATTTTCTTTTTCCAATAAACGGCGGAATGTAAGTCGTCCAATACGACCAAACCCATTAATAGCAACTTTAATTTTTTTCATTGAATGAATTAATTTGATTTCTTTATTAAAAATCAAAAATATAAATAAAATATAACTATTACAAGTTTTTAAAAGTGCATTTATTCATTTTAAACGATTAAACAAGATAATTAAACAATTGTAAATCGTAATATTCTAATTTAGCCATATAGATAATTATAATATTTTATGAAAAATTTACTTGGATACGTTTTTTATTCAAGCATTTTTTGCATATTTGTATATCAAAATCTACCTGGGCGTCAACAGGGTAGGAGCGTGACAGAATGTCACTTGTTATTTTAGCTAAATTTGAAGCTAAATATCCTCCAAATTTAATTTTGTACCTAATTGTAACTAACTGATAATCAGTTTATTGATAACTTAAAGTTTAAGTTAAATTTAATCTGGTATTTCGAGTAAAACGAGGCTATTCTTGATCAATCAATTGATTTATTTTTTCTTCGGGATTGAGAATCCAACCTTTTTCTGCGAAATTGCAGTTCAAAAAATTGCATACAATTAATATGAATAACTTAAAAGAGATTATCGTTGCTGCGTGGGATCAGCCGGAATTACGTCAAACACCTGAAAGTATCCAGGCGATCGAAGCGGTGTTAGAAAAGGTAGATAAAGGAGAGCTTAGGACGGCGGAACCGTTGGCAGATGGTAGTTGGCAAGTCAATGAATGGGTAAAAAAAGCGATTGTGATGTACTTCCCTATTCGCCAGATGTCGGTTAGTGAAGTAGGAATCTTCGAATTTCATGATAAAATGAAATTAAAAAGTAATTATAAGGAATTAGGCGTACGAGTTGTTCCACCGGCAGTGGCGCGTTATGGTGCATATTTGGCGAAGGGAACAATTTTAATGCCTTCTTATGTGAATATTGGTGCCTATGTGGATGAGGGAACAATGGTGGATACATGGGCGACTGTTGGGAGTTGCGCCCAAATAGGTAAACATGTCCATTTAAGTGGCGGTGTGGGCATTGGTGGTGTATTAGAACCGCCTCAGGCCTCACCTGTAATCATCGAGGATGGTGCATTTATTGGTTCTCGTTGCATCGTCGTCGAAGGTGCTCACATAGGTAAAAAAGCCGTTTTAGGTGCCGGGGTAACGATTACTGGATCCTCTAAGATTATCGATGTTTCAGGTCCGGAACCAGTCGAATACATCGGCTATGTGCCTGAAAACTCGGTTGTTATTCCAGGTAGTATTCAAAAAACATTCGCAGCTGGAACCTATGGCGTTCCATGTGCATTGATTATTGGAAAACGGAAAGAGAGCACAGATTTGAAAACCTCATTGAATCAAGCACTTCGTGAGAATAATGTGGTAGTCTAAACCGAAATCAATCCTTACCTTTATACCCGGTTCTTAAACAACCGGGTTTTTTTATGGAAAATAAATTAAAAATAGGCGAATACAACCGCCTGCGCATCATTAAAGAAGTTCCTTTTGGTTTATATCTGGATGGGTATGAAGATGAAATTCTACTTCCTTTGCAATATGTACCGGAAACATACCAAATCGATGAAGTCATCGAAGTATTTATCTATCGAGATTCAGAGGATCGGATTATTGCGACAACACTTCGACCAAAGGCCACCATTAACCAATTTGCCTATTTAGAAGTTCATTCAGTTACCCCATTAGGCGTTTTTCTGGAATGGGGATTAGCAAAACATTTATTTGTTCCATTTAGCCAACAGTTTCAAAAAATGACCGTTGGCCGATCATACCTCGTGTATGTCTATTTAGATTTACAAACCGATCGCATCGTGGCTTCCGCCCGAATCGAAAATTTTCTTCCTGTTCTTGATATCAATGAGGAGTTTACAATTGGCGACAAAGTAGATGCAGTCCCATTTGAACACACAGATCTAGGAATTAAATGCCTTGTAAACAATTGTAAAATAGGTTTATTGTTCAAAAATCAAGTGTTTACAAAAGTAACAATGGGTGAATCAATGTCTGTTTACGTTTCTAACATTCGTCCTGATGATAAATTGGATTTGCGTTTGGAACCTGTTGGCCTAATACGTATGGATGGCCAAATGATAAGGTTGTTAGCTATATTAAAAGCGAATAATGGTGTCTTAATGTTGCATGATAAGAGTCCGGCAGAACTGATTTATGATCAATTGGGGATGTCGAAAAAGGATTTCAAAAAGGCCGTTGGGGGATTATACAAAAGTAAACAACTCGCTATTCATCATGATTGCATTTCACTTTTGTAAACTAATTTAATTCATCGTTTCTTATTTGTAATTTGAATTTGTTCGTTTACTTTTGTGATGTATTATTTACAATCGTAATCGGATGGATTTAGCTGGAAAAATAGAATTAATTATTAAGCGTAAGCAATTGAGTTCTTCTCAATTTGCTGATGTGTTAGGAATCCCAAGAAGTAGTATATCCCATATTCTCTCGGGACGTAATAAACCGAGTTTGGATGTCGTACAAAAGATTCTAACCGCATTCCCTGAAATCAGTGCGGAGGAATTGTTATTTGAAGACCGGACTTTACAGGTGGCCACGGCGGTAAAACCACAAGCTGCTCCTACCATGCCTTTACCGACGCTATTTGATAGTCCAACGCCTAGCCCGTCAGAATCCGTTAAAAATAATTTACCTGAGCCTACTATCGTACGCTCGAATCTCAGGCGGAATCGTGATGAGGCTAAAAATTCCGCGCCGCAGCAAGAGAATCCGAGCCAAGCGCAAGAATTAGCTCCCCACTTAACAAAACAGATTGAACGGGTTATCATATTTTATTCCGACGGTTCTTTTTCTGAAAGTAAACCCTTGGTGTAATATCGAATCGACTTATCCTCGAATTACCTTCGACTTATCCCCAACTTATCCACAGTTGTGCACATTTGTTATTTTCATTCTCCACTTATCCACAATTTTATGTGGATAACTCGTGGATTTGTTTACAATTTCTACACATTGCCAATTTCAAGCTGAAATTGGTCATTTTTTTGAGTCTATATTTCATTTGACATAGCCACGATAATTGCTTAATTTTAGTTTATATACCTTATTTTATGCAAAAAATCGATTCCTTAAACCAGGTGGCCTTGTTTCATCAGACTTTTGGGGCGCCTATCTTGGACGAACCAACCATTCCTTCCGCAGAACGTTGTCAATTACGCGTCAGCCTATTAGCTGAAGAATTAGATGAATTATGTGAAGCGATTGCTGCAGGGGATTTGGTGGAAGTGGCCGATGCCCTGTGTGATTTACAATATGTGCTTTCGGGGGCCGTTTTGGAGTTTGGATTGGGTGAAAAATTCGTCGATTTATTTGATGAAGTGCAAAGGTCCAACATGTCTAAAGCCTGCCAAAGTCTCGAAGAAGCCGAAAATACAGTCAAATTTTACCGAGATAAGGATGGAACAGAGGCGGAAATTAAAGCAGAACATGGCGTTTGGAAGGTATTTCGTAAAGCAGATAACAAGGTATTAAAGTCAATAAATTATTCGCCAGCTGACTT
This sequence comes from Cytophagaceae bacterium, assembly GCA_947450365.1. Lineage (GTDB taxonomy): Bacteria > Bacteroidota > Bacteroidia > Cytophagales > Spirosomataceae > Aquirufa. The sequence continues at coordinate 56,535 of CANFVE010000009.1, forward strand.
AGCTAGCTTATTAAGATGATGAAAATCCTATTGATCGAAGATGAGCCTAAAACCGTACAATCCTTAAAACAAGGTTTGGAAGAAAATCATTATGCGGTAGAAGTGGCTTATGATGGCTTATTAGCCAGGCAATTGGCCACGCGAAATACCTATCAATTGATCATTTCCGACATCATCATTCCTGGAATGAATGGCATCGAATTATGTCGGGAATTACGCGCCTTAGGAATCCAAACGCCCATACTCATGTTAACAGCCTTAAGTACGACCGATGATAAATTGATCGGATTCGAGGCAGGAGCTGATGATTATCTGGCGAAACCTTTCGATTTTAAAGAATTTTTGGCACGCGTCAAAGCCTTGATTAAGCGATCCAATCAAACGATTTTGGAAGCGCAAACGCTTCGATTTGCCGACTTAGAAATGGATTTAACGAGTCATTTGGTGAGTCGATCGGGCCAAAGTATCAACCTCACGTCCAAAGAATTTCAATTACTCGAATACTTCCTCCGAAATCAAGAAAAAGTACTCTCAAAAGCTGAAATCGCCGAAAATATTTGGGAAGTAGAAGATGAAAATAGCTCAAACCTCATTGAGGTATATGTGAATTATTTACGGAAAAAAGTTGACAAAGGTTTTTCAAGTAAATTAATTCATACTCAATTTGGCATGGGGTATATATTACGAATGGAACAATAAGATGCAAATCCGATCGAGATTAACCTACCAATTTACCTACCTGGTTTCGGCGATTCTCTTCGTTTCTTACCTCATTATTTTCGTATTTACCCAACAAAACTACGAGGATAAATTTTATAGCCGGCTTCGTCAGAAGGCCAATACGGCAGCCGAATTATTAGTCAACGTCAACCAAGTCGATAGTAAACTCCTACGGATTATCGATCGTGCCAATCGGGATATTTTGTACCGAGAAAACATCGTAGCTTATGATACCTGTTTTGAACGTATTTATCGGTCCAATGACACGATCAATTTCCATATTGATGTCAACCGAGTTAAAGATGTTTTAAAGCGAAAAGACGTCCGATTTAGCGTAGACGATTTAGAAGTATTGGGAACTGTTTTTGTGACCCCAGAGGGAAGAATCGTCGTTTTTGCAGGGGCTGTGGACCAATATTCTGCCGAAAATGCGAAGGATTTAAAAAACATTTTAATTGCTCTATTTTTATTATTTGTGTTCATTGTCGTGATTTCTGGCTGGTTTTTTGCTGGCAGGGCCGTAAATCCCATATCCGAAGTCATCAAACAAGTCGACTTATTATCCCCCAAACGACTCGAACAACGCCTTGAAACGTCAACTTCAGAGGATGAAATAGGGAAGATGGTGGCTACGATCAACCGTCTTTTGGAACGCATTGAAAATGCCTTTAAACTCCAAAAAACATTTATTGCCAATGTTTCCCATGAATTAAAAAATCCTTTGACGAAAATTTCGTCCCAATTAGAGGTTAGTTTACTAAACGAACGGAAAACCGATGAATATAAACAAACCATCGCATCCGTTTTAGAGGATACCCAAGATTTAGCTGCAATTACGGAATCTTTGTTAGAACTCAATAAAATTAGTATTTCAGATTATCAAGCGAGCTTTCAAACCACTCGCGTAGACGAAATCCTGTGGGAATCAAGGAGTTTGACGCTTAAATTAAACAGCCTATATAAAGTCCAAATCGACACGCAATTCATGCCCGAAGACGAGGAATTGTTGAATATGAAAGGCGATGAAAAATTGATTTTAACAGCGATAAAAAACCTATTAGAGAATGCATGTAAATTCTCAACCGATAAAACCGCTCAGGCTTGCATTCAAACCGAAGGAAAATGGATCGTTATCAAAGTAAGCAATGAAGGAAAAGGGATTCCAGAAGCGGATATTCCGTATATTTTTCAGCCATTTTTCCGTGCAGAAAATACGGCTTCGTCCAAAGGCTATGGCATCGGATTATCGCTCGTGGAACGCATCGTGTTGTTGCACAACGGCCAAATTTCCGTACAATCCGAATTAAACGGAACCACCGAATTTACGCTTCGTTTCCCGATGCTATAAATTTAGCATCCCACATCAGAATGCCATCCCCAAACGTTTTAGCCTAAATTTGATATCAGCCTGAAGGCAACGTCTCGAGAATTATTAGTTTTTACCTTCCTGTATCATCCTTCGAGTTCATAGGATATTCAATGGAATACAGTCAAATACCGTCAAAAAAGCATTTGAACGAATTATTATAATTTGTTATATAATTTATATTATGTTAAGTAATAGATTGAACAATCAAAAAGGCCGTCCCTACAGGCGGCCTTTTTGATATTTATTTTTCTAACTCAGCTAACTTCGCATCCATTTTCAACGCGCGATAGATTTGCTTCAAAACTTCCTTCAAATCTTCTTCTTTTTTCGATTTGTATCCTTTTTCAAAATAAGGCAATGCTTGCTCGTATTTCGCAGTCACCGCTGCTTCCACATTTTTACCTTCTTTTTTGTAGGTATCCATGTCCATGTTATCAACTTTTTTCTTAATCTCAACCGCCTCATTGAAATAATAAGCTCCTAATTGATACAAGGCATCGTAATAATTGCCATCGATTTCTAAAGCCTTCGTATAATAACCTGGCAAATCTTTCCGGTATTCAGCTACTTTTGCACCTAATTCCTCAATTTTTGACTTATTAGCCGCCTCATCCCCTACTTCAGCCTCGGCCTTAGCTAAATCACCTTTCAATGCATCTAGGGTTTTTGTTTGTTCCGCTACCGTAGATTCTAATTTCGAGATTTGCGCCTTAATTGGGCCTTGTTTCGCTGGAGGTGTAGTTTTCAACTTCGCCTTGGTCCGCTTAACCTCATCATTATATACATCCACTTGATCTTTTTGAGCCGCTAATTTGCGTTTTGCCTCGGTAATTTTCACCGTTTTATCTTGGATCTTACGGACTTCATCCAAAACCCCATTCATCTTGTTTTCGAACAATAAACCTAAATTCAACCAAGACATCGCATCCTTAGGATCCGCCGCCACCGTCGCCTTTAATTGCGTAATCGCTTGATCGATCCGATTAAAGGAAATCAACATATTGAATTTCTCATTTTTCAAATCCTTATTTCCAGGATAAATCGCAATCCCCTGGTCAATTAAAGCGATTGCCTTATCTTCTTCCTTAGCCGTCTTGTAGATTTGTGACAATCCATATAAAATAGCCATATCCTTTCCTCCGATCGATAAATACAATTCGTAAGCCTTTCTCGCTTCCGCATCTTTTTGGCATAACTGAGCCACTACACCCGTGTACATCGCTGAAGTCGTATCTTTGGGCGAAATTTCAGATGCCTTACTCATATACTTAAATGATGAGGCATAATCTTTTCCTTGGTACTTGATTACACCCATATTCATCAGGGCACCGTAGGCTTTTTCACGACCGGTCAACAAAACCTCCGCTTCCTTCGCCACACTCCCCTTTTTCCCATCTTTGGTATCTAATTTCACCGCCTCAGCGATAAATTCAATCGCCTTAAATGACGCATCCGCATCTTTTAATGCAACCGTCGAATCTGGAAATGAGGCCAAATCCAAGTATGCCACCGCACGATTCAACCATGGACGTGGTTTTGTCGGTGCCTTTTTCACTTCATCATCCGACTTTTTAACAGCCTCTAAAATGGCCTTTTTTTGCGCTTCGACCAAAGCCTTATCCACCTGAGCGAACGTTGAGCCTGCGGCCAAAACCACAGTAAACAGGGTTAAAACTAATTTTTTCATTGTGTTTAGTTATATTAAAAAAAATAGCCCGGACATCACATCCGGGCTGATAAAAAATTATACTTCTGTTGAATCTTCTACTTGATCATCCGCTTCCGCCGACTCCCTTCCTTCTGAAACAGGTCCTTCCTCCATCGCGGGTGCATCTAACACAACACCTTCCGCAAGCTCCATTCCTTCCACCATTTCCACTTCTTCTGGCTCTGGATCCTTTTCAATCTTCGTTACCGACGAAATCTCATCCGCTTCATTCTTCAAACGAATCAATTTCACCCCTTGCGTATTCCGTCCCATGACACGTAATTCTGCCACACTCGTCCGAATCAAAATACCCGCTTTGGTGATAATCATCAAATCGTTGTTATCATCCACTTCCTTAATCGCCACCAACGCACCTGTTTTCTCCGTGATATTCAAGGCTTTAACTCCTTTTCCACCCCGGTTTGTCAAGCGGTAATCATCGACCTCCGAACGTTTTCCAAATCCTTTTTCGGAAACAACCAATAACTGTTGAACCTCCGGATCCGACACACAAACCATGCCAATCACCTTCTCAGTCGGGATTTTCTCATCGATCCAGATGCCCTTCACCCCCGCCGCCGTACGACCCATCGGACGCACCCGAGTCTCCTCGAAACGCACCGAACGACCGGTATTCGTCGCAATGACGATTTGATTATTGCCATTCGTTAACGCAACGTCTAACAAACGATCTCCCTCGCGAATCGTAATGGCATTAATACCATTTTGACGCGGGCGAGAATAGGCTTCTAACGAAGTCTTCTTAATCGTTCCATCTTCCGTACACATCACAATGAAATTATTATCAATGTAATCCGGATCCGTAATCGACTTCACATTGATCACCGCACGAATGGTATCTCCATTCTCAATGTTCATTAGGTTTTGAATCGGTCTTCCCTTCGACACTTTGGATCCCTCCGGAACCGCGTAAACGCGTAACCAGAAGCATTTTCCGCGCTCGGTGAAGAACAATAACCAATTATGCATCGTCGCGGAGAATAAATGCTCCGTATAATCATCATCTTTCGTCGCCACGGCACGTGAACCTACCCCACCCCTTGTTTGGGCACGATATTCTGTGATGGCGGTACGTTTGATATATCCTTGAGCCGATACGGTGATTAACATTTCATCATCGGCAATCATATCTTCCACAGAGAATTCTTCATCGGTCATGTTGATCTGCGTTCTCCGCTCATCCCCATACCGCGTCTTCATATCCGTTAATTCATCCTTAATGATTTGTAATTGACGTTCTGGTTTTGCTAAAATATCCTCCAAATCCTCGATCAATTTCATAATTTCGGCATATTCATTCATGATTTTCTCGCGCTCCATGCCGGTTAAGCGTTGTAAACGCATCTCCAGAATTGCTTTCGATTGAATCTCGGACAAATTAAACTTAGCCATTAAGCCTTCCTGCGCCGTATTCGGATCTTTGGATTCACGAATCAATTTGATCACCGCATCCAAATTATCCAAGGCAATAATAAAGCCTTCCAAAATATGCGCACGCTTTCTCGCCTCCCGTAAATCATATTGCGTCCGACGCACAATAACTTCATTGCGATGCTCCACAAAATGATGAATCAAATCCTTCAGATTCAACATCATTGGGCGACCTTTCACCAAAGCCACGTTATTTACACTAAAGGACGATTGTAAAGCCGAATGTTTGTACAAATTGTTCAATACCACATTCGCCACCGCATCGCGCTTTAAATCGAACACAATGCGCATTCCTTGACGATCCGACTCATCCCGAATCTCCGAAATCCCATCAATCCGTTTATCATTTACCAAATCCGCACACTGCTTGATCAAGTTCGCCTTGTTCACCATGTACGGAATCTCCGAAATAATAATCTGCTCTTTACCCGTTTTAGATGTATCAAAGGTCGCGTTTCCACGCACAACAATTCGACCACGTCCTGTTTCAAAGGCATTTTTAATTCCTTGAACGCCATAAATGGTACCACCCGTAGGGAAATCCGGCGCCTTAATGTATTGCATCAATTCCGGAATTGTAATATCCCGATTATCTATATAGGCTGAAATACCATCAACCACCTCCGTTAAATTGTGTGGGGCCATATTCGTGGCCATACCCACCGCAATTCCCGAAGTACCATTTAACAAAAGGTTTGGAATCTTGGCAGGTAAAACGGTAGGCTCCTCGAGGGAATCGTCAAAGTTGGGCTGAAAATCAACCGTCTCCTTATTCAAATCCGACAACATCTCATCCGCAATTCGCTTCAAACGCGCCTCCGTATACCGCATCGCTGCAGGAGAATCCCCATCGACCGAACCAAAGTTACCCTGACCATCCACCAAAGGATACCGCAAAGACCAATCCTGCGCCATACGAACCATCGTATCATAGACCGATGAATCCCCATGTGGATGGTACTTACCCAATACCTCCCCGACAATACGAGCTGATTTCTTATAGGATTTATTATAACTAACCCCCAACTCCTCCATTCCATACAACACCCTGCGATGTACAGGCTTAAGCCCATCACGAACATCCGGCAAGGCTCTAGAAACAATAACAGACATCGAATAATCGATGTAGGCCCCTCTCATTTCATCTTCGATGTTGATTGGGATAATATTTGAATTTAAAGACATAAAAAATGGTTTGATTCCATGAATAACCCAAAGACATAAATCCTTAAAACAGGATTTTAATTGGATTTTCCAATAGATACAAATATCACAAATTCCGCCTATTTTTCCAAGAAATAATTCTGCTTTTCAAAGCTTTTTATAGCTTTGTGAAATTTACTTCCTAGTTATACATTTCATACCCTTGTGAACCAGCGATTTAGCCCGTTATTCGTCCTTTTTATCTGCTTTTTAGTCCTAGGAAATCAACCTATTTGGGCACAAAAAATTATACGAAATCCGTATTTGCAGGAAGTTGGGCCTCGTTCCATCACCATCCGCTATCGAACGGACCAACCGACCACGAGCCAGGTGCAATTTAGCCTCGACCCCAAATCCTTTAAACAGGCCAAAATAAAATCAGGCCAGCAAACCGAACACACACTAAAGCTCGATTCGCTCCAACCCAATACCACCTATTATTACCGCGTGGTCGCTAGCACCAACGAGGTCCTCGGCGATTCCACCTATTTCTTTAAAACCGCCCCAAACCTAGGCTCCAAAGAAAAATTTTCCGTTTGGTGCATCGGGGATATGTTTCCAGGCCCAACACAAACGAACGTCTACGAGGGTTTCAAAAAATTCAGTAAAGGAAAATACACAAACCTATTTTTAACCGTGGGCGATAATGTCTATGGTGGAGGCACCGATGATGATTTTCAAACGCACTTTTTCAACGTATACCAAAATGGTCCCCTGCTCAAGCAAAGTCCTCTATTTACTTCGATAGGAAACCATGATTATGATGCCTATGCGAAGAATCAGGATAATCCCAACATGGCCTATTTTCAGAATTTCAACCTCCCTTCCAATGGCCAATTGGGTGGACTGGCCTCGAATTCAGAAGCATATTATTCGTTCGATTATGGAAATGCGCATTTCATTTGCCTAGATTCCTATGCCTGGGGAAGAGATAACATGCGTATTTTTGATGGTCCATCCGAACAATTAACCTGGCTAAAAAACGACTTAAAGGCCAATAAATTTCCTTGGGTCATCGTTTATTTTCATTATCCACCCTATACGAAAGGCACCTATGATTCGGATATTGTTCCCGAATTAACAAAATTAAGAGAAATCCTAACGCCTGTTTTCGACGAATTTAATGTAGATATGGTTATTTCTGGACATAGCCATGTGTTCGAACGATCGCGGCCTTTGAGCGGGTTAAGTGGGCTTTCAAGCGAGTTTAACAAAAAAACAAATTGGACTCAAAATAGCTCCGGCAAATATGATAAATCCGAAAATTCCTGTCCCTATATTTTTCAAACGAACCCCAAAGAAAAAAATGGAGTTATGTATGTCGTAAATGGCGTGGGTGGCGCTACAGGTAGCCCTAGAGCCGGATTTCCACATCCGGCCATGGAATATAGCTTGGCGGGTAAAGGGGGGTCCTTCTTTTTTGAAATTGAAAATAAACGTTTGGATGCAAAGTTCATTGATGAGACGGGACAAGTACTTGACCAATTCACCATCATGAAGGATTTTAAACCGCGTGACCCGATTTCCCAGACGATTAATTACTTGGACAAAATCGAAATCGCCGCGTCATGGCAAGGAGATTATCAATGGTCGACGGGTGAAAAGGTGGCTAGTGTCAAGGTTGCTCCCACAGAAAAAACAACCTTCACCGTTTCGGATCCGCAAGGCTGTTTTCAAGAAAAATTTGATATCACCGTGAATCCTCCCCTGTCCATTCAAGAAGTCAAGGAGGAAATCAATGATGCCTTCGATTCGCTCCTGATTTACAACATGCATGGTCAAAAAATCAAAGAATATCCCGAACGAGGACATATCTCCAAACGGATTACTCAAGATCTGAATCCAGGGCTTTATCTGTTTTTACTTGAAAAAAATGGAATCCAAAAGGTATTAAAAATAGCGATTAGCCCTTATTAGAGGACGATTCACGAACCACTAAATTGGTTTTCAATACTTCGACTCGCGCGGGAATATCTTCCCCTTTATGTTCGATTTGATCAATTAATAACTCGATTGCTAATCGACCAATTTCCTCTAATGGCTGTGCCACAGAAGATATAGAAGGTGATACCACGGAACAAATAGGTTCATTGTTAAAACTAACAATTTTAACCTGCTCAGGCACCGAAATTTTCAGTTCTCGTAAAGCCACTAAAACCCCAAGGGCTAATCGATCCGAAACGACCAAAATTCCATCGGGTTTTTGGCTTAATTGCATTAAATCATGGGTTTGCTGGGTCGCCGTATCCTGAAAATAATCCGAATGAATGATTAAAGCTGGATCTTCCTCGATACCCGCTTCCGATAAAGCCCGTAAATAACCCAAACGCCGTTGATTACTCACGGATACACTTTTAGGCCCAGCCAAAAAAGCAATGCGCTTGCACCCCGAATCTAATAAATGTTTGACCGCCTCATAGGCCGATTGCTCATTATCCACCATGACTTTAGACGCCACAATCTCATCACTATCCCGATCAAAAAACACCAGAGGAATTCCCCGCCGCTGTAAACGCGTCAAATGGTCTAAATTCATCGTTTCCCGAGAAAGGGAAATAATAATACCTTCCACTTGCCCCCTCGAAAGATTCTGAATATTCGTCAATTCCCGTTCGTAGGATTCCTGTGTTTGGGTGATTAATAAACTGTATCCTGCGGCAATGGCCGCTTCTTCAATCGCCTTCACCACCGTAGAAAAGAAATAGTAGCCTAAATCAGGCACGATCACGCCTAAGGTTTTGGTTTTACTTTTCACCAAACTGGTGGCCAATACATTCGGTTGATAATCCCACTCCGCCGCTAAATCCAAAACAGCCTTTTTGGTATCCGGATGGATATCCGGCAAATCCCGCAAGGCACGTGAAACCGTGGCAACGGAAACATTTAATTGCTTCGCAATGTCTTTAATGGTAACTTGGTGACGCATAGAGGGTTTAATTTCACTCGAATTTACATTCTTTTTTTGATAAATCCGCTATTCATTTCGTAAGGTCCAATGAACCTTCGACCTTCCTCCAGCCATGCCCATCGGCGGATGTTCTTTGCTCAACGAAATTTCAATACTCAAAAAATCAGGAAATTGAGCACGCACCTGTTCCGCTATCCGCTGACAAACCGTTTCTAATAAATCGACTGGTTCTGCCATGACTTTCACACAAATCTGATAAATCAGACCATAATCCATGGTTTTTGAAATGTCATCCATGATGTCTTGGGACAAGGATTTAGATACAGAAACCGATAACAGATAAGAATTTCCCAAAATTCGTTCCTCTGGATACAATCCATGAAAGGAAAAGAATCGTAAATCCTCTAATTGAACCTGATAAATCTCCATGGATTAATTGATATCCCCAACTTTCCCCCGAGGACCCGTGGATTTTGCATAGGCCTCCAATACCTTATTTAAGGTCGGTAAGCCATCATCTTGAATCTCCATATCTTTCGAACTCAGCTTCTTTTCTGATACTTTTTTGGGAGATGTTGCCTTTAGGGGCTTCGTTGATTTCGGTTTAGCCGACTTGCCAGCTTTAGGGGCAGATTTGGGTTTTGCAACAACCTTCTTCTCCTGAACGTCCACTTTCGTCACCTGCGCCACTTCCTTTTGCATGGACGTCTCTGGCTTATTCCACGCCTGAATGCGAGTCAAGGTACTTTGAGCGATTTGGGCTAATTGATTCGCAATTTCCTTCTGAGCTTCTTGCAGGCCAATTAAACCCCTCTCCTGATCCTTCAATTCCTGGCTAGCCGAGGCCAATAAACTTTTACGCTCAGATTCAGCCAAAAACTTGATTTTTTCAGCCTCTTTTTTCGCATTCTCTACTAATTTTTCGGCGTCTTTGACCGATTTCTCATGGATGCTTTTCGCCTCAGCTTCCACTTTTACCTGCCACGTTTTTTGTGCTTCTTCGGCCAATTGCATCGCGCGTAACAAGGAACTTTCCAACTCCCGCATGCGCGAAATTTCCTTTTCCAAGGCATTGTTTTTTTCCACCAAATGCCCAAATTCTCGACGTAAATCATCCACATAGGACTCTACCTCATCTACTTGATAGCCTCGAAAGGACTTCGAAAAACCGACTTCAGGAAATTGAAATTGCTCACTCATAAGACCCTAAATTAATGAAATTCTTTCATGTATTTTCCAAACAGAAATATTTTTATCGTCCGAACAAGAAACCAAAAGGTCCTCAAAACTACTCCAAATCAAACGATTAACCGAATTTTGATGAGAACCATAGCGAGCAAAATCAATCACCTTTTTCAATTGCATGGATTCCGTTTCCCAAATCTTAATCGTCTTATCCATACTCGCCGTCGCAAAATGCCTTCCATCTGGACTAAAAACCAAATCATTTATCGCATAAATATGTCCAGGAATCGTATGCATTTCTTGTTTTTCTCCGATGGAATACCTTTTGATATGCGCATCTCGACCCACCGAATATATCGATTGATCCTCCTCTCGATAGACCACCCCAAACACCGAGTTTTGATGTGCTTGCCACGATTCGACCAGCTCGAATGCCGCATCAAAAACCCGAATACATCCATCGCTGTAGCCTACGGCTATTTTTTCTAGCCCCAACAAACACATCGTTCGAACTCTTTTTTGACCCGCTTTCACATGCCGAATGACCTGCCTCGTTGCCCGATCCAAAACCGTAATTAGCCCACCATCATGCCCCACCCACACCTGTGAATCCCAAAATTGTATCGCATAGATCGCCTGCTTAGGCAAGGAAATCGAAAAAATACGTGCCTGACTTCCCACATCCACCCCGTGAATCCCCTCATAATTTTGCCCTATCCACAAGATCGACGATTCAGGTTCCATGCGCATCGCATAGACTGAGCCTTCGATCTGCGCGATAACTTTCCCCACATCCGGTTTTTCTAAGTTCCATTGGACAACCCAGCCATCCGAACCCGCTGAATAAAATAGCTTATCTTCCACCCCTTGTTCCAAGGCATAAATGGGCCCCCGATGACCCGAAAAAGTATCTATTCGTTCGATTTGCACGCAATTCAGATTTTAACTACAAAAATGGTAATTTTACACGCAAATTCTCCGACATGCCCCAAATTTTATTCCAATCCTCAGCCCCTTTGCCCCATGAATGGCACGTGATGGTTTGGCATATTCAGGAGGAGCTAGCCCATTTCCAAAACTTTCCTCCATCCTGGGCTCCTGCACAGCTAACGAAACATCCTCAAAAATTCCTAGAATCCTGTGCGGCTCGATTTTGTCTGTGGAAATTATGCGAACAATTGGAAATCGAAGATTCCATTTTCCAACAAGACGACCGAAATAGACCATTTTTCCTAAATTCCGAATGGCATATTTCCCTCACTCACGCATACCCCTACGCAGCCGCTGCCCTTCGTAAACACGCGTCCATCGGAATCGATGTAGAAAATAAAGGCAGAAAGATTAAGCCAATATCGGCGCGCTTTTTATCGAGTGAAGAATATGGGCGTTGGCATTCCGACGACCTCGCCCTCACCCGCGCATGGTCCGCTAAAGAAGCCATTTATAAGGCTATGGCCAAACCTGGACTATCCTTCCAAGAAGAAATCATGCTCCCTAAATTTGACCAAAATCCAATCCTTTCCCAAGTCCAAGAACGTGAGGTACAGGTGTTCTGGGAGGATTTCGAGGCATTCGTTTTGACGATAGCCGGCCCTATTTAAATCAAATAAATACCAGGGAAATACGCTGAAAAATTAATCCAAGGAATCAATGATATCCGTTAATTCAGCCCGATAATCATCATGCCCGGATTTTTCATAGGCCATGATTAAATTTCGTAAGACCCGACGAATAATTTCCAAATTCGAACAGGGTTGATAATAAATATCCAAGGGCGTTAAATTCAATTGGGCTAAATAATTATCAATATCTACTTTATTGAAAATCAGTCCCTTATTAAACACATTGATATAAAATTGTGTCTGCTCATGCTTGTAGGTCAGCACAAAAAGATTAGGCAAATTTACCCCGTACACAGGGAATCCTAATTTCTGCGCAATCCACATGTAAATCACACACAAGCTGATGGGATTGCCTTTTTTGGATTCTAAGACCACATTAATGAAGGAATTATTAGCCGCATGAAAATTTTTGGTATTCGCCCCGAACTTCAATTGGTCAAACATCACCCCATTCAAGACCTTAATCTGATCAATCGGATGCAAATTATCACGCATCTGTGGCCATACTTCGTAATAAAGCTGGTCCATATCCTTTTTCAAAGTAGCGAATGAATATTCAGGAAACCGATAGGTGGCTAAAATCCACATACCTTCCAACAAATCCATCGCCCCGCTCTGTTTCCAATGCATCAATTTCGTCTTCATGGATTCCATTTGAAATTCATGAATCAAATTTTCAATCTTATTTTGCAAAACGGGATTCAAACTTAAATTCTCCCATTCGGATTCTAAAATCGGGATAATCGATGGCCCCAACGTACGGATTTGGGTTTCGACCATGTGAACGACCTCCTGATCAGAGTCATCCATTAATTGAATCATGGCTTTAATTGCAGGTTCCGTCATCCTTTGTTTGAAATTATAGCTCAAAAATATAGACTATTCGCTGGAAATCAAATATCAAAAAAGGATAGTACCATACAATAAATGTTTTAACGCATAATTTTTTTTCAGGTAAAAATCGCCCTAAATTTGTAGCTATGAATATTTTAATCACAGGCGGCGCAGGTTTTATCGGTTCTCATACCTACGTAGTGTTAAAGGAACATGGATATACGCCCATCATTGTGGACGATTTTTCAAATTCGTCGGTTTCTGTTTTAGGCAAATTAGCCGAAATATGTCCGGGTGAAGTTCTTTCTCTTCAGGCAAATGTCAATGATCCAGCTACCTATGATACACTTTTCCAACAATATAAAATCGATGGCGTCATTCATTTTGCAGCTTCTAAAGCTGTTGGAGAATCGGTCGAAAATCCATTGAAATATTACCGGAACAACGTAGCAGCCACCGTATTGCTTCTAGAAAAAATGAAGGAATACCAAGTCAACCATTTGGTATTTTCGTCATCTTGTACGGTCTATGGCCAACCGGCGCAATTGCCCGTAACAGAAAACTCGCCTGTCCAGCAGGCCATGTCGCCCTATGGCAACACCAAACAAATTTGCGAAGAAATCATCTCCGATACTGTAAGTGCCTCAGCTGATTTTAAGGCTATCTCCTTACGGTATTTTAACCCCATTGGAGCACATCCAAGCGCTTTAATCGGCGAATTACCGCTCGGAACACCGGCCAATTTAATCCCATTTCTTACCCAATCCGTGGCAGGTTTACGAGGTCCCTTGAACGTATACGGAACCGATTATCCGACGCCCGATGGTACAGCCGTCCGCGATTATATACATGTATGTGATTTAGCCGAGGCGCATGTGAAGGCATTGAGCCATTTATTGAGTAAAAAAGAAGGGGCCTATTACGATTATTTCAACATCGGTACTGGGGAAGGAAGCTCCGTCTTACAAGTCATTCAGGCGTTTGAAAAAGCCACGGGTAAAAAAGTCGCCTATGTGACGCAGCCCCGTAGAAGCGGTGACATCACCTCGGTATATGCTGCGACGGGAAAATCCTGGGAAATATTAGGTTGGAAAACCACTCGAAATTTAGAAGAATCATTACAAGATGCTTGGGCTTGGCAAGAAGCTCTTACCAACATATGAAAAAAATTGTCATCACCGGAGGCTCCGGATTTATAGGCTCACATGTCGTTCGTTTATTCGTTCAGAAATACCCGAATTACCAGATTTTCAACCTTGATGCATTAACCTATGCAGGTAATTTAGCCAATAACGAGGACATCGCACAGGCACCCAATTATACCTTCATCAAGGCCGACATTACCGATGCAGCGCATATCGACGCCCTTTTTGCTGAACATCAGTTCGATGGCGTGTTGCATTTAGCCGCCGAATCCCATGTAGATCGCTCGATTGAGGACCCATTGGCTTTCGTGAAAACGAATGTAATCGGAACCGTGAATCTATTGCAAGCCGCCAAAAAATACTGGAAAGGCAACATGGAAGGCAAACGCTTTTACCATATTTCCACCGACGAAGTATATGGGGAATTGCACAATCCTGAAGAATTCTTCTTAGAAACCACGCCATATGATCCCCGATCGCCCTATTCGGCGTCCAAAGCCTCTTCGGATCACTTTGTACGGGCATTTCATGAGACCTATGGCTTGCCGACGGTCATCACAAATTGTTCCAACAACTATGGCCCGAACCATTTCCCAGAAAAATTAATTCCATTGATGATTCATAACATCATCCACAAAAAACCACTTCCCGTGTACGGAAAAGGCGAAAATGTGCGAGATTGGTTATATGTCATCGACCATGCGCGGGCCATTGACGTAGTTTTCCACGATGGGAAAATAGGTGAAACGTATAACATCGGTGGGTTTAACGAATGGAAAAACATCGATTTGGTTCATTTATTATGCCAAATCATGGATGAAAAACTAGGTCGCCCGGCGGGAAGTTCAACAGACTTAATTCATTACGTGACGGATCGAGCGGGCCATGATTTACGCTATGCGATTGATGCGAATAAAATCATGAAGGAATTAGGTTGGAAACCGAGTTTGCAATTTGCCGAAGGCCTTGAAAAGACTGTTGACTGGTATCTAGCCAATGAAAAATGGCTGAATGATGTCACATCTGGCGATTATCAAAAGTATTATACAAACATGTACCAAGGACGATAAACCATGAAAGGAATCATTTTAGCTGGAGGATCTGGCACGCGCTTACACCCGTTGACCCTTGCCGTTAGCAAGCAATTAATGCCTGTGTACGATAAACCCATGATTTATTATCCTTTGTCGATCTTAATGTTGGCCGGTATTCGGGAGATATTAATCATTTCCACGCCGCATGATTTACCAAATTTCGAGAAATTATTGGGTGATGGGTCGAATATCGGTTGCCACTTTGAATATGCGGTTCAGCATGAACCCAACGGCCTTGCGCAAGCCTTTGTCATCGGCGAAAAATTCATTGGAAAAGAAAAAGTTGCACTTGTATTAGGGGATAACATCTTTTATGGCTCTGGTCTCAGTAAATTATTACAAGCCAATAACGATCCCGAAGGCGGTGTGGTGTATGCCTATTCCGTGAATGATCCGGAACGTTATGGGGTGGTTGAATTTGACGAAACCAATAAAGTGATTTCAATCGAGGAAAAACCAAGCCAACCCAAATCCAATTATGCGGTTCCTGGACTCTATTTTTATGACAATGATGTCGTAGACATCGCCAAAAATATTGCTCCTTCGCCCCGCGGCGAATATGAAATCACGGATGTCAATAAGGAATATTTAAAGCGCGGAAAATTATCGGTGGGTATTTTAAATCGGGGAACCGCCTGGTTGGACACAGGCACTTTTGCTTCCTTGATGCAAGCCGGACAATTTGTTCAGGTGATTGAAGAGCGTCAAGGTATGAAAATTGGTTGTATCGAGGAAGTTGCCTATCGGATGGGCTTTATTGATGCGAAGCAATTAGAAGCCATCGCAAAACCCCTAGTCAAAAGTGGATATGGCGAATATTTGCTAAATATTCTAAAATAGCAGAATTCCAGCCAATAGGGCCAAACTAAATAAGATAATAGAAGGGATTTTAGTGTATTGGGCCAACAAAAATGTGAGTCCGACTACCCCCACATCCACAAAATCCCCTTGGATAATCATTGGGTTCACAAAGGTATACACGGCGACCATCGTTAAACCAACGGAAGTGGCTTGAATACCCGCTAAGGAGGCCCGAATGAAGCGATATTGTTTCAATTGGCCCCAAATTCGATACACAAAAAAGATCATAAACGTCCCGGGCAAAAATACGCCCAAGGCCCCAATCGCGCTACCCATCAACTCGCCCCAAATCCCATAATCCTTCATCAGCAAAACACCTAAATAGGAAGTTAACGCAAAGACAGGTCCGGGTAGGGATTGAGACAAAGCCATACCCGTCAAGAAATCATCAGCAGAAAGCAGCTTTTTAAATTCGACAAATTCGGTAAAAAGAACTGGCGCCAATACTTGACCTCCCCCAAACACAAGACTTCCATTTCGGTAAAAATTCTCAAAAATGCGAATGGGAAAATAATCCGTAAAATGCCCCAAAAGAGCCAACAATACCAAAAATCCCCAGAATAAATGGAAATTAGCCCAAGGAATCACCATTTTGTGCTTATTCTGACGAGGAAATTTTTTATAATTAAAAGAGGAAATTGTTCCGCCGAGCAACAAGACCAAGGGGAAAATAAAGGGATTCGGAAATCCGATGCCAATGAACAAGGTGACTAAAAAAATAAAGACGTATAATGGACCTGAAATGACTTTTTTGGCCATAAACCAGCCCGCCTGAAGAATGAGGCCAACCCCGACAGGCAAGACATAATGAATAATCTCTCGGTTTCTTAAAAAAGTCATCCCAAAAGCTGCCAAAGTCATCACGAACACGGCTGGACTAATCCAAATGATGGTCGTCAAATAGGCTAATATGGCCCCTCCCCGCTTATAACCGATGGCGGTAAGCACTTGGGTCGACGTAGGACCTGGAAGTACTGAACAAAGCGCATGAATTTCGAATAATTCATGTTCATCCAAATACTTTTTTTCTTGAACTAAACGCTTTAAAAAAAGCGCCATATGCACCTGTGGACCCCCAAATGACGTGGAAGCAAGAATCAAAACATCCCATAAGAAATCAAGATGTTGGCTCCTTTTCCACATGAAATTACTTCTTTAATAAACCTAACTCGATCAAACGCTCCGTTAAAAATTCACCCGCATTCATATCTACATATAATTTAGGATATTCCCCACTGACACATGAAGGAAGGCAACTCAAATCCATTTCAGACCGTGGGTGCATAAAAAAAGGAATCGAATAGCGAGAAGAACCCATTTTTTCCCGAGGTGGATTCACCACGCGATGTATGGTCGATTTCAATTTGTGATTGGTCAGTCGATCCAACATATCCCCCACATTCACCACCACCTGATCCGGCAAAGCCGTAATCGGAATCCATTTCCCGTCCATACGAAGCACTTCTAAGCCTTCGGCGGAGGCGCCCATCAATAAGGTTATCAGATTAATATCTCCATGCGCCGCCGCCCGAACTGCTCCTTCGGGTAAAGCATCTGGATTCAAAATCGGGAAATAATGGATCGCGCGTAAAATCGAATTTCCGTGCAAGACCTTGGCTTCGAAATAATCCTCTGGAAGCTCCAAATAAAGCGCAATGGCTTGCAATAGGGCCTTCCCTGCGGCCTCTAAAGTTTGAAATGCCTGAACCGTATGGGTTTCAAAATTCGGAAATTCAGCCGGAAAAACATTTTCTGGATACTCCTCCCAGACGGAATCTCCATCGGCTCGATGCACCTGCCCAACATGATAAAACTCTTTTAAATCAGGGACTTTAAAACCTTTGGCGGTTTCTTTTCCTTTGCCCACATAGCCACGTTGGCCCGCAATTCCCTCAATTTCATAAGCCTGCTTCAAGGCATCCGGCGATTGGAAAAAGTTCTCCACCTCTTGATACAAAGCCTTTGTAAATGAATCGGTTAAGCCATGTCCTTTGATGGCCACAAATCCGATTGTATTAAATGCAGAGCCTAATTCCTGAACGAATTGGGCTTTTCTTTGTGCATCGCCTGAGGTGAAATCAGTTAAATCTAAAGAAGGAATTTCGTCTAACAACATATTATAAGTTGATTTTTTCAAATTGCTGGGATACAAAATCCCAATTAATCACATTCCAAAATGCTTGAATGTAATCCGCACGTTTGTTTTGATATTTTAAATAATAGGCATGTTCCCACACATCGATAGCCAATACCGGAATACCCCGATTTTCCACCACATCCATCAAGGGATTATCCTGATTCGCGGTAGACGTAATTTGTAATTTGCCATCTTTCCAAATTACCCAAGCCCATCCAGAACCAAAACGACCCGTTGCTGCCTTCGCAAATTCTACTTTCATTGCCTCCATACCCCCTAAATCCTTTTGGATTTGGGCGGCCAATTTAGCACTTGGCTGAGAACCTTTGGCCGGTCCTAAGATTTTCCAAAAAAAGCTGTGATTCCAATGGCCACCGCCATTATTGCGCACCACGGCAGGTTGTTTGCTGATTTGCCCCAATAATTCTTCAAGCGAAACACCTGCTCCTGCTGTTCCAATTAAAGCCTTATTCAAATTATCCACATAGGCTTTATGATGGCGATCATGATGAATTTCCATCGTCATCGCATCGATGTGAGGCTCCAAGGCATTAAATGAATAACCTAAAGCAGGTAGGCTAAAAGGTGAATTTTCCAAAATGACAGCCGATTCACGCGCCGACGAAAAACTGGAAACTAAAAATCCAGCACCTAAAAAAGCCGAGGCTCTTTGCAAAAAATCAATTCGTTTCATGGTATCTGTTTACATTATTCATAGATCACTCGGCCCACAATGCTGCGGCCAAGCGTAATTTCATCCGTATATTCCAAATCACCCCCAATCGGAATTCCCCGAGCAATGGTGGATAGTTTAACCGTATAATCAGCTAATTTTTTGGTCAAATAAAAAGCAGTAGTATCCCCTTCCATCGTGGGACTTAGACCCAAAATCACTTCTTTAATTTCGCCCGAGGCCACTCGTTGGACCAAGGATTCAATCGTCAAGTCACTCGGCGAAATCCCTGACAAGGGAGAAATGATTCCGCCCAATACATGGTATAAACCCGTATATTGTCCCGTGTTTTCGATGGCCAAGACATCACGTAAATCCTCAACCACCATCAAGATACTCTCATCACGTTTCGTGCTCGCACAAATCCCACATAAATCTCCATCCGAAATCATATGACATTTGGGGCAATAACGAGTTTCGGTACGCAATTGAACAACCGCATGGGCCAATTGTAGCGATTGCGATTCAGGACGTTTTAATAAATGGAGGGCTAAACGTAATGCGGATTTCTTCCCAATCCCTGGCAATTTGGAAATTTCTTCCACCGCCTGTTCGATAATCCGAGAAGGATAGGTATGCATCATGGTTTAGGATTCAAAAGATTCGATTTCAGCGGAAATTCCCCGTCGGCAAATTTCATTGCGCATACTCACCAATTCATCAAACTCTCCCGATTTTACGCCACATTTCCCTTTAAAATGAATTTGTAAGGTACATTGTTCCGCTTGTTCTGGGCTATGTTCACAGACCTCGATGAGGGTAAAAATCACGTATTCGAAGGAATTGACTTCATCGTTGTACACAACTAAAGAATGCGCGGGCACGGTTTCCGTCTCTTCCAAGACCTCCACTTCTACCTGCCATTTCTCCTGACCCGCAAAAGAAAAATCAAATCGAGAATCGTTATCTACGGAGAATTCCATATTTTTGATTGCTTGTGTAAAGACCTAACACAAATTTAAAAAAAAATCCAGTTAAACCTCTATGTCTGTTCAATTAGCCGGTGGAATTCTTGCCATCTATTTTGCCTTACTTTTAGTGATTTCCTATTTTACTTCCAAAGGCGCAGATACCCATGCATTTTTCACAGCCAATCGGGAATCTCCTTGGTGGTTAGTTGCCTTCGGGATGATTGGCACCTCGATTTCAGGACTAACGTTTATTTCCGTTCCAGGGGCAGTCGGAAAAACCTCATTTACCTATTATCAAGTCATTTTAGGGCATTCCTTGGGCTATTTAACCATCGCCCTCGTCCTCATGCCCTTATATTACCGTTTAAACCTGATCTCCATTTATGGCTATTTGGAAAAACGATTTGGTTTTTGGTCCTATAAAACGGGTTCTGCCTTCTTTTTACTATCTCGAACGATCGGTTCAGCGGCTCGTCTCTATTTGGCCGTCAACGTATTACAAATCGCGATTTTCGCACCCATCGGCGTGCCATTCGTAGTTACGGTATTTATTTCCATCTTTTTAATTTGGCTATATACGCATCGTGGGGGTGTCAAAACGATTATCTGGACGGATACCTTACAGACCTTGTTTTTATTAGTTGCACTCTTTATTACGATCTATTTAGTGGGCCAACGGATGAACATGGGTTTCAGCGATATGGTGCAAACCATCTCAAATAGCCCTTATTCGCATATGTTCGAGTGGGACTGGAAAAACCCACATTTCTTCGGGAAAGACTTTTTAGCAGGGGTATTTATTGCCATTGTCATGACGGGCTTAGATCAGGATTTGATGCAAAAAAACCTGACGTGTAAATCGATTGGGGAAGCACAAAAAAACATGTTCTGGTTTTATTGGGTGCTTTTATTGATCAATTTACTGTTTTTATCCCTCGGCGCCCTGCTTTATATCTATGCACAGGCCAATCAGATTGCGATTCCGGCTAAAACAGATGAGCTGTATCCCCTATTAGCTTTAGGGGGCCAATTTGGCACCTTAGCCGCGGTTACCTTCTTATTAGGCATTATTGCCGCATCCTATGCGAGTTCTGATTCAGCGTTGACGGCCTTAACAACCTCTTTTTGTATTGACTTTTTACGCATTGAAAAATTTCAAGAAGAGAAACGTACTAAAATCAAACACCGCGTTCATTTGGGATTTTCCTTCTTATTCTTCATCGTTATAGGCTTATTTCATCTGTTTAATAATCAGGAATTGATTGCCGCGGTGTTTAATTTAGCCGGATATACCTATGGGCCTTTGTTGGGCTTATTCTCCTTCGGATTATTCACAAAAAAGGCAGTTCGGGACAAATTAGTTCCGGCGGTTTGTGTTGCCTCTCCTGTGATCACTTTTGTGCTTGAAAGTCAATCACAGACTTGGTTTGGCGGCTTTGGATTCGCGAAATTAATTGTAAACGGATTTATTTGCTTTTGCCTTTTATGGCTTATACGCAAAAAAGGCGACCAATAAGTCGCCTTTTTTTTATTCCTCAAAAGTTCTGGACTAGTTTTGGATAAACTCGCCGTTTGCTTTTAATTCAATTTCTTCGCCTACTACGGCTGCTGGCATAGAACCCACACCGAAAGCAGTACGGTTTAAAGTACCTGTAAATTTAAATCCTGCGATTTTCTTTCCAGCTTTATTGGTGGTCGTTCCGTTTAGGTTTCCGTCTAACGTAACAGATTTTGTTACCCCGTGCATGGTTAAATCACCAACCAATTTGTATTTACGATCCGCAACTTTCTTGAAAGACTTGGAAACGAATGAAATCGTTGGATATTTAGCCACATCAAAGAAATCAGCTGATTTCAAGTGACCATCCCGACGATCATTATCCGTAAATACCGTGTTTACATCCGCTGTCAATTCAAATGTCGCATCCGAAAAATCATCCTTCGTAGAAGTCAATGTCGCATCTGAAATTTTAAATGCACCTTCCACATCTGAAATCGATAAGTGGACTACGCTGAAACCTACTTTTGAGTGGGCTTTATCCACCGAGAATTTTTGTGCTTGTGCAACAAATACAAAGGCCGAAAGAGCCAAAAGCAATACCAATTTTTTCATGATTTTTATTTTTTTTGTTTAACGTTTAAAATTAGCGAATCTAGTGTCAATAATACAAGTTTTAAGACCTAAATGATTATTATGTCGACATTATAAATTCTTTTTCACTTCCTCTACATCATCCATTTCGATGGTTTTCTTGATTTTTCGCCAGTCGATGGATTTATTATATTTCAGTAAAGTTTTATCTGGATCAAATACCCGCTTATCCGGAACGACCAATTGATACGGCCTAAAATCAGGCTTTTCTGTAAAAAAATCGTCCAACACACTCGCCGTTTGATCATAATGATTCACCGGAGGAATCCCCAATAACCCATAAATTACGCGCAAAATGGAACCAAAATTCGCATGGGTATGGGACACATAATCCTTTTTCACATAAGGGCCCGCCATCATTAATACACTACGGTGAGCATCCACATGATCCGAACCTCCTTGCGGATCATCTTCGGTCACGATAACTAACATATTCTTCCAATAGGGTGTGTGCGACAAGAACTGCAACATCCGACCTAATGCCAAATCATTATCCTCCATAAAGGAATGCCTGAAGGGAAATCCATCCACGGTCGACGTATCTGCGCCATGGTCATTCGACAACTGGATTGTCACCAAGGAAGGCATTTTCCCTTTGCCGCTCAACCATTTGCTCGTAAACTCAGATTCAAACTGAGCCACCCGAAACTGATCCGGAATACTCATATTAAATCCCGCATAATTGTGACTGGTGTTTGGATATAAAGCTTTTTGCATCGGAACCATCACTATGTGCCCCGCACCTGTCAAGGTATCATCCCAATCTTCCCGCACATGGCCTGTCTCATTGGCCTCCCCAAAATTATAAAATGAGATATGCTGACGTTCTAAAGCCTCCCAAATCCCCCCAATTTCAGCATAATCTTCCGGATCCATACTTCCCGTGGTGGCTGGAAAGCGACGCCCAGGCGCTTTCGAGAATATTTTAGCCGTTTTGGAGACACTCGAATTGGCTTCTACCCATTCGTTCGGAATCACGCCCATCATCCAATGGTGCCCATGAATGGAAGCATCACTGTCACAATAAAAATTATCACTCATCGAAAATGCCTTCGCGATCTTATGGTGATTCGGCATCACATCTACATGCTCGAAATGATGTAAGGAGTCTTCAACCGTTTGATCTAAGCCATAACGTGCCAAAGTCGGATCTCCATTAGCCCCTTTAAACTGACCAAAAATCTCATCATAGGTTCTATTTTCCTTCGTAATGTAGACGATGTGTTTGATGGGTGAAGCACTATTGGAACCGAATGAAAAGGTTTTATTGCCACGCTTGGCGACCTGATTGACCTGAAAGGTATTGTTTTTTACCTCTTGGGTATAGGTAGCTAATTGGGGCCCAGCAGGCATTTCGATCGTTTGAAAGGTACCTAATTGTATATCTCCTACATAAGAACCTTGTTCAGGTGCTTTAAAATCTTTTCCACCATTAGGACCTGCGCCATAGCCTCGGCTCGAGGTAACATACATCCTTTTTTCGTCGGCCGAAAGGGCTACGCGAGTGGGTCCCCAACCTGTGGGAATAAATCCTTTCGTTTGCTGACTTTTTACATCGATCACCGCCACCGCATTTAGGCCTAAACAGGTCACATACAATGTTTTTTCATCCTTGGATAAGTTAATTCCAAAGGGCAAATAGCCTCTTCGTTTGTCCAAAAGAGGTGAAAATCGAATGGGAATGTGGGATTTAATTTTTCGGGTTTTGATGTCGATCACGGCGATGTTGTCATTCGTGGCATTTGTCACAAAGGCCCATTGAGATCCCACCGCTAGTGAATTTGGGCTAGATCCACCCACCACTTCCATTTCTTCCACCATCTCGCCTAATTGAAATCCAGGTTTGAATTTTTTGACGATTTGATTGGTCTGTAAATCAATTTGAAATACGCTCATCGCCTCATCCGATCGCGGATCACCTAAACCCGGTATTTTTTTACCTTCGATTTCAGTTCCCTCCCGCGATTCCTTCGTGTCATTTCCATAAGGATGGTACGGGATGTATTGTGATTTTAAATTTTTCGGGGTTGTTCCTTCCACCAAAGGATAGGCATACATGCCCACATTGGCCTCAAACGCATATTTTTGATCCGGACTTATTTGAATTCCAAAAGGCAAACGACCCGTGGGAACGCTGGCAATTAATTTCCCTGTGCCTATATCGATTCTCACCATGCGGTAATTCGCCCGGTCCAGCACTAAAAGTTCATTTTTACTGGTCAATAAAGCCAAATCCGAGGTGAAGCTATCCTCGAAACTTTGATTTCCAACGGTTCCGTTCAAGGAAAAAGTTCGGATCACTTGGCCCGATTCGATCGCTACCTCCAACACCGTTCCCGCATCTCCCCCACTCAGGTAAACATGACGGCTATCCCGTGAAAAAACAACTCCTAAAAAAGAACTCTTTCCATAAGGCGACAATTTCGAAGGTGTGCCGAATTTTGGAAAGCGTTTTTTCGTTTGCGTTTGCAAATCGATGCGCGTAAAAGCTCCATTATGTAGGGTTACAGCCCATTTTCCATCCGGGCTAATGGCCATACCAAAGGGATCACTCGTGATACGCAAGGTTTTTCCCGCAGGTTTTACATAGCGTCCGCTAGGCAAAATAGAGATACCTTGGGTATCAATTTTGGCAAATTGTTGCGTACCGGGAACCTCTAATATTTGTTGGGCGCCAACAGGAAAAAACATCCCAAGACTCAGAAGTAAGGCAAAAAATAATTTCATATCGTTTAATTTTCCGTGAAGGTAAGGAATAAAATTTTTACACATTTTACCGTTATGTTAACACCTATTTTCTCTATTAATCCAGTTGAATAATCGCCTTAATCACCCCTGTTTGAGGATCTAATAAACGAGAAAATTTGGAGGGAACATCCTCAAAGGCTAGCCGATGCGTGATGAAATCATGGGCGACGATTTGCCCAGTCTTCATCGCATCGATGACCCGCTGGAAATCTTCTTTCGTCGCGTTCCGACTACTCATCAAAGTCCCCTCCCGCTTATGAAATTCAGGATGCGATAACGAAATGGATTGCAATTGAAGCCCAATCAACACAAAAATCCCCCCATGCGACATATAGGAAAAACTAGTTTCAATGGCCTTTACATTTCCCGTAGCATCAATAACCACCTCCGGCATTTGGCCATTCGTATAGGCTTGCAAAGATGCCATTGCATTTTCTTTCAAGGGGTTTATAGCCAAAGAAATCCCCCATTTTTGTTGGACATGAGCCAATCGTTGTGCATTTACATCCATCAAAATAACATCTGCACCCGCAATTTGAGCCATTTTAACCGTGCCTAAGCCGATTGGACCCGCCCCGACGACCAATACGCGATCTCTCTTTTGAATGTGTGCTCTGCGTATTCCATGGGCACCTATGGCCAAGGGTTCCACGAGCGCCAATTCGTCCAGGGACAAATCAGGATCCTTCATTAAATTGGCAATGGGCACCTGAAAATATTCTGCCATTCCCCCATCTACGTGGACGCCTGCTACTTGAATATGTGTACAACAATTGGTTTTGCCTGTTTGGCACGCCCGACAGTCCCCGCACGAATAATAAGGTACAATCGTCACAAAATCTCCCTTCTTGAAAACTGAGTCTTCCTCGATATCGACGATTTCTCCGGCCAATTCATGACCTAAAACGCGAGGATACGAGAAAAATGGTTGAGTTCCCTCGAAGGCATGTAAATCCGTTCCACATATGCCGATCCGACGTATTTTCAAGAGGGCAAACCCAGGTTTGGATATAGGCAAATCTACCTTTTGAAATTCCCAAAACCCGGGTTCGATACATGATAATTGCTTCATGACTAAAACTTTAAGGCATTTCGTAAGGCAAAATAAATCACATCTTTCCCCACGCCCGTATCTTTCAAATAATCACCCGCGGCACAATACCCCATTTCCAACTGCAAGGCCCAATGTTTAGTCGGGAAGTAATTAGCCTCTAAGGCATAAATTTGACAAATTTCTCGTTCCTGGCTATCGATTTTTTTACCTAAAATCGGGCGCATGGGAGTCATGTTGGGGGTGAAAATCCCATCAGCTGTTTGGGTTCGATTGACAAAGGAACCACGCAGGGTGACCAGCCATTTATTCGATTGTTGATACCGAATATATGGACTTAGGTTTAGCGTATTCGTGATATTGAGCCCAACAGTTTGGCCAAAGGGAGGTCGGGCAAATAATGTATTAAAAGTATTCAACTCCCCATCATAATTCGACACATCGCCAGGTACGTAATTGCCACTAAAACCTAGATATCCATGACGCAGCGGAGAAAAATTAAAATCCCATACACCCATAAAGGCGTTGATTTGTAAGTTTTCGAAGGAGCCACTTTGGTGTGCCACTTCCACATCATAATTGACCGCACCTAGATCTGAATACAAGCGAAAACCAAGGGTATGTCGTTTTTCAAGGCCTTTTTTGAACATATATTCCCGTAACGTACTTTCGAAATAGAAATAATACAGATCTAAATTCGCCCGTTTGGGCTTAAACGCATGTGAATAATAGGCCCCGCCTAAAATTTCCGAGGAGCGTACATCGTCCCAGGCACCTGGGTTCATTTTAATTGGATTGGATAAAAAGGCCTCGAATTTATTTTTCTGAAATTGATATTTCAGGGTTGCGCCATAAAAGGGCTGACGCGTATTTGGTCCTTCTTTGGTGGCCACGAATCGTTCTACGCCCCAGGAATATTCTTGTCGGCCCACTCGTACGATCATATGAGGCGCAAGGCTAGCTTCGGCAAACAATTGATGAATGGATAATTCATTTTGGTCCAATTGCGACGTGATGGGATTTGGATTCCAAAACCGCATGGTATTGTTTAATTGAGCAAAAATTCGAAATTTTTGAGCCCATTGGAGATTGGCATGTAGCATGATGCGGTGCATCAATTGATGTGGACTTTCTGTCTCAAAATTTGACGGAACCTCACCAAAATTCACATTTGTGTAGGACTGATATTGTTCACGCCATTCCCCACCGATACTCAATTTAACTGGCCCACCCAGTGAAATCAATTTCCACTTTTCATCCCATGATTTTTTTAATGAATCATGTCTCAAATAGGAAAAATCGTCATCGAAGCGAATTCGCGCAATATGTTGGGCACTCAATGATGCACTGAGCAATACTCCCAAAAGCACAAAACCGACTTTTTTTACAGACAAAATAGGCACATTCAAAAATTGAAATGGCAAATTAGGGAATTTTCTTTGGGAATTAATCCTGAAAGAATCACATTATCATAAACCTGAGGAATGAAAAATAATTTTATTCCTGGGTAAATTGACAATTTTACCAATTTGACAAGTAAAATAGTAAGGCTCGATTGAAATGACCCCACAAGCCCTTTGAAATTCCCATAAAAATTACCGAAATTCATCAAGCCATTTTTCCTAAACTAGAATTAAACGCATCGTTTATTGACTCAGTTTAGAAAACCTGGAGAAAAGAACTTACCTACGAATACAAATTAATACATCAACAAATGAAAAAAACCTTGACAACAATCGCCCTCAGCGCATGTTTCGGCATGCTTCAGGCACAGAATCCACTTATTTTACGACAACCCGCCATCAATCCCGATGGATCTAAAATCGCTTTTTCCTTTCAAGGAGACATTTGGACCGTAGCGACCCAAGGGGGCAAAGCCAGCCGATTAACCATCCATGAGGCCTATGAAAGCAATCCTGTTTTTAGCCCAGATGGTAAACAAATCGCCTTTAATGGCCAGCGATTTGGCGAAAATGACTTATTTAGCATTCCGGCAGAAGGAGGCCCTTCGAAACGAATGACCTTTCATTCCGTGGCGGATAATTTAGCTTCATGGCATTCAAATGGTCAATTGTTTTTCACCACCAATCGCGAATTCAAACAAATCGAAAGACCCCAAGAAATCTATAGCATTTCAGCCAATGGAGGTACCGAAAAACGTGTTTTGGATGCACTAGGCTACGAACCTTCGCTTTCCCCCGACGGAAAGCTTATGGCTTTTGTCCGTGGAGATATCAATCCCGTAGCACGCGAAGCCTATGATGGAAGCTCAAACCGGGATATTTGGATCTACAACACCCAATCGAAAAGTTTTGCAAAACTCAATGCATTCAAAACCAATGACATCCAACCGCAATGGGGCCCGAATCACCTCCTCTATTTTCTAAGTAGTCAAGACGGCTCCTACAATATCTACCGCTTGGCGTTAGATGCCAATGGCAAACAAACAGGGACACCGGAACGTCTGACCAACTTTAAAAATGAATCCATCCGCCATTTTAGCCTTTCCGCCGATGGACAAAGCATCGTTTTTGAAAAGGATACACATATCTACACGATGAAAACGGCGAAAGGAAGCCCAACAGTGGTACATGTAGAAATCAGTACAGATGAGCGCTTGGACGCGAGTGAGGAAAAGACCTATGCTTCTGAGGCGAATCAATTTTCAGTATCCCCCTCGGGTGAATTTGTGGCCTTGAATATACGTGGAGAGATTTTTGTGAAGTCGGTGGACAAGGAAAACCCTCGCAGCATCAATGCCTCCAATCATCCGTTTCGGGACATTCAGCCGACTTGGCTTTCCGACAAAGCCTTGCTTTTCCTTAGTGACCGAAAAAATGGCAATTATGACCTTTACTTATATCGAAGTGCTGACACGACAGAAACCAATATTTTCAAGAGTTTAAAGCATGAATTAATTGCGTTAACAAATACCCTGGAAGATGAATCAAACGTTTCCATTTCACCCGATGGCAAAAAAATCACCTATGTACGCGGAAAAGGAACGTTTATTTTGGCCGATATCGATGCCAAAGGAAAAATCAGCAAAGAGCGTATTCTATCGAATGGTTGGAATCCCCCAAGTGATTTAGCATGGAGCCCGGATAATAAATGGGTGGCTTATGCGGCCACTGATTTGTATTTCAACCAAGAGGTTTTCATTGCATCCACGACTGAGAAAGAATTTAAACCCGTGAATGTGTCTATGCATCCTCGTACCGACCGGAACCCGGTTTGGAGTCCAGATGGCTCGAAATTAGGCTTTATTTCGGAACGTAGTGTGGAAAAAAGCGCGGATATCGTATTCGTTTGGTTGAGAAAAGAAGATGCTGAAAAAGAAAAACAAGACTGGTTGGAAAAAGATAAACCCAAACCTGAAAGTCCAGCAGCCGCGGCCGTTTCAGCTGGGTCAGCAAAACCAGATGCGCCGAAAAAGGCCATGAAAGATATTCTCATTGACCTAGACAAAATTCACGAGCGTATCGTCCGCGTCACGACCTTCCCGGGCGATGAGCGCGAATTAGCTATTTCAAAAGATGGAGATACTTTTTATTATACGACGAATAGTAGTACGGCGAAAGGTCGGGATTTATACAGCATCAAATGGGACGGTTCTGATTTAAAAGAAATCACCAAAGGCGGCTCGAATCCAGGCAATATCGCCATGGATAAGGACGGTAAATACTTGTATTACAGCCGAATGGGCGGTGGCATCGCGCGTATCGATGTAAAAACGAGTATGACGGAAAATTTTCCATATGTGGCTAAAATGAAAATCAATTATTTGGAGGAAAGAACACAGCTTTTCGAAGAGGCTTGGCGTACCATTCGCGATGGATTTTATGATCCTAAATTTCATGGCCATGATTGGAAAGCGCTACATGACAAATACAAGGAACGTTGCATTTACGCAAGTACCAGTACGGATTTTAGGGACATGTTTAATTTGATGTTAGGGGAATTGAATTCCTCCCATATGGGCTTTACGACCCCAGAACGCCTAAAAACCCAACGAGAAAGCACCGCTTATGTAGGGGTAGAAATTAGTCCAGAAGAGCAAGGAATGCGTATCATGCGCGTCATTCCTGGAAGCCCTGCGGATAAGGTAGCCAGTAAATTGGCGGTGGGTGAACTCATAAGCTCGGTAAACGGAGAAACCATCAGCAATGACAAGAATTTCTATGCCTTATTAACGGGTCTTGTGAATGAAAAAGTAGCGCTTCAGGTCATCGGGAAAGACGGAAAATCACGGGATGTGGCGATGCGTTTGACGAATAATTTGGCTGACGAATTATATGAAGAATGGGTGGACAATCGGAAAAAAATGGTCGATGAGTTATCCAAAGGCCGATTGGGCTACCTGCATATTCGAGGCATGGACTTTCCAAGCTTTGAGACAGTTGAACGCGAATTTACCGCAGCCGGCTATGGAAAAGAAGGAATGATTATCGACGTGCGGTACAATGGCGGCGGAAGTACAACGGATTATTTAATGACCATTTTAAATTACAAACAACATGCCTATACGATTCCTAGGGGTGCCAGTGAGAATTTAGAAAAGGATAAATTGAAATTCCGGGATTATTATCCTGTCGGGGAGCGTTTGGTGTATGCGGCATGGACAAAACCATCGATTGCACTTTGTAATGAAGGAAGTTATTCGAATGCTGAAATTTTCTCGCATGCGTATAAATCGCTGGGGATTGGAAAATTAGTGGGGCAGGTCACGAATGGTTCCGTGATATCCACTGGGGGAAAAGCGCTGATCGATGGTTCGTTTATTCGCTTACCGGGTCGAGGTTGGTTTACCAAGACCACCGATAAGAATCAGGAATTAGGAGCTGCGGTACCGGATATTATCGTTGACAATGAACCTGATTGGATCGCGAAAGGAACAGATGAACAATTAAAAGTGGCTACTAAGGAATTATTGAAAGACCTTGATGCCAAAAAATAAGCCTTAAAAGCCACCCCAATCGGGTGGCTTTTTTGTTAACAAATTTTAACAATTAGCCTCATAACAGCCTCAGTAAAAAAAATTAAATTGAGAATTAAACTCTAATATCCGATCAATTTATGAAGCTATTTGGCAAGCTTTTACTCCTTTTGCTATTCCCCTACCTTTCTTTTGCGCAAAAATATTCGATTATTTTAGGTCGACCGACCGACAAAACCATGACGCTAAGTGTCCTTTTTGATCAAAATGCGGAATATTTTGTCGAATATGGGACTCAAAGTGGGGTCTATCCAACGAAAACAAGTGTTTATGCCGATAATGCATCGGTGCCCAGAGAATTCGATTTGGAGGGTTTAACGAAAAACACACGGTATTTTTACCGAATGCGATACCGCTTAAAAGGCGCTACAAATTATACGTCAACTCCGGAGTATAATTTCATGACACCGCGGGATCCAGGGAACGGATTTACGTTTACCGTTGAGGCGGATGAACATTTGTATGATAAAAAAGGGGTAGATAATTTATATCGAATATGTCTGGAAAATCAGTTGAAGGACAAGCCCGATTTCATGCTTTCGTTGGGAGATACCTTTGGCGATGACCATAATCCTACGACGATCACCTCACTTGAATTAAAAACGCTTCATGCCAATTATCGGCCATTTTTAGGCAATATCGCCCATTCTGTTCCCTTTTATTTTGGTATGGGAAATCATGAGGGAGAAAATAATTTTTATATCAAACAAGTACCACCCAATAATTTAACGGTTCAAGCGACACTTTGGCGCAAATATTATTATCCAAACCCTTCGCCCAATTCCTTTTATTCGGGAAACCAAGAAATTGAAGACTACGGAGTCGGTAATCCGGAGAATTACTATGCCTGGACGTGGGGAGACGCTCTTTTTGTGGTATTGGATGCCTATCGCTATCAATCTGTGGATGGAAGTTCGGATAAACCCAAAAGCTGGGATTGGACGTTAGGGAAAAAACAATACGATTGGATGCGAAATACAATCGAGGGAAGTAAGGCGAAATACAAATTTGTGTTTGCTCATCACATCCGAGGTCAAGACCGGGGAGCCTTGACAAATGCCAAATTATATGAATGGGGTGGATATGATGGAGATGGAAAAACGTATTCATTCGATAAAAACAGACCTGGGTGGGGCAAACCCATCCATCAGGTTTTTAAGGATTCAGGCGTGACTATATTTTTCCAAGGACATGACCATTTATTTGCCAAGGAAGATTTGGATGGAATGGTATATCAAGAAGTACCTATGCCAAGCGATTCGACGTATGAAATTGGCATGCTAGCCAATGCAGATGCGTATACCGCTAATCAAAAGGGGGGTGCGGGACATATTCGGGTACAGGTAAATCCGGACAATGTGAAGGTTGATTTTGTTCGCGCCTATTTACCTGCAGATACCAAAACAGGTGGTCGACAAAATCAGGAAATTGGATTTTCGTACACACTAGGAACTGTGAAGGAGCCTGTGGTTTTGGCAACATGGACGGAGGACAAAGAATTACAAATTCACCCGAATCCAGCGAATGAACAATTATTTATTCAAATACCTCCGGGCCTCGGGAAAGCTAATTTTCAATTGTACTCGATGGCAGGCCAATTAGTCCTCACGAGCAATCAGCCTGACATATCCGTCAAAAAAATTCCGGATGGTCTTTATTTAATTGTGGTTGAAACCGAAAACAAGATCCTGAAACAAAAAATTGTCATTAAGCATTAATATGAAAATACTTATTTTGCTGTGTTTAATGGGATGGGCGTTGCCGAGTATAGGTCAAAAAATCGTTTACAAGGAATTCCTTGGAAAGCCTACCCAGAAGTCTATCGCCATGAAGGTGTTTTTCGATGCTCTAGTCGAAATAAGTGTACAATATGGCCTTAGTTCAGGAAAATATACCATGGAAAGTCCCTGGCAAGCAGTAAATGCGAATGAAGCTGGGGAAATCATATTGTCAAATTTGACTGCAAATACGACCTATTTTTATCGTCTTCAATATCGAGTGCCAAACAGTGCGGCCGTTTCCTTTCGACCAGAATATAAATTTCAAACACAGCGTTCGGTCAATACAAGCTTTACTTTTGTTGTCCAATCGGATCCTCATTTGGATGAACAAAGTGATTCGGCCTTGTTTCGTTTATGTTTAAAAAACCAGTTGGCCGACAAACCCGATTTCATGCTCGATCTAGGCGATATTTTAATGACGGACAAATTAAAAAATGCTGCTGGTAATATTCCGAGGGATACGATCACCTACCGAAGTTCTTTATTTCGAAATTACTATGAAACCATATCGCATTCAGTACCCATCTTTATTTCCATGGGAAATCATGAGGGAGAATCCGGTTGGAACTTAAACAATACGGCCAATAATATCGCGGTATGGGGTACTTTAGATCGAAAAAAATACTTTATGAATCCGTCTCCCAATGATTTTTATACGGGCGACCAAACGGTTCATCCCTATGTGGGATTGCGTGAGAACTATTATGAATTTACTTGGGGAGATGCGCAATTCATCATTTTAGATCCCTATTGGTACACCCCTACAAAACCAGATGCGAATAACGGCTGGCGCTGGACCTTAGGAAAAACACAATATGATTGGCTCCGAAATAGTTTAGAAAAAAGTAAATCGAAATTCAAATTCATTTTTGCACATCAATTGATTGGTGGCGATCCAAACGGTCGGGGTGGCATCGAATTCGCCGATCTCTATGAATGGGGCGGAAAAAATTTAAATGGTACGGATGGTTGGGCCACCAATCGCCCCGGTTGGTACAAACCCATCAAGGACTTACTAACCGAAAACCGCGTGACCATATTCTTCCACGGCCATGATCATTTTTATGCCAAACAAGACAAGGATTGTTTGGTCTATCAAGAAACACCCCAACCTAGCCATCCCGTATTTCTAACAGCAAATTCAGCCACAGAATATGGCTATTTGAAGGGAGATATTTATCCAAATGCAGGTCATTTACGGGTTACTGTTTCCGGGGATGGTGTAAAAGTAGATTATGTTCGTGCCTATTTACCAAAAAATGAAAGTGCTACTCGAAAAAACTTGGATGTTTCGGCTAGTTATTTTATTGCAACGAAAAATTGTTACGACGATAAACCGAGCAATGTAGTCTTATGGAATGCCAATTATATCAATGAGGTGGTTTATCCAAACCCCCTTCGCCAACGAACAACGCTTTCATTTACCTTATCGAAGCCTGATTTAATCAGTTTGTCGATTTTTAATGCGACAGGCCAACAAGTCAAACAATTAGTACGCGATAATCCCGTTCAAGATGGAAATTATCAAATCATTTGGGATGGTACCGATGACTCCAATCGTCCCTTGCCCCCCGGCCCATACATATACCAATTTTCTGGACCTCAGACCAGCACAAAAACTGGCAAAATTATCCTAATCGACTAATCATGAAAAAACTTGGTTTATTATTCATCACCTGCTTCCTATTTTCCTGTTCAAAGGAAGAAAGCGTAAGCCCTACTAGCCCGGCGACTAGTTTTGAAGCCTATAGTTCCACATTTAGCGCGAACGGAGAATTCCCTCAGAAATATACCTGCGATGGGGCCAGCATCTCCCCTGCCCTCGCCTGGAAAAACCCTCCTGCAGGCACCAAAGGATATGCCATCACCATGCACCACATTCCTCCCACGGGCGATAAACATGTGTATATGTGTGTGTATAACATCGCGTCAAGCGTCATGAGTTTCCCGGAAAATAGTACCACCATAGGTCTTTGGGGAATTAATACGGTCAATGGCAAAAACACCTACACACCTCCCTGTTCCCAAGGGCCAGGTGCAAAAATTTATGTGATAACGGTATATGCCTTGTCGGAACAACCGACCATCACCCTAGCCGCCAATAAAATCACCATGGACGTTTTACTCGACGCAATTTCCACCAAAACACTCGCTAAATCCGTTTTATCCGTTTCTTATACCCGACCCTAACATGAAAAAACTAGCCCTATGGATATGTCTCATTTCCCCATTCTTGCTGCAAGGCCATGCAGGAGGACACTATGCGACAGGTGATTTATTGAAAATCTGGCATTTACAAAATGGCCAAACAATCGAAGGAAATTTCGCCTATGGGAATTCTGAGGGTATTACGGTCGAACAATTACATGGTACCTTGCAAACCATTCTCTTGGCTAATCTTCAAACGGCTGACCGAAAAATTGCCCAATTAAAAGTAAACCGATATAAATCCATTCATGGCCAAGCATTTACCGAAACCTTACCGAAGACGTCAAAACCTGCTTTTCCAGGAATGCACTGGATTGCTTTCTTTTTATTTGCCACTTTGGCCTTACAAGTTTTTTCAGGTGATCATCAAAAAAAATGGCGCCAAGCGATTGGCCTCGCTTGTTTGTTTGTAGGTATTATCTGGGCTTGTAAAACAGAAACCGCCATCAGCCCGTCGAATTCAAGTACAACCACAACGACCCCGACCAAAACAAGTATTAGCTTTTTAGATTCCGCATTCGCTCCTTATAAAAAAACAATTAGTACAAATTATGATGACACCTATTATTATGTGAATTCGAATGGAATGCCTGAGCATAATATGATGGTGGGAATTACGAGTTGGCAACAGCAAGTTCCCATCCCCCAGCCCTATTCTGGGTCCAACCACTGGTCTATTCCTTTAAAACCCGTATATGAAAGCACGCCATTAAGTACCAAAACAAATTTCATGAAAGGCGCCGTGGCATTAGCCGTCAATGGAATTCCTATTTTTAACGCATTAAATAACCGAGGGGAAGATTCATTTGCCATTGGCGAATTGGATCAATGGGGCGGCCACTGTGGACGTGCAGATGATTACCATTACCACGCAGCACCCATGCATTTAAGCAATACCTCCGGATTAAAACCCATAGCCTTTGCATTAGACGGCTATGCCGTCTATGGCGCAAAAGAACCCGATGGAACAGCGATGAAAGCATTAGATGCCTACCATGGTCATGAATTATCCAATATGGCCTACCATTACCATGGGACTGCCGACTATCCCTATGTCATCGGTTCCATGCGAGGAAAGGTCAGTACCGATCCAGCAACTCCCGCGCCGGAGAATCAAATCCTGCCACAAGCATTCACAAATTCAGTCAGGCCAGCCTTGACTGCGCTAAAGGGTGCTACGATCACAAATTTTGAGACATTGTCCCCGACTGCCTATGTTTTGACCTATTCGTTAAATGCGAAAAAATACACAGTAAAATATAGTTGGGTTAATTCAACCTACACCTTTGTCTTCACAGACGGAGATGGGAAACAAAGTACAGAAACGTATACGAGGAAATAAAATCAAAAAGCACATTCTTATCGAAGAATGTGCTTTCCAAACTCTGTGTGTTTGTGTTCTAAATATCTTTAGAAATGGTTGATTTCTAAAAAGACAATCAAATATAAACAGACAAAACGAGACAGTCAAAAATGCTTACTGTCACAACAATGTCTCAAAATTAAATATGGCTTATTTGCCATAAAAAGCCACTAAAATTCGGCTAGATACTGAAAAATTCCTACGTCAGATTTTGTCAACATTAATTTTTTTCTCAAACGGATTCGAGAAAGTTCAATGGCTCGTACGGTTTGTCCCGTTAAACTTGAGATTTCCTTCGTACTCATATCTAAGCGAAGGAATGCACATAACCTACGTTCATTGCTGGATAAATTAGGATGCGCCGCAAATAAATTTTGAAAGAAATTGGCATGTATCCCAACAAACCTTTTTTCAAATTCATCCCAGTTTTTTGTGACACTAATTTTTTCTAAATCTTTTGTAATGGAAGTTAAGATTTGAGAATTAAGTCCTTCGCCCTGTTGATTATTTTTAATTTTTTGAACGATTTGTTGTAATGTCTCATCCTTTTGCAAAGCTTGTAGAGCTTGCGAGGTCATTTGTTGGTGGGTTAATTCTAACTCATCCTTTAAATTTTCTTGCTGCTGATTTTCCTGAATCAATAAATTGATTTCCTTACGAGCCATCATGGTATTCCAGATATAGAAAGCTGCAATGGCTAAAATCATACACACAAAAATGGCAATGAAGATGTTATTTTTTTGTTGCTGCTCCTCGATTTTAGATTTCTCCTTCTTAAAATTTCGTTGAATCGATTTTCGCTGTAATTCCTCCCGCGTAACCTGTTTCTTACTTAATTCTTTTTGTTCTAAATTCAGATTTAGATAATAGAACGCTTTTTCGAAACTTTTTTGGGCCTTAAAAATTTTATACAAATAATCACTGAATTCAACCTTCAAGTC
>CANFVE010000010.1 GCA_947450365.1 Cytophagaceae bacterium
ACGTGAAGCCAATCCGTGACTTCGATATTTTCGTAGGCAAAAACATGGAGGTGAAGGTGGTTAAGATTAACCATACGAATGACAACGTTGTCGTTTCTCACAAAGTATTAATCGAAAAAGATCTTGAGGCGCAACGTCAAACGATCTTGACGAATTTAGATAAAGGTCAAGTATTAGAAGGTGTGATCAAAAACATGACTAATTTCGGTGTGTTCATCGACTTAGGTGGTGTAGATGGTTTACTTCATATCACGGATATCTCGTGGGGACGGATCAACCACCCGCAAGAGGTGTTGAAATTGGATCAAAAAATCCAAGTGGTTGTTCTCGACTTCGACGAAAACAAAAAACGTATCTCTTTAGGTATGAAGCAATTGCAAGCGCATCCTTGGGAAGCGTTAGCGGCTGAAACAGAAGTAGGTTCGAAAGTAAAAGGTAAAATCGTGAACGTAGCGGATTACGGTGCGTTCTTAGAAGTATTGCCAGGCGTAGAAGGCTTGATTCACGTGTCAGAAATGTCATGGTCTCAGCACTTGCGTAATCCACAAGATTTCTTGAAAGTGGGCGATGAAATGGAAGCCGTTGTGTTAACATTAGATCGTGCTGAACGCAAGATGTCATTAGGTATCAAGCAATTAACGGAGGATCCTTGGACGAAGACTGATTTATTAGCGAAATACGCAATCGGTACGAAGCACAAAGGAACGGTTCGTAACTTGACGAATTTCGGTTTATTCCTTGAATTAGAAGAAGGAATTGACGGATTAGTTCACGTGTCTGACTTGTCTTGGACGAAAAAAATCAAACATCCATCTGAATTCGTGAAAGTAGGCGATTCATTAGATGTGTTGGTGATCGAATTAGATGCGGACAATCGCCGGTTGGCCTTAGGTCACAAGCAATTGGAAGAGAATCCTTGGGATACGTTTGAAAGCGTATTTACGGTAGGTTCGACGCATAAAGCAACTGTCATTTCGAAAAGCGATAAAATGGCTACCTTAGAATTACCTTACGGGATTGAAGGATTGGCTCCATTGAAGCAATTGACGAAAGCGGATGAATCCGTAGCGGAAGTTGGTGAGGCATTGGATTTCGTTGTAATCGAATTCCAAAAAGAAGATCGCAAGATCATCTTATCTCACACACGTACGTTTACAGAAGCTACGGCGGAAGAAGTAGCTGCGGCTGCTGCGAAACCAGAGAAAAAGAAAGCTACAAAAGTGGCTGAAAAGCCAGCAACCGTAACTGCTGAAAAATCGACGATGGGCGATATCGGTGCTTTGTCTGCTTTGAAAGAGCAAATGGAAGGCGCTGAACGCGAGCAAGCGATCAAAAAATTAGAGAAAAAATCTAAGAAAGCAGAGTAGTCTTTTGACAAATACGGAAAAGGGGAATGCGAGAGCGTTCCCCTTTTTGTTTTTAAGGAGATTGTATAGCTAAGATTCCTTTGTAAAATATCAAGAAAATGATTGGCAATTCGGAGTTTTTTTGGCAAATTTACCCATTCGAGAAAACCGATTTACAAACTTAACTATTTACCTATGGCTAATGATTCACGGCGTGATTTTCTAAAAAACGCTTCGCTGGCGGCCGCCAGTTTTTACATTGTTCCGCGTCACGTGTTGGGAAAAGGATTTACTGCTCCATCTGATAAATTAAATATCATGGGGATAGGTGCAGGGGGAAAAGGGTACGGGGATATTATGAGTTCGTTTAATAAAGGGGCTGAAAATATTGTGGCGTTGGTGGATGTGGATGACCGTCAGGCGGTTCGTGCACGTAAGGAGTTGCCTAAGGCAAATTATTACCGTGATTTCCGGGTGGCATTAGAAAAAGAAGGCAGCAATGTGGATGCCGTAATTGTATCTACCCCGGATCACACGCATACGACGATCGCGATGGCGGCCATGAATCGAGGTAAGCATGTATACGTGCAAAAGCCATTGACGCATGACATTTATGAGGCGCGTATGATGGCGGAAAAAGCGCGGGATATGAAGGTGGTAACTCAGATGGGTAACCAGGGATCATCCGGGGATGGTGTTCGTCAAATGATGGAGTGGTTTGATGCGGGGGTGATTGGAAAAGTGCATTCGGTTCAAGTATGGACGAATCGTCCAGTTTGGCCACAAGGTATCGCTTATCCTACGGCGGGTTCTCCGGCACCGGCTGAATTGGATTGGGATTTATGGCTAGGACCTGCGAAATATAGAGAATATAATCCGGCCTTGCTTCCGTTCAAATGGAGAGGTTGGTGGGATTATGGCACTGGCGCCTTGGGCGACATGGGATGTCACTTATTGGATCCTCCGTTTAAAGTATTGGGTATTCGCGATGCCTTAACGGTAGAATGTTCGGTGGGATCAGTTTTCTTGCAAGATTGGGTTCCAGAATGGATTCCAGAAGGATGTCCGCCATCGTCGATGACGACGTTGAAATATGCGGCGTCGGATCGGAATAAATCAGCGGTTACCTTAACGTGGTATGATGGAGGTCTTCGTGCACCACATCCAGAAGGAATTCCAGCGACGGAAGTAATCGGTGATCCTGATGGAACGAATGGAGTTATTTTGATTGGTACAAAAGGAATTATGACCTGCGGAACGTATGGTATGTATCCTAAAGTATTCAAAAATGGCAAACAAGTTCCGGAGGCAGAATTACCTAATAAAGTAACCTATGCGCGGGTAAAGGATGGTCCAGCGGGCCACCAAACCCAATGGGTTGAGGCGTGTAAGGCAGGATTCGGTAAAATGGAAGTGAGTTCAGGTTTCGATTATGCGGGACCGTTTACGGAATCTGTATTGATGGGTAATTTGGCGATTCGTTCGTATATGTTGCGTGAAGGCGAAGGCCGGACGGCGAAGTATATTGGACGCCAGCAATTAAACTGGGATGCGGCAAACATGCGCGTAACTAATTTTGACCTTGCTAATCAGTTCGTAAAACGCGAATACCGTGCGGGTTGGAAGTTAGACGAGAAAAAGTAACCTTTAACTAAGTTATGATATAAAAAGACGGGGCGAATGTCTCGTCTTTTTTATTTTTGTAAAAATATTCAATTTATGCGCGCTAACTTTCCGGCTTCCTCTCCTGCTGAATTCGTTTTTTCTGAGGTGGAGGCTTATATTCAGTCTCAAGGGTACACGATTATCGACAAAGATCATACCCGGCCTTGGGGAGGATTTTTTGTTATCCAAGAAGATCAGGCTGCGGCTTTTGCCATTCAGTTTTTCCCTCATTTAAGTCTTGATTCGATTCAAATAACGAATAAATTAAGTCCTAAATTTTTGGTGGTAGCTCCTGAAAAACGACTTTCCTGGCAATATCATTTTCGGCGTGCGGAAATCTGGACAGTTGTCGCAGGACCCGTTGGCGTGGCCATTTCAGACTCGGACGAACAAGGCGAAGTGGGAACCTATCAGCCAGATGATTTTATCAAATTAGCCCAAGGCGAAAGACATCGCCTTATCGGCTTAGATGCCTGGGGGGTTGTTGCCGAGATTTGGCAACATACAGATGCAAACAATCCTTCCGACGAATCTGACATCGTCAGACTCCAAGATGACTTCGGCCGTTAATAAATGTAATCTGCCGTTCATCTAAAAATAATACAAGAAAACTTTGTAGTCTCCGAAAGTTTCCATAGTTTTGCTTCCCGATTAACAAAGGGTAAAAGCAAATGAAATCGCGTATTCTAGAAAAAGGAACTGAATTATTCTTCCGATATGGTGTTAAGACCGTGACGATGGATGCGATTGCGACGGATTTGGGCATTTCTAAAAAAACGATATATCAACATTTTCCAGATAAAGACACCATCGTATATGAAGTCGTAAAAACCTTCACGGAGCAAGATTTAGAGAAATGGGCTGAGCTCGATAGGCTGTATCCAAATGTCATCGAAAAGATGTTTAAGTCTTTCGAAATGGTGAAGGATATGCTTGTGCAAATGAATCCGCGTTTGTTATTTGAAATTCAAAAGTACTTTCCGACCGCGTATCAACTTTTTGTTGAGCATGGTGAAAAATGTATACATGAAAATCTAATCGCAGATTTTAAGAAAGGGGCGCAATTCGGATATTTCAGAAATGATATTGATTTTGAATTGCTCGCGCGCTTGCGGATGGCTGAAGTTGATTTGGCTTTTAACCCCAATTTTTACCCGAACAATAAATTATCATTGTATGAAACCCAACTTACGCTGATGGACATTTTCATGCGAGGCATTTTAACCGATAAAGGCTTAACGCTTTACACATCTTATCAAAACAATTTAACCAAATGATCCGCTTAAGAAAATTTTACGTCGGTCTATGTTTACTCAGCTCCTTGGCTGCAACTGCACAAACTTTCAGCCTTAAACAAGCTGTTGATTATGCCATTACGCATCAGGTGCAAGTAAAAAATAGCCAACTCGATTTGCAAAACGCAAGCGCCAAAATCAATGAAATCAAAGCCATGGGTTTACCTCAGGTGAATGGTTCCGTCGCGCTGACGAATAACATCGTATTACAACGGATGTTTATTCCCGCCAAAATCTTCAATCCGGCCGCCGCAGAAGGGGAATTAATCGCCGCGAAATTCGGGGTGGAAAATTCGGGATTTGCGAATGTCACATTGAGCCAGTTGGTCTTCGATGGCACCTATTTATTAGGCTTAAAGGCATCTTCGGTGTACAAGGATTTAGCCGTTAAGTCGGTGACACAGTCGAAACAACAAGTAGCCGAAAACGTAACGAAAGCCTATTATGGGATTTTAGTCAACGAAAAACGTTTAGCCCTATTGAGCCTAAATGTTTCTCGATTAGATACGTTATTAAAAGAAACTCGGGCCTTAAATAAGCAAGGCTTTGTGGAGAAAATCGATGTGCAGCGTTTAGATGTACAAGCCAATAATTTGCGTACCGAATTAGAAAACGTGGTTCGATTACAGGAATTGAGCTTTTCTTTGTTGAAATTCCAAATGTCCTACCCCATGGACGAAGCGATTCGCCTAAGTGAATCCTTAGACCAAGTGGAATTGTCCACCTTCAATCTAAACCCGAAAGGGGAATTTAGCTATGCCAATCGCATTGAATATTCGATTTTACAAACTCAGGAAAATTTGGCAGAACTGGATTATAAAAGTATCAAGGCGGGTTATTTGCCACGCTTGTTATTGAATGCTAATTACGGATACAATGCAGGGGCGAACGCATTTGGAGATTTAATGACCAAACAATGGTTCGATAACTCGGCGATCACGGTATCCTTACAAATTCCGATTTTTGATGGGTATTCAAAAAAATACAAGGCGATTCAATCGCAGAATAATCTTCAGAAGGTTCGCCAGTCTTATGATTTGTTAAAGTCATCCATCGACATGCAACGGTCTCAAGCGAGTATCACCCTGAAAAATGCCTTGGAATCCATGAAAGAGCAAAAAGCAAACTTGGATTTAGCCAACGAGATTTCATGCGTTACCCGAGTGAAATACCAAAATGGCGTGGGCTCTAACCTAGAGGTATTAAATGCCGAATCATCCATTAAAGAATCTCAGGCGAATTATTTTACCGCATTGTATAATGCGCTTGTCGCCAAAGTAGAAGTTGAAAAAGCAAACGGAACATTATACATAGACTAAGTAATCATGAAAAAAGTAAGCATCCTCCTTTTTGGAATTTTGGTATTCGCAGCATGCGGATCGAAAGATAAAAAACAAGAATTAGCCGATTTAAAAAGTCAGGAAAAAGATTTACAGGTGAAAATTGCCGCCTTGGAAAAAACCATAGGTAAACCTTCGGATCAGGCTGTTGCGAAGGTCATCACGGTGACCGCCAGCCCGATCGCAGCGCAAACCTTTAACCATTTTGTGGAAGCGCAAGGAAGCGTGATTGCAGAAAATACCGTTTTAGTTAGTCCACAAACAGGGGGCGTGATTTTAACCTTGCCCGTGGTAGCGGGTCAATCGGTTTCAAAGGGTCAATTAATTGCGACCTTGGATAATAACATCTTGCAGGAGTCATTGGAAGAGGTGCGCCAACAATTATCGCTTGCCAAAACCATCTTCACGAAACAAAAGGCGCTTTGGGACCAACAAATCGGAACGGAAGTTCAGTATTTGAGCGCAAAGTCGAACATGGAGTCTTTGGAAAAACGAATTGTTACCCTAAAAGCGCAATTGGGACTTTCTCGCGTAACGGCTCCGATTGCCGGAACGATCGAATTAGTTCGTCAAAAAGCGGGTGAAATGGGTGCTCCTGGCGTGCCGATTGTGCAAATTGTTAATTTGGGCAATTTGAAAATCTCTGCAAAAATCGCCGATTCTTATGTGGGTACGGTGAAGCAAGGTGACGAAATCAACATCAAATTCCCCGATTTAAACAAGGAATTTAAGGCACGGATTTCATTGGTGTCTAAAATTGTAAATCCATTGACCCGCACGTTTGAGATCGAGGCTCGTATCCCAAATGTTGGAGGCGATTTAAAGCCGAATTTATTGGCCGTGATTAATATCAATGATACGTCGAAGAAAAACGCGATCGTCATCAGTGAAAACATCATCCAAAAAACCGAAAAAGGAAATTTAG
Source organism: Cytophagaceae bacterium (assembly GCA_947450365.1). GTDB lineage: Bacteria > Bacteroidota > Bacteroidia > Cytophagales > Spirosomataceae > Aquirufa. Next base: position 6,572 of record CANFVE010000010.1, read on the forward strand.
TGTATGTGGCTGTGGAAGAAAATGGCAAGCAAGTGGCACGCGCCCGGACGGTAACGGTGGGCTTGACGTATAATGGCCAAGCGGAGATTACATCGGGTTTAAAAGCAGGTGAAGCGGTTATTACACAAGGATTTCAAGAGTTAGTTGATGGCACAGCCATCTCATTCTAAGTAGCACATGGAAAAAAATATCAAAAATGAGCAATTGCCAGAAGGCAAGGGCATCATCTATAACATGGTGGGCTGGTTAGCCCAAAACCGTACAACCGTTTACATCTTTACCTTCATCATTTTTGTGGCGGGGATTGGGATTTATTCAAGTCTTCCCAAGGAGCAGTTTCCGGACATCGTCGTACCGCAAATGGTCATTCAAACGGTTTATGCTGGAACGACTCCTTCGGATATCGAGAACACGATCAATAAACCGATCGAAAAGCAAATTAAATCCATTACCGGGGTGAAACGGGTGAAATCGAATGCGCTGCAGGATATTTCAGTCATCATCGTCGAGTTTAACACGGATGTCACGGTGCCCATCGCGAAGCAGCGTACCCAGGATGCGGTGGATAAGGCAATTGCGGATTTACCAAAAGACCTGACTCGCGAACCTTCCGTGGCGGAGGTGAATTTCTCGGAGTTCCCGATTATGAATATCAATATTGCCGGGGATTATCCGCTGGATAAGTTAAAAAAATACGCGGAAGACCTTCAAGATGAAATCGAGGGGATGCCGGAAATCAACCGGGTTGATATCATCGGCGCATTAAAGCGGGAGATTCAGATTAATTTGGATTTGTATAAAATGCAAAGCTATGGCTTGACGTTTTACGATATTCAGTCGGCGGTACAAGGCGAAAATGTGAATATTTCGGGGGGTGATTTGGCTGTGGATGGGGTGCGTCGTTCCTTGCGAGTGACGGGTGAATTTAAGGCGATTGACCAATTGGCGAATTTAATGGTAGGTTCTTCTACGGGAGCACGTGTTCGCCTGAAGGATGTGGCTGAGGTGAAAGATAGCTATGAGGAGAAGCAGGATTTCGCGCGATTAAACAACAAATCCGTGATTACGTTGAATGTGATCAAGCGAAGTGGGGCGAATTTGATTGAGGCGGCGGATCGGATAGAGGAGCGGATTAAGGAATTTAAGGAAAATCGGTTCCCAGCGGGCTTGACGGTCACGACGACGGCAGATCAATCGGAGCGTACACGGGGTGATTTGGCGGATTTGATTAACACGGTGGTCTTGGGATTTATTTTCGTGGTGATTGTCTTGATGTTCTTCATGGGAGTTCGGGATGCGGTATTTGTGGGATTATCGGTGCCTTTATCGGCGTTGTTGACCTTCTTATTTATGCCTTCGCTGGATTTTACGTTGAATACGATTGTCTTGTTTGGTTTCTTATTGGGCCTTGGAATTGTGGTGGATGATGCGATTGTGGTCATTGAAAATGCGCACCGCTTGTTTAATAATTTCAAGAAATTGACGATTGTGGAGTCCGTAAAATTGGCCGCCTCGGAGGTTTTTGCGCCGGTTTTATCGGGAACCTTGACGACGATTTCGCCCTTTTTGCCTTTGCTATTTTGGCCGGGAATTGTGGGGGAGTTTATGAAATACTTGCCGATTACCTTGATCATCACGCTTTTTGCCTCGCTTTTTGTGGCTTATGTGATGAATCCGGTGTTTGCGATTACGTTTATGAAGCGTCATGATGAGGAGGTAAATGATGTGAAGAATCCGAAATTATCGGACATTCGTCGGACTTTGGTGATTTTGTTGAGCCTGACCGTTTTTGGGTATTTAGCCGGATTTGGTTTGGGTCATTTTGGCTTTGGTAATTTCTTTTTGTTGTGCATCATTTTATATGTATTTAATCATTTTGTGATTACGCCTAAATGGATTGTGCCGTTCCAGGAGAAGACCTTACCTAATTTTAAAACGAATTATCGGAAGGTGATATCGTGGGTGTTGACAGGCCGTCGGCCTATTTACACGACACTTTCGGCCTTTCTTTTATTGATTGTGACCATTGTTCTGATGGGCATCGTGAAGCCAAAAGTTGTTTTCTTCCCTTCAGGTGATCCGGATTACATTTATATCTATGCGAAAAATCCGATTGGGACTGACGCTGTGGTAACGGATTCAGTGACGAAGGTGATTGAAAAGCGGGTGTTTTCGTTCCTTCAAAAAGAAGGCTATATGAAAATCGTCAATTCGGTGATTTCAAATGTGGGTAAGAATGCGGGGGATCCGATGCAGCCGGATCGTGGCGCGACGCCGCATAAAAGTAAAGTGACGGTGGCATTTGAGAAATTGCAATTGCGGGATGGGATAAAGACGGGTGAAATTTTGAGTAAGATTCAAAATGATTTTGCGAAAAACCCGTTGGCCGGAGTAGAATTAGCCATTGAGCGAGAGAATAATGGACCGCCGACGGGCAAGCCTATTTCCATTGAAATTTCTGGGGATAATTTTGTGGTCTTGCAGGATTTAGAGAAAAAGGTGCGTGCCGCGATTGTGAAATCGGGCATTCAAGGAATTCAAGAGTTGAAGTCAGATTTGGTGACGAATAAACCTGAAATCATTATTGACGTGAATCGGGAAAAAGCGTCTCGTGAGGGTATTTCTTCGGCACAAGTGGCGATGGCTGTTCGGACGGGATTATTTGGCGCGGAGATTTCGAAATTTCGGGATGAGAAGGACGAATATCCAATCCAATTGCGCTTAAAAGGCAATTCTCGGAATCAAGTGGAGAAGTTATTGCAAATGAATATTACCTATCGGGATATGAATATGGGTGGTGCGCTGCGCCAGGTACCCTTGAATTCGATTGCGGATATTCATTATGCGACTTCGTTTAGTCAAATCAATCGGAAGAATCAGGAGCGCGTGGTAACGCTGGGATCGGATGTGATTCAGGGCTATAATGCTAATGAGATTGTAGGAGAATTAACGACGCTTTTTGAAAATCTTGATGTGCCTCAGGGCTATGAGATTCGGATGGGTGGAGAGCAGGAGGATCAAAAAGAATCAGGGGCATTTTTAGCTGTGGCGTTCTTGGCGGCCTTGGTGTTGATTTATTTGATTTTGGCGACGCAGTTTAATTCAGCGGTGAAGCCATTGATTATTTTTGCGACGATTTTGTTATCCTTGATTGGGGTTTTATTAGGTTTTATGGCCTTTGGAATGACTTTCTCGGTGATTATGTCGGGGGTAGGAATTATCGCTTTGGCGGGGATTGTGGTGAAGAATGGAATTTTGTTGATCGAGTTTATTGAGGAGTTGCGCTTTAAGCGGGGCTATGATTTGAAGGAGGCGATTATTGAGGGGGGTGGTATTCGGTTGACGCCTGTGCTTTTGACCGCTTCGGCGGCGGTGTTGGGATTGATTCCGTTGGCTTTAGGATTGAGCATTGATTTTGTGGGGATGTTTACGGAATTAGATCCGCATATTTTCATCGGTTCGGATTCGGCGGTATTCTGGGGGATTTTGGCATGGACGATTATTTTTGGATTAACGTTCTCGACCATTTTGACGCTCGTAATCGTGCCGTGTATGTATTATATATCGGAGCGGATCAAACAAAAATTAACAAAGCAAACAATTTAGTTTTTTTTGGGTTAAATTGTAAAATCCCGGGGATTTGGTCCTCGGGATTTTTGTTTTTCAGGCTAAAAAGCTGATTAAAATAAATTAACTTAGGGGGAATTAAAATTTATCAACATGAAGAAATGTATACTTTTTTGTTTGTTTATGCCCATGGTTGTTTTTGGGCAAGATCGTCCGTATGGGAAGTTGTGGGCGACGCGTTCGCAGGTGATTGCGCAGCATGGGATGGCGGCGACCTCACATCCTTTATCCACACAGGCGGCATTGGATGTGTTAAAAGCTGGGGGAAATGCGATTGATGCGGCGATTGCGGCGAATGCGATGGAGGGGGTTGTTGAACCGCATGTAAATGGAATTGGAGGAGATTTGTATGCGATCGTTTGGGATGCTAAAACCAAGAAATTATATGGCTTAAATGGTTCTGGACGTTCGCCGAAATCCTTGACTTTGGCGGAATTTAAGAAACGTGGCTTGACGCATATTCCGTCCACGGGCCCTTTGCCAGTGAGCGTTCCGGGATGTGTGGATGCGTGGTTTGAGTTGCATAAAAAGTTTGGTACGATGCCGATGTCCAAAGTTCTGGAAAAGGCGGTATCCTATGCACGGAATGGTTTTCCGGTGCATGGGGAATTAGCCTCGGGTTTAGCGCGGGTTCCGGCGAATTATGGAAAATTTCCGAACGTGGCGGAGCATTATTATCCATCGGGCAAAGTACCTGTGGAAGGGGATGTGTTTAAAAATCCGAATTTAGCGAATACGCTGGAGCGCTTGGGTAAAGAGGGTCGGGATGTGTTTTATAAAGGAGATATGGCCAAGACGATGGATGCCTTTATGAAGAAGAATGGCGGCTTTTTGAGTTATGAGGATTTGGCGTCGCATACGTCGACGTGGATCGATCCGGTTTCGGTGAATTATCGGGGCTATGATGTATGGGAATTGCCGCCCAATGGCCAGGGAATTGCGGCCTTACAAATGTTGAATATTTTGGAGGGCTATGATTTTTCCAAAATCAAATTAGGCAGTGCGGAGCATATTCATTTGTTTACGGAGGCCAAAAAATTGGTTTTTGAGGATCGGGCTAAATTTTATGCGGATATGGATTTTGCCAAAATCCCGGTGAAGAGTTTGATTTCGGAAGAATATGCGGCGGAGCGTCGTAAATTGATTAATCCTGCGCGGGCGTCACGGCATTTTGATGCGGGCAATCCGGCCTTAAAGGATGGGGATACGATTTATTTGACGGTGGCGGATAAGGATGGGAATATGGTGTCGTTGATTCAAAGTAATTATCGGGGTTTTGGTTCGGGGATGATGCCCGATGGTTTGGGTTTTATGTTTCAGGATCGTGGGGAATTGTATAGTTTGAAGGAGGGGGAGAATAATACCTATGCGCCGGGTAAGCGGCCATTCCATACGATTATTCCGGCGTTTATGACGAAGGATGGGCAACCCATCATGAGTTTTGGGGTGATGGGCGGAGGCTTTCAGCCGATGGGCCATGTGCAAATTGTCATGAATGTGGTCGATTTCGGGATGAATGTACAAGAGGCGGGGGATTTTCCTCGGATAAATCATGAGGGTTCTTCTGAGCCGACGGGGGAATTAATGGAACCCACAGGAGGAATGATTACCTTGGAAAGCGGGTATTCGTATGAGGTGATTCGGGAATTATTGCAAAAAGGTCACCAAGTGGGTTATTCGGCAGGGATTTATGGCGGCTATCAATGTATTCGTTGGGACCCCGTTCGAAAAGTGTATTTCGGCGCCACCGAATCCCGTAAAGACGGCCAAGCAGCTGGGTACTAACTTACCTTTGCCAATCCTAGCCGGTTTGGCAAAGGTAAAGCGGAAAAACCATTTTGACGATGAAAAAACTGATATTTAAAAAAGTCTTTACCGGAACCGAGTGGTTGGAAAATCAAGCTATTTCCATCGAAAATGGAAAAGTTTCCGCCATGGAAACAGAAAAAGGGGGAGAAGATATTGGTTTTTTGTGCGCGGGTTTCATCGATTTGCAGGTATATGGGGGTGGGGGGAAGTTGTTTTCGAACCAACAAACCACCGAGGCCATCCAAGCCACCTTCAACGAACACGTAAAAACCGGCACCACCCATTTCCAAATCACCCTTAATTGCTCCCCTAAAGAAAGCATGTGGCGCGCCATCGAGGCCAGTAAAAATTATCAAGGATTTGGGCTCATCGGACTACATTTGGAAGGGCCCTTTTTCAACCCGATCCGTCGCGGCGCACATCAAGAGGCCTTCGTCCAAAAGCCTGATCATCATTTTTTAAATGAACTAATTGATCAAACAGCAGGCCTCCCGACTTATCTGACCATTGCCCCCGAAATGTTTGCGGAGCAAGAATTAATGCAACTGATAGACAGTCCCTTAATGTTGTCGATAGGGCATTCGGAGGCAAGTTTTGAAGAAGCAAAATCTGCGATAAACGCGGGAATTCCTCGAATTACCCATTTGTTTAATGCGATGTCGCAGTGGCAAAGTCGGGCGCTGGGCATCGTGGGAGCCAGTTTTATGTCAGACGCTTGGACGAGCATCATCGTGGATGGACAGCATTGTGATTTTGATTCGGTGCGATTAGCCAAAAAACTCAAAGGACCGAAACTCTTTTTAATCACAGATGCCGTTACACACGACGAATCCGGACCCTATTTTTTCTCGAAAAAGGGAGACCGATTTACGAATGACCAGGGAACTCTGTCCGGTTCGGCGCTGACCATGGAAAAGGCTGTTCAAAATTGCGTGAATGAGGTCGGCATTCCCCTCGACGAAGCGCTACGCATGGCCACCGTATATCCAGCGCAGGTCGTAAACCGTTATCATGAAATAGGTTCGATCGGCCTTGGAAAAAAGGCGTGTTTTGTTCATCTTTCGGATGATTTAAAAGTCCAACAAGTTTGGTACGACGGCCAGACAATGTTATAACCTCTTTTCATGATTCAGTTTCCTTCCAAACAGCCGCACGTTCAAACAACGATTTTTACCAAAATGTCCCAAATGGCCTTGGACGAAAGGGCGCTTAATTTGTCCCAAGGCTTCCCTAGTTTTGACTGCTCGGATGAACTCCAAGAACTCGTTCGGTTTTATAGCCAAGGACATAATCAATATGCCCCCATGGCAGGAATTCCGGCGCTCCGACAAAGCATCTCCGAAAAAACAGCCTCTTTTTATGGCGTCGAATTAAACCCTAACACCGAAATTACCGTCGTTTCCGGCGCCACCGAGGCCCTTTTTGCTGCAGTTCATTGCTGCGTTTCGCCTGACGACGAGGTAATCATGTTTGACCCTTCCTATGACGCCTACGACCCGATGGTGCGCCTTGCGGGGGGTATTCCTGTCCATATTTCACTTTCGGCCCAGAACGGCTTCCAGATGGATTGGTCTATTTTAAGCCAAAAAATCAGTCCCAAAACCCGTGCCATTATGGTGAATTCACCCCATAATCCCACAGGGGCGGTTTGGTCGCAAGCAGATTTGGATGCGTTGGCTGATATTTTAAAAGGCACGCAGATTTTGTTGATTTCCGATGAAGTCTATGAGCACATTGTCTTCGACGGAAAGTCCCACGCCTCTGTGTTGCTACACCCGGAATTACGGAAACGAAGCTTCGTGTGTGGTTCATTTGGAAAAACGTATCACGTGACGGGCTGGAAAATCGGCTACTGCCTTGCCCCGGCCTATTTAACGGCTGAATTTAGGAAATTACACCAATGGGTTACTTTTTCGACCGTCACGCCGCTGCAGCATGCGTTGGCCGATTACATCAAAATCCCCAAGCATTACCTCGAATTAAGTGATTTTTATCAAAAAAAGAGGGACTTATTTGTTGGTTTTTTCCAACATTCCCGCTGGAAAATCCTTCCCTCCCATGGTAGTTTTTTCCAATGCTTGGATTATTCAGCTATTAGCGACGAAACAGACGTCGACCTCGCAGACCGACTAACCCACGATATCAAAGTCGCCTCCATTCCCATTTCCGTGTTCTACGAAAGGCCTCCCGGCGATAAAATTTTGCGATTTTGCTTTGCGAAATCCGATGAAATGCTCACGGAAGCGGCGAAAAGACTCGCGGCCTTATAAATATTTGAGTGCGATTTCTTCCCCAATTTTTTCCAAATAGGGGCCTGCATTTGTCATGGCATCTTTTTCATTTTCCGCTTTGGACATTACGGAAAACACATCGGAGGCATCAAAAAACACGGGTAGTTTCTCGGCCTCCTCAAAGGCCCCACAGACGATGAGGGTTTGTTTGAATTGTTTGTCGGCCCGCTGAAGTACTTGGGAAATCAACTTCCCCCCCCAACTTTGCCCATCTACTTTCCCCTCTCCCGTAATCACATAATCAGCCTTCCGTATCGCCCGATCAATATGCAATTTATCCAACACCCATTCCGCCCCCAATGACATCTTAGCCCCTAAAAAATACACCGCACCCGCCCCAAGCCCCCCCGCTGCACCCGCGCCGGATTGCGCCGAAATCGCATAACCCGCCAACCCATCAAATAGATTAGCCATATTATTTAGACCCTTGTCTAATTCTTTAATTGAAGCCACGGTAGCTCCTTTTTGTTTAGCAAATACATGTGCCGCACCGGATTTGCCTGCGAGTGGATTTTGCACATCGGTGATGACAAAAAACTCGACTGAATTTAATTTATTCGCCAAAGGACTAGGAAGTAGTTGGGTCACCTGGGCCAATTCCTTTCCGATGGGTTGTAATTCTTTTCCTGCAGCATCTAAAAATCGATATCCGAGCGCATGGGCCATGCCGATGCCCGCGTCGTTTGTGGCCGAACCTCCGAGTGTCAACACAATTTTTTCCGCCCCCTTTTCCATCGCCGCATGAATTAATTCTCCTGTCCCAATGGAGCTAGTAAGACTTGGATTTCGCTCTTTGCTCGTTAAAAGCATTAATCCAGAGGCGCGTGACATTTCAATATAGGCCATTTTTTGATCGGCCAACCATAAATATTCCGCCTGAATTTTCCGAAATAATGGATCTTGAACCAGTACTGAAATCCAGGATCCGCCATGCGCATGTTGGATTACCTCCAAAGTCCCCTCGCCTCCATCAGCCAATGGCAATTTTTGAATCGTGCTCTTCGGCCTTCTTTTCATAATGCCCCGTTCCAATGCCTCGCAGGCCTCCTGCGCCGTTAAAGAACCCCTAAATTTATCTGGACAGATTAATATATGCACGAATCAGTATTTATGCCCCAATTTACGCACAATTCCTTACTTTTGTGAGGTATTCTACCCGATGAAAAAGCTTTTACTCATTTTTTGCCTCGCCTTTTTGGCATTTTCTTGTACCCAGCAACCTGATTTAGCCGGTTTCGATGCTGAGGCATTTAAACAGGATCGTGGCGCTTGTCAACATACGCGTAATTCACAAATCTCTTGGTTGAAAGCCCATAAATCCACCTGGAAAGGCGTCAGTTCCAATGACGTGGAAGCATTTTTAGGCAAGCCTGATGTCCAACAATTAGCCGATCGAAACCAAGAATATTACATTTATTACCTCGAAACCGGTCCGCACTGTGCCGATATTAAAACGGAATCCCCCGCCAAATCCATGGCTTTTCGATTTAGCGCCATCGGTCTCGCAACCGAAATTACCTTTCAAAATGGAATTCCTGAATAAATTTATTTAGTGAACATCCCCACGAGACTGTTGGTCATCCCCACCAAAAAACTAAAAATCAAAGGCGCTACAAATCCGCTCACATGAAAGCCATCGATATAGGCTTCCACCAAATAGACTAATCCTACATTAATCACCAAGGAAAACAAACCCAAGGTTAAAAAGGTAATTGGGAAACTGATAATTTTTAAAATAGGCCTCACGAACGAATTCAAAAAACCCATTGCCAAGGCCACATAGAGCGCCACTAAATAGCCATCCACGCTAATCCCTTTCAAGTATTTTGGGATAATCATGACCACCACCGCGATCACCACATAGCGTATAATAAATCCGATCATAGCTTATTTTTGATGTCTTTTTTGTAATAAAGAGACGATTTCTTCCAATCCAATCCCGCGGTCTTCCAATAAAACCAATAAGTGAAAAATCAAATCCGCAGCCTCGCCTTTGAACAATTCATCATTGTTCATGAGCGCCTCGATCACGAGTTCAACGGCCTCTTCTCCCACTTTTTGAGCCACCTTATGGGTTCCTTTTTGAAATAATGAAGCTGTATACGAACTTTCTGCCGATTCATTTTTGCGTGAGCGAATGACATGTTTTAGGTAATCTAACCAAGCCGCGTTATCCACATTTTCATTTCCAAAACAGGTATCAGCGCCCGTATGGCAGGTAGGCCCCTGCGGATTCACCTGAATTAAAATCGTATCTTGGTCACAATCGATTTGCACGCGCACGACGTCTAAGTAATTTTCAGAGCTTTCCCCTTTTGTCCACAGCCGATTTTTAGACCGGGAAAAAAAAGTCACTCGCTTTTCCGCCAAGGTTTTTTCATAGGCTTCTTGGTTCATATAGCCTAACATCAACACCTGCAACGTCGCCGCATCTTGAATAATGGCCGGAATAAGGCCTTTGGAAAAATCAATCGTTTGACTCATGATGTAAAAATAAGGTTGAAGGTATTAAATCCGCATGGGAATTCCTTTATTGGCCAAATAATTCTTTAAGGCCAGAATTTCTATTTCTTTAAAGTGAAAAATACTCGCTGCCAAACCTGCATCCGCCTTCCCCTCCGTAAAAACCTCATAAAAATGTTCCATCGTTCCTGCCCCACCGGATGCAATAATCGGAATGCTCGAATGACTTGAAATTTCGGAAGTCAATACATTCGCAAAACCCGCCTTCGTCCCGTCCGTATCCATCGAGGTCAATAAAATTTCCCCTGCCCCACGCGACTCGACCTCTTTGGCCCAAGGAATCGTTTTGATTTCCGTAATTCTCCTTCCCCCATGCGTATGTACCCAATCCAATCCATCCACCCGCCGGGTGTCGATTGCCACAATGATGCACTGGGAGCCAAATTGCAAGGCTAATTCATCAATTAATTCCGGTCGACGAACCGCCGACGAATTAATCGACACCTTATCCGCTCCAGCATTCAATAGCGCTGAAACATCCGCAATCGAGCTAATCCCTCCACCCACCGTAAACGGTATATTGACATGCCGCGCCACCTCACGGACTAAATTCACTAAGGTTTTCCGGTTATCCACCGTGGCCGTAATATCTAAAAACACGAGTTCATCCGCCCCTTCTTGTGCGTACAAGGCACCTAATTCGACCGGATCGCCCGCATCTCGCAAATCCACGAAGTTTGTGCCCTTGACGGTCCGACCTTCTTTTATATCCAAACAGGGAATAATTCGTTTCGTTAACATGCCGATTCCTTTGAAAATGTGGCTAACTCCTCCAAACTAATTCGCCCCTCATAAAAGGCCTTCCCCACAATTACACCAAATAAATTCATCGCCCGTAAGTTGATCAAATCCTGCAAATTAGCCACGCCACCACTCGCAATGACCTGCAATGAAGGCGTCTTCGCCTGTATGTTCTCATATAAATCAAAACTGGGCCCTTGCAATAAGCCATCTTTTGCCACATCGGTGGAGATGACATATTTGGCCCCTGCTTGTTCATATTCGGCTAAAAAATCATAAATCGATACTTCGGAATTTTCTTGCCAGCCGGCCACCGCAATTTGCTCATGGTGCGCATCCGCACCTAAAATAATCCGATCCGCCCCGTATTTGGTAAACCAAGCTTTGACTAATTCCGGATTGCGCACCGCGATGCTCCCAGCCGTGATTTGAGCCGCTCCGGCGGAAAAGGCTAGGTCGACCATTTCGTCGGATTGTACCCCTCCCCCAAAATCTACATGTAATTTCGTTCCTTTTGCAATGCGCTCTAATACCGCGGCATTCACGATTTTTTTGGCCTTCGCCCCATCCAAATCCACCACATGTAAACGCTGAATTCCGGCCCCTTCAAAGGCCTTGGCGATTTCTAATGGATCGGAGGAATAGACCTTTTTTTGAGCATAATCCCCTTGGGTCAAGCGAACGCATTGGCCGTTTATGATGTCGATGGCGGGGATTAATTGGAACATAAATTATAAAGCTAAAAAATTCTCGATGACGCGTTGGCCCGCTTGTCCACTGATTTCCGCGTGGAATTGCGCAGCGTAAAAATTGTCTTTTTGCAACATGGCCGAAAAGGGTTGGACATAGTCACAAATCGCGGAGGTATACGGATTCAAGGGCGCATAGTAGGAGTGGACAAAATAGACATATTCAGACGCCTTTAAGCCTTTCATGAGCGGATTTTGTCCCTGCGCTTCGATCGAATTCCAGCCCACATGCGGGATTTTTAAATCTGTCGATTGGAAACGTTTGATCGCTACATCAAAAACACCCATGCAGGTCGTATCGTTTTCTTCGGAATGCTTGCATAACAATTGCATCCCGATGCAAGTGGCTAAAACCGGTTGTTTTAACGTAGGAATCAATCGGTCCAATTGCTTCTCCCGCAAATAAGCCATCGCCGTACTCGCCTCGCCCACACCCGGAAAAATGACTTTATCGGCCGTACGGATTTCCTCTTCCTCATCCGTCCAGGAATAGTTCATCCCGATCCGGTCAAGCGCATACATGACCGAAGCCACATTTCCCGCATTGTATTTAATAATGGCAATTTTCATTCGGCTACAAAGGTAGGCAAAAGGGCTTGTATTATGAAAACAGATGTATCTTTGTAGCCCAAGACCCGCTTATGAAGCTTTCGCGCAACGTACTCATTGAATCCCTCTACCTCATTTGGATGGGCTTTTTGCCCCTCTTGTCGAGCTCCGTATTAGGCTATTTTGCGCTGTCAAATCCTGAATTTTTTCAAAACCTAAGCACTGGGGATCAAGTGATTTTTTGGATCGCCGCTGTTTTTATCATGGGCTTGGCCTTAAGTCCTACGACCTTTTTTGCCTTATTTACGGGATATGTATTTGGTTTTCAGGGAATTATACCCTTGATTATCGCCTATAGTTTGGCTTCCCTTTTAGGCTATTATGTAGCCAAAAAACTGAAGGGGGATGCCATTATCGCGCTTTTGAGGGAGAAATTTCCATTGGATCATTTTCTTGAAAATGTCCGCGCGAATTCATTTTCTTGGGTATTTGTGACTCGCTTATCGCCTGTGTTCCCCTTTGCAATTACGAACGCATTAATGGCATTTTTAGGGGTTCGGGTGAAGCAATTTTTTGTGGCAGGGACCTTGGGCATGTTACCCAGAACCTTGCTTGCCTTGTGGACAGGCACGCAAGCGAAGACGATTCAAAGCCTTTATCAAAACCCTGGTTCCGCGCAATGGCAAGATTTTGCTAGCCTGTTTTTGCTTGTTGTTTCTGGGTTTGGAATGATTTGGTTGGGCAAAAAAAAGGCCAAATAGCGGATTGCATTTGGCCTTTGACATTAGATCATTTCGGAATCAAATACTTGAACTTTTCCCCACAAATGCTTGTTGTCATCAATGAATTTTTTGTGCAAAGGATGGTATAAATATTCCTTTTCTTTTTCGGCATTTTCGAAAACTAAAACCACTGAAAAGGTATAACTTGCTTCTGTAACGGGTTTATCAAAATCTGTTACGATGGCTTTCCCTACGTGGGCGGATTGGATCATGGGAAGGGTTCCTAAGGCTTTTAGGGCTTTGAACAATTGATTTTTTTCGGCCTCATTTCCTGGGTTTTTAGCCCAAAATAATACGTGGTGAATGAAAGTCATAGGAGCAGAAGCGGGTAAGGTCCCAAGGGACGCAGTGGCGGCGATGAGGCCAGATTTTTGAATAAAATTTCGTCGAGTCGTCATGAAATAAATAGTTTGTTTACATTTTATTCAATTCTACAATGGAAAATCCAAAAATCAAAGTAATTATCACCGGAGTTACCGGGATGGTCGGTGAAGGCGTGATGCATGAAGCCTTGGCTTCTCCTTTTGTCAGCGAGGTTTTGGCGATTTCACGTACCTCGACAGGCCTTATTCATCCAAAATTAAAAGAATATCGATTAGCCGATTTTTTTCAACCCGCTGAATTAGTCGATATGGTCAAAGGCTATGATGCTTGTTTATTTTGTTTGGGGGTTAGTTCGATTGGGAAGTCGGAAGCTGAATTTACCCATTTGACCTATGACCTGACCATCGGATTTGCGCATGTGTTAGCGGATGTAAACCCAAACATGTCCTTTTCCTACATTTCGGGGACCGGAACGGATTCCTCAGAAAATGGACGTATCATGTGGGCACGTGTTAAAGGAAAAACCGAAAATGATTTGGGGAAATTGGGCTTTAAACAGGTATATGCATTTCGCCCTGGGTATTTGAGCCCAACCAAAGGCCTGAAAAACACCTTGCCTTATTATGCCTACATTGATTGGATGTATCCCCTTTTCTCTTTGATGGCTCCTGGGGCCGTTTCGACCTTACGGGAATTGGGCTTGGCGATGCTGGAAGCATCCGTTTTTGGGACTAAAAAAACACATGTGGAGGTGCGGGATATTCGGGCCTTGGCCCAACAAATGAGCCAACGGAAATAGAATTTTACCCGTATTTTGGTTAATTTTACACGTCTTTAAATATAATTCGCGTGAACAAGAAAGTAGTATTAATGATATTAGATGGTTGGGGTATTGCCACCAACCCAAAGGTTTCAGCCATTGACGCCGCCAAAACCCCTTTTATTGATTCCCTCTATCAAGCCTATCCGCATTCCAAATTAGAAGCTTCCGGTCTTGCCGTAGGTCTTCCAGAAGGCCAAATGGGAAATTCAGAGGTGGGTCACATGAATTTGGGGGCCGGTCGGGTCGTGTACCAAAACCTTGTTCGGATCAACAAAGCCGTTCAAGAAAACACATTAGGGCATGAACCTGAATTGGCTAAGGCTTTCGAATATGCCAAAAGCAACCATAAATCTGTTCATTTTATTGGTTTAGTTTCGGATGGTGGGGTGCATGCCCACATTGAACATGTGAAGTCTTTATTGACTTCTGCCTCCGAAGCCGGTTTACCAAATGTTTTTGTGCATGCCTTTACGGATGGTCGGGATACAGATCCAAAATCCGGCATGGGTTTTATGACGGATTTATTCCAACACACCCTGAAAACAGGTACTCAAATTGCCTCCGTCACAGGTCGGTATTTTGCGATGGACCGGGATAATCGCTGGGAGCGCGTGGCCCTTGCCTATCACGCCATGGTGGATGGAGAGGGTGCACCTACTCAGGATGTATTGGCCTCCATACAAGCGAATTATGATGCAGGAGTGACAGACGAATTCATTAAACCTATCATTGTGACAGATGCGGCTGGTGCGCCGGTAGGCAAGATTACCGAAGGAGATGTGGTGATTTGTTTTAATTTTAGAACGGATCGGGGCCGGGAAATTACGCAGGCCTTAACGCAAAAAGATTTTCATGAGGAGAATATGCACAAGTTAAATTTGTACTATTTAACGATGACGGAATATGACAAGGAATTTGTGGGCGTGCATGTGATTTTCAATGATTCGAATTTGCCGATGACGATGGGTGAGGTCTTGGAAGGGGCAGGCAAAAAACAGATCCGCATTGCAGAGACGGAAAAATATCCACACGTGACGTTTTTCTTTTCGGGGGGGCGGGAACAGCCATTTATTGGTCAAACAAATCTTATGCGAAATTCGCCAAAAGTGGCTACGTATGATTTGCAACCGGAGATGTCGGCGGCAGATTTACGAGATGCTTTGATTCCAGAATTGGAAAAAGAGGAAGTTGATTTTGTGTGTTTAAACTTTGCAAATCCGGACATGGTGGGCCATACGGGGGTTTTTGAGGCGGTGGTCAAGGCGGTTGAAACGGTTGATGCTTGTGCGGAAGCGGTGGTGAAGGCGGGTCTGGCTCATGGGTATTCGTTCGTTATTATTGCGGACCATGGGAATGCGGACGTGATGATGAATGAGGATGGATCTCCGAATACAGCACATTCCACGAATTTGGTCCCTTGCATTTTGGTAGACCAAGATTTTCACCCTAATTTAAACGATGGAAAATTAGGCGATGTGTCTCCTACAATATTAAAATTGATGGGGGTAGCCCAACCGAAAGAAATGACTGGAGTTTCTCTCTTTTAAAAATTGAATGTATGGCGAAAGTCGTTGTTTTTGGAAATACGCTCACGGCAGAATTAGCCTTATACTATTTGCAAACGGATAGTCCGCATGAGGTTGTTGCCTTTACGGTGGAGGAGGAGTTCATCGAAGAGCCTACCTTTCACGACTTACCTGTCGTGCCTTTTGAGACCGTAGAAAAATTATATCCTCCTTCAGAATATCACTTCTTTGCGCCGTTGACTGAAAAGAATATGAATCAGGTGCGGGCGAGGGTGTTCCAACAAGGCCTCGACAAAGGCTATTCCTATATTTCCTACATTAGTTCTCGGGCGACGGTTTTGACGGATCAAATCGGCCGAAATTGTTTTATTTTAGAAGATAATACCATTCAACCCTACGTGACGATTGGCGACGATTGTGTGCTTTGGTCAGGAAATCATATTGGGCATCACGGGATCATTGGCAATCACGTATTTTTTACATCACATGTGGTACTTTCTGGACGTTGCATCGTAGGAGATTATTGCTTTTTTGGGGTGAATGCCACGATTAGGGATAAGTCGACGATCGGGGAAGGGACATTGGTCGCCATGGGCGCGAATGTGACCCGTCAAAAAACGGACCCTTGGTCGATTTGGAAAGGAAATCCGGCGGAGAAGGCCAGCCTTTCAAGCAAAGATATTAAGATATAAAAAAAGCCCTTCTGATCTAGAAGGGCTTTTTTTTAGTGTTCAATGGGTTGATTGTTTTCGTCCACGATGACAAAAATATCTTCCTTGGGTTTTTTCATCAGGTATTTTTCTCTGGCATATTTTTCCAACAAAGCAGGGTTTCCAATCACCATGCGGCGTTCTTTTTCCAGCTCTTTTATTTTTTGTTGGTAAAAGGCTTTTTCAGATTTCATACTGCTTAATTCGTTCCATAAGCGATACTGAACCGTGAGGTCATTGGTATCTAAAAAGAACATCCATACGAGCATCGAGCCCATTGATATGGCATAAAAGCGGTACTTCCCCCAAAAAAGCCTTTTCAGCAGGTCCATTTCTAAAATTTAGAAGTTTAAACCTGGGAAATATGCGTTAGCTCCTAATTCTTCCTCGATGCGAAGTAATTGGTTGTATTTCGCCATCCGGTCAGAACGAGACGCAGAACCTGTTTTGATTTGACCTGTGTTTAAGGCTACAGCCAAATCAGCGATGGTTGCATCTTCTGTCTCACCCGAACGATGTGACATGATGTTTTTGTATGAATTACGTTTCGCCAAATTCACCGTATCGATGGTCTCAGTTAATGAACCGATTTGGTTTACTTTAACCAAAACTGCATTGGCGACCCCTTTTTCGATTCCTTGTTGTAAACGTTTTACGTTTGTTACGAACAAATCGTCACCGACTAATTGGCATTTAGAACCAATCAATTTCGTTTGCTCAGCCCAACCCGCCCAATCGTCTTCTGCCATACCATCTTCAATCGAGATGATTGGGTATTTATCTGCCCATGTTTTCCAATAAGAAGCCATTTCCATGGAATTCAATTGTTTACCGTCTGATTTTTTGAAAGTATACAAACCTGTTTTTTCATCATAAAATTCAGAAGCAGCGGCATCCATGGCGATGAAAATTTCCTCACCTGGTTTGTAACCGGCTTTTTCGATCGATTGTAAAACGATTTCAATCGCTTCTTCATTCGATTTAATGTTTGGAGCAAAACCTCCTTCATCCCCTACGTTCGTCGAATATCCTTTTGACTTTAATACGCCTTTCAAGGCATGGAAAACTTCAGTTCCCATCCGCAATGCATGTGAGAACGACTCAGCTTTCGCCGGCATAACCATGAATTCTTGAAAATCGATGGAGTTGTCCGCATGAGAACCTCCGTTTAAGATGTTCATCATCGGAACTGGCAATGTATTTGCGTTCACACCACCGATGTAGCGATATAAGGAAAGCCCCGCTTCTTGGGCTGCAGCTTTAGCTACGGCCATCGAAACGCCCAAAATAGCATTTGCGCCTAATTTACTTTTGTTTGGGGTACCGTCTAACTCGATCATGATGTTATCGATCATGTTTTGTTCAGACACTTCCATGCCCCATAATTCTTCGGCAATGGCCTTGTTTACGTTTTCAACGGCCTTTAAAACACCTTTTCCTACGTAAACCGACTTGTCTTCGTCACGAAGTTCAACCGCCTCGTGAATTCCAGTAGATGCTCCAGAAGGAACCGCGGCTCTTCCAAATGCGCCATCTTCTGTCTTGATGTCTACTTCGATTGTTGGATTCCCACGAGAATCTAAAATTTGTCTTGCGTGAACGTACTGTATTGCACTCATCGTATATTAATTATTGTGAATAAATGAATTACTAATTAATGTGTAAATTGACTCGCAAAATAACGCATTTTTTAGATAATTTCCGTGAAAATCTTTGAATAAACCTTTTATGAAACTGTTATCATTTCTTTTCCTTGGCTTTTGCCTTCCCCTGACCATTTTTTCGCAAACTCTTGAGGTAGAACCTTTTGAGCAAAAATTGAAAGAGACGCCGAAGGCTATTTTGTTGGATGTTCGTACTTCTGGTGAATTTGGCGGGGGACATTTGCCCAAGGCCAAGAATATGGATTTTCGATCTGCCGATTTTGCGAATCAAATCAAAACGTTACCGAAGGACCAACCGATTTTTGTGTATTGCCTTTCCGGTGGTCGGTCAGCGCAAGCTGCTGAATTATTAAAAAAAGAAGGCTATCAGGTGACTGAATTAAAGGGAGGCTATTTAAAATGGACCACCAAATTAAAGCCTTTGGAGGGAGTTCCGGCTGTGGCACATGATGCGGCTTGGGATGTGGAGGCGTTTGCGAAGGAAACGGCAAATGGGAAAGCGGTAGTTGTCGATTTTTATGCCAAATGGTGCGCGCCCTGTTTAAAAATGATGCCTACCGTGGATAAATTGGCTAGCGATTTTGCCGGTCGTGTGAAGGTTTTGAAAGTCGAGGCAGATGGAAATCAGGCGGTGTTGCAACAGTTTGGTATCGACGAAATCCCGAGTTTTTTGGTTTTCCAAAACGGGAAAATGATCCAAAAAACATCGGGATTCCGGGAAGAAGCTCAATTAAAAGAACTTTTTGATCAGGCTATTGGGACCATTCGGTAGGTTGGCGTTCCCAGCGATGCGCTTTCAATTTTTCCAATAAATTCGATTCAAGTCCTTTGCCATCGGATGCAGCTATATTATTCTGCACATGTTTGATTTTGCGCATGCCAGGAATTATAGTTCCCACATCGGGATTCGATAAAATAAAGCGCAAGGCCATTTCAGGCATGTCCATTTCGGCAGGAACAAGCGGCTTGAGCGCATTCGCATGATCCACGCTTGAAGTTAAATTTTCCGGTACAAAATAGGTAGCTCGCCAATCATCCGCGGGGAATGTGGTATCATAGTTTAAGAGTCCAGTCAAACTTCCTTCGTCAAAAGGCACACGTGCGATAATGCCTACGTCCATTTTTTTACACAATGGAAACAATTCATCCTCAGGATTTTGATCGAAAATATTATAGATCACTTGGACAGCGGATATCATCCCCGTTTCAATGGTCCTCAAGCAGTTGTTTGGCTCCCAGCGATTAACAGAAACTCCCCAATGGGCTACTTTTCCTTCTTTGGTTAACTTTTCAATGGCATTTTTCCATTCATCCTGATCTGCCCACGCGTCCTCCCAGACATGAAATTGTTGGAGATCAATTTGTTCAAGCCCCAGGTTTTTTAAGCTTTTTTCCGTGTATTCTACGATGTGTGATGCCGGAAAACAATCTTTTAATAAGAAATGTGATTTCGAAGGCCATGTGAAGTTTTTTGGGGGTATTTTGGTCGCCGCATATAGCTTTTTGTCAGGATGGCTTTTTAAAAGTTTTCCTAATATTTGTTCACTTTTTCCTTCCGCATAGCCCCAAGCGGTATCAAAAAAATTACACCCTAGTTCAACGGACAGCTCAAGTGATTTTTTTACCTCATCTTGATCAGATCCTGTCCAGCCCGCAAGGCCCCACATCCCATAGCCCAGCTCACTAATTTCCCAATTGGTTTTCCCAAATCTTCTTTTTTCCATACGTATATTTTTAGATAACAAAAGTATATAAAATTTTCTAGTCTCAGAATTAAGGATACCCAAATACGCTTTTGGCCGTTCCGTTTAATCTGTTATTTGTCTCGTTTAATGACGAAAGTATGTTTAAACATATTTATTTATATCTTTTTATTTCCGCTTAATAAACGTTTTTATTAACATAATTGGTTAATAACGCAAATAACCTAATTCGTTTATTTATATCCTTATCTGTGGGCTATTTTTGTTGAGTAAATACTACAAAGTATGTAAGCGTTTACACATTAGGTTCTAAAATTTTCTTCATCTAAATTATGAGCGAACATATTACGATTGGGCAAACCCATGTACTAATTTCCGAAATCCTTGTTATTCGTGGAGAAGGAAATTATTCGAATATCATCACCCGAGACGGCCGTCGATTATTGTCTTGCCGGACGCTAAAGTACTTTGCCACGATGCTGGAGGAGATCCATTTCATTCGTCCATCGAAATCAGCTCTCGTGAATCGACTGGCCATTGCACACATTGATTTTAAATCTCAAAAATCGATCCGATTAGAAAATGGAGATACGATTTCCATTTCCCGACGGAATGTTCGCCCGCTGCGTGAACTCTATCAATCTTTTCAAGCATCCTAGACATAAATTATTTTTTTTACAATAAAAAGGG
Source organism: Cytophagaceae bacterium (assembly GCA_947450365.1). GTDB lineage: Bacteria > Bacteroidota > Bacteroidia > Cytophagales > Spirosomataceae > Aquirufa. Next base: position 27,083 of record CANFVE010000010.1, read on the forward strand.
TAATTTAGGTTTTTAACCTATTTTATCATTTTTATACAATGGAAAGAAGAAATTTTTTACAAGGGCTAGGGCTGGGTGTAGCTGGATTCTATACGAATCCATTATTTGCAAGCAAGGTCAATATAGGCCCCTTAGCGGTTCAATTATATACCATTCGTGATGCAGTGGCTAAAGATCTTGAGGGGTCGTTAAGCAAATTAGCTGGAATCGGATATAAACAATTAGAATTGTTTGATTATAACGGTAAATTTTTCGGCAAAACGGCAAAAGAATTTAAAGGTATTTTGGATCGTACGGGGTTAAAGGTGGTAAGTTCTCATCATACAACAGGCTTTGAAGTGAAAGGGAAAGGAACCCTATTAGATGGTTGGGAAAAGGCTGTTGAGGATTTACATGAACTCGGTTCCGAATATATGGTTTGTTCCTATTTGCATCCGAGTGAGCGAACAACCAAGCATTATGAAATGTTACCCGCACTTTTGGAAAAATCAGGTCAGGCCACAAAAAAAGCAGGGATCCAATTTGCCTATCACAACCATGATTTTGAATTTCAAAAATCCGGAGACTTTATTCCCTATGATTTTATTTTAAAAAATACGCCAGCTGATTTGGTTAAAATGGAATCTGATTTGTATTGGTTTGCCAAAGCTGGTCAAGATCCTGTGGCCTATTTTGAAAAACATCCTGGGCGTTTCCCATTGTGGCATGTGAAGGACATGGAGGCGGGAACGGGTATTTTTACCGAGGTTGGAAATGGAACGATTAATTTTGATCGGATTTTTGCCGCGCGGAAAACGGCAGGTTTGAAATATTGGTTCGTCGAGCAAGACCAAAGCAAACAAGATCCCTTTGAAAGCCTAAAAATTAGCCGCGATTATTTAGCAAAAAAGAATTTTTAAGCCATATAGGCTCGCCAGAATTTGGGATTATATTTTTCCCATGCATGGCATCCAAAAGGCAAGGAATCCCCATTTAGCGTAAAACCTAGGTGGGGATTTTGTTCGATGGCGAATTTCAGGCCTTGTTGCCACGTAGGTAATCGTAGCATCCATCGCAATGGAAAAGTGCGGCGCTCATACATCGAAAACATACAATCCTCATTGGCCACCCATTTCGGCAAAAAGGTATGGTATACCTTCAGGAAGTGTAAGATGGGTTTGATTTTTCTCAACGAAAACCCGCCATTAAACAACACCCGGTGGATATATGGGATATCTACATGTGCAGGATTTTTAAAATGACGCAATTTCAATTTCGGAGCTCCTATGTAATCTAAATTTTGTGCGCACCAGTATTCCAACTGATCACTAAATACATAGGCGTCTAACTGATAAATCAACATAAACTCGTATTCCCCAAATCGCTCATAAAAAGCAGGATCAATGAGCAAATGATTATACGTTTGAGGACTTTGGAAGAATGAGTCTGCAAATCGTTCGATGCAACGACCTTCGTGGTAATCAAAGGAAAGCGATTCGGGCGCGACAAAAACAATCGGATGATGGCCTAAAATGGAGAAACAACGAGCTAATGAAATCTGCTCATTGGGATTCAGATTTTCTTTATAAATCGGGATAACGATAACCGCGCGTTTCGACATATTATTCTAAAAGATCGCCTAATAAGGGTCTCCACCATTTTCCACCATCGTGCTTTCGATAATATCCGCGTGTAAGACTTTGCAAAATAGGAAATATTCGCATGATTCGGTTCGCCGGTAATTGACTTCGCATCTGATAATGGTCCTTGCGCTGTTTCAACTGGGAAATAATCGCTGGTTTTATGTTGGCCAGATTTGCAAAATACGTATGAAGCGCAAAGCTGTCTTGGTATTTCTTATTAAGTCTGTCTAGTTTTTCCGTACGCGCGCGTGTAAAACGATCCGCTAAGGTAATCACGGGTCCGCTGCTTTTCAGGCCCACTTGTTGGCTATCATGCTCCCGATATTCCACAAGTACATCTTCCAGAAAACCAATTTTTTGGTCCATGGCTAAATACAGCGCTATCCACCCATCATGAATAAGTTCCGGAATAATTAAAGGCACCGGAAATACGGAATCACATATTTTTTTCCGAATGGCCATCGTTGCTCCCGTCACCACATAGCCTTTGCCAAGTATCTCAAAAGCGCCCCCTTGTTTCCAATAATTCTGTAATTCTTCAGTAAATTCGATTTGTTCAAAGGATGTTTTGCCTTTACTATTTCCTGCTTGGTCAATCATCAGCGCATTCGAAAACACGGCGTCCTTGTCCGGATTGGCCTCTAAATAGGCAACTTGTTTGGCTACCTTATCTTTTTTCCAAAGATCATCCTGATCACACAAAAAAATGATTTCTCCTGAACAGGCTTGAATGCATTTTTCAAAATTTTTGCTACTCCCCAAGTTCGTCGCATTTGTATGAAGGACTACTGGGAAATCGATACTTTTTTGAAATGCCTCAATAATTTCAAATGTCCGATCGGTGGACCCATCATCGCAGATAACCAATTCATGCACAGGGGTGCTTTGGTTTTTGATGGAGGCCAATTGCTGGCCCAAAAACCGTTCTCCATTATACGTACATAAAGCAACTGAAATTGTTTTCATTTACATGGGAACGTAAAGGACCTTTTTGGTCTCGAAAAAATCTTCATCAAAATAGGTCGAAAGATCAAAAATCTTATGTTTTTTCCCAAATTCCTCAAGCTCTTCCCTTAAATCTCCTCCCTTTAAATACAAGATTCCATTTCGCATTGAATGGAAATGATTTGGGCTGATTTTTTTGCGCACCCAATAATAAAATGGAGTGATACGCGTAACGGCCCGACTCACCACGAATTCAAAATCTTGATCGATATCTTCTGCCCGTGCATGTTTGGCTTTGACATTTTGGAGGCCAAGGGCTTTGGCAATTTCCTCCACGACTTTTATTTTTTTTCCAATGCTATCGACCAATAAAAAGGAGCATTCCGGAAACAAAATCGCCAAAGGAATTCCCGGGAAACCACCCCCCGTGCCCACATCTAGGATTTCAGTTCCCGGTCGAAAATCGATTATTTTGGCGATGGCCAGCGAATGCAGGACGTGATGCAGCATTAAATTATCGATATCCTTGCGCGAGACCACATTGATTTTTTCATTCCATTCTGTATACAATGGGAAAAGCAGCTCAAATTGCTCGAGCTGCTTTTCGGTAAGATTGGGAAAATATTTTTTTACAATGTCTGCCGTCATAAGGAAATGAAAGCACAAAGATAGCTAATTGGTCGATGAATTATCCTACAATCCAGCGTAATAAAACAAATAAGGTGGCAGACAAAACAATGGTCACGGGCAAGGTTAATACCCAGGCCATCACAATATTTTTTACAGTTCCTCCTTGTAGGTTTTTGATGCCTCGGGATGCAACCATCGTTCCTGCAATACCAGAACTTAGCACGTGCGTGGTACTTACCGGCCATTTATATGCCGTGGCTAATCCGATGGTTAGCGAGGCAATTAATTCTGCCGAAGCGCCTTGTGCATAGGTCAAATGATCTTTTCCGATTTTTTCTCCGATGGTAATCACGATTCGTTTCCACCCGATCATCGTTCCCAATCCCAAGGAAAGGGCTACCATCCACATCACCCAACTTGGCGCAAAGTCCGTCACCCCCGCCATGCCCGTGGAGCTTGAACCCCCAAACGTAAAGAATGGCGCTTTATCGCCTTGGGTGGCTTGTTTAAATGCTTTTTTATCAATTTCTGATAAAGCCACCGATTCACTTTCTAGCAGTTTTTTCGCATGTTTATTAATGGTAAGAGCCGCTTTGCGAATATCGAATTTCTGGGCCGTGGATAAATGATCCGTATTCAAACCCGGAACCAAAATCGTGGCTAAATCGGTTGACGATTTTTTTAATTTCACTAAACTCTCGTGCTCCTTATCTGATAAAGGAAGGGTATCGATTTTCGCTGAAATGCTTTGAACCGTCGTTAAACTTTCTTTCACTTTCACCAAATCCAATGAGGTATTTACTGCAAAATAACCAGGCAAGAAGGCGATCAAAATGACCATGACCAATCCAATTCCTTTCTGCCCATCATTCCGACCGTGGAAAAAGGAAACCAAAGTACAGGTCGTGATTAAGATCGCACGAATCCACATGGGTGGCGGCGAATTCTTTTTAGGTTCTTTGAAAATCTCTTTATTTTTAATCGATTTTTTTAAGATATACATGAGGATAATCGCCAAGGAGAAGCCAAATAGGGGCGATAATAAGAGGGCTTGTCCGATTTCAATGACCTTATCCCAGTTGATGGAGGAGGTCCCCATATTGGCATTTTCAGGCAGCAAGGCATGGCCCACTCCAATCCCGATAATCGACCCAATCAGGGTATGGGAGCTCGAAGCAGGGATACCAAAATACCAGGTGCCTAAATTCCAAAAAATAGCCGATAACAATAAGGCGAGCGCCATCGCCATCGAATGGTAGACATTGGCATCAATCAGTAATTCCGTGGGCAAAAGTCCGATAATACTCATCGTAACCCCTACGCCTCCGGTTAACAGACCTAAAAAATTCATAAAACCTGACCAAACGACGGCTTGGGTCGGTTGAAGCGAATGCGTATAAATCACCGTCGCCACCGCATTTGCGGTATCATGAAATCCATTCACAAATTCAAAAGCACAGGCTGCAAAAAGGCAGAAAAATAAGAGGAAAAATAAGGTGGGGTCAAGTCCAAACATTGGGTTTTATGCTTATTGAATGTAAAAAATCTTTTAAAGATGGGTACAATTTTCTCCAAAGGGAGAACAAATATATTAAGTAATTATTAAATATTTTATTTTCGTTTTCGCCTTGCTTTTTTGGCCTCAGATAGCAATTTTTTGGCTTCTGTATGCTGGGCTGATTTCCGATCCGCCTTGTCCATCACCTCTTTGCAATAGTCCACCGCCTCATCGTATTTAGCCTCTTGGAACGCAATCCGTGCTAAGCCCAATACCGAGGCCCAATAATAGCCCGAATCCATTGAATCGGTTTCTTTGGAAAAGGTTAAACATTGATTAAAATAGGTTTTGGCTTCTGCCAAATTTTTGAAAACATACAATTGATAATAGCCCAAAATATAACTCGCATATCGCCCGGATGTGCTTTCATAGCCCACTTGATGCGATGTGATCTTTCCCAAAATGTCTTTCGAAAGGCTCATGGCCTCATCTAATTTCCCAACCATAAACGCCGATCGGGCATGATATCGATGAAAAAATGGATTATCCGGAAAATTTTCGTGCGTGTATTTGGCCATGTCATAGGCCTTATCGGACATGTTTTCCATGCCATAGATTTGTAGCAAGAAATAGCGCGCCTCTGTGCGGGTATAAAAGGCTTGATAACTAACCTTTTCTAATTGCTGGATCCCCATCTGCTTGTTCGCTTTCGGGAATAACCATAGGACGGGCCGGAGTAATGGGAAATGTTGTTTAATAAAATGGTAATAATAATTATAAAGACCGTCTCCGAACATCAATTCCGGACTAAAGTCGGCAAATTCCCTTGAATATTCGAGGTACTTGAGGGCATTTTTAGCGGCCAAGGTTGCCCGTGTCCAATTTTTTCGTTCGGCATGCAAACGGCCCTTGAATCCATAGGCGGCGGCCATGAAAAAGGCGGCTTCTGGGTTTTCGGTTTCATCCCAAATCTTCTCTGCTTTATCAATGCTGCTATCCATGTATTCGATCAGGCGATCGTCATAGACTTCATTGCCCGTATTGGGAACAATCCGCCACCATTGCATGAGGCCTAAGAGGAAATCGGGAAGGGGATGATTGGGGTATTTGACTTTGAGGTAATTAAATTCGCGTTCCGCTTCCGGGAATTTAAAATTATACATCTGATTGATGGCAGATGTCGCCTCGATTTGTACTTCAGAGGTCAGTAAAAGCATGCCTTTCGAACGCTCTTTTTCAGCCTCTTCTGTTTTTTTCCACCATTGACCTTGCGAAGCGAAGGCCAATGGCAGAAAACAGCAAATAAAAATGATTTTCCTACGAAGAAATTTCAATTTGATCTCCATTTTGGTTTAAGAATTTAAATTCTGTTATGCCAAATGAGGAGTCTTCCATGATGTTTACCCAGGTTTTAAATTTCAAAAACCAGTTCATCCGAATGGAAGGAAATCCTTTGGTAAAATAGGCATTCAAAAACGGATGCACAAGAAGGGTTAATTTTTTCTCGTTTTGTTTCATGATTAAATGCTCCACATGCTGCGCCACGATGTCTGAAACGGCAATACTCGCCGTGATGGTTCCCGAACCGCCACAACTCGGACATGTTTCATGCGTAGCTACATTCATTTCGGGACGAACGCGTTGGCGTGTAATTTGCATCAAGCCAAATTTCGTCAGCGGCAAAATGGTGAATTTCGAACGATCGGTTTTCATTTCATCTCGCATGATGTCCTGAATTAATTTCCGATTATCCGCTTTTTTCATGTCGATGAAATCGATCACGATAATCCCCCCCATATCACGTAAACGCAATTGGCGCGCAATTTCTTTTGCCGCCTCGCGGTTCACGCTCAAAGCCGTTGCTTCTTGATCTTCCTCGGAATTCGATTTATTCCCCGAATTCACGTCAATCACGTGCAGCGCCTCGGTATGTTCTACGATTAAATAGCCACCTCCTGGCAAGGAAACCGAACGACCAAAAAGCATTTTTAATTGCTTCTCGATCCCTACTTGTTCAAATAACTTGGTTTTGCCCGTGTGAAGCTTTACGATTTTTTCCTTTTCGGGAGCAACCGTGTGCACATAATCTTTGGCCTCGTTGTACAGTTCTTGACTATCCACAATGACATTGTCGAAGTCGTTATTTAAGAGGTCGCGCAACATAGACGTCGCCCGGCTCATCTCCCCAATCACCCGATCGGTCGGCTTTGCCTCCGCTAATTTCTTCATCCCTTCTTCCCATTTCGAGATCGAATCGCGCAAATCACGCTCCATTTCCTCCACGGCTTTGCCTTCGGCTACCGTTCGCACGATCACGCCGAAGTTCTTCGGTTTGATGGACGACATGAGTTTTTGAAGACGATTACGCTCAGAACGTGAGGTGATTTTCTTCGAAATATTGACGCCATTGGCAAAGGGAACTAAGACCAAGAAACGTCCTGCGATGGATATATCACATGAAAGACGCGGGCCCTTGGTGGAAATAGGTTCTTTGACGACTTGCACGAGGACTTGTTGGCCCTTCGTTAATGCCTTTTCGATTTTCCCTAGTTTGTCGATTTCCTCCTCCAGCTTATAGTGTTCCAAACGGACATTTTTTCCTTTTTTGGTCAATACATCTTTCGTGAATTTTTGCACGGTATTTAGGTTAGGACCTAAATCGTGGTAGTGCAAGAAGGCATCTTTTTCGTAACCGATGTCGATGAAAGCGGCGTTTAAGCCTGACACTAATTTTTTGACAGTTCCTAAATAGATATCTCCCACGGAGAATTTCGGTTCAGACTGTTCGATATGGTATTCTACGATCCTTTTGTCGTGCAAAAGGGCTATTCTATCGCCCTTGGGCGTAGAATTAATGATTAATTCATTACTCACAATACGATTGAGAAGAATGTTGGACAGGGGAAATCCCCTTTAAAAATATACAGCAAAACAAACGCCAAAAACAGGCTATTTATCAAAGGATAAAATGCCTGTTCTTGCGCTATATGTTACAATTTCAATCGGAAATTGTAATCAATGCATTACTTCTTCTTGTGACGATTCTTACGAAGACGTTTTTTACGCTTGTGTGTTGAAATCTTATGACGTTTTCTTTTTTTTCCGCAAGGCATACCTGTTAGCGTTTAATGTGTTAATAATGTTGGAGATTGATTTTCAACCTCAATTCGTATTTAATGCTGCTGTAATTCAGCAAGCAATTCTTTGGCGGCCTTGGTTTCTTCCGGGTCTTTGCTATTCGCTAAAACCTTTGTAAGCACCTTTTGGGCCTCTACTTTTTTATCTAACTGGGCCAAACAAAATCCGAGATTTAAGGCGGCTTTGTGGTTATTAGGTTCCAGCTTCAATATTTGGGTGAATCGTTCTTGGCCTTTGCCAAACTGATTCGATTTAATGGATAATATTCCTAAATTAAACAAGGCTGGCACGAAGGTCGGCTCTTGTTCGATAACCTCTCGAAGCAGGGTAATTCCCTTCATCGGTGTGGGCGTATCCACATAGGTCATGGCCAAATTCGTTTTTACCAACAGGTTATTCGGATCTTGCCCTAATGCTTTTTCAAAGTACAAACGCGCCTTATCACCCATTAAACGGCCTTTTTTAGCGTCAATCGCATAGGTTTGCGCTTCAAAATAGGCCTGTCCCGCTCGTAAGGTATGAATGGCTGCTGCGTGTGTATCGGAAAATTGACCGGCATACACGGCGGCACTGTCATATCTGGACAAATCCATAAAAGCCCGCATGAGGTTTTCTAAGGCGACCACTTGCTTGACTTCGTTGGGAGCGGTTTTTAATGCAGCTTTCAGTTGGGCAATGCGTTTTTCTTGCGCCTCTGTGAAAGGTGCCGCATGCTTTTCTTCGGCTTGTACCGTATCCATCTTATTTTTTAGACCATTCGCGTCTCGATTGGCCCCTCCGGCTACGGAGGATTCAGTTTTTGCACTCACATTTCCTTTGGGTAATTGGAAAATGAGGGCGGTTAACCCGAGGCCAATAAATAAAATAAGCGCAAGCGTTTTATTCATTTGTTAAGACCTTTTTAAGAAGGATTCCTTCTTAGTTAGCCGGGTCAGTGCTCGTTTTTACTTGTTCAACAAACACCTTGGCCGGCTTGAAACTTGGCACATAATGTTCATCAATCGTAATTGACGTATTTTTTGAAATATTCCGAGCAATTTTTTTCGCTCTTTTTTTATTGATAAAACTGCCAAAACCACGTACATAAATGTTTTCTTGTTTGGCTAAATTATCTTTTACTACTTGGAAGAAATTTTCTAACGTTTCAGAAACATCTTTTTTATCTATCCCTGTTTTGCTGGAAATCTCAGCAATTACATCTGCCTTAGTCACGGTAATTAATTCTTTAAATTCAAAATCTACATTCCTTTCTTTCAAAAGGGACACAAAAGTAATGCTTTTCTACTAGAGAGGCAAACGTTCTTCATGAATAATTTGAGTATCTTTGAAATTAATCAAATGAATTCGCTTGATTCACCCATTTTCTTCGACCCTTCTTACCTGGTATCAAGCCCATGCGCGTGATTTGCCTTGGCGAAATACGAAGGACCCCTATGTGATTTGGTTGTCGGAGGTCGTACTCCAACAAACCCGCATCGCCCAAGGTACGCCCTATTTTCACGCCCTTTTACACGCTTTTCCCTCTGTGCACGAGTTAGCTGAGGCTGACGAGGCAACCTTATTCCGGATTTGGCAAGGGTTGGGGTATTATAGCCGGGCGCGAAATCTGCATAAAACAGCGAAATACATCGCCGCGAACGGAGGAATTTTCCCAAATAACTATGCGGAATTAATCAAATTGCCCGGCATCGGCCCCTACACCGCTGCGGCGATTTCCTCATTTGCCTTTGGTGAACCCAAGCCTGTGGTGGATGGAAATGTGTTTCGAATTCTCGCTCGGTATTTTGGTGTCGAAACGGATATTTTGCATGCTTCCGCACGTAAAATTTTCACGGAGTTGGCCGAAGGGCTGATTCCGGCGGATCATGCGGCAACGTTTAATCAGGCCATCATGGAATTTGGCTCCCTTCAATGTAGCCCAGTTCCTCAATGTGCTTCTTGCCCCCTCCAGCCTTCATGTGTAGCCTATGCCACTGATCGCACGCAAATGCTACCGGTCAAGTCTAAGAAAAAACCTGTTCGGGAGCGATACTTGGCTTATTTTATTTTTGAATACCAAGGAAAAATTTGGGTGCGCCAGCGTACCCAAAAGGATATTTGGGCAGGCTTATGGGAATTTTATCTCGTGGAATTACCGGATTTGGGGCCAAGTTTAGATGTTTTGTCCAAAGACCCTTGCGTAGGACCTTGGTTTACCGAGTTGGATGCCTTTGCCCTAAAAGCACCCGCGCCTCATTTATTAAGTCATCAAAAACTGATTTCAAAGGCTTGGCATATCCAAGTTCCTGATCATTTTGAGATGCCCCAATCGGATGAATATCAGTGGATTGAGCCCCAGGACTTTAAAAACCTTGGTAAGCCGGTTTTGTTATTAAATCTGATAACTGATAATCTTTCGTTGCAAGAATTATTTTAAATTTACCTATGTACCTTTGGGTTTGACAAGGAGCCTTGTCGACCTAACACACAAAACATTCAACAATATGGCAGGCGTAAATAAAGTTATTTTATTGGGCAATTTGGGCAGCGATCCGGAGGTGAGAGCGTTACCCAGTGGTGTAAAAGTGGCGAATATTAATATCGCAACTTCCGAGGCATATACCGGAAAAGATGGTCAACGCGTAGAACAAACCGAATGGCATCGTGTCGAATTATGGGATAATTTAGCCACCATCGCCGAGCAATACCTAAAAAAAGGAAATCAGGTCTATATCGAAGGTAAAATTCGCTCGGAAGAATGGCAAGATAAATCAGGCGTAACCATGCGAGGCTATCGGATTCGGGCCACTTCGATGAATTTAATCGGAGGACGAAATGAAAGACCCAGTGGAGATTCGCCAGAGGCTCGTCCAAAACCAGAACCCGTTTCGTTCGGAAATCCAGAGGCTCCCAAGTCCCAAGCATTTCCTCCTTTAATGACCGAAGGCGACGACCTTCCATTTTAAATTTTATGACAAAAAAGGGAATCTGACCAAATCTTATTCCCTTTTTTGTAAATTTGCGCTCAATAGTGCACATAAATTATGGATGCCGACCCCTATCCGAGTAGCTTATTCTTGATGCTTGACCCTTCGGTCAGTTTTAGTACGCTGTTGCTTATCACCGTCATTTTATTGACTTTGTTGCTTCTTTCTGCGCTTTTGGCCGGGTCGGAAGTAGCCTTTTTCTCCTTGAATGCAGAACAACGAATCAGCCTGCGAGAAAGCGACGGAAAATCTGAAAAGGCAGTCAGTCATTTGTTGGATAAACCCCAACAACTTCTTGCCACCCTCCTCATTTCCATCAATTTTGTCAATATTATCTTCATTACGCTAGCTAATTACCTGACAGAACTCGTCATGGGACCCCAATCGGTGGGAACGCTTATCGTGACTTTGTTTTTGTTATTCGGCGTCACCTTTATTATTACGTTTTTTGGGGAATTGATCCCTAAAGTTTGGGCTCAGCAAAATAATTTGAATTTTGCACGCTATTCTGCCCCGCTGATTGAGTTTTTTACATTTATTTTTATGCCCCTATCGAAGGTATTGTTGGGGATTTCAGGATTAATCGAAAAAAGAGTTCAGAAAAAATCTTACACGCTCACAACTCATGAATTAAATCAGGCTTTAGAAATCACGACCGATGAAAATACGTCTGAACGTGAAAAGGATATTTTACGTGGGATTTTGAATTTTGGAAATACCTCGGTGAAATCAGTCATGCGGGCGCGCAGGGACATTATGGCCTTGGATACGGACATGGATTTTCATGAATTGATGGATAAAATCAATAAAAACGGCTATTCGAGGATTCCGGTGTATAGCGAGACCATTGATAAAATTGAGGGGATATTATATATCAAAGATTTATTGAAGGATTTGGATCAAGATGAGAATTTTGATTGGGTTTCTTTGTTGCATCAGCCCTTTTTTGTCCCTGAAAATAAAAAAATCGATGACCTTTTGTATGACTTTCAAGAGAAGCGTGTGCACATGGCGATCGTCGTCAATGAATATGGTGAGACGGAGGGATTGGTGACAATGGAGGATATCATCGAGGAAATTGTCGGGGAAATCAATGATGAATTCGATGACGAGGAAGTGGATTATAAGAAATTGGATGAGCAGAATTACCTCTTTGAGGCAAAAACTTCGATCAATGATTTTTGCCGGGTGTTCGACATCGATGTCTCATTTTTTGAAAAGGGAAAAGGGGAAAGTGAGACATTGGGGGGCTTATTGATTGAATTGTTTGGTCGAATTCCAAATTCAAATGAGGAAATTTCCTTTGAATCCTTTTTGTTTCGTGTGCAATCCGTGGATACCCGGCGAATAAAAAAAATCAAGGTTACTCTTCAACAAAATCCAAGCCATGAGACAGTCTAAGACAGGATTTTTCGTATGTCTCATGTTCCTGGTGCTGGCTTGTGAAAAACCAGCCCCTACGCCCACGCCGCCAGTTCCGGTCGTTGAATCAACCTACGAAAATGTACAGGACAGGGGCTTGTTGGAAAACGCCCAACTTGACGAAGCCTCTGGCCTAGCCGCAAGTCGATTAAATCGTGGCTATTTGTGGTCACACAATGATTCAGGGGATAAAAATCGAATTTTTTTGTTTGATACCTATGGAAAAGGTAAATATGAATTTACGATTCAAGGTGCGGAAAATAGAGATTGGGAGGATATGGCCGTCGTTAAAGAAGCGGATGGGTCAGCGACGATTTATGTGGCAGATTTTGGCGATAATAATTCATCTTATAGTTCCTATGCGATTTATTGGTTTAAAGAACCCGTGATTTCTGCGAGTACTCCGGCGTCGAATACCATCACCCAAGTAAATAAGGTGACATTTACGGTATCGGATGGATCGCGGGATATGGAATGTTTACTGGTAGACCAACAAAGCAAAGACCTCTTCATCATCTCCAAGCGCGAAACACAAAAGCAATTATATAAAATTGCCGCGGCGAATATGGTCGCTGGATCGACAACCAAAGCGGAATTCATTCAAAAATTGGACAATATTTCCCAGCCTTTTTCCAGCGCGGCCCAAGTCATTCAAGGATTTTACATCACAGCAGGTTCAGTTTCGCCGGATAATACGGAGATTTTAGTGAAGAATTATTTGGAAATCTATTATTGGAAACGCAAGGAAGGTGAAACGATTCCGCAGGCCTTGGCGCGTCAGGCAAAAACGGTTCCTTATCAAATGGAACCGCAGGGCGAAGGCATCACCTTTGCAGAAGATGGAGGAGGGTATTATACGATTTCAGAATCCGCGGATGGCTCTAGCCCCGTGCATCTATTCTTTTACAAGAAAAAATAATTATTCGACGACCATCAGTTTCGCAAAACTTAATAAAAGCACTTTCTCGCCCACACCCTTTTCGAAATCAATGTGCGCTTTTCGTTCCGCGCCATTAACTTCTAATTTTTTGATAAGGCCAAATCCGAATTTTTGATGTTCTACCCGCTGGCCTTCTTGAAGATTTTCCGGTGCGGTTTGTTTGAATTCGGCGGAAGGAACGTGTTGATAATTGGTATTTTGTTTGGGCTTTTGGATGAGTTGGGCCGCGGAAGCACTTCCTGCCGTGGATTTTTCCACAAAACCCGTTTTCTGAACGGGTCGAAACGCACTCGTATCTTTTTTCCCTTGGACTTTGGCCATTTTCAAGTAGGTGGAATCCAATTCATTTAGGAATCGACTAGGTTCACAACTCTTCAGTCGGCCAAACTGATATCTCGATTCCGCATAGGAAATCATTAATTTTTTCTCCGCACGCGTGATGGCTACGTAAAAAAGGCGACGTTCTTCTTCGAGATCGGCCTGGCTTTGCAGCATCATTTGGCTTGGGAACAGGTCCTCTTCCAAACCGACTAAGAAAACGTGTTTGAATTCTAGGCCTTTTGCGGAATGGACCGTCATGAGCGTGACTTTGTCGCGGTCGTTGGGGTCTTCGTTCGTGTCGGCATTGGTCAACAAAGACACTGATTGCAAAAATGTCCCCAAAGATTTGTCCTCATTTTCTTCAGAATCTACGAATTGCTTGATGGCATTTAGTAATTCTTGCAAGTTTTGGTAGCGCGCTAAACCTTCTACTGTTTTATCTTCATAAAGTTCGCGTACGAGCCCAGATGCTTTTGCGACATGAGAGGCAACTTCATAGGCATCTTTTTGTTCGACTTCGACGAGGAGTTTGAAGGACTTAATGAGGTCCGCAAATTGTTCGATGGGTGCGCTGCCGCGATTGCCTTGAAATTGATTGATATTAGAAACCACATCCCAAATCGACATTTGATTTTCGGCCGCTGTCACGGCGATTTTCGCGATGGTGGTGTCTCCGATACCGCGTTTAGGGAGGTTAATGATGCGTTTAAATGCTTCTTCGTCGTTTTGATTGACCACAAAACGGAGGTAGGCGAGGACATCTTTGATTTCTTTTCGTTGGTAAAAAGAAAGTCCTCCGACGATTCGGTATTTGATGTTTAGTCGGCGCAAAGATTCTTCAAAAGATCTTGATTGGGCGTTTGTTCGATAAAGGATGGCGAAATCGGCCCAGGTAAAGCTGACTTCCTTTTGTCGGGTTTCGAAAATCGTGGAGGCGATGAGTCGACCTTCCTCGTTATCGGAACTGGCGCGGATGATTTCGATTTGGTCACCTTCTTCGTTGGACGTAAAGACGTCTTTTTTCAATTGGCTTTTATTGCGCGAAATGATGGAATTCGCCACGGCCACGATCGCTTTGGTGGAGCGGTAATTTTCCTCCAGTTTGATGGTGGTTAAATCAGCATAATCGCGTTCGAAATTCAGGATATTTTGAATATCGGCGCCTCGGAAGGCGTAGATGCTTTGGGCATCGTCCCCTACGACGCAGATATTTTGGTTGACAGCGGCTAATTTTTTGGTAATAAGGTATTGGGAGACGTTGGTGTCCTGAAACTCGTCGACCATGACGTGTTTAAATTTGTGTTGGTATTTATTCAATACATCCAAATGGTCCCGGAATAGGATGTTTGTTTGAAAAAGTAAATCGTCGAAATCCATGGCGTTTGCTTGGAAGCAACGGGCGCTATAGCTTTTGTACAGCTGGCCCATCATCGGAATTTTCGCCAGTCGGTCTTCGTGTTCGAGGACGGAGGAGCCGAGGTATTGTTCGGGGCCGATGAGCCGATTTTTCGCGTTGGAAATTCGGTTAAGCACCAAATTCACTTTATATACCTTGTCATCAAGATTTTGTTCTTTGATGAGGGCTCGAATGAGTGATTTGGAATCGTCGGTATCGTAAATGGAGAAGTTGGACGTATAGCCTAGTCGTTCGCCTTCGAAGCGGAGGATTTTGGCAAAAATGGAGTGAAAAGTACCCATCCAAATGTTTTTGGCTTGGGAACCGATGACAGATTCGATCCGGTGACGCATTTCGCCAGCGGCTTTGTTGGTAAATGTCAATAAAAGGATCGAAAAAGGATCCACCCCATGCTGAATCAAATAGGCAGTTCGGTAGGTAAGTACCCGTGTTTTGCCTGATCCGGCACCTGCAATGATCATCAGGGGGCCGTCCATGTGCTGAACAGCTTTCCGCTGGGGGTCATTTAATCCTTCCAAAAAATCCATATGCGTCTAAAATGTGGGTACTAAGGGCGACAAAAATAGGAAAAAAGGATGGGTTTTTGGCTGAAAAAATTGATTTAAATCCATAAAAAAAAGACACAGAATATCTGTGCCCTTTTCCCTTAATCTTTCACTTGAAATGCTAAACTACTGAATCGCAACCATGTCGCGTTTTACCTCAGTTTGTATACTAAAGGTTTTGGATTTCAACAGATTTTTACGCGCATCTAAAATGTCCATGCGATAAGCCCCATCGACTAAATTCGCAAAACTGAACATCTTTTTATGTGTAATCGCTTCGCTGTGAATTAGGTTATTTTCAGCATCATATATCGTTACAATTAATTGCGTTTTCAATTCTGGACTGACTAAGAATTTCAATTTCCCTACGTGTTCGATCGAAACAGGTAGCGACAGCTCTGCCGCAGTGGCAGCAGATGAAAGGGACAACAAAGCAGCGAATGCATACGCTGCGATTGAGTTTTTGGTGATGAAATTTTTCATACTGTTTAATTTTTTTACTTAGGCGGAAATATTTCCGTTTTCTTGTCTCAAATCTAGACGTTTAAAATGAACTCCAAATTAAATCCGTGTAAAATTTAAATTTTCCAAGAAAGTTCTTCTATAAAAAATTATATTTCTTCGAATTGTGCAAAAATTATACTTGAAATTTAGTTTTATTCGTTATTTGCCATTAAAATTTTCACTCCTAAAAATCCATGTTAACAAATTGTTACGAAGGGGCTTCTTTTTTTAACAATTTGGTTAAAAGTTCATAATGTTTGGTTAACGAGTTGGTCTAAGCGGCGGGCTAATTTTGCATCGAAAAAAAACACCAAAATCATTTATGAAATTCGCTTTACGTTACACCAATCTTTTCATTTTCAATTTCCTGTTCATTTTTGGGGCATTTGCCCAGCAATCGGGCGTCTTACGGGGTACTATTAAAGATGTTAAAACAAAAGAAGATATCATCGGGGCGACCATTTTATTGCAAGGATCTACGAAAGGCGCCTCTACAGATGTTAATGGTTTTTTCAATTTTGGCAAATTGCCTGTTGGGACCTATTCTTTAAAAATCTCATTTGTAGGCTATCAGCCTAAAGTCTATGAAGGAGTTAAAGTAACTGTGGATCAGGTGACCGAATTGAATCTGACCCTCGCGGAGGAATCTGCGACACTTGCGGAAGTGAAAGTTGTGGCCCAACGACTAACGAATACCGAGGTTTCCGTTATTTCAGAATTAAAGGCTGCCCAATTAGTAGTAAGTGGTATTTCTGCTGCCCAAATCACGAAGACATTGGATCGCACCGCGGCTGAGGTGGTAAAGCGTGTTCCGGGTGTTACGATTTTCGGAGAGCGCTTTATTAATATTCGGGGTTTGAATGAACGATATAATACGGTTCAATTGAACAATACCTTTGCTCCATCCATGGAAACGGATATGCGTTCGTTTTCATTTGATATCATACCCGCGGGACAAATCGATCGTATTTTGGTGTTTAAATCTCCGGCTGCGGAATTACCAGGTGAATTTGCGGGTGGGGTCGTTAAAATCTTTACAAAGTCGATTCCAGAAAATAATTTCTTGACCATCGACGTAAGTAATTCGTATCGCGATGGCACGACGGGCGAATCTTTTAGTTCCCCTCAGCACGGAGCCAATTATTTCACAGGCTTTAATAGCGGATATTTTGATCTGCCCAAAAGCTTTCCTACTTCTAAATTTGCTTTTCCTAGTTCTGGAGAGGCTTTGGCCCAAGTAGGTCGTTCATTAAAAAATAACTGGGTAGCGGAGAAATCCACCGCCAATCCTGATATGCGGATTTCCTTATCGAGTGGCTTGAAATTCAATTTGGGAAATGTTAAAGTGGGGAACGTAACCGCGATTAATTATTCGAGCACGAAGACCCTGTTTAACATGGTGCGCAATGATTATGAATTTAGTAAGGCGACTCCGGAATTTGTGTTCAATTTTAATGACCAACAAAATTCATCCGCCATTCGCGTTGGCGTCCTGCATAACTGGGCATTTCGCCTAAACGACCACCATACCATCGAATTAAAGAATTTATTTAATCAATTGAGCAATGCGCAATTTGTTAACCGTGTGGGTATCGACAATGGGGCCAATTGGAATATTCAATCCTTTGATCAGGTATATCGCGGTATTTACACAGGCCAATTATCCGGCAAGCATGATTGGAATGACGGGAATACAAAATTAGACTGGGTAGCCGGGTATAATTCTTCTTTCCGCGATCAACCCGATTACAAGCGTTTCCGCTATTTGATTGATGGGGCCAATAAAGTATTATATGTCCCAACGGGTGCTGCTCAAACCTTTAATTTAGGTCGGACCAATATCATTCTATCCGAAAGTTCTTATACGGGGGGTGTAAACCTATCACATAAATTCGTGTTAGCCGAAGGAAAAGAATTAGAATTCAAAACAGGTCTATTTGCGGAATCAAAAAAACGTCAATTTGACGCACGTAACCTAGGCTATGTGCGTGCCAACAGTTCCTTATTTAATATTGGTTCTTTGCCAATCGACCAGATTTTTTCTGAAGCGAATATTAACAGCACCAACGGGGTTAAACTGGATGAACAAACGAATCCAAGTGATGCCTATTCGGCGACAAATGATTTAATCGCCGCCTACATTCAAGGAGGCTACGCGATTGGGACTAAATTCAATTTGGTAGCGGGTATTCGGGCGGAGAATAATAGCCAGAAATTGAAGTCCTTCGACATGACCGGTAAAATTCCGATCAATTATGATAACACAAAATTAAATGTGTTGCCTTCATTTAATTTGACCTACAATTTCACTGAAAAATCATTATTGCGTTTGGGATATGGTCAAACGATCAACCGTCCAGAATTTAGAGAGGTTGCTCCATTTGCCTTCTATGATTTTGTGAACAATCGTAACATTTCTGGAAATCCTAATTTGAAAAATGCGAGCATTCAAAACTTTGATTTTCGTTATGAGCAATACCCAACTCCATCGGAGGTGATGAGTTTGGCATTTTTCTACAAGCAATTTACCAATCCGATCGAGGTCGTTTTCGCTTCCGGATCTAATCCAGAATTAAATTTTGCAAACGCCCAAAGTGCCTATAGCGCAGGTGTCGAGGCTGAAATTAGAAAGAATTTGCAAGCCGAAAATCCTAACAGCTTTTTAGGAAAATCAAGTCTTGTGTTTAATGGAGCCTATATTTTAAGTAAGGTATCCTTGGGTTCAGGTGCTGGAGCTAACCAATCAGATAATCGTCCTTTGCAAGGCCAAAGTCCTTACATTTTAAATGCTTCGTATAATTACAACGATCAGAAAAAGGGATTCCAAGTGAATGTATCCTTTAATGTGATTGGCAAACGTATTTATGCGGTGGGAAATAACTATGGCTACAATTACCCAGATTGGTATGAAATGCCTCGGAATGTAGTGGATTTAACCTTCTCGAAGCGTTTAACTAAAAATATACAATTGAAAGGCGGAATCAGTGACATCTTAAATAACAAGAATATTGTCATTCAGGATGGGAATCAGGATGGAACCTTGGATACGGCGAAGGACCAAATCATTCAATCGTATTCCCCAGGCCGCGTATTTTCATTGGGACTCATTTATACCCCTTTTGGATTCTAGTTTTCTCATATTAACAATTAAATAAATCAATTAAAATGAAACAAGTAAAAACACGTTTAATGAAAGTAATGGCGGTATTGTCCGTCATTTCGATTGCGTTTTCTGCATGTCAGAAAGACGAGGAGGTATTTCCTGTACCAACAGTAACTTCTTCAGGTGCATTATCAGGAATTCCTGGTGCAACAGTTAGTGTAAAGGCAACCATTAGTGCTCCGGCTGGTTTGAAGTCTATTACCGTTTTGAAAAATGGGGTGGCTTTCGATACCAAATCATTCATGGGTACAGAAAAAACTGCTGATTATGCTAAGGATTATGTGATTGAGGGCGCTGCAGGTACTGTGGTGACATTCAGTATTCAGGCAACAGATGCTAAAAACCAAGTAAGTTCAATTACCCCAGTTTCTGTAAATGTAACGGCCATTCCGCCAAAAGCCATTGTGGAGGTAAAAGGTAACTTAGAAGGAAATGTAACTTGGACATCGGATAAAATCTACAAGTTGGTTGGTTTTGTACGGGTAGGTCAAGAAGATGTTTTCGGTACTATCACGAAAAAAGGGGTGTTAACGATCCAACCAGGAACGGTCATCATCGGAGATCGTGCTTCTAAAGGTGCTTTGATCGTTCAACGTGGTTCTCAAATTATTGCGAATGGTACCGCTTCAGCGCCTATCGTATTTACATCTGAGCGTTTGCCAGGTGAGCGTGAGGCAGGAGATTGGGGTGGATTAGTTATTTGCGGACAAGCGCCAAATAACTTGCCAAATGATGCCACAAACCGTCAATTGGAAGGTGGTTATGGTGCATTCCATGGCGGTACTGATGCGGCTGATAATTCAGGTTCATTGAAATATGTTCGTTTAGAATATGCAGGTATTCCGATTAACCCGAACCAAGAGGTGAATTCATTAACCATGGGTTCTGTAGGTTCTGGAACGACGATTGATTATGTACAAGCTTCATTCGGATTAGATGATTCATTTGAGTGGTTTGGTGGAACGGTAAATGCAAAACACTTAATCGCTTATAAAGGATTAGATGATGATTTTGATACAGATAATGGATTCTCTGGATACGTGCAATTCGGTATTGGTATTCGGGGTGCTGCGATTGCGGATCAGTCAGGATCGAATGGTTTTGAGTGTGATAATGATGCGAACGGTTCAGCTAATACGCCATTTACTTCTGCGATTTTTGCGAACATGTCGATCATCGGCGCGAAGGGTGCGGTGAATATTGCGATTGACCCATTGTTCCAACACGGAGCTCAATTGCGTCGTAACAACAAGCAAAAAATCTACAATACGGTCATCACAGGATATCCTTATGGAGTTTACATCGATAGCCAAAAAGGAAATGCTAAGGCTAATGCGGCAGCTGGAGATATCGATTTACAAAACGTAATCTTAGCCGGTGTGGAAGGCTGGGGAACAGGTGGTTTCGGTTTGGGATGGTCTGTAAACGTAAAACCAATGGGTGTGGCGGTTCCAGGATTTGAAAACATGTCATCAGGTACGAATGGTACGGCCATTTTGATTGGAGATAAGTCGCCAGAAGATTGGTTCAAAGGTTTGACGGGGAATAAGATTGTAGGATCTAATGCAAATTTAGGCTTGTCAACAAGTTTATGGTCGGCAGGTCGTCCGACATTTACGTTGGCAACTGGTACAACGGAATCGTTGATCGGACCAAAATTGAAATCTGATTTACCGGCTTTCTTTGAGGCTACAGATTATGTAGGTGCGTTTAAATCAACTGACTGGACAACTGGTTGGTCTGAATTTGCTCCTCAATCAGTCGTTTACGTTAAATAATTCTTGAGAGGGGGTTTTCGGGCCCCCTCTTTTTTAATTCTTATGAAATATTACACCAGCATCATCTTATTTTTTTTAATCACTTCGTGTACGTCAAGTGATTCTCCAGATTATTATTTCAAACCCGTCGATCGGGATATTTTAGTAACGAATATCATTACCTATGTTGGGCCGAATGCCCCGTATGCCTCGGATTCTACCCGGTTTAATCCAGAATTCAGAGCCTCCTATGAGAAGGAATTGCCTAAGTATCAATTGGTTAATTTGTTTAAAACCGATGGTGGTACTTATTATTATTTTTTAATTCGACCGGTGGGTCATTTGGCACAATTTCGGCGGGGTGTCGTGGGTTCTTTTACCTTAGATAGCGCGAGTTTAATGCCGAAAAATTTTAAAGAAATTATCAATACGCCTCATTTAGCTGAAGAAATTGTGAAAGAGCGGGCAGGATTCTTGTTCAAAGAATTAGTTAAAAAAGGGAAAATTGAGGAATATATGGTCATGCGTGATTACGTGGAATGGCCAGATAGTACGTTGCAATATTCGGAGAAAACGAATCGTTGGGTTTTTCAACGATGAGAAGTATCCTACAACTTTATATTGGTGTAATAAAGAAAATGCCGCGGGGCTTCCTCTCGGCATTTCTTGTTTTTCTATGTTGCTCCTGCCTCTATGATCAATCAAACAGCCAGCTTAGTCCCGCGTCCTGCAGCACTTCCCCCTCGAGTCAAGTATCTTTTTCGCGGGATATTTTTCCCATCATTAAAACCAATTGTTTCCAATGTCATGATGCGAAAAATCATTATGGCGGCATTGTGATTGAAACCTATACCCAAATTGCCGAATCCGGAAAATCAGGAGAATTATATAATTCCATTCAGATCAATAGTTCGACTGGTAAAGCCTACATGCCCAAAGGAGGACGTTTGATGGATTGTGAAATTGCATTAATCCAAGCCTGGATAAAACAAGGTGCGCTCAACAATTAATTTCTAAATACCTCCATGGGGCCACTATAGGCCATTTTAACAATTAGGTAATCTGTTCTTAACAATTCCTTAACATTGGATTATAGGGTGTCGATTACCTTTGCGGCACAAACACCAATATAAACAACATGTTATCATCGACTAAAGCAGGATTTGTCCTGATCTTTACATTTTTGACCCTTGTGTTTTTTCAGTCCTTGGGTCAAATTACAACCTCAAGTCTTAGTGGAAAAGTGAAGGATGCGAAAGGGGAAGAAATTCCAGGGGCAAGCGTTCAATTGTTGCACGTCCCAACAGGCACCCGTTACGGCGTTGCTACCCAAATTGACGGGAATTTCTTATTAGCAAACATGAATCCTGGGGGTCCTTACACGCTAAGTGTTTCGTTTGTCGGGTTTAAAACGTTCAAAGCCGAAAATTTAAATTTGACCCTTGGTTCAAATCCTGCGGTAAATGTGGTGATTTCGGAGGAGACGACTACGCTGGTGGAAGTGGTGGTCAAAGCTGACAAGGGAGGAACGAAGTCCGGTGCCCTTACGCAATTAAACGAATCTACGATTAAGGCGGTCCCAACGATCAGTCGGAGTTTAACCGACATGACTCGCCTAACCCCGCAAGGAAGTTCAAGTAATTCATTTGCTGGAACAAATTTCCGGTATAATAACGTAACCGTCGATGGAACGATTAACAATGATGCCATCGGCTTTAGCCCTTCTTTAGGAGGTCAAAGTGGAACCTCAGGCATGCCAGGTTCGAGCACGCGGACCAATCCGATTTCCTTAGACGCCATTCAAGATGTTCAAGTCTATGTGGCCCCCTACGATGTTAAAATCGGTAATTTTACCGGGGGATCCATCAATGCGGTGACGCGTACAGGAACGAACCAAGTGAAGGGATCTGCCTATGCCTATGGCCGAAACTCTGTGATTACGGGCCCTAACAATGCCGGCGATGGCGCGAAAATTCCATCCGATTATTCTGATTACCAAACGGGTTTTCGGGTAGGTTTGCCTTTGATTAAAAATAAATTGTTTTGGTTTACCAATGAGGAAATCACGCGTCGGAATGAGCCTTTATTTTATGGGGCTGGCGATAAAGGAACGATTTTGGATGTGGCTACGGCCCAACAAATCACCTCGTTTTTGAAAACCAATTATGGTTTCGATCCAGGTGCTTATGGCAATTATGCCATAAATTCACAAAGCAATAAATTCTTCAATCGACTAGATTGGAACATTTCGGATAAGCACCAAATGTCCATCAGAAATAGCTATGTCGCTTCTGAAGCGACGAATTTAGAACGGGATGCTGCTAATTTCCGCTTTGGCTCAATGGATTTTCGTCAGGTGAATCGTACGAATTCCACGGTGGCAGAATTGAAAAGTCATTTTGGTAGTTCATCGAACAGTTTGATTTTAGGCTACACGAATATTAAGGATTATCGGGAACCGTCGAGTAGTAATTTCGCATTTCCTCAAGTGGAAATTGCCGCGAACGGCGGAACGATTTTCTTAGGGAATGAGCGTGAAGCGACGGTGTTTAATATGAAGCAAAATACCTTTGAGTTTACAGACAATTTCACGTGGTTTAAGGGAAATCATACCTTTTTGATTGGTACGCATAACGAGCTTTACAATATCAATTATGGCTTTGTCAATTCATGGAATGGCCGGGTTTCTTACAAGAGCGTGGCCGACTTCTTAGCATCCAATGTGAACCGGGTTCGTGGCTCCTACAGTTTTACAAATAATGATCGGGATTACATTTATAACAATCCCTATGCATCATTTAACGTAGGACTTTACAGTGTGTATGCGCAAGATGAAATTCAGGTAACAGAGAAATTAAAATTGTCACCGGGAATTCGATTTGATTTAGCGAGTACGGATTCACCTTCCTTGAGTCCCAAAACGGCGATGACGAAAGTGGACCCAAATGCAGGAACGACTTATACGGCCTCAACGCCTTTGAATCAGGTTTCAAATACGATTTTTGGTCAGGTATTGGTTTCTCCTCGCTTGGGATTCAACTACGATGCGCTGGGAGATCGTTCATTGATTCTTCGTGGTGGAACAGGGATTTTTACGGGTAGAATTCCATTTGCTTGGTTGGGTTATGCATTCTACAACGATGGCGTTGGTTTCGGAGCTTTTGACGTAAACAATGTGGCAGGTAAAAACAAAGGCGATGTGTTGAAAGACGGCGCGAAAACCTTTGCCTTCAATAATGGCCAGGCGAGTTTAACCCAAGTAGATGCGATGGCCAATAACTTCAAAATGCCTCAGGTATGGCGGAGTAGTTTTGCGGTGGATCATACCGTGAATGGGTATAAGATTACCTTGGAGGGGATTTACACAAAGACGATTTCGGATTTGAAGTTCCAACAAGTAAACTTGAAAGATTCGGTTAAATATTATTCTTACGATGTCTTGAAGCAAATGCCGATTTACCTTTCTGGAGGTGCT
The DNA here is from genome assembly GCA_947450365.1 of Cytophagaceae bacterium. Classification (GTDB taxonomy): domain Bacteria; phylum Bacteroidota; class Bacteroidia; order Cytophagales; family Spirosomataceae; genus Aquirufa. The sequence goes on from CANFVE010000010.1 coordinate 51,426, forward strand.
ACGGGCCAAAAATTAAACACATCTTTCTCGAATGCCTATGAATTATCGAATACTTCCGAGGGACATCGCTATAGTTTAACGGCGCAGGTTTCCAAGAGTTTTGCGACAGGATTTAATTTTATGATGGCGTATACATTTGGTCAAAGTTTTGATTTGACGAATGGAATCCGAAATTCAATGGAATCGAACTGGCAGTTGAACCAATCCCTAAACCCCAACAATCCAAAATTAGCGTATTCGAATTTTGATATTCGTCATCGGATTATCGGATCCTTTGGTTATACGAAAGCATGGAAAAATGGAAGCGCTACGACCTTATCTGGGGTATTTAGTGCGCAATCAGGCGCTCCATTCACCTGGGGTTTTGTGAACTCGACGCTTGCGAATACTCCGCAGGCGGCAGGTTTAGGCTATGTGTTTAAAGATGAGGCGGAGGCGACTAAATATTTTGTGGATGATGCCAAGTTAGGTACGGCAGCGGTACAAGCCAAAGCTTTCATGGATTTTGTGAATGGAGATGAATATCTGAGTACGCGCAAGGGTGATTTTACGGAGCGAAATGGTGGCCGCACGCCTTGGAATACGACCTTGGATTTGAAATTAAATCACTCGGTTCGGTTGACGAACGGCCATGAAATCCAACTTTCCTTAGACATCATGAATGCCACAAATTTAATGAATGCCGATTGGGGTAGAATTTATTTTTCCCCAAATACCTTTAATTCAACAGCTAGTTTAGGATTAACTCGGATTAATTCGGGCACGGCGGCTGATCCGACATTTAAGTTTGCCAGACCAACGGAGCCTTATACCATCGACCAAATGGGTTCTAGATGGCAAATGCAAGTGGGCGCGAGATATACGTTTTAACCGTAGCGACGAAATTACGAAGCGGCGTTGTCAAGTTTGAGACTTAATAGCGCCGTTTTTTTGATTAAAAATTTTCTGAAAAAGTACATCGCGGTTAGGAAAGATATAATTACTCCTGCAATTCCTATGATTTTTATCCAAAAGAAAAATAGCTTTGGTATAACCCATTCAGGAAACAAAAACCCCGCACTCAATAAAAGTAAATTATATCCTAAATAGCCAATTGAATCTACGATATACATCAAAAATCCCACATTGGCTTTAATTCTAGTTATGGAAATCATGCGCTCAAAAACGGAAGTTGTAATCGTTAAATAGGGAAGGTAAATACCAAAGCCAGTTAAGACAATCAACCAAAATTTTGGTAGATAATTAAGGCCCCAAAGCCCGGAAATAATCAAAAGCAAATAGCCCGTTGCGATGCATCCTAGACTTAAGAAAAAGGCCGTTTTGTTTTTCTTTATCAGTACCAAACTTCCATTAATGAGTAAAATACCGACGGTTACCCAAATTTCGGTTTGGGAATACAAAGAAGGAACACTTGAATAACCTAAATATTTCCAGATTTCAGGTGCGAAATCAGATCGAATGCCGCGTAATAGAGAGGCTCCTAAATACAATATACTGACGCCGATGATACCTGGCCACAGCATTTTAAACACATGAATTCGATCCGCCTGAGTCATGGGAATGCGTTCGGAGCGATTGGCTATATCCGCTACATTTGGTCTAGGAATTTGCGTCAGCATCCAAACGAAAAACACGAGAGGTCCCATAAACAAAAGTCCTGCGATAAAGGGCATCCAAGTTTCAGGGATTTGAAGGCTGAGGAGCCAACTGCCCGTTGACTTCGAAACCCCATCCGCCAAAATAAAACTTGACCCCAGAGCCGCTATATATAATTCCGTATTCTTCTTCCCCTCCAAAAAACCCTGAATATACCCAAATATCATGCCCAAAGGCAAGCCATTCATGACCAGGAACAGAACATTCCATGGTTTTGGACATATGCCAAATCCCAAAAGAGCTATTTCTGCCACCAAAATACTTAGCAAAATCGCTCGGGCTCTTTTTTCCCAAGTTATGCCCGAGACCACAAATATGCCACACCATTTGGATAGCATATAACCCGCAATTTGAGAGGAAATTAATACGGATTTCCATGGGATACCGTGCCAGCTTTGATCTACATATAAACCCGCCGTAAAGGGTTTCCGAAAGCCATACACACAAAAATAACAGCCAAAAGCGGCCACCATTGACCAAATGGGATGCATTGCAATTTTTTGCAATAGGCTTTTTTCACCTTGATTCCTTAAATCCAGGGATGAAATCATAAAGTAAATGATTCCAAATAAGGCGCATAATATGCCACTGGTTTCACTTCTAACTCGGGCACTTTGGCTAAATCATCATATTTGCGAAGAATGACTGCATCCTTGTGGTAAGGATTTGCCTCAAAGATGGCGCATTCCTCCAAGGTCATCGGGCCACCTTGTAGACCTAAACTGATAATGGAAGGTTCGCTTAATAAACCTAAATATGAAGGGTCAACTTGGCATAGATACCGTTTTGCCGCCACATGTAAACGCACGGGCTCCACGACCTCATTCGTAAAATGTTGTTTTAAAAAATCATTCGCCAATTCTTCATGAAAATCATCTACGCCGTGGTCCGGTGCATCATCAGGTAAATGGTGCAACAAATGTCCAATGTCATGCAATAGACCCGCCACCACGATATTCGCTTGTTCGCCATTTTCCATGGCCAAGTGTGCCGCTTGTAGCGCATGCTCTTTTTGACTCACGGCTTCTCCGCCATATTGTGAATCGCCATGCTCTTCGATTAGGCGGATGATTTTTTCAACGATTTCTGACATGATTTTCTAGATTAAATTGTAATTTAGACCTAGCCGCATAGATTAAAAAGGCAGCGGAATTCATTTAAAATAGATTTCATATTGCCGTAACAATTACGTAAAATGGACATTGGTTTTGAGATTCGAGAGGTTCAATCAACAGATGAGGAAGTCGTTCGTATTTTATTGGACGAATTGGAAGAACGCATCGCGGACCCATCCATTTTTCATACGATTTTCAAGGAATATCTTCACCGAAAGGAGGCAGTTTTTTTAGTCGCGGAAGTGGATCGAAATGTGATTGGTTTTATTTCGTGTTTGGGCCAACGGTTATTGCATCACGAAGGTTGGGTCTATGAAATTCAAGAATTAATTGTCACCGAGGCATTTCAAGGAAAGAAGATAGGTCAAGCACTTATCGAGGAAGTGCGCAAACGAATAGAGCCACGCGGTATTAAGTCCATTGAAGTGTGTTCCAATAAGCGAAGAAAAAAAGCCCATGCTTTTTATCAGGCAGTAGGCTTTGCAAATTCGCATGAAAAATTTACGATCTATTTTTGATAGAGTGTATTCATGTATTCTTGGGTAAAACCTGGGCTTGTGGTCATTCCCTTACCTCCGATGCCATTGATTAGGTGGATTACGTCCTCAATTTCTTTGGTAAAAACTTCGGATTTGGTGCCTTGCAAATAATACCCGGCCCAGGAGGAATCTACGTGCCAGCTTTCTAGCTGGATAATTTTTTTTGCCTCTTCTAGCATTAATTCATTGATTTCCGTTGAGATTTCAAATCCAAAATTCGCCTGCTTGTGGGCAGGCACATATTCGTGAGAATCGCCTAAGATTATGGAACCGTCTTCGGCTTGTTTAAATAAAATATGAATGCCTAGGTTTTGAAGGGCGGTCTGTTCGGCTGTTGTGGTGATTTTAGCAAATGATGGACAAGATTTAAAACTATCGTAGCGACGAATGGTCAATCCGGTTAATATATTCGACTTGATTAATTTTTTCTGTGGCGCTAAACGAAGCATTTGCAATTTGCTGATTTTTAATTCTGCGCCATTGTAATGCTCGGGAAATAAAAATTGTGTATCACGTCCATTGGCCACGATGACTTTATCGGCCCAATAGGTTTGTTTATGCGAGGTGAACACTTTGGCGATGCCCCGTTTTTTTTCTACATCGATGACAGAGCAGAGGTTTTGATAATGCAAGCCCATGTGTTGGATCATGAATTCGCGTACCTTATGCACCATGACCAATGGGTTCAAAGATGCTTCCTCGGGCATGAAAAGTCCTCCTTTGACATAGTTCTTATTGAGGGCAGGATTAATTTCTAGACACTCAGCTGCTGTATAAAGCCGGCACGTGTAGGATCTTTCGGAAAATAGTTTTTGAATTTCCTCTAAAAGCGTTGCTTCTTGATCATCCGATGCATAATACCAAGAACCATTTTTGACTAGGGAAATATTGGTTTCCTCCTGTAGGTCCTTATAGATCTTTAGGGATTTTCGTCCATAATCAAACCATTTATTCAGGGATTGTCCGGAGGGAACGGCTTGCCCAAAATTCCGAAAACTTGCTTCAAAGGGTTGGGAATCTTTTTCTAGCAAAAGAACCGCTTTCCCCTTTTTCAAGGCGTGAAAGGCGGAAAATGTACCTATAATTCCGCCACCTACAACGATAAGATCATATTTTTTCATGATTGATTTCCTCGATTATCGCTATTAAATCATCAATTCTATTCAATAAACCATCATTAGGGAAAGGCTCTAATTGGCTTCTTGTATGTGTTCCATTGCACACACCCAGTGCTAGGCGAATGTTTGCATTTTTTCCAAAGGCTAAGTCGACCGGCGTATCTCCTACATTAATGACTTGTCGAGGATCCGTAATGCCTGTTTTTTTCATAGCTAAATGAATCATGGCTGGGTCAGGTCGGCCCTTTCCCGCTTCATCTGGCGTTAGGGATAAATGAATACCCTGGCTATTTCTAAGATTTATAAAATTTTGATTTAAGGATTGTCCCCAGCCAATTTTGGTAAGTATGATATTGGCAACTGTTCGGTAAAATCCTGTTGTTAACGCAATGAAAATTTCATTTTTGTGTAGGTAGTCGAAAAGTTCTTGACAACCTTCTGTTTTTAAGACAGGCTGTGTCCGATAATGCGCTTCTAAAATGTCTTTAAAATCATGGTATGACTTTTCGGCTTTTGCCGGAATCGTTGAATCATGTTCGCCGAGTTGCTCTGTCCAAAGCATTTCAAATACTTGCAATTTTGCGTAGCCCTGAAGTGAGAGAATGCGTTCGTCACTAGCGTGTAAACCGTTTTGAATAGCAGCTTTTTTAAAGCACATTTCGACTTCGTGTTGGTCCAAAATGGTCGTCCCTGCCATATCCAATACGACTAATTTTATTTTTGTCATCGTCGTTTAAAAATCGAAGTAAGTTATTCAAAATTACCTTTTTGTTATCCCAATATTAAATAATTGTCAATAGAATAAAAATGGTATTATTCTAATTTTTTATTTATTCCATTTTTGAATTTTACACATTGGAAACACGGTAATAACGCAATGGTAATATTAGGTTTTAACTCTTAACAATCTCTTTTTTTTCAATCTGATTTTACCATAAAATCAATAATTACTTTTGCCTTAAATTAACTAAACTAAAAATTCATGAGAAAGAATCTACAAAGATTTATCACCAAAAACGCGTCAAAAGTGCTATTTTGGCTCGTTTTAGCTGTGGGACAGTTGACCTACCATGTAGGTCTTGCACAAGACCGTCAAGTTAAAGGAACCGTGGTTTCTAATGATGACAAGGCGGGTATTCCAGGGGTTTCAATCCGAGTAAAAGGAGGGAAACAAGGAACAAATTCGGATGTTAATGGACAATTTTCATTAGCAGTGCCTTCCAATGGAATATTAGAATTTTCCATGGTAGGTTACAAAAACCAAGAAGTCAAAATTGGAAGCCAAACAGACATCAAGATTGTTTTAGAAATCGATGCGCGTCAATTACAAGAGGTTGTGGTAACTGCCTTAGGTATTAAAAAAGATGTTCGTAGGATCGGGGTAGCCATTCAATCAGTGGACGGATCGGCCACCATTAAAGCTCGTGAGCCAAATGCAATCAATGCATTGTCGGGACGTGTGGCTGGTTTGACTGTGGGTGCTCAACCAGAGTTACTACGTAAGCCTAATATCTCTTTACGTGGTAGTTCTACTGTCCTATATGTAGTGGATGGTGTGCCTATCAACTCAGATACTTGGAACATTTCTCCGGATGATATCGAAACCTATTCAGTTTTAAAAGGAGCATCTGCTTCGGCTTTGTATGGTTTCCGAGGAAAAAATGGTGCCATATTAATTACGACTAAGCGAGGTTCGTCAGATAAGCGTGGGTTCTCAGTAGAAGTTAATTCTTCGACACAATTGCAAGGAGGATTCTATGCCATTCCAGAAGTTCAAGATGAATATGGTCCTGGGGATCATGGCGCGTATGCATTTGGAGATGGAAAAGGGGGCGGATTAAATGATGGAGATTACGATGGGGGTTGGGGTCCAAAATTCAATGGTCAATTAATTCCACAATATGATTCTCCAGTGGATCCAATTACTGGTAAGCGTTCTGGAACTCCCTGGATCGCACGTGGCAAAGATAACCTAAAGCGTTTTTTGGAAACAGGAGTATTATCAACGAATAATATTTCAGTAGCAGCTTCTGGGGAGAAGTATAATTTACGATTTTCTACTTCTCACATATATCAAAAAGGTATTGTTCCTAATACTCAATTAAATATGACAAATTTCAATATCACGGCAGATTATAAATTCTCCAATAAATTGAAGTTTGAGTCAAACTTACAATACAACCGTCAATACACGCCAAATATTCCAGATGTAAACTACGGTCCTAACTCGATTATTTATAATATCGTCTATTGGGCGGGTGCCGATTGGAATATCGATGATATGCGCAATTATTGGCAAAAGGGGAAAGAAGGTATTCAGCAAATTTATGCAGAATATCAGCGCTACAATAATCCTTATTTTATGTCATACGAATGGTTACGGTCCCATTACAAAACCGATATTATTGGCCAAGCTGCCTTGCGTTATACTTTTAATGATAACTTGAATTTGTTAGCAAGGACTCAAGTAACGACTTGGGATATGTTACGCACGGAAAAATTCCCTTATTCTGCAGGTACGTATGGACGTGATGAGCGTCGTGGAGATTACCGCGAAGACCGTCGTTCATTGTTTGAAAATAATACGGAGTTATTATTGACTTTCGACAAAGATGTGTTGCCTGGACTTAATACAAAAATTACGGCTGGTGCATCCCAACGTATTTTCCAATACAAATCCATGTTTGCGACTACAAACTATTTGAACGTTCCGGGTTTGTATAATTTTTCGAACTCAGCAAATCCGGTACAAGTGGCCAACTTTGGTTCAGACATGCAAGTGCTTTCAGCCTATTATTCAGCGGACTTTTCTTATAAGAAATACTTAACTGTTTTCGCAACTGGGCGTATGGATAAGTTATCTACCTTACCTCAAGGAAATAACACATTCTTCTATCCTTCATTTGGCGCGGTTACCGTATTGTCTGATTATGTGGATTTGCCAGAAACAGTTTCTTTCTTGAAATTCCGAGGATCTTATGCGAACGTAAAAGATGGTTTAACATCCTCTACCATTGATAACCGAATGGGAACTTATTCAGGTGAAAATTACAACTCACCTTACGACGGTCCTTCGTATCAAAACAATACAGTTTATTCAACGGGTTTCTACTACAATAATCAAACAGGTGCAACCTATGGGAATGAATTAAGTAATCCGAACTTGAATCCATCTGAAACCTCTCAGACTGAATTCGGTATGGATTTGCGGTTATTCAAAAATCGGATTGGAATTGATGTTGCATATTTCATCTCAAATGATGGCCCTTCTATCTTCTCATTGCCAATTTCATCTACTTCAGGATATACATCTGCTTTAGTAAATGGTATTAAGACGCAAAAGAAAGGATATGAAATTTCGGTAACGGGTACACCAATCCAAACTGCGGATTTCCGCTGGGATGTTTTAGCGAATTATTCAACGTATGAGCAACGGTTAACGGATATCTACCCAGGAATCACAAGCTTAAATACATTCTTAAAAGTAGGCGATCGTACAGATAAATTATATGGATCTGCATTCCTTCGCACACCTGATGGAAAAATCATTAATACCGCCGGTGGTATTCCGATTAACGTTTCTGGAACACAAGCCCAGTATTTAGGAAATATTAATCCTGATTTCGTATTTGGCTTTAATAATAAGGTTACTTACAAAAACCTAAGCTTAAGTGTGTTGTTTGACGGTCGTGTAGGTGGGTCAATTATCAATTATACCCAACAGCAGGCATACCGAGGGGGTCGCCACATTGGAACAACGCAAGGGATTTTTGCGGAGGCTCGTCCTCAAGATGCGTTAGGTGTTAAAGCGTTTATAGGCCAAGGTGTTGTGGTAAGTAATGGTGTTGCCATTAAGTTAGATGCAAACGGGAAAATTACAAATTATGCTGATTTGCAATTTGCTCCTAATACGGTGAAAACATATGTTCAAGATTATGTAGGACGTTATTATAATACGAATGAAGGTAATTTAATGAGCCGTTCATTTGGTATGTTGAAGGAAGTAGTTTTCGGCGTAAAATTACCAGCTTCTTGGTTTGGTAAGTATGTTTCTACCGCGAATGTTTCTTTTGTCGGACGTAACTTATTGTATTTTGCTGAAGCGAAAGACACGGATTTGTCACAGTATTTGTCTGATGGAGCTTCAAGTCCACAAACGCCTTCTGTAAGAAGTTACGGGGTTAATTTAAACTTCACATTCTAATTTTTCATTTCTATTAAATGATTCATACAATGAAAATCAAAAATATAATTTTAGGTATGTTAGGTTTCTCTTTGCTGACTTTAAGCAGTTGCGAAAAGACCTTTGATCAATTGGAAAAAGACTCCAATCGTGCCGTACAAGTTCCTGCGTCCTTAGTGTTGCAAACTGTAGAATACAATGTCTTGAATGATAATGGTCGCCCTTTCTCTGCGGAAGCTCGTTGGAACCAGTTCTATTGCTCTAATTATAACTATTATGCAAATAATGAATATAACTTAGGACAAATGCCAAATCAATACACCACCTTGAAAAATGTAATCAAGATGGAAGAAGAGGCTAAAAAAGCAGGTTTAGCCGATGTGAATGGATATTCAGCTTTAGGTAAATTTTTCCGTGCGTATTTCTTTGATCAAATGTCAAAAAGGGTAGGTGATTTACCTATGACAGAGTCGTTGAAAGGAATCGAAAATACGGCTCCAAAGTATGATTCACAAAAAGTAATTTATGTGCAAATCTTAAAATGGTTAGATGATGCCAATACAGACTTGTCGACCTTGATTGCAAAGGGGGAAACAGTTTCTGGCGATTTTTATTTTTCAGGGGATTTGAAAAAATGGCAAAAAGTTGTGAACGCATATCGTTTGCGCGTGTTGATCACCTTATCAAAAAAAGATTCAGATACTGACTTGGCGGTGAAAACGAAATTTGCTGAAATGGTCAGCAATCCAACTAAATATCCAATTTTGGGTTCGAATGGAGAGTCATTGCAATTCGTTTGGAATTCATTTAACAAGTATCCTTCGAACCCAGATAATTTTGGTTTTGATGCAACACGTCAAAATATGGCGTCTACCTACGTTGGATACTTAACTAAAATTCAAGACCCTCGTGTGATGGTTACATGTGAGCCAGCAGGTTCAGATTTGAAAGCAGGTAAATTGCCATCAGACTATACGGCTTATCGTGGCGCAGGTTCAGGGGATGTTTTGGATGACATGTCTAAAAATGCAGGTTTGTCGAATGGCACTGGTTTTGCACCGGGTATTTATTCATTCCAAAATCGTGCTCGGTACTATCAAAATTATACGGGTGAGAATACGTTTATCGTAGGCTATCCTGAATTATGTTTTAATATCGCAGAGGGTTATGCACGTGGATGGGCCACGGGGTCAGCTGAAGATTGGTATAAGAAAGGGATCAAGGCTTCTCATGCTTTCTATGGTATAGTGGATGGCGCGAATACGATGACGTATTCGAAGACAGGATCTAAAGATGCGGCTGATTTGACGAAATATACGGTCAACTTTAATTTTGATACCTATTACGCACAGGCTTCTGTTCAATTAGATGCTGCAAATGCAATTGAGAAAATTGTTTCTCAAAAATATGCAGCCTTCTTTATGAATTCAGGAATGGAGGCATATTTCAATTGGAGAAGAACGGGTTTTCCTGCATTCTCCACAGGCGCAGGAAATGGTAACTCAGGCCGTATAGCTCTTCGTTGGATTTATCCATCGACGGAAAGAACTGCTAATGCTACGAATTACACAGCAGCCATAACGAATCAGTTTTCTGGTAAAGATGATATTAATGACCAGATTTGGTTGATTAAATAGATTGTTTTCATAAAGTGAATGGTTTTCAAAAAGTGGCGGAATGTATGTTCTGCCACTTTTTTGTATTTTAATTGGTTTCGTTTTTTTTAGAGAATTTTAGTAGCAGATTAAGGATTAATAGTTGGCTTTAAATTTTACCTAGGAATTTCTCAAAATTTAAATAGAGTTTGAAAATGCTTCTTTTTTTGTCTCATTTTTCCTAATTATTACGCCATGATTACATAATTGTTAATTCGAAAAATGCGTATCAAAATATACCAATAGGTAGTTTATTTTTACTTACTAATTAAATAAACTACATGGCGCGTAAGAATATTTTATTCTTAACTGGATCGATTAATCAAACAACTCAAATGCATGCAATCGCTTCGCATTTAACTGCCCATAATTGTTTTTTTAGTCAGTTTTTTTCCGATGATTTTTTTATTTCTAAAGCCATCGAATTAGGCATTTTGGATACCACTATCATGGGCAATCCTTTACGAAAAAAGGCTGAATTTTACATGGCTGAAAATCAATTGAACCTAGATTATAAAGCCTTAGAAAATTCATATGATTTAGTTGTTTTCTGTTCGGATATGTTGTTCCCCCAAAAATTTGTTAATGCCAAAACCGTGTGGGTTCAAGAAGGTATGATTGATCCTTACACAACATTAAGTTCAATCATTCAAAAATTAAAATTACCTAGGTATTGGAGTTTTGGCACCTCCTTAAATGGTACGTCCAATTTATGTGATATTTATTGCGCCGCATCTGAGGGATATAAAAATTATATTACCTATCATGGAACAGATGCAAACAAAGTGGTCGTTTCAGGTATTCCTAATTATGATAATTTAGTAACCTATGCAACGAATGATTTCCCATATCGTAATTATGTGATGGTGGCGACAACGGATATGCGGGAAACGTTTCGCTATGAAAATCGTCCATTATTCTTGAAAAAATGTGTGGAAATAGCGGATGGAAGAACATTACTTTTTAAACTTCATCCCAACGAAAAAATGAATCGTGCAATTCAAGAAATTAAAGATCATTGTCCAGAAAACACGATGATTTTTACGGATGGTCCTACGAATGAAATGATTGCTAATTGTGATGAATTAATCACCCAATTTTCAACAGTAGTTTATACGGGAATCGCTCTTGGAAAAAAAGTACATTCTTATTTTGATTTAGAAGAATTGCATGAAAAACTTCCTATTCAAAATGGAGGTTCTTCGGCAAAATCGATAGCCAATTTGTGTGGGGCGTATTTAGATTTTGAAGGTCCTAAAAACGAGTTTTTATCTTTACTCCCTACTTTTTTTTCGGATAAAATACATGCATAATATGATTCTTATTTTGGTGCAAGCCCGAATGACCTCTTCACGTTTTCCAGGAAAAGTATTAAAGGAGATTCAGGGGAAACCTATTATAATTCACCAATTAGATCGAATTGCCCAAATAAAGACCAAGGTAAAACTCGTCGTGATAACTTCTGATCAAGAATCTGATGATCAATTAGTACAAATAGTGAAAGAAAATGGCTATGATGTTTTTCGAGGATCGATGAATGATTTATTAGATCGGCATTACCAAGCGGCCCTTTTTTATAATGCGAGTGTTATTGTAAAAATCCCCTCGGATTGTCCCTTAATTGATCCCCAAGTAATCGATCGGGTATTGACCTATTACAATGACCATCAAGACATATTCGATTTTGTAAGTAATCTACATCCAGCTTCATATCCCGATGGAAATGATGTGGAAGTGATGTCGTTTTCTGCGCTAACAAATGCATGGAAACATGCAACCAAATCATTAGAGCGAGAGCATACTACACCTTATTTTTGGGAAAATCCAGCCAAATTTTCGATTGGAAATGTGCTTTGGGAAAGTGGTTTAAAATTGGATATGACCCATCGTTTTACACTTGATTATATGGAGGATTTTGAATTTATAAAACAGGTCTATGACCAATTATATCCAGCTAAAGAAAATTTTAGTTTGTTGGATATTTTGGATTTGTTGGATCAGGAACCCCAGCTCATGAGTTTAAATGAAATGTATGCCGGGGTGAACTGGTACCGCCATCATTTAGATGATTTAAAAACGATTGATTCAAGCCAAACTAAATTATAATATGGACGAAATAAAGTTAAAAGAGTTAGAAGATTTTGCCTTGCGCGTGCGTCAGCATATCATTCCGATGGCCACCCAGGGAGGATGCTTTTTAGGAGCCTCTCTTTCTGCCGTTGATTTATTGACCTATTTATATGTGAATCACATGCACATAGATCTACCCACTTTACAGGACCCCAATCGGGATTATTTATTTTTATCAAAAGGCCATGATGTTCCGGCATTGTATGGGATTTTTGTGGAATTAGGTTGGATTCAAAAAGAGCGTTTAAGTAATCATTTGTCGACGCGTGATCATGTGTATTGGCATCCAAATCGTCACATTCCAGGAGTAGAATTTCATTCCGGTTCTTTGGGTCAATTACCCTCTGTTTCCATCGGTGTGGCCATGGATATTAAATTACGTGGAGGGGGAAATCGGGTGTATTGTGTGATGGGGGATGGGGAGTTGAATGAAGGTTCTTGTTGGGAAGCTTTTTTGGTTGCCCAGGCCTATAAATTAGACAACCTCACATTTGTTATTGATCGTAATCAATTTCAAGCGAATATGGCTACCGAAGATTTAATTCCTTTAGAGTCTTTGGTTGATAAATTCGAGGCTTTTGGTTTACATACGCAACGTATCGATGGGCATGATTTTAGGCAATTAAATATCGCCTTTAGTCAAGTGGATTCAGAAAGACCACAAGTGGTTATTTGTGATACGGTAAGAGGAAAGGGATTACCTTCGATTGAAGCGCGCGCGGATCGTTGGTTTTGTAATTTTTCCGAAAAGGAAATTCAGGAATTAATGGAAGAGTTAGTAAGTGGCCTTCAGGCAAATTTAACCGCAGAAAAATTAGTTGTAAGATAATGATGACCTACGAAAAATTATTGGAGCAAACGGCTCTTGCTGACGACAGATTTGTTGTAATGACAGCGGAAAATCGGGCATTAGTTCGGAATCTACCCCAATCCCTTGGGGCTCGATTTATAGATACCGGAATTACCGAACAAACCATGATTGGCGCAGCAGCAGGTCTTGCCTTGCGAGGCAGAAAACCTGTTGTACATGCTTTATCTGCATTTTTGACCATGCGTGCATTTGAATTCACTCGGACTTCTGTAGGCATTGCACATTTACCCGTCAAGTATAGTAGTTTTATTCCTGGCGTATTATCAGATGGGAATGGACCTACCCATCAAGCATTGGAAGATGTTTCCATCATGCGAGGTATTCCAGGCATGGAGGTTTTTGCGCCAGCAGACGAACAAGATTTAGTTGAAATGTTACCCTATATCTGGGCTACAGAAAATCCAAGTTATGTACGGATTAATACGAAACCTTCGATCGTAACACATAAGCCCTATGAATTTGGGAAAGCGGAATTGATTTTTGAAGGCGTAGATTTTACGATTTTAACCTATGGATTTATGTTGGAAAATTGTATCAAAGCGCATCAATTATTGTCTGACATGGGCTATAAAGTTGGCTTAGTCAACCTCCGAAATTTAAAACCTTTTGACGGGGATTTGATTCAATCGATTCTTCCCAAAACAGGTCGATTTATTACGGTAGAGGATCACTTTATGACGGGAGGTTTGTTCAGTATTTTGGCTGAATTTTTAGTTAAAAACAATTTGCATATTCCAGTCAGTGCCATCGCATTTGAGGAAAAATGGTTCAGCCCTGGAACGCTTCAGGATGTCATCGAAAATGAAGGATTGAGCCCTGAAAAATTAGTTGAACGTATCGAAAAATTTATTCATAACGCATAAAAAATATGTCAAATTCTATCCAATTTAATTCCTCTTTACCGAGCATTGAAACATCTAAATCTTGGTATGCACGCGGCAAAAAAGTTCAAATGCCGATTACACAAACTTTAGCGAAAGGTCCAGGCCAATTTTCAAAAGGAGTGGCACCCATTTATCTTCAAAAAGGGAAGGGCGCGCACGTTTGGGATGTGGATGGGAATGAATATTTGGATTATAATATGGGAATTGGTCCTTTGTCTTTGGGTTATTGTATTCCAGAAATTGATGCCGCGATTCAGGAGCAATTAAAGGATGGAATTACCTTTTCGCTTATGCATCCATTGGAGGTTGAAATTGCAGAAATATTGCATGATATAATTCCGAATGCGGAGGTTGTTAAATATAGTAAAACAGGAGCGGATGTGACATCGGCAGCGGTTCGTGTAGCACGCGCTTTTACAGGAAGAGAAAAAGTATTTTGTTGTGGTTATCATGGTTGGCATGATTGGTATATTGGGATTACTTCTCGTAATAATGGAATTCCAGATGGAATCAAAGATTTGAGTTTTACTTTTGCATATAATGATATTGAGTCGATTAAAAATGCTTTAGATGAAACGGTAGCCTGCGTTATTTTAGAGCCGTTTATTTTTGAAAAACCAAAGCCTGGTTTTTTACAAGAATTAGCGGAAATCTGTAAGGCGAATGGCACCCTGTTGATTTTTGATGAAATGTGGACGGGCTTTCGAATTGCCTTAGGGGGTGCTCAGGAATTTTTCGGTGTGAAGGCAGACTTAGCTACTTTTTCAAAGGCTTGTGCGAACGGGATGCCTTTGGCGATTTTAACGGGTCGGAAGGAGGTTATGGATTTATTCGAGCAAGACGTTTTTTCCTATACAACCTTTGGTGGGGAAGCACTTTCCTTAGCGGCTTGCAAAGCGACTATCGCATTTATGAAGGAGCATAAGGTAGCGAACGCTTTGGAGGAAAAGGGTGCTTGGTTACAAAATGAATATACAAAATTGGTGAATTTATTAGGTATGAGTCATATTACCGCTTGTGTGGGGTATCCTTGCAGGACGATGTTAACTTACCAGGCGGAGGGTCAAAATCCATTGGCATTAAAAACATTTATGCAGCAAGAGTTATTACAAAAAGGCATTTTATGGGGTGGTTTTCATAATATGTCCTATAGCCACTCGCAAGCGGATTTGGACTATACCATGAAGGCTTACGCGGACATTTTACCTCGATTACAAATAGCCATTCAGACTAATACGGTTGAATCTTACTTAGAAGGAGAATTGTTGGAGGCGGTTTTTAGAAAAGTTGATCAGCATAATATTAAACCTAAAAATGCTTAAAATGGACTTATTTAACCTTCAAGGGAAAATTGCGTTGGTTACCGGGTCCTTGGGATTGATTGGTAAGGAACATTGTCGTGCGTTAGCTCATGCGGGGGCCACGGTGATTGTGGCTGATTTAAATTATGAGGCATGTGCAGAATTTGCCTCTACATTACCAAATGGGGCGGTAGGTTTGGCCTTTGAAATAACGTCAGAACAAGAAGTGATAAATGCATCGGCATGGGTTGAATCTACATTTTCGAGCTTAGATATTTTGGTCAATAATGCGGCGATCAATGATCATTTTCAAATAAATTCAGATATTTTGGCCATGTCAGCCTTTGAAAATTATCCGGTTGACATGTTTGAAAAATCTTGGGAGGTTAATGTCAAAGGTCTCTTTTTATGTTCGCAAAAATTTGGCCAATTGATGGTGAAAAAAGGGAAAGGAAGTATCATTAATATTGCCTCAACCTATGGGCTTGTCGGCCCTGATCAATCCCTATATCAAAATGAAGCAGGCGAGCAATTATTTTACAAAACGCCTGCATATCCGACGACCAAGGGCGCAGTAATTAATTTTACACGTTATTTGTCGGCCTATTGGGGAAAGAATGGTATTCGGGTAAACACGCTTTCGCCAGGCGGAGTAGAAAATGGGCAGACGGATTATTTCATTCAAAAATATGCACAAAAAACAAGTTTAAATCGGATGGCACAAACGAACGATTATGCAGGAGCTTTAGTATTTTTAGCTAGTGATGCTTCTGCCTATATGACGGGAGCCAACTTGGTCGTGGATGGTGGATTTACTTCAATTTAATATGGAAAACTTACAAGAAAAATTAGCTAAAATTAAATACGTACTTAGCGATTGCGACGGAGTATTAACGGACGGAGGAGTTTATTATGGAGAACAGGGGGAGTATTTAAAAAAATTCAATATTCGGGATGGTATGGGTGTGGAGCGGCTTCGGAAATTGGCATCGATTGAAACTGGAATTATAACAGGTGAAAGTTCACCATCTGTAGTGAAGCGCGCGGATAAATTGGGAATCTTAGAATTAAATTTGGGTGTAAAGGAAAAGAAGGGGGTGGTTAATCGCATATTGAAGCGATACCATTTGAAAATAGAGGAGTTGGCTTATATCGGTGATGATGTAAACGATTTAGTCGTAAGGCCTCTGGTTGGTGTCTTTTTTTGTCCTTCAGATGCATTAAAGCAGGTAAAAAATGAGGCAGATGTCATTCTTTCGCTTGCCGGGGGTCAAGGATGTTTTCGTGAAATGGCCGAAATGATTCTAGAGGCGAAAGAACTTTAGGCTGGGCTTACATATTTTAGGCCAATAATTCCGATGACTATAATGGCCAAAAAAAAGAATTCCATAAAGGAAGTGCCTGTTTTAAAATAATAGATGTCACATAATTTTATCATGACCAGGGAGAAGGCTGTCCAAACAGCAATGGCTGTTGCGGTCGGTATTTCCTTCAAAGCCGCTTGTAAAAAATAAATATTTGCCCCTCCGAAAACTACATAGCAGATGAAAGGGCTCAACTGAATTCCTACAGATTCACTCCATAATGAATACTTTCCGTAGGCCTCTTTTAACGCGCTAAAATCCATGTATTTTAATGCATAGGTCCAGCCCGTTTCAAAAATGGCGGCAATAAAAATATTAATCCAAGGTTTGATCATGGGTATTTTTTTCTCTTAAATCTACGAAAAACCAACGGTAAAAAGCATAGGCATGCTGTCTTAAATAGCCCTTTGGAAATTGATAATATAATCCCCATTTTTTTGGTTTTTCAGTTGTTTCATATAGGGTTCCAAAAAGGAGGTCCCAACAACTTAATTTGGTTCCAAAATTCGCATGAAATACTTCCTTATGATTGGCATGATGCCATAAATGAAATTCTGGACCATTTAAAAGGTATTTCCATTTGCCAAAACTAAAATCGATATTCGCATGAATCAGCATCCCCCAAATTCCATCAATTAATCCTTTGATTGGAACGACTGCGGGGTCTGCGCGCAGAAGAAAAATAGGTAAAAATTCAATGGTTTGATTGATTATAATTTCCACTGAATGGGATCTTGTTCCTGCGATCCAATCAACACTCGTGTTGGAATGATGTGCCTCATGCGTTCGCCACAATATGGGATTGGCATGTTGCCATCGATGAAACCAATAAATGTAAAAATCATGTGTGATTACAAAAAATAATACCTGTATATACAAGGGCCAATGACCTATGTTGGGCATTGAATCTAACGAGAATCTCGTTTGAACCGGTAAAATAATGTAATCAAAAATGACGATTTTTAGGATGAAACTTTGGATTAAAGCATAGCCAATGATATCCGTCCAAAAGCCCTCTCTAAAAAAAGGAATTCCCCTTCGGTAGGGGAACTTCCTTTCTAGATAGATGATACACCCAGTTCCCACCAGGAGGGAACCAGCACAAATCTCAACAATCGAAAACGACATAGCTAAACTTTTTCAGCTTCGCGATTCGTCGTTATATTGACTCTCAATTTCTTCATGGGACCTACTTCACTTTCGTAGACCACTTTAACGCCATCACCAAGTGCCATTTCTGTATCACGAATATCTTTTACCAATCGAACAAAGCCTTGAGGCTCTACAGAAGCGGAATGATCAGATCCCCACATCGCCCGATCTAAGGTAAAGTGACGTTCCACAAACTGTGCGCCAATGGCTACCGAAGAAACGGTGGTAGATAATCCCGTTTCATGACCCGAATATCCAATGATGTATTCTGGATATAAGGTTTTTAAGGTATTAATCATACGTAAATTCAATTCTTCTGGCTTACATGGATAAGCAGATGTTGCATGTGCAATCATTAACGGATAATCACCATACTCTCGAATTAATTCCACTGCAAATGTAATTTCATCGATGCGAGACATACCTGTTGAAATCATTATTGGTCGGCCCGTCGCACAAATCTTCCGAATCAAGGCATCATCTGTTAAAGAAGCGGATGCCAATTTATACATCACTGGTTCAAAATTTTCCATGAAATCAACAGATGGTTCATCCCAAGCAGAAGCAAACCAATCAATCCCCTTTTGCTTGCAATAGCTATCAATTTCGGAATACTCCAACACCCCAAATTCTGTTTTTCGTTTGTAATCAATATATGTCATCGGTCCCCAAGGAGTTTCACGCATGATTTCCCATTGGTCCTTTGGAACACAAATTTCAGGTGTGCGTTTTTGAAACTTTACCGCATCTACTTTCGCCTCTACAGCGGCATCGATTAATTTTTTTGCCGTTTCTAATGAACCATTGTGGTTAATTCCGATTTCAGCAATAATGTAGCATGGTGCCCCGGCACCTATAATTTTACCTGAACTTAATTGAATTGTTTTCATATCGTTACGAATTATAAGTTGTATATGTATTTGTGAAAGACCCATCTGGATATAAATCAATAACCGCATAGCCTGGTTGTGTTTCTTGGTAATTTCCTGCCCACCAAGCGCCACTGACTGCGCCATTGCAGCAATAGCTAATGCCGTTGTATTCCACACGATCTAATAAATGAATGTGGCCACTGATCGCTAATTTTACATTCGGGTATTTGATGAATAAATCCTTTAATTCTAAGGCATCTTCATGCATCCACCTGCCTGGAATATTCCACTGGTTTTTTTCAAAACGCTTTCCATCAAAAAAGATACAAGCGGATAAAATCGGAATATGAGAAACAATCATGACGGGTTTAAAACTTGGAATTGCCTGAAGCTCGCGCTTCAACCAATCCATTTGCGCTTCATCAATCTTGCCTGTATACCATTGCCCCTCATGGTTCGGACTAATACTATCCAAACTTATTAAATGCCAGTTTCCCAAGTCTTTTGAGAAATAGGATTTTTCCTCTTTTAATTCATCTAATGCCCATTTTTTACCATCTAAAATACTGGCGGGATTTTCTGATTTGCACCAAATATCATGATTGCCCAATGACTGAATGATGGGTGTCGATAAATCATTTTTTATCACGTCATTCCATAATTTCCATTGCTTTTCAGCAACTGACCTTCCTCCGCGATGAGCATCCATAATCGCATCGCCACTATTAATCACTAAATCCGGCTTTTGAGCTAAATTTTGAATGTGATGCAAACACTTGGAAAATCCTTTCGCAGCACCGATTAAAGGCATCATGTGCACATCTGTAATATGCGCAATTCGAAATGGTTTTTGAGGGGAGGTAATTGATTTGCCCTGGCTAGAAAAGGCGGGTAAATTAATGGTTCCGGCCATCAGGCCAAGAGATTGCAGTAATGATCTTCTATTCATTATGTTGACCTATGATCAACACAAAATTCGTCTTTTAGTATGACTAGAATTTTTTCAAAAAGTGAAAGAATTGTTAATATTTCAGCCCGTTTATTAGGGATTTGTTATCAAGAAATAATTAGGGTTTTACCTGAACAGATTTAAACTTCACATTCATTTTTTCAGCAATCAAATGAATTAAATCCTTTTGAAAAATTTGTTCATTTTCCGAAATCTCTCCAAGATTTTCAATGTTCTTCCCCAATAAGGCAAACCAAATCTCATGGCTATCTTGAATTTTTTGTCCATGAGATGTCCACTCCGATTTTACCTTATCGCCTCGTCCATGATCCGTAGTAATTAATAGAATTGTATTGTCTTTATATTGAGGATCTTTTTCAACAAAATCCCAAATTTGAGCTACCCAAGCATCAAATTGATGTGCCGCATTTAAATATCTCCCATAATGTCCTTCATGGGCAAATTCATCCGTCTCCCCATAGGAAATGTAAAGAGCTTTAGGCTTTTTGGATTTCAAATAGGTTAGCGCTTGATAATGCGTAAATACATCCTGCGCTTCGACTTCACCAAAAACCTTAAAAGACTCATTTTGCATTTTCGAAATCAATTCCAAATATGGATCCTTATTTAGGTTTTCATATCGGTCAAAACCCGAAACTACGGGGAATTTAGCTCTTTTTTCATTTAGGATTCGATCAAATGCATCCCATGCACCAAATGCCGCAACCTTACCTTTATAGGTTGCCTGGGCATTTAAATATTCAAAAAAATTCGTGTTGGGATTCGGCTTATAATCGTTTGAATTGACATTTGGATCCACCTGGCCTGTTAACAATTCACTATATCCAGGATAAGAAAACCAAAACGGATTGGATACATTGACCCATGAACCCTTTGTTCGATTTCCGTGCAATTGACCTTTTTCCGCAATAGTTTTCCAGAAAAAAGGCAACAATTTTGCTCTTCGGTCCTCTACTTTTTTTGCCCAATAATTTGAAACAATTTGTGCGCTATCTCCATGATGAAAGCGTTTTTGTTTAGCAATAGCTGAATCCAATCCATTGAAAACTTCTTGCCAGCGAAATCCATCCGTTGTAATGACAATGACATTTAAATCCTTATTATTTTGTGCTGATAAATTGAACCCCAAAAGGATTAGTAATAAGTAAAGTAGTTTCATGGCGGATACTAATTTATAATTTGATATGCTGATCATTTCGGCTAAATTCCGCGAGATCAAAAAAATATTCTTCGTTTATTAAAAACTGATTCCACCTTCGTAAAAATAATTTGTAGGCGTCATTAGTAAAATTCTTTGTCAATTGGATTTTTCCTTCATCTTGTACCATCATCTCGATGAGCAAATGATTCGAAATAGGATCGTATTCAAGCCCAAATCCCTTTATCCGAGAATAGGAAATAAATACAAAACCATCATGGTAGGATTTATAACCTAATTTTCGAATCCGAAAAGATTTGATCACGTTTTCCTTTGCCATGGTTATGGTATTTCACAACAAACATAGCGTAAAATTAGAGTCTCGAGTATGCTTATTCGATGATTTAACGGAAACTTATTGATCTCGTAATTATTTCAAAATTTAGCATGTGCTTAGGTAATTTACTTTTAATGAAAAGGAAATTAATAGGCAAAATTAGGCTCTAAATAATCCTCAGAAATGGATTTTGCTTTAATAAGATTTGATAAGTGATTTGCCATCAAATAACGCGATTGCCCACACCAAGCCTGAAAAGCTTCTGCCCCTTCCGGATGCTCCGGTAAATAACCCTTGAACACATCCAAATCAAACGCACGGGCCGCAATTCCCGCGCCCGAAAGTTCCCCATCGTAGGCATTAATCATTTGCTCGATGTGGTTCGGCACAGGGACCATCATGACCGGCTTTCCAAGGTACATCGCCTCAGCTACTGACTCAAATCCTGCCGTCGAAATCAAGCCCCTACACCCCTGCATTTTTTGCAAATACTTCTCGGCATCTATCGGATGAAAAGTTAAATTTTCGGAATAGGCATATTCTTCCCGACGCGCGGGATTATCCCAAAAACAGTCTAATTGAATCTCCGGATTCTTGTTCGACCACGCCATAATCTCATCCGCCAAGCGAAAATGAGTTAAATAGACTAGCCAGCGCTCCCCCTGTTCCGATTGCAGAGCCCTAATTTCCTGGCGCAATAAAGGCGGAACCACCGAAATATGGTTCAGCTCATCGGAAGCCATTGGTCGAAAGGATAAACCGACTAATTTTTGAGAACCAATGGCCGTGATTTTCGTATTCAGATTTAATAAAAACTGATCCAATTTTTTCTCCGGAATCGATTGAAAATGACGGTTCAATAACAAATACTGATGCCCAATCGACATGCAAGGCACCTTACTCCCCGTTTTTAAATAATAGATTCCGGTAATGGACTCGTAAAAATTGACCAGTCCATCCGGTTGTAATTCTTCGATAAAATCTTGCAACTGACACGCACTTTTCCAATAGGTACGAAATCGACGAAAAGCTTGAAAGGCTGTTTTGCCTAATTGCACCGACTTCCCCTTGCCATAATTGATCGACGGACTTTCGTATTGAATCAAGGGCGTATCACCAATAAATTCTTTAAAAAACGCCGGAACCTTTCGGCCCTGAAAGGAGCCTACTGCGTAACCGACCACCTCATGGCCCGCCTCTCGGGCTAATTGAGTCAAGGAAATCGCTTGGGTTAAATGCCCCCGACCTTCTCCCTGCACCGTAAAAATAAATTTGCCCATGAATTAAATGCGATCTAAATCCTCGGTAATCGAATCATCCCAAATCTCCTCCAATTCCTTTTCTAAATTGAAATTCGGATATTCAATAATCAACCATTCTCCCTGATGTGTCTCCACCAAGGCCGTCAAGGACTCCACCCAATCCCCCGAATTCATATACATAATCCCATTGATCTCCTTAATTTCCGCCTTGTGGATATGTCCGCAAATGATGCCATCCGCTTTTTTGGCAATGGCTAATTCGGCTAATTTTTCCTCAAAATCTGAGATGAAATTCACCGCTGCTTTTACCTTTTGTTTGATGGTTTGAGACAAAGAATAATAGGGCTTTCCTCTCCAAGACCGGTACTGATTGTACCACTTGTTTAGCCACAACAAAAACGTATAACCGATGTCGCCCAGGTAGGCCAACCATTTCATTTGACTCGTTATGCTATCAAAAATATCCCCATGCGTAATGAAGTATTTTTTGCCAAACGTTTTCAGCATATAATCCTGACGGATCGAAAACTGCTTACCTACCTTCAAAGGCAATACCTGCTCTAAAAAATCATCGTGATTTCCACGTAAATAGATTACCTCGGTATCCCAGGCATCCATCATTTTGAGCACCGTTCTGAAAAAGGCGGTATGTTTCTTTTTCCATGAGCCTCCTTTTTTTAATTGCCATCCATCGATGATGTCCCCATTCAGAATTAACTGGTGGCAGGAATTGGCACGTAAAAATTCGTTGACTTCTTTAGCTTTGGCACCTTTACTTCCTAAGTGAAGGTCCGAGACGATGATCGTCTTGTAAGTGGGTTGGAATTTTTGACCCATGATAATCAATTGGTTTTCCAAAGGTACCCTGAGTCGCCCTAGTCCTTGTTAATGAATCATTAAGGAATAGTTAAATCCCAAAAAACGAAAAAAAAGAGTTGCCAAATTTCGCTTTGACAACTCCCGTACTTTCTATAAAAATCGTATTATGCTAGTCGATTTGGGCCGTTTCTAATTTTGGCGCCAAGCTGTAAATAATTAACCAGGCAATCATGTAGGCACTACCGCACAACAAGAAGATGATATTATATCCATCATTGATATTGCCCAATAATTTGTATTTATCCAACAGCGCTCCCACGACCATCGGAAAGAAAATACCCCCCACGGATCCAGCCATTCCGCCGATACCAATCACCGAACTCACCGCTTTTTTCGGGAACATGTCCGTCGCAATGGAGTAAATATTCGCACTCCAAGCCTGGTGCGAAGCTGCAGCCAACGAAATCAAGGCTACCGCTTGCCAAATGTTATCGCAATAGCGCGCCAACATAATCGGCATCACCGCCACCGCAAAACCTAACATGGAGAATTTCCGTGCGCGGAAAGAAGGCCATCCTTTGTTGATCAAATAACCCGACAACCAACCGCCACCAATACTTCCCACCGTCGTCGCCGTATACACAATAATCAACTCTAAACTTGGTTTCTTCAAGTCTAATTGGAAACGCTCCGAGAAATATGAAGGCAACCAGAATAAGAAAAACCACCAGATCGGGTCGGTCAACATCTTTCCGAACACAAAGGCCCAGGTCTGCTTAAACCCAAATAAACGCGCCCATTTCACCGGCTCCTGATTCTCATCCTTCGCTTCCATGTCCGCATGGATATAGTCAAATTCCTCTTTGCTTAATTCTTTATGCTTAGACGGCACCTCATAATATAACCACCAGAAGATCAACCAAATGAATCCGACCGCTCCCGTCACAATGAATGCCATTTCCCAGCCGTAAACACCTAAAATCCAAGGCACCATAATCGGGGCAGCTACGGCTCCAATATTCGCTCCTGAATTAAAAATACCCGTCGCTAAGGCCCGCTCATTTTTCGGAAACCATTCGGCCACGGTCTTAATCGCTGCTGGGAAATTACCCGCCTCGCCTAAGCCTAACAAACCACGCATAAAGGCAAAACTCATCGTTCCTGTCGCCAATGCATGCATCATCGCCGCGATACTCCACACGACAATGGAAATCGAATAACCTAACTTAGTACCGATCCGGTCGATGATTCCACCGAAGCCCAACAAACTGATCGCATAGGCGGCTTGGAAGGTAATCACGATATTGGAGTAATCGGTTTCAGACCAGTTGAACTGATCTTCTAACACCGGTTTTAACAAACCGATTACCTGGCGATCCAGGTAGTTAATTGTGGTTGCGAAAAAGAGCAATGCGCAAATTCGCCAGCGGTACTTTCCTATTGTATTCATGGTTTAGAAGGTTTGGTGTTGGCGCTTTTTTATAGGCCCCGATAGATGTGTATTAAATTGGAAATGGTATTTGAAATCGAATCATAATCTTGTTTGGCAATCAAATCGGCTGGGAACAATTGGGAACCCATACCCACCGCGGCTGCGCCTGCGCCGAACCAGGAACTTAAACTTTCTTTATTCGGTTCTACTCCGCCAGTCACCATGATTTTGGTAGTCGGCATCGGACCTTTGATGGCTTTGACGAAGCCTGGTCCTACGACGTTGCCCGGAAAAATTTTAACATATTTTGCGCCTAAAATTTCCGCATTCCGGATTTCGGTTAGGGTCATCGTCCCCGGCATCCAAGGAATGTCATGTTTACCACATACCTCGCCTACTTCGGGCGTGGTGAAGGGTTGCAACATAAAATCGGCCCCCATCGCGATGAATTCATTCGCTTGTTTGGCATCATAAATGGTCCCGATTCCCAAAACTAAATCAGGGCAGGATTGCTCGCAAAAATCAATTAATTGGGCAAAAATGGCCGGCGCTTCCGCCCCCCGATTCGTGAATTCAAACACGCGAATCCCCCCATCGTAACAGGCTTTTAAAACGTTTTTTGCCACGTTTACATCTTTGTGAAAGAACAAAGGCACAATCGGAGTTTCCTCGATTCTACTATATACTACGGATGCCGAATTTCTGGCCATACTTATCTTTTTAATCGTCCTGTTAAATCTCCGTTCATAACGGTTTCAATCTCGTCTAAATTGGCCAAATTAATGTCCCCTTCGATCGTATGCTTCAGTGCCGAAGCCGCCACAGCGAAGGCCAGCGATTTCGCTTCATCACAATAAATCAAATTGCCATAAATATAGCCAGCCATAAACGCATCTCCACCGCCAATCCGGTCCACGATTTGGCTAATTTCCACGGTATCCGATTTCAGCACCTTGTCGCCATTGTAGGATGCGGCCGAAAGCGTATTTTGAGAAGCAGATATTTGACCGCGTTTGGTATTGATGATTTTTTTCAAATTTGGGAATTGCGCCATGATTTGCTTGCAAACGGATTCCCAACCACTCTTCGTCGAGCCATCCGGCACGATCCCTAAAATATCCTCGGCATCCCCTTTGCCACAAACGATGATGTCGCAACCAGCGATTAATTCCGGCATAACCTCCTGAACGGATTTGCCATATTGCCATAAATTTTTCCGATAATTCACATCGGCGGACACCGTAATGCCTAATTCATTCGCCACCGCAATCGCATCGCGAACGGCTTGTGCCGCTGATTCCGAAATCGCTGGCGAAATACCCGTCCAGTGAAACCAACACGCATCTTTTAATATCTCATGCCAGTGAAATTCAGAAGGATCTAAGTTCGCAAAGGCCGAATCCGCCCGGTCATACGTTACTTTGCTTGGACGCATGGCGGCGCCAAATTCCACGAAATAAAGGCCTAATCGGCCTTCGCCAAATTGGATGTCAGAGGTATCTACACCCACGCGCTGGTAATAGCCCGCCGCCGCTTTGCCTAATTCATTCGATGGGAAACGCGTCACGTGACTGGCCGGAATGCCCAAATGGGCTAGACTGCCCGCGACATTCGCCTCGCCACCCCCGAAGGTGATATTGAAAGATTGGGTTTGAATAATCCGACCATAGCCCGGAGGACTTAAACGCCCCATAATTTCCCCAAACGTAACTACTTTTTTCATGCGCATTAAAAATTAAAAAAGGTGGAGGCGTTGGTATATGAAATGTCCGAAACCAATTTCCCCAACCAAGGCATGTCCGCCGGAAGTTCCCCGTTTTCTACATCTTGGCCCAACAAATTACAAAGGATTCTTCTAAAATACTCATGTCGAGGGAAAGAAAGAAAACTTCGTGAATCCGTTAACATCCCCACGAAATGACTCAACATCCCCATATTCGACAGCGCATTAATCTGCTTTTCCATTCCATCTTTTTGATCTAAAAACCACCAACCGGAACCGAATTGCATTTTTCCAACGATCGTTCCATCCTGAAAATTCCCCGTCATCGTAGCCAATAATTCATTATCCCTCGGATTTAAATTATATAAAATCGTTTTGGCTAATTGATTCGTTGAGTCCAACGTATTCAAAAATTTCGACAATGGCTTCGCCTGCTCGAAATCTCCAATCGAATCAAATCCCGTATCCGGTCCTAAAGAACCTAATAAACGGGCATTGTTGTTGCGAAGCGCCCCTAAGTGGAATTGCTGCGTCCACCCTTTCGAATGATCTAAATGCGCAAAATATACCAGCATCGCGGATTTAAATTGCCATTTCTCCTTCCCGTTGATTGATTTGCCAGCCACTAATCGACTAAAAATATGCTCGATTTCCGCTTCTGTATAGTCTTCTGCGTATACATGTTCTAAACCATGATCGCTCAAACGACCACCCATGGCATGAAAGAAATCGTGACGTTCTTGAATCGCTTTTTTATAGTCGGAAAGGTTGGAAATCGAATAGCCAACTACGTTCGAAAGGGCCTTCACGTATTCGATAAAGGTCAATTCGTCATCTACCGCCATAGCTTTATCTGGACGGAAAGTTGGCAAAACTTTAATCTCAAACCCACTCGCCGCGATGGCTTGGTGGAATTCCAAGGAGTCGATCGGATCATCCGTTGTACAGAGTACTTTCACGTTCATTTTCCGCAATAAATTCCGAACAGAGTATTCTTTCGTGCGCAATAGGGCAGAACAATGGTCATAAATCCGCTTCGCAGAGTCGGCATTTAAGACCTCGGTTACTCCGAAATAGCGTTGCAATTCCAAATGCGTCCAATGGTATAAAGGATTCCGCATCGTATAAGGAACAGTTTCGGCCCATTTCATGAATTTCTCCTCATCGCTAGCATTTCCCGTGATGTATTTTTCATCCACGCCGTGCGCGCGCATGGCGCGCCATTTGTAATGGTCGCCATAGAGCCAAATTTGGGTGATGTTATCGAACTGCTTATCCTCCGCGATTTGTTGGGGTACTAAATGATTATGGTAATCGATAATCGGCATATCCGCCGCGTATTGATGGTAAAGGCTTTTTGCCGTGTCAGATTGTAAGAGAAAATCTTCTGTTAAAAATGCTTTCATGTATGTATGTTGGGCGGACCCTTAAATGTATTTTTCAACTGCCTCCGCAAACCCGGGTAACGCATTCAAATCTTCACCCCATAAGGTCGTATCCGCTAGTATTTTTTTCAAATCAAATTCTTTCCAAGCCTCGTAAAAATGGCCGGCATAATCGCATTGGATTGGATAAAATTCCCCATTACTTTCGCCATAATATTTGCCATCTTCCACTTTCACGGCGTGCATGAATTGCAAATATGCCGCAAAACCCATGCTGAATAATTCCGGGGCTTTGCCGAAGATTTTGTAGTAATTCAATAACAAGGGCACATTGCGCATCCGCATTTTGGTTGTGTATTGAACCGTGATGTCGATCAATTTGTGATTAATAAATGGATTTCTAAAGCGATCTAACACCGCCCGACCAAAGCGATCCGCCACCTTAAAGTCCATTTTATAGGGAATGGCTAGGGCTAATTCGCTTAGCATGAGGTTCATGATTAATTTGCTCAAATAACCATTCACCATGACGTCTTTCACGAGGCGGAAGCCTAATAAATAGGACATGCCACACATGAACGTATGAGTTCCGTTCAGCAAGCGTAATTTTAATTCGCGGTAAATTTCGATGTCTTCGGCGATGACTACCCCTTTGTCGGCCTGAGCGAATCCTAGTATTTTTTTCACTTCGGCGCCACCTTGAATCGCCCATAAGGAATAGACCTCTGAGATGATCATGAGGGAATCTTCGTAGCCTAATTCCGCACAAATCGCGGCGTTTGTGGCTGCGTCTGGGCTTCCCGGAACGATCCGGTCGACGAGTGAATTACAGAAATGATTTGATTTCTCAAGCCATTGCACGAAATCACTTGATAAGTGATGGTCCGCGGCTAATTTTAACACGATGCCTTTTAAGACATCGCCGTTATTAATGATTAATTCGGTTGGAATGATTACCATGCCGGCGGTGCTGGCGCCGTCGAAATGTTGCCAGCGGGCATGTAAAAAAGCCAATAACTTCGCCGGGAATGAATTCGGGCACGCACCTGCAATCGGATCGTTTGCCACGTATTGAATGCCAACTTCCGTGGTATTGGAAATGATGATTTGCATATCAGGACTCGTCGCGCAGGCGAGAATACTATCCCATTCTTTCGAAGCGGTAAGCGTTCGGGAAATGGATGCATTCACAAGGTATTCCTCGACTTGTTTTCCTTCTTCGATACCTTTGATGCAATGTGTATATAATCCGTCTTGTGTTTCAAATGCATCCGCTCCGCCTTTGGCAGTGGATTTGACTAAAACGACGCGGCCTTTGAATTGTCCGGCGCGGTTCGCCTTATCGACGAAATAATCGCAAAGTCCACGAAGCAAAACGCCCGTTCCGAACTGAAGAATTTTTTCAGGGTATTCGAATACGGCTGGATTGGGTAGACTGAGCGCTACTTGGGATTTGATATTTCCTGAAAGGATCAGGTCTTTGTTGAGCTGTGGCATGGCCATAATGTAAATTGTATTTTACGTAAAAGGCCATTTTCCTCCCTTTTTACCTATAAATTGATAAAAAATTAGCCTGAATTTGAAATTAAAAAACCTAAAACGTTTACGCTTCACCTATCGGCCCATTATAATTCATAGGAAACTGAAAACCAGCGTCTTCTCCTTCTTTCATGATGGCGCCATGATTTTCTTCGAACTTCTGAATATTTTCTTGAAGGGCGAGCATGAGTCGGTACGCGTGATCGGGTGTCATGACTACTCTGGATTTCACTTTGGCTTTAGGAATACCGGGCAAAATACGGATAAAATCCATGACAAATTCAGAAGGGGAATGAGCGATGAGCGCAAGATTCACATAAAAACCTTCGGCTAATTCTTCGGGTAATTCGATGTTTAATTGGTTTTCTTCAGGCGAGGGGTTATTCATAGCAATAGATTTTAAAAGCTTAAATGTAAGGAATGTATTGGCGATAACAAAAAAGCCCCTCCATTTTCATGGAGGGGCTTTTAAATTGAATAAGCAATAACTAGCCTTCTACCGAAGCGCGATACGATTCTGTCGCAGCTTCTGTTTCAGCAGCGGCTTTTTTCGCCTCTAATTGCTTTAATTCGTCTACCGAAGTAACCAAGATGTCCTTGTACCGACGAACCCCTGTACCTGCTGGAATTAAGTGACCTACGATCACGTTTTCCTTCAAGCCATCTAAGGTGTCGACTTTCGCACGGATCGAAGCTTCCGAAAGAACTTTCGTTGTTTCCTGGAACGATGCCGCAGAAATAAAGGACTCGGTACCGAGGGATGCTTGGGTAATACCTTGCAAGTTGGCCGATGACACCGCCGCAGCCGCATCACGTACCTTCATTAATTTTAAGTCTCTACGCTTCAATGATGAATTTTCATCACGTAAGGCACGAGCGGATAAAATCATACCTGCTTTGTATTTCTCCGAATCTCCTGAATCGGTAATTACTTTCTTGTCTAAGATCGAGTCATTTTCCTCACGGAATGCAAAACGATCTACGTTTTGACCTTGCAAGAATTGCGTATCGCCGGGTTCTAAAATCTCAACTTTCTGCATCATTTGACGAACGATACATTCGATGTGCTTATCGTTAATTTTTACCCCTTGCAAACGATATACGTCCTGGATCTCATTTACTAAGTATTCCTGAACGGCCGTTGGTCCCTTGATTTTCAAGATATCTGAAGGCGTAATCGCTCCGTCGGAAAGCGGTGTTCCTGCACGTACGAAGTCATTGTTTTGAACCAAAATAAAGCGAGTCAAAGGCACTAAATAGCGACGCTCAGTTCCTTCTTTTGGCGTGACAATAATCTCCCGGTTACCACGCTTGATGATACCATATGAAATCACTCCGTCAATTTCCGAAACAACCGCTGGATTCGATGGATTACGTGCTTCGAATAATTCCGTCACACGTGGAAGACCTCCCGTAATGTCACGTGTTTTACCCGCAGCCCGAGGAATCTTCGCAATAATCTGACCTGCTTTGATTTTATCTCCTTCACTGATCGCTAAACGAGCACCTACTGGAACGTTATAAACCAAATTTTCTTTGCCTCTTGCCGTAACCAATACCGATGGATTTTTTGTCTTATCCTTCGATTCAATGATCACTTTTTCACGCATACCTGTTTGCTCATCCGCTTCTTCTTTGTAGGTATTATTTTCTTCGATGGCCTCGAATTCAATTTTACCTTCTGCCTCAGATAAGATGACCGCATTGTATGGATCCCACGCACAAATTTCATCTCCTTTTTTCACTGTTTGGCCTTCCTTCACACGTAAGAATGAACCATATGGAATGTTGGACGAGATTAATACTTGCTTGTTCGCTGGGTTGATGATTTGAATCTCACCAGAACGTCCCATCACGATTTCTACCGGATTGCCATCGGCATCCGTCGAACTCACCGAACGAACCTCTTCAAAATTCAAAACTCCATCAAACTTCGCCTTCACACTTGCGTCTAAAGAAACGTTTTGGGCAGTACCTCCTACGTGGAAGGTACGTAAGGTCAACTGTGTTCCTGGCTCACCGATCGACTGAGAAGCAATAACTCCTACCGCCTCACCTAAGTTCACCATCCGCGCAGTCGCCAAGTTACGGCCATAACACTTCGCACAAACACCACTACGTGTTTCGCACGTTAATACCGAACGAATTTCAACAGACTCAATCGACGTTTCATCAATGCGATTCGCCACGATTTCCGTGATTTCATCCCCAGATGCTACGATCAATTCGCCTGAAATCGGATCATATACGTCATGAATCGATACGCGACCCAAAATACGCTCTGATAAGGGCTCAATAATCTCCTCATTATCTTTCAATGGGAACACCTCAATACCGCGAAGAGTACCGCAGTCTTCCTCATTCACAATCACATCTTGTGCTACGTCATGTAAACGACGAGTCAAATAACCCGCATCCGCCGTTTTCAATGCCGTATCCGCCAAACCTTTACGCGCACCGTGTGTCGAGATAAAGTACTCTAATACGTCAAGACCCTCCTTAAAGTTGGAAAGAATCGGGTTTTCAATGATCTCGCCTACCGAACCTTGTAAGTTCTTCTGAGGTTTTGCCATCAAACCACGCATACCACCCAACTGACGGATTTGCTCACGAGAACCACGGGCTCCCGAGTGCATCATCATGTAGATCGCATTAAATCCTTGGTTATCTTCTTCCATCTGCTTCATCAGCGTCTCGGTAATTTTCGAGTTCACTTTTGTCCAGATATCAATTACCGCATTGTAACGCTCATTATCTGTGATAAGACCCATTAAGTAATTATCCCAAACCGCTTGCACATCATCCTGCGCTTTCTTCACTAATGAAGCTTTCTCCGCTGGAATTTGAACATCGCCAATACCCATCGATAAACCACCGTGGAAGGCTTGTTGGAAACCTAATTCCTTAATATCATCCAAGAATTGCGCCGTACGTGCCATTCCACAAATTTTGTGTACTTGTGAAATGATTTGTTGCAATTTCTTTTTGGTCAATAATTCATTGATATAACCTACCGCCTCAGGAACACATAAGTTGAACAATACACGACCCGCAACAGTTTCCACCATTTCTTGAACCAATGTACCATCTTCTTTACGTACCGTCGCTTTCACCACGATGTTCGCGTGCTTCGATAATTTCTTCTCATTCAAGGCGATCACAACCTCCTCAAATCCGTAGAAACGAGATCCTTCACCAGCTACTTTATGATCTGGAGTAGACTTACGTCCTTTGGTTACATAATATAAACCTAACACCATGTCCTGAGAAGGTACCGTGATCGGCGCGCCATTCGCAGGGTTCAAGATGTTATGTGAGGCAAGCATTAACAAAGAGGCTTCCAAAATCGCTTCATGTCCTAGGGGAACGTGAACCGCCATCTGGTCACCGTCAAAGTCAGCATTAAATGCCGTACATGTCAATGGGTGCAATTGGATCGCTTTCCCTTCAATTAATTTCGGTTGGAACGCCTGGATACCCAAACGGTGCAAGGTAGGAGCACGGTTTAAAAGAACTGGGTGTCCTTTCATTACGTTTTCCAAAATATCCCAAACAACTGGGTCCTTGCGGTCCACAATTTTCTTCGCAGATTTTACCGTTTTCACGATGCCACGCTCGATCAACTTACGAATCACAAACGGCTTAAATAATTCAGCCGCCATGTCTTTTGGAAGACCACATTCGTGCATTTTCAATTCAGGGCCTACGACGATAACCGAACGACCAGAATAATCGACACGCTTACCTAATAAGTTTTGACGGAAACGACCTTGCTTACCTTTCAACATATCCGAAAGCGACTTCAAGGCACGGTTACCTTCCGAACGAACCGCGTTTACTTTACGTGAGTTGTCAAATAAACTGTCAACAGCCTCTTGCAACATACGCTTCTCATTACGCAAGATTACCTCTGGCGCTTTGATTTCGATCAAACGCTTCAAACGATTGTTGCGGATAATCACTCGACGATACAAATCGTTCAAATCGGATGTCGCAAAACGACCTCCATCCAAAGGCACCAATGGGCGCAATTCTGGTGGAATAACTGGAACCATTTTGATGATCATCCACTCGGGACGGTTGTCAATACGACCAACCGACTCACGGAAAGCTTCCACCACTTTCAAACGCTTCAAGGCTTCAGCCTTACGTTGTTGAGAGGATTCCGTATCCGCTGAGTGACGAAGATCGGCTGACAAAATGTCTAAGTCGATGCGAGTCAACAACATATTTAACGCATCAGCACCCATTTTCGCAATGAATTTCTGTGGATCTTCATCTGGTAAATGCTGATTTTCGCGCGGCAATTTATCCAAGATGTCTAAGTATTCATCTTCAGTAAGGAAATCAAGGTATTGACTACCGATTTTTCCTTCTTCCGCGTACATGCCCGCTTGGATGACACAATACCGCTCGTAATAGATGATTTGGTCTAATTTTTTCGTAGACAAACCGAGCATATAACCGATTTTATTCGGTAAGCTACGGAAGTACCAGATGTGTGCCACAGGAACCACCAATTCGATGTGCCCCATGCGCTCACGACGTACTTTTTTCTCGGTCACTTCTACACCGCAACGGTCGCAGATGATGCCTTTGTACCGGATACGTTTGTATTTCCCACAATGACATTCCCAGTCTTTGGTAGGTCCAAAAATCCGCTCACAGAACAAACCACCCATTTCAGGCTTGTAAGTTCGGTAGTTGATGGTTTCCGGTTGGGTTACTTCCCCGTTTGAACTTTCTAGGATCGACTCCGGTGAGGCCAATGAGATGGTCACTTTTTGGAAGTCGCTATTCAGTTTTCTCGTCTTTTTAAATGACATTTTCGTTGTATTTTATTGGAAAATGAACTCTTTCTTAAAAGGGCCGAAGCCCTGTTTGTGTATTACTCAAGGGTGATTTCTAAGGCTAAACCACGTAATTCGTGAATCAATACGTTGAATGATTCTGGAATATTTGGTTTTGGCATATTTTCGCCCTTAACGATCGCTTCGTACGCTTTGGCACGGCCGATGACATCATCCGACTTCACAGTCAAAATCTCTTGCAAGATATTGGCAGCTCCGAAGGCCTCTAATGCCCAAACCTCCATCTCACCGAAACGCTGACCTCCAAATTGAGCTTTACCACCCAATGGTTGTTGCGTAATCAATGAATATGGTCCAATCGAACGTGCGTGCATCTTATCATCCACTAAGTG
>CANFVE010000011.1 GCA_947450365.1 Cytophagaceae bacterium
CTTGACCCGATAAACGAACCGCTTTCCCCTCCACTAAAAGAGAACCATAGGCCAACAACTCCGCCGTCGCCCAATTCAATTCCCCCTTCTCAAAAAACACCTTACGATCCGCAATTACCTTTTCAATCTGCTTCAATGCCGCAAAACCCGGCGGCAAGGTCGTCATCGCATTCGCTACCTGATCCACCACCGACTTCGAAATCGCTGTTTTGGGCGATTGATCAAAATCCGTTTCGTTCGAATAGCGTAACTCCGACCATGCATTATCTAATTTCAAAGGCATATAGGGCGGACGTACTTTTTGTTTAACCAAATCCAAACGCGCTTGTAATTCCGCCTTAAACTCAGCATCCATTTGCTCCGCTAATTTCGCCTCGATCTCTCCTTGCTTAATTAATTTTTGAATATAAATCTCCCGTGGATTCGGGTGATTCGCGATATTCGCATACAAGGTCGGCTGCGTAAAACGTGGCTCATCTGATTCATTATGCCCATTTCTCCGGTAACATACCATGTCCACGAACACATCCCGACCAAATTCCTGGCGGAACTCCGCCGCAATCCGAGACACAAAAACCACCGCCTCTGGATCATCTCCATTTACGTGAAAGACCGGCGCATCGATAATCTTCGCCACATCCGTACAATATATCGCGGACCGTGCATCTTCGAAATCCGTGGTAAATCCCACTTGGTTATTGATCACAAAATGAATCGTACCACCCGTCGAATAGCCCTTCAACTTTGCCATTTGCGTCACCTCATACACAATTCCCTGACCAGCCACCGCCGCATCGCCATGAATTAAAATCGGCAATACTTTGGAATAATCACCGGCATAATGCGCATCGGCACTCGCCCGACAAAAGCCTTCCACTAGCGGATTTACCGCCTCTAAATGCGAAGGATTGGGTGCTAATTTCAACGAAATTTCATTTCCATTCGGCGAAATATGCTTCGACGAATAACCCAAATGGTATTTCACATCCCCATCCCCATGAATTTCATTCGGCACATTTCCCTCGAAACCATCAAAAATAGCTTCATAGGATTTGTGCATGATATTGGCTAATACGTTCAACCGACCCCGGTGCGCCATCCCAATCATCGCCTCTTGCACCCCTAAATCCGCTGATTTATTAATGATCGCATCCAAGCCCGCAATGGTCGACTCCCCTCCTTCTAAACCAAACCGTTTTTGACCCAAATACTTCGTGCCTAAAAAATTCTCAAACACGACCGCCTCGTTCAACTTCTCTAAAATATGCTTCTTCTTTTCTAATGTCGGGTTAAAGGACAATGCCTCTTTCTCGATCTTATTGCGCAACCATTCTTTGATATTAACCTCCCGAATGTAGGAATACTCAAATCCGATGGTCCCCGCATAAATTTTATGCAAAGCATCCTGAATCGTCCGCAAGGTCGCTGGACCAATGCCCAAAAACGCACCCGCCTGGAAAACCGTGTCTAAATCCGCATCGCTTAAGGAATAATCGGTGATGGCCAAACGCGGTTGGCGATCCTTCCGCTCCCGCACGGGATTGGTTTTAGAAAGTAGATGTCCCCGAGAACGAAAGGCCTTGATTAAACTAATCACAGACATTTCTTTTTGCACATGGGCAGAATCTGCACTGGCTGATGGAGCGGACGCCTGGTCGGCCAACCAAACCTGTGAAAAATCAAAGCCCTTGAAAAAATCTCTCCAAGAAGAATCTACCGAATTGGGGTCTTTTTGATATGCATCATACAAGTCGGCAATGACCTGTGTATCCGCATTCGCAACGTAGGAAAATGGATCCATATTTTGTTATTCGCAGACAAAAAGCCCACGAAATGTTTCAATGTTTTAAATTTTATTTTTAATCCGTCTCTGATTCAAAAATCTTCGCAATTTACGATAAGGATACGGATTTTTACTAATCAAGCGACAAATTTCTATGGAAAAAATACCATTTAAAATAGGGCTTAATTTTTCTTTATTTATTTCAATTATATCATCTTAAAGTCAAAAAATATTCAAACATACTCATGGTCGGAAGGCGGCTAATTTCCCATTCCCCACATCGAGCGAATATCGAATGTAAATTTGATGATATCCACTGGCCATGGTCGAGCTCGACGAGCTGCTCGAACCACTTAATCCAGCCGGGATGGTGGAGACGTATTGTCCCAAAAAATCATAGGCATAGCCCAATCGGAAATTTTTCCCGAGGGGTACTTCTAGGCTTCCCAATAAGGCCTTATTGCCTAATTCCGAACCCGTGTTTTGCAACCATAGGCCAAAACCCAAGCGTTCCGCCCACCAAAAAACCGCTTGCGCATCCACCGCCACACCCTCCTCGGAAGATTGACGCATGAGCAATCCGATTTTTAAATGGTTTTGGTTCGCTAAATGAAAGACATATTTGGCTTGCGCATACAGCGGAGCGCCATATCCACCGACCGGATTTGAGGAAATCGTCGGTGCACTTAGTTCCATACTCAAATCTTCCTTTTGATATTTTAATCCAAGTCCAAAACTTGTACGAAACTCGCTGCTGCCATTTTTTCCTAAAATGGGATACTGATTCAGCCCTACATTCGCACCGAGCCGAATATCGTTTCCTCGGCCCCAACGAAAAGATTTAGCTCCCACTACCGCCAAACCTAAATTGGAAGATACCCCCATGGCACTGGCGAAAGATTGATCCGTATTATACCCTAGAAAACCGAGTCCCCAAGATTCGGCATGGATGGGCATGTCCAAGGAAAAATATTGTTGGGAAGAGGTTAAGGCCCCCAAGGTCTGAATCAAGGGCTTTTTGCGAAATAAGCCAGTCGTAGTCAAAATCCCCTGCGATCCTGCTTCAGCCGGATTAATTGCCAAAGGCATAAAGGGATACATCATGCGTAGGGATTCCTGTTGGGCCATTAATTCCACACTACCTAGGCAAAATACGGTGAAGGTAAGTCGGAGGAAATATTTACTGACAATATGGCATTTTCCCATAGGCTTGGAAATGAATTTGTTGTAGGGGCACCAAATTTAAGATTTTTAATAGCAATTCAATATGAAAGAAACAGGTAACATCTCCATTCACACCGAGAACATTTTTCCCATCATCAAGAAATTTCTTTATTCGGACCACGAGATTTTCCTTCGTGAGTTAGTTTCCAACGCCGTAGATGCCACTCAAAAAATTAAGCGATTAAGCTCCATTGGCGAATTCAATGGCGAACTTGGCGAGTTAAAAGTCAAAGTCGATTTCGACGCCAAAGCCAAAACCATCACCATTTCAGATAACGGAATCGGGATGACGGCGGAGGAAATCAAAAAATACATTAATCAAATTGCCTTTTCAGGGGCCACTGAATTTGTTGAAAAATACAAAGACCAAGGCGACGACAAAGGCATCATCGGACATTTTGGCCTTGGTTTCTATTCCGCATTTATGGTGGCCAAGGAAGTGGAAATCATTTCCAAATCCTACCAAGAAGGGGCTGAGGCGGCTCGTTGGACCTGCGACGGTTCAACCGAATACAGCATCGGAACAGCCAAGAAAAAAACACGTGGTACGGACATCATCCTCCACATCGCCGAGGACTCTGAGGAGTTTTTGGAGGAATATAAATTAAAATCGATCCTTGAGAAATATGGCAAATTCCTGCCCGTGGAAATCGAGTTTAAAGACAAAGTAATTAATAATCCGTCTCCCCTTTGGACAAAATCGCCGTCGGAATTAAGCGATGAGGATTATTTGAAATTCTACGAGGAATTGTATCCATTCCAGGAAAAACCCTTGTTCTGGATTCATTTGAATGTGGATTATCCGTTCAACCTAACCGGGGTCTTGTATTTCCCAAAGGTGAAAAACGAGATGCAATTGCAACGCGAAAAAATCTCTTTATACAGTCGCCAAGTCTTTATTACGGATGAGGTGAAGGATATTGTTCCGGAATTTTTGATGTTATTGCACGGGGTGATTGATTCCCCAGATATTCCGTTAAATGTTTCGCGTAGTTTCTTGCAGGCGGATTCGAATGTGAAGAAAATCAATAGTTACATTACCAAAAAAGTTGCGGATAAATTACAAGAATTATTCAAATCAGACCGCCCGGCCTTTGAAGAGAAATTTGCTAACATCGGCCTATTCATCAAATATGGCATGATTTCCGATGAGAAATTCATGGAAAAAGCGAAGGATTTTTGTTTGTTACAGGAAACAACAAACAAATACTTCACGCTCGACGAGTACGCGGAACATGTACAAGCTGCCCAAACGGATAAAGATGGGAATAAGGTGTATTTATACACGACCGACGAGCAATTGCAAGATGCCTTTATTCAATCTGCCACCAACAAAGGATATTCGGTATTGAAAATGGACAATATGATTGACAGCCATTTCATCAATGCCATGGAATCCAAAGTAGAAAAAACGCAATGGAAACGTGTGGATGCGGATGCCATTGATAAGTTAATCGATACCGGCATTCAATTAGAAGTGATTTTAAGTGATGCTCAAAAAGAAGTTGTCAAAAAAGTTTTCGAAGAAACCCTGAACGACAAGCAAAAGGTCGTGGCGGTGGAAGCGATGTCGCCGGATGAGTTACCTGCGATTGTTACCCAAAACGAATTTATGCGTCGGATGGCAGATATGTCGAAAACCGGCGGTGGCGGCATGGGTATGTTTGGCGCGATGCCGAATACCTATAACATTACGATCAATGCGAACCACCCGTTGATCAATAAATTAGCTGATTTAAGTTCGGAGGATGAACAAAAAGCATTAGCGAAACAAATCTCGGATTTGGCGCTATTGAGCCAAAACTTGTTGACCGGCTCGGATTTAACCGCTTTCATCAAACGGACAGTGGATGGCTTTTAAGGGAATCGCAGGTTTATCCACATGGATAAGACAAACGTTGGATCGATTTTAATAGATTATCAATCTGATGTGAATCAAAAAAGACGCCTTTAGGGCGTCTTTTTTGATGATTATAGAGAATATTTCCCAGGAGTGAATAAATCCAGCAACTTGAATTTTCGTATCACCTGATCGTTGGGATCGAAACAATCAAATGATTACATTTTTCGGACGATCAACTTTTTGGTTACAACCGAGCGACCGTCGATTTCCAATTGATATACATACATTCCACTATTAAAATCGCGTAGGTAAATGCGCACGTTTCGTTGGTCTTTTTCCAACACCACATCTTTAACCTCTTGCCCCAAGATGTTATAAAAAACAATTTTCACTTCTCGAACTGGCGCGGTGATGTGGAAATCGATGTCGACAAACTCAGTGGCGGGATTGGGATACAAATGCGACACTTGGATACGATCGCCCGAATACAAATAGTTCTCTGATTTAAATGCAAAGGAAACGCTCGCCAGGAAGGCAAGCATGCAAATCAAGAAATTAAATTTTCGTGAACGTAAAAACATAGGTCGAAATTACATCTAATTTCCATTCGACTACCACGAAAATGGGCAAAGGCCCTAATTTCAATGACAAAAGGGCAAATTTTAAGGTTTTTTAACAGTTGGTGGGGTAGCCACACGCTTTAAAATCATGTCCAAGGAGATTTTTTCAGGCAAACGCCAACGAAATCCGTCCAAGAACTGTAATTCTTCCTTCCACTCTTTGGGAGGTACAAATTTCGCTTCAGGTTTCGTGATGAAGGTGATTTTTTTGACCTTATTGTCGTCGAAAAACAGATTCATTCGACTACATTCCACCCGATTCAGGCCAGTCGTCACTTTTTTGTCATCCATCACATGGTAGACACTTTCGCCGTTGCCTTCCACGTGCACATGTTCGAGTTCCGATTCATGGCCAAAGTACACCCAGATTTTTCGCCCTTTAATTTGGTTAAAATGCTCGACAGAATCCTTAGAAATTACAAAGGATTTCCCACGAAGGCGCATTTCCTTCAAGGTTTGATTTTGCAAAAACAGCGAAATGGAATCCGCTTGGGATTGCGAATCTTGGGTCCAAAGAATCGGTTTTTGGTAGAAATGAATAACCGAATCCCGGACGTCATAGCCGAGGGAATCGCATTTACCCGATAAATCCGATTTGTAGATTTGGACATTTTTATAAGCAAACAATCGGCGAATGGAATCCTGTTTATTGTTCAAAGAAACGAGCGTGTCCGCCGTCAAATACAGCGTATCTTTTTCCATGATGTTACGCATCAGCGCATGGCCATAGACGCGCGTCAAACCCGTTTTTCCGGCATATCGCCCGTGATCACCGGTTAGAATCACCTTTTCTTTTTGGCTTAGAAATTCCACTCGGCCACGCGCCACCCCGATTTGCGTGGGGCTATCGTAAAAAAGCGTGTCGGCGGACAAAATATACTCGTCGGTTTTCGCGGTAGAACGCCCGGTAAAATTCGACACTTTGGTTTGTGTATTATAAAAACCAGCGGAAGTTAAAACCGTATCTTTTTTACTGATAATTTCAGTGGGGCAAATGAAAAAGGCTTCTTTGGAGGCCGTGTTGTAGCGCAGGGAATCGGCTTTGAGGGCGCCGCCGTCTTTGTCGAGGACACGCACTTTCTCTTTAAAAAGGAAGTTTTTGGTGACTGTATTATAAAATCCTTCCCGGCTGGTCAGCGTCGACTTTTTATCAATGATTTTCGCACCTGTATGGTAAATCGCCATGCGAGAATTTAGGTCATAATCCAGTTTATTGGTCGTCAAAATAATCGTATGGTCGTCCAATTTCACGCGGCCGCTGACATAGGCCTGGCGGGTATCGCCGCTATACAAGGCGGAATCGCCGGTAATGGTTACGGTGTCGGCTTGGATTATGCGGACGTGGCCGTAGGCTTCGACGTTATTGGTCGTACTATTTAAAACGGCTTGATCGCAACTGAGGGTTGTGGTACCTTGGCGCAGCAAAACATGACCTAGGAGCTCCTTTCGCATGATTAATTCTTGTTGATAGCCCTTAAGACTATCGGCGCGGATCAATTCCACCTGGCTTTGTCCTTTGGATAAAAAGGAAAAAAGCAAAAGAAATAGGATTAATATGTTTGAATATAGCCGCATCTTGGAAGCGAATCATTAATTTCGCCTTGTCATTAGATCGCGCAATTTACCAATTTTATGCTGGAAGATTTTATCAATTTTGTTCAAAAGGAGAATTTATTCCGTGCGGATGAAAAAATCCTTGTTGCGGTGAGTGGCGGGATGGATTCGATGGTGCTCTCGAAATTATTTTCGATGGCTAAATTTAATTTTGGCATTGCGCATGTGAATTTCAGTTTGCGGGGGGAGGAATCGTTGGCCGACGAGGTATTTGTAAAAAAATGGGCCAAAAC
This sequence comes from Cytophagaceae bacterium, assembly GCA_947450365.1. GTDB lineage: Bacteria > Bacteroidota > Bacteroidia > Cytophagales > Spirosomataceae > Aquirufa. The sequence goes on from CANFVE010000011.1 coordinate 7,318, forward strand.
ATTAAAGGTTCCCTATTATTCCATCGTTTTCGATACGAAGGCGTTTGCGGAGAAGGAAAAATTATCGATACAGGTGGCGGCGCGGATGTTGCGCTATGCCTGGTTTGAGGAGATTCGGGTTGCTGAGGGTTATGCGTATATCGCCACGGCGCATCAGGCGATGGATCAGGCGGAAACGGTATTAATTAATTTGAGTCGGGGAACGGGAATTGCGGGATTTCATGGGATTCCGGTCAAAAATGGACATGTGATACGACCGATGGCTTTTGCATCGCAGGATGATTTATTTGATTTTGTGGTGGCCCAAAAATTAACATGGCGGGAGGATTCTTCGAATGAGTCCACGAAATATGTGCGGAATTTTATTCGACATGAGATTATTCCAAAATTTGAGGAGATTAATCCGCAGTTTGAGCAGTCGGTGCTGGAAACGAGCCGGAAAATTCAAGGCATCGAGGCATGGATGCGGGAGGAGATGGCCTTGTGGAGGTCTCAACATGTACGATCCGACGCGGCTGGAAATATTTTTGTAGGTCTAGGCGAGTCTGCGTCAATTACAGCCAAAATGAGGGTGCTTTATGAGGCATTTTTGAAGGAATTTGATTTCACGTATGGCCAAATGGACCAATTGCTCAGCTTATCAGAGGAAAAAGTGGGGCAATTATTTGAGTCGCCTACGCATGTCATTAATCATGATCGGGGTCAATGGGTGATTTCGAGGAAATCCCAACACGATTTTCGGCCTATTTTAGTGCAGGAAGAGGATGAGGAAGTGAGAGTGGGATCTCAAACGATGGAGATTTTCGTAGAGGAAAATGGACCAGATTATTCAGTGTCTACCTCGCCAAAAGTAGCCTGTGTGGACGCTGATGCATTGACTTTTCCTTTAGAGATTCGAAAATACCAGGAGGGTGATTGGTTTTGTCCGCTCGGAATGAACACCAAAAAATTGATTTCAGATTTTTTAACGGACCGCAAAGTACCATTGCTCATCAAAAAAGAAACCTATCTATTATTGAGCAAAGGCTCAGTCGTATGGGTAATGGGTCATCGGATCGATAATCGCTTCAAAGTAAGTGACAAAACCGAAACGGTAATGGTTTTCACGCTGCCCTAGCTTTGGTAATCCACTTATCTGTTGTCAATCCCCCACCTAGCTTTGGCCCCAGCCTAGCTTTGGCAATCCTTGCCGGTTTGCCAAAGCTAAGCCTCAAAAATTAAATATCATGGAATAAAACTGATATTCGACTTGATTATTTTTCGAAGTATTTATTCTGAAATAGAAAAGCAAGGATTGTTAAACCTAAAATAGGCTGGCGATTGCTAGCTTTGGCAAACCGGCTAGGATTGCCAAAGCTAAAGGGGAAAAACGACATTTCAAGTTAAAAAATTGATAATCTTACCGAATTAATTTTCGGTAGGTTTCGGTTCGAACGGGATCCAATAAACTTAAATAGGCAAAGGCCTGTTGGCGCTCACCGGCCGTCGCTTCATCCATGATTGAAAAAATCTCATCCGCCTTTGCATCGAAAAAAACACGGATCCCCGCCGCACCTGGCCGTAATTGATTTAGATTTCGAATCTGATTAAACACCTCCAAAATCCCCTTCCGCGTCGCATCCGGCTTATCCTTAAATGTATCCAAATAAACCCGGTGATAGGAATAATTCACCTCCCGAATCCCTTGAACCTGCTGGTTTATCAAATTTTCCGCAATCGCTATCCGCGAGCGAACATCCGACACAACACCCCAACCACTCCCCGAACTCTGAGCCAAATTCGTCAAATTATTTAATTTCTGGACAAAAAAATCACCCCCATACTCCCCAAACGAATCATAGTGATACGCACAAGCCAAATAGGCATAATAGGCCAACATCGAACTTAAATTGTCCATGAAACTATTGTCATTGTAGGTAATCGGCGTTCCAGTCAAAAATTTAAAATTAAAATTCTTATCCACCACATTCAGAATCACCGTCTCATAGGATGTCCCAAAAACCGGTCGCAATACTTGAACCCGAGCCGTAGCCTCAAAATCTCCTTGGGAGGTGGCTTTGGTCAACAATAAATTGATATTTAATTTAATTTTTTCCTCCGGAGCAAAATTATCATTTGACCAGCGACGTCCCGACAGGAAATCCTGCATCGTGCGCTGTAACTCGGAATAAATTTGAGAAGAACCTCGTTGCTGATCGAGCTGCAATTGCTCCGTATTGATCGTAATCGTCGCCTGAATTTCTTGCGCCTCCACGGCCCAAGAAATCAAAGAAACAAATAATGTTAGCAAAAAGGGAGTAGATTTCATACGAAATCAAACAGATTAGTTTTCGTCCTTATCTGCTTCGCGGTCTCTGAAATCGACTTTATCAGCTAAAAAATCGTCAATCGCCAAGGCAGAAGGCTTTGGCATACGCTCATAATATTTTGAAATTTCGATCTGCTCACGGTTCTCGAAAATTTCCTCTAAATTGTCCACAGAAGAAGCAAATTCAGATAATTTATTCGACAATTCCTCCTTCATTTTACTTGAAATCTGACGCGCACGTTGGCCAATAATCGCCACCGACTCATACACATTTCCAGTCTTTGCTGCAATTTTATCAACATCACGCGTGATAATGGATGGATTTGTTTGGATCTTAGACATCTCTTTTATTTTTAATTAAGATTGCAAAATTATATAAAATTAGGGAAAAAAACTACTGAGGCCCCGTAGCCACTTTGGACGTATTCGACTTCTCTTTCTCCAACATCGCCTTGTACTCCGCCTCTAACTTTGAAATTCGCTCCACTTCCTTATTGCTTTGCTCATACATACGCTCCGCATCTTTCAAAAAGGCACTTTGAGGATATTTATCAATCAGCTCCAAATAAAATTTAGACGCCTCCGCAAAACGCTCCTTCTGCTTATTTTCAATCGTACTTTTCGCCAAATCATATTGCGCCAACACCTTCATATAGGCCATCTCCTCATTGTAATCCGAATCTGGAAAATCCCGTTGGAAATTCGTAATCTCAATCACCGAGGACTTCAGCGAAGCAATATTAAACGGCGAAGTCTTATGATATAATTTAGCCTTCTCAAAAGCCTTTTTCTCCAACTTCTTCCTCAATTCCCTAATAATATTCGTACACTCCTCCCGAAATTTCGTTTCTGGATAATTGTTCAAATAGGATTGAATCTCATTAATCGCCGCCAAAGTACCCGTTTGATCCAAATTGTAATTAGGAGAATCTTTGTACAAGGAATAGGCCGACATATAAATCGCCTCCTCCGCATACTCACTCCTCGAAAATACCTCCGAAAACTTCTTGAAATGGGTATTGGCCAGCGTGTAATTCCCTAACTGAAAATCACAATATGCCTGATAAAACGTCGCCAATTCCTGCGTAGAATCTCCCTTCATCAAAGGCATAATCTCATCAAACAAAATCCCAGCCTTATCGTAATCCTTCTTCTTATAATAATCCATCGCCGCCTTATACTTCGTAGGTAGATTCGCACTTTTTCTAAATTTCTCAAATTTACCGCAGGAGCTCAAGCCCAGCACCGCGACAAACAAAACCAATATGTATTCTTTTAATTTCATAAGCCCGCAAAGATAAGGATTAATTACGACTAAATTGTAAATGATACAACGCCGAATACAATCCATTTATATTTAATAATTCATCATGACTTCCCCGCTCCTTGATCTCCCCCTTGTCCATCACTAAAATCTGATCCGCATTCCGTATCGTCGATAAACGATGTGCAATCACCACGGAAGTCCTCCCTTTCATCAACGTCGAAATCGCCGATTGGATCAATACCTCCGACTCCGAATCCACCGAGGAAGTGGCCTCATCCAACACAATAATCTTCGGATTGTGTACCAATGCCCGGACAAACGAAATCAACTGCCGCTGACCCACACTCAGCGTCGCCCCTCGTTCCATTACCTCATACCCATAGCCCCCTGGCAAAGTCATAATAAAATCATGCACCCCAACCATCCTCGCTGCCTCCTCGATCTTTTCCTGACTAATGGTTGTATCCCCTAAATGGATATTGTAGGCTATCGACGAACTAAACAAAAATACATCTTGCAACACCACCGCGATATGCTTGCGCAAACTTCCAATTTCATAGTCGGGCAACGAAATTCCATCAATTTGAATAAGTCCTTGTTGACAATCATACATACGCCCCAACAACCCAATAATCGACGATTTCCCCGCGCCAGTCGCCCCCACAATCGCCACCGTTTTCCCCGGCTTCACCTCAAAACTCACCTCCTTCACCACCCACTCATTTTCCAAATATGCAAACCAAACCTTTTGAAATTCAATATGTCCCTTCACCTGATCCGCTAACACTGTCCCATTATTTTGAATATATTCCTCCGAATCCAATAAGGTCAAAATACGCTCCGTACTCACAATCCCCATTTGCAAGGTATTAAACCGATCCGCCAACATTCGAATGGGCCGATAAAATAAATTAATAAACATTATAAAAGCTGTCAACGTACCCACCGAAATCTCCTCTTTCAATATGTAGGTTGACGCCAACCACACCACCAATCCCGATCCCACCGCCGCTATCACATCTGCCACCGGAAAATAGAGCGAATAGGCCAAAATCCCCCGAATATTCGCATCCCGATGCTCCTCATTAATCTGATTAAATTTCTGCATTTCCCGCTTTTCCGCATGAAACAACTGCACAATAAACATCCCCGAAATATGCTCCTGCACAAAAGAATTCAAATTCGCCACGGCCAAACGCACCTCATTAAACGACTTTTTGATGTATTCCTTAAACACATAGGTAGAAAAAATCATAAACGGAACGGTCGCCAAAATCACCAAAGTCAATCGCCAATCCGTATAAAACATAACCCCAATCACCAAAAACAATTGCAATAAATCCCCTGCAATCGACGCCAAGCCCTCCGAAAACACGTCATTCAAGGTCTCAATATCTGAAACGGTGCGGGTGACGAGCCGACCAATCGGCGTAGCATCAAAAAACGACAATTTTAAATGTACAATCTTCGCATATAATTGCACCCGAATATCCCGAATGACCGTTTGACCTAAAAATCCAGCCAAATAACTCGTCGAAAACTGCAAGCCCGTTTGCAAAAATAAAACCGCAATCATATAGCCAAACATCTGAATTAATTCCTGCATTTTATCCGCAGAAACATAATGATCCAAGGTATAGCGAATCAATAATGGTATCGCCGGAGAAACCGCCGCCATCGCTAAAATCAATAAAACAAGTAGCCAAAATTTAAGCCAATAAGGCTTTATGAACCCGTAAATACGGCGAATGATATATAAATCGACAATCTTTCCACTCGCAGATTCTTTCAAAATTATTCAGGAATGGTGGTTTGACATGAACCGCAACCTTTGGCGCATCCGGCCTGATTTTTACCGAAAAATTGTTTATACACGATTCGACCCAAATAGACCAAAGCTGCTGCAAAAACAAAAATGATAACTAGATTTTCCATGATTTAGGATTCCCAATGTTCCTGCAAAGTTGATAAAAATTCCTCAAAAATAGGCCCCGCCCCAATAATTTCTCCCTTAAAAATCACATCCTCCCCGCCCGAAAAATTGGTCACCCGACCCCCAGCCTCCTCCATGATAATCTTCCCAGCTGCCACATCCCAAGGCTTTAAATTCGCCTCAAAAAATCCCTCAAACCGACCACAAGCCGTATAAGCTAAATCAATTGCCGCCGCGCCCATCCGCCGCAAGCCATGACTTTTTTGCATGAGCGACTTCAATAAGGCCAAATACCGATCCTGATACGAAAAATCATAATATGGAAATCCTGTGGCCAATAAACTTTTGGCCAACTGATCCGTCGCGGAAACCCGAATCGCTTTCCCATTTAAAAAAGCCCCATGTCCCTGGGAAGCATAAAATAATTCATCCCGATTCGGTTCATAAATCATACCCAAAACCGGCTGCTTCTTATACATCAATCCCACCGAAACCGCATACACCGGCAAGCGATGCAAGAAATTCGTCGTACCATCCAAGGGATCAATGACCCAATAATAGCCATCCCCGATATCCTCCTGCCCCGAAGCACTTTCCTCCGCAATAAAACCCGCTTCAGGAAAAACTTGGGACAATCCGGTTTTTAACCGATTTTCTGCTTGTTGGTCCACATAGGAAACCAAATCATTCGTTCCCTTATATTGAATATCCGCCTCCGAAATCGCCTCCACCATACCTTGAATCCATAATCCAGTCTCCCGAACGATGGGCAAGGAATCCGTTAAAATGCGGGATAAATCAATCATTTTTTAGCCACCGAACTACGAATCCAATCGGCAACGATTTGTTGGGTTTCCTTCAAATACGCATCTTTCGCATGCTTATCGCCCGCTGCCTTTTCCTTTTTCGTCGCATCCGTTTCCACCTCATTGGCACCCGCTAAGGCATCCATCACCGCTTGCGACTCATCCGGCTTTTTCTTTTGATCATCTAATTCCTTTTTCCGTTTGATGAGATTCAAGGAAATCGAATTTGCATCCTTGATTTTTTTCCAACGGTCAAAATCTTCTCTCAATTTAATCAAATCCGGTTTCGTTTTTAAACGAGTGGCAAAACTGGCTTGCAATTTGCCCAACTGGGCCGGAGCCACATGCTGTGTCGCCACGTAGGCCGTTGCTGGAATCATATCCCACGGCAAGGCACTCGGCTGCGAACTCTCCCCAAATTCCTCCGCTGAAAAGGCAGAAGGCAAGGCAAAGTCCGGACTTACACCCTTATGCTGGGTCGAACTTCCATTAATGCGATAGAATTTCTCTAAGGTGATTTTCAATTGACCCACCGGCTCCTTCTCATTCGCCATGTAATTATCTAAATCCACGACCGACTGCACCGTTCCTTTTCCATAGGATTGTTCCCCCACAATTATCCCCCGCTTATAATCCTGAATCGCGGCAGCAAAAATCTCCGAAGCCGAAGCCGAAAAGCGATTAATCATGACAGCCATCGGGCCATCATATACTTGTTCCGCATCGCGATCCACTTCTTGGGTGATTCGTCCATCGGCTTGTTTCCGTTGAACCACTGGCCCTTTGGTAATGAATAATCCCGTTAAATCCACCGCCTCAATGAGCGAACCTCCCCCATTATTCCGTAAATCGATAATCAATCCATCGACGCCCTCTTGTTTAAACTCGCCCAAAAACTTACGCACATCCGCCGTGGTTGATTTAAAATCTGCCTCCCGCTTGCGTGCGCCATCAAAATCACGGTAGAACATTGGAATAGTAATTAGGCCTAATTTGATTTTTTTATCTCCTTGTTGGAAATTCAATACCTCCTTCTTCGCGGTTTGTTCTTCTAATTTAATTTTCTCGCGGACGATGCGCACCTCGTTCGTCGGCGAACCCGTCACTCCGGATGCAGGCAAAATCTTTAACCGAACTACAGTTCCTTTGGGACCGCGAATTAATTTAACGGCGTCGTCGGTAAACCAACCAATCACATCCACAAATGCGCCTTCATCCCCTTGCGCCACACCCACAATTCGATCCTTCGGATTAATTTGTTTGCTTCGGAAGGCCGGACCCCCTGGCACTAAATCCTGAATGGTCACATAATCCCCTTCTAAACGAAGCGTTGCCCCGATGCCCTCAAAACTTTGGGCCATGTCCTTATTAAATTCCTGTGCGGTTTTAGGAATCATGTAAGACGTATGTGGATCAATGCTTTCCGTGTAGGCATTCATGAAAACTTGAAATACATCTTCTGAACGCGTACGCGCCATGTATTTTTCGGAGCGCTTGTAGCGATCTTTCAATTCTCGAACAGCCGTGGTATCGGCTTTACCGCCGATTTTCCAGTCCAACATCTGCCGCTTGATATCTTTGCGCCAAAAATCATTTAATTCTGCCTCTGAGGTGGCCCAAGTAGCTTTGTCGCGGTTTGGTTGGTATACCTCATCCGTTTCAAACTCAAAAGGCTTATCCAAAATGGACATAATGTAGGCATAGCGCTGCTTGGAGCGCTTTTGATATACGTTGTAAATTTGAAAAGCGGAAGTAAGATCGCCCATGTTCAATTGCTCGTCAATCGTGAACCGGTATTTCTCCATTTCTTTGAGGTCGGAAGCTAAAAAATACACCTTGTTCGGATCTAAATCCTTCAAATAGGCATCGTAAATTTTCGATGACAAGGAATCATTTACCGGAATTTTCCGGTAATGGTAATTGCTTAAAATACCATACACCAAACGCTCCACTTTTCTTTGCGTATCCGTAGGCTGTAAATCCCCCTCTTGGTAGGTCGCAGTCGGCACGCCCTGACTTGTCTGATTTTTGCCATGCAAAAACAAAACAAATAGAAGGGAAAAAGGAATTAAAAGTGGAAGTATTTTTTTCATGGTTTTTTATTTTTCGATCTCGAGTAGCTCAACTTCAAACACCAAAGCCGAATAAGGCTTAATTGTTTGCCCACCTCCGCGAATACCATAGGCTAATTCTTGAGGAATATATAATTTCCATTTAGAACCTACTGGCATTAATTGAAGCGCCTCGACCCAACCCGGAATGACCCCATTCACAGGGAATGAAATCGGCTCACCTCGTTGAACTGAAGAATCAAACACAGTGCCATCAATCAAAGTTCCGTGGTAATGCGTTTTTACCTTGTCTGTGGCCACAGGTTTAGGACCCGTGCCCATTTTAATAATTTTGTATTGAAGACCACTGGCGGTCGTAACCACGGAATCTTTCTTTTTGTTTGCTGCCAAAAACTTTTCGCCAGCTTCTTTATTGGGGAAAAATTGTTTCGCACTTTCAGCGGCCTGACGCTCTTGGTTTTTCATCATGAAACTATTCATCACATTTTGACACTCAGCTTCAGTCATTGATAATTTATCTCCTTTCACCACCGAGGCAAAACCTTTGGCGACCATGTCAGGATTTAAAGTTACATTTTGAGATTTGAAATTTTGGGCAACTAAAACACCCACGGCATAGGAAACAGAATCCATTTGATTCGAAAATTCTTTCACGGGCACTTTCGTCACAGAAACTGTGGCTTTTAATTTCGTTTGTGGTTTCGCTGATGCTTTAGGTTTTGTCTGTGCAAAAGCTGAAAAAACAGCAAAACAAGACAGAAGAGTCACTAATGGTAGTTTCATGTGGAATTTTTTATTAGAAAATTAAGCCTCGAAGATAAGCAATTTTGCCTCTTTCTCAAGAAAATTAACAGCAATTAACAGCGGATAAATTAGCTCTAAAACAAGAATCTAAAAAAAGTATAAATTAAAGGGTCATTTTTTACCTTATTTATGGGAATATTGAAATTTCGTGACTAATTTTGCACCCGAATTTATTTCGAATTTATCAAAATCAATAAACCACCATTTCAATATGGCATCAGTAAGACCAGATGAAGTTTCAGCCATCCTTCGGGAGCAGTTATCGCAGGCTAAAACGCAAGCAGAATTAGAAGAAATAGGCACCGTACTCCAAGTGGGTGATGGTGTGGCTCGTATTTACGGCCTTTCGAATGTACAAGCAGGGGAATTGATCGTTTTCGAAAACGGTCTGAAGGCCTTGGCTTTGAACTTAGAAGAGGACAATGTAGGAGCTGTACTATTAGGGGACTCCAAATTAGTTAAAGAGGGGGACACAGTAAAAAGAACTAATTTAATTGCCTCGGTTCAAGTGGGTGATGGGATTTTGGGACGTGTAGTGAATACCTTAGGGGAACCGATCGATGGAAACGGCCCTATCACAGGAAAATTATATGAGATGCCATTGGAGCGTAAAGCACCAGGGGTAATTTATCGCCAACCGGTTACAGAGCCTTTGCAAACGGGTATCAAGGCGATCGATGCGATGATTCCAGTGGGTCGTGGCCAACGGGAATTAGTAATCGGTGATCGTCAAACGGGTAAAACCGCGGTTTGTATCGATACGATCATCAATCAAAAAGAATTTTACGATAAAGGTGAGCCTGTATTCTGTATTTATGTAGCGATTGGTCAAAAAGCATCCACCGTGAAGCAAATTGAGCAAACCTTGCGTAAAGCAGGTGCGATGGATTACACGGTTGTCGTAGCGGCTTCCGCAGGTGATCCTGCTCCGATGCAGTTCTACGCGCCATTTACCGGTGCGGCGATTGGTGAATTCTTCCGTGATACAGGTCGTCCAGCTTTAGTGGTTTATGATGACTTATCCAAACAAGCGGTAGCTTACCGGGAGGTTTCTTTATTGCTTCGTCGTCCACCAGGACGTGAAGCCTATCCAGGAGACGTATTTTATTTACACTCCCGTTTGTTGGAGCGTGCAGCGAAAATCAACAACTCAGATGAAATCGCAGCGGCCATGAATGATTTACCAGATTCCATCAAGGGAATCGTGAAAGGTGGGGGTAGTTTAACTGCCTTGCCGATTATCGAAACACAGGCGGGTGACGTTTCGGCGTATATCCCGACAAACGTAATTTCGATCACGGATGGTCAAATTTTCTTGGAAACTAACTTGTTTAATGCAGGTATTCGTCCAGCGATCAACGTAGGTATTTCGGTATCTCGTGTAGGAGGTAATGCACAAATCAAGTCGATGAAGAAAGTAGCGGGTACCTTAAAATTAGACCAAGCGCAATTCCGCGAGTTAGAGGCATTTGCGAAATTTGGTTCTGATTTAGATGCGTCAACGAAATTGACGATTGAGCGTGGTCGTCGGAACTTGGAGATGTTGAAACAGCCTCAATTTGCGCCACAACGCGTAGAGGACCAAGTTGCCATGATTTATTTAGCGACTACGGGTAATTTGGACAAAGTTCCTGTAAACCGGGTTCGTGAATTTGAGAAGGAATTTATCCAAGTATTACGTGCCACAGAAAAAGCTACTTTAGAGGCTTTGGGAGCAGGTAAATTTGATGATACCTTGACAGCTACGCTGAAAAAAGTAGGTAATGAAGTTGCTGCTAAATACGCAGTTTAAATAGTAGAATCGTATGGCTTCCTTAAAAGAAGTAAGAAATAGAATTGTATCGGTAAATTCGACCCAGCAAATCACCAAAGCCATGAAAATGGTTTCGGCGGCCAAATTGCGTCGTTCACAGGATGCCATTATTCAAATGCGTCCCTATGCCAAAAAATTATCTGAAATGATCGCCACCGTTTCTGCACGGACGGATGCTGGAAAGGAAAATACTTTTACGCAAACTCGCCCGATTCAGAAGGTGTTAATCGTTTTGGTAACTTCTGATCGTGGATTGTGTGGCGCCTTTAATGCAAATGTGGGAAAGGCGGCGATTGCATTGATTCAGGAAAAATATGCGGCCCAACAAGCAGCCGGAAACGTTCAAATTCTCCCCTTAGGTAAAAAAGGTGCGGAATACATGGGACGTCGAGGTTATTCGCTGAATACGGAGCATATGGAAATTTTCGGTCGTTTGAATTTTTCAAATGTGCGGACGATTGGAGAAGAAATTTTGGCGGGATTTGCCTCGCAGGCATATGATGTCGTTGAAATCGTTTTCAATGAATTCAAAAATGTCGCCACACAAATCATTCGGGCAGAACAATTATTGCCTTTGCAAGAAAGTACTGATTCATCGGTTTCGGTTTCTTCCGTGGACTATATTTTCGAACCAAATGAAGCGGAAATCATCAATGAATTGATTCCAAAATCAATCAAATTGTCCATTTTCCGCGCTTTATTAGAATCCAATGCCTCTGAACATGGCGCTCGGATGACGGCGATGGATAAGGCAACGGATAATGCCGGTGAATTATTGAAAGCATTGAAATTAGAATATAACCGATCACGTCAAGCGGCCATTACGACCGAGATTCTTGAGATTGTGGGAGGTGCAGAAGCATTATCTGCCTAATCAAATCAGGTTTGAAAGCCATTTTGAACTTATTATAAGAAAAAAGCCTTTCTTTATGGAAGGCTTTTTTTAGCTTTAACGCACACATGAGAGAAGAAAAAGGATATAGTACGGGAGAAGATCAGGAAACTGCGGTTTTAGTGGCGGTGACTTCACAAAAGCAAAACGCTGAACAAACGGCGGAATACCTGGCTGAATTGGCTTTTTTGGCTTCCACCTCAGGTGTATTGACCTTGAAAAGTTTTACTCAAAACTTGGCCAAACCAGATAATAAAACCTATGTGGGCAAAGGGAAATTTGAGGAAATTATGGCGTATGTGATTGAAAAACAGGTCGATATGTTAATTTTCGATGACGATTTATCTCCTTCTCAGGTCCGAAATATTGAATTTAATATTCAAGAATACGGCAAGGAAATCAAGGTCCTGGACCGAAGTTTATTGATCTTGAATATTTTCGCGTTGCGGGCCCAGACGATACAGGCGAAAACGCAGGTGGAATTGGCACAGTATCAGTATATGTTGCCCCGTTTAACGCGAATGTGGTCTCACTTATCGAAGCAACGAGGTGGCGTCGGCATGCGGGGTCCCGGAGAAAAGGAATTAGAAACGGATCGTCGGATTGCTAATGACCGGATTGCCTTTTTGAAAGATAAATTAGAGGCGATTGATCGGCAATCCTATACGCAGCGTAAAAATCGCGACCGGATGGTTCGGGTTTCTTTGGTGGGTTATACCAATGTGGGAAAATCTACCCTCATGCGTAAATTGGCCAAAGCGGATGTATTCGCGGAGAATAAATTATTTGCGACAGTAGATTCTACGGTGCGCAAAATTTCATGGGATGGGATTCCATTTCTGTTGACTGATACGGTTGGGTTCATCCGTAAGCTACCGACTTTATTGATTGAATCGTTCAAATCCACGCTGGATGAGGTGCGCGAGGCGGATGTGTTGTTGCACATCGTGGATATCTCACATCCAAATTTTGAGGAGCAGATTGAGGTCGTTCAAGGAATCTTGAATGAGATGGGTGCGGGTGATAAGCCGACGATTTTGGTATTCAATAAAATCGACCTATTTCCTGTGGAAGATGTATTTTTCGAAGGGGCGGAATTAAATGCAGAGGGCGAACCCGAGAAAAGTAAAATGGATCGGGTGACAGATTTCTTAAAAAGGACGCATTGGCAGACCAACCAACCGAAAACGGTGTTCATTTCGGCCGAACAAAAAAGTAATTTAGGTGAATTGCGAGAGGTGATTATGAACCTGATTAAGGAAAAACATTTTCAAATATTTCCGAATTGGCTTGAGTCCAATCACTTATTGGGACATAGTGATGGATATATTCCTGAGGAGTCTTAAATTTGTGAACTTGGCGCCGTAGTTCAACGGATAGAATAGGCGTTTCCTAAACGCTAGATACGAGTTCGATTCTCGTCGGGGCCACATAAACGCAAGGCTTAAGTCTAGAGGTAGAAGTCTGGAGGCTGTTCCTTTGGCAATCCTTCAGGTTTGCCAAAGTTAGAGACGCAGTATGCGTCGATTCATTTCCTTAAAGTGTTAGGCCGAAGGCAGGTCCTTTGGCAATCCTTCAGGTTTGCCAAAGTTAGAGACGCAGTATGCGTCGATTCATTACCTTAAAGTGTTAGGCCGAAGGCAGGTCCTTTTGCAATCCTTCAGGTTTGCCAAAGTTAGAGACGCAGCATGCGTCGATTCATTTCCTTTTATTGGTAGGCCCAAGTCCAAGTTAAGAAAAATCAAGTTATTTGATAACCATAGGAAGCAACCAGGGTCATGAACGGCTAGATACTTGTTGTGACCTAATAACCATTAATACAAATTTAATTTTTTACTAAAATAATTGTATTTTTATAGGCATTATACCCATATAAGTTCTAAAAATGAAATTATCCGAAAAAATATCGGAAAGTGTATTTTTCAAAACAAAACCTAATCCCGTTTTATTGGATTGGCTTTTTAAATTAATCTTCGCTCAAAAAGTCAAAAAAGGCGAATTTATCCTGCATGAAGGAGAAGTTTGCGACCGACTATATTACATTGAATCCGGGCTTATACGCATTTTCAGAACGCAAGAAACGAAAGAAATCACAACCTGGTTCGCAAAAGAGGGTGATTTCATCAGTACAGTTAATAGTTTTCATTATGGCGTTCCTTCTCTAGAAAGTTTTGAGGCCTTGGAAGATTGTGTTATTTATTCAATAACGAAAAAGCATTATCATTTTTTGGTTGAACAAAATTCCAGTTTTGCCCTTTTTGCCATGAATGAGCTTTTTAATAATTTGTGTGAATACCAAAACCAATGTGAATTTTTGAGAACGCTTTCGGCTTTAGAACGCGTACAGCTGATTGAAAAAAAATATCCTTATTTCCTTACTCGGGTGAAAAATAAGGATTTATCAACCTTTTTAAATATAGAACCCACCTATCTTTCCAAACTACTAAATGCTAAAGAATAAAAAAATCCTCAAATAAAATCTGAGGATTTTCAGCACTCCGTGTTCTAAATTTATATTTTTACAATATCTAAAAAGCAAATTGGCGATGAGTAAATTTAGTTAACGTCAGATTAACAAAAGTTGGAAAATCACAAGTTTTTGAAAAAAAATCAATTTTAGGAACAATTCTACTCCCTTCAAGGTTTCTCTTACCTAAGGCCTAGTATTTTTTCAGGCAACCCATAGGAATGATTCCAATTACACATTACCAAATTTTCAAATCCACCCACGAAATACCTGAAAATTGGTATACACTAGCTCAAGACAATCTATTTCTAAGCCTGCCCTATTTACAATTTCTAGAAAAAGCCTCGCCTTCGAATTTCAACAATTATTTTATCGGCCTTTACGCCCAGGACCAATTGGCCGGAATTTGCCTCGCCCAACACGTAGATCTACGAAATTTAAATCATTTTGGCCAACGAGATTCGTTCCTAAAAAAGGCCATCCGTGGATTTTTATTCAAAAATTTTTCCGGTAAACTTTTAATTGTAGGCAATAACCTGATGACTGGCGCACCTTGTCATCAATTACAGTCCTACATAGATCCCGCCTCCGCCATGGCTTGCCTAAAACGATTGATTCATGAGCAATTTAAAGCCCATATTCATTTATGCATTTTTAAGGATTTTCGAGAACAAGAGGCTTCCTATTTCCCAACATCCGATCAAAATCCCTTTTTGACTTTTACGGCCCAACCCAATATGCACCTGCTTTTGCGACCCAGCTGGTTGAGTTTTTCTGATTACCAAGGGGATTTAACCAAAAAATATCGGGATCAATGTAAACGCGCACGCAAAAAAGGAGAAGGCATCACGAATCGATTACTTGAATTCTCAGACCTGGTGGAATTAGAGGATCGAATGCATGAATTATACCTACATGTGGCTCATCATGCCCCATTCAATACCTTCTTCCTTCCAAAAAATCATTTTATTGAATTAAAAAATCAGCTCAGTGATCAATTTCGTATTATTGGTCATTATCTTGACGGAGAATTCGTTGGTTTTCATTCCATGATCCTACAAGGGAAAACCGTTGAGACTTATTTTCTCGGTTATGATGAACAAATCCAACGGGAGCATATGCTCTACTTAAATATGTTGTACGACATGATTGAGTTTGGTATTCAACAACGTGCCGAACGAATAAATTTCGGCCGAACCGCCATGGAAATTAAAAGTTCAGTAGGAGCCCAATCCGAAATGCTATTGAGTTTTATGCAACATAGTCATCCCACAATAAACCGAAAACTTGGATTTTTCTATCAATTCCTAGAACCCAAAATTGCTTGGACCGAACGCCACCCTTTTAAAAACTAAGCCATGTGATTTTTTGAATGATTTTCCTTAATTTAGAGGCAAACCTATCTAAACCTCTATGGAATTATCAGAATCAAAACGTCTTTACTCATTAGATGCCCTCCGCGGCTTCGACATGTTTTGGATCATGGGTGCCGAAGAAATCTTCCACGCCCTTTACAAAGCCTCCGGTTCCCCATTTTGGGGATTTTTTGCCCATCAATTAGATCACCCGAAATGGGACGGATTTACGTTTAATGATTTAATTTTTCCTTTATTTCTGTTTATGGCCGGTTGCGCGACCCCCTATTCCCTAGGAAAAGACCTGGAAAAAGGAAAATCAAAACAGCAATTATTAGCCCGTGTCATCAAACGCGGCCTGATCCTCGTACTTTTAGGCATCATCTATAATAACGGCCTCGAGATCATGCCTCTCGAAGAAATTCGATTTGGAAGTGTTTTAGGTCGGATTGGATTGGGCTATATGTTTGCGAACATCATCTTCCTCTACACCGAAAAACAAATCATTCAATTCACCTGGTTCGCAGGAATCCTGATTGCCTATTATTTACTTTTAAAATTCAATGCCGCACCCGGATTTGCCATTGGGGATTTAAGCCAAGAAGGTAATTTTGCCTCTTACATGGACCGCCTCCTAATGCCTGGTCGCTTGTATCGCGGAAACCATGACCCAGAAGGCTTATTTTCGACAATTCCCGCCATTTCCACGGGCTTGATTGGAATCCTAACAGGTAATTATTTAAAACATGATGCTGCCACAGGCCTTGAAAAAACAAAAAAAATGGCAATCATTGGGGTAATTTTCATCGCGATTGCGTTGCTATGGAACATGGATTTTCCGATCAACAAAAACCTATGGTCTAGCTCTTTTGTCATGCTCGTAGGTGGAATCAGCCTTTGCCTGCTTTCCTTATTTTATTACATCATCGATGTCCAAGGTCACCAAAAATGGGCTTTTTTCTTCCGGGTCATCGGAATGAATTCAATCCTGATTTATTTATCGGGCATTTTAATTGATTGGGAACATGCGACGGACGGAATGTTTCATTGGTTAGGCCAGTTAATCGGCGATCCCTACAATGCCGTAGCCCTAGCCATTTGCTACACAGGTTTGAAATGGGTTTTCTTATATTTCATGTACCAAAAGAAAACATTCTTGCGCGTATAATTCATGCATCGACCAAATCCTAAAGCCCTAGCATTTGCTTTAAAAATTTAAAATTCAAGCTGCGAAGGATTCAGTCAAGAATCAAAAACCATAAAAAAGGTCGAGACTTTCTTCTCGACCTTTTTTATTTACAATATAAATTTGAACAAAAACCTTATTTTTCCAAATTCACCAAATAGCCAAAAATGGCCGCCGTGAAAAACATGATCAAACTATAAATGACCGCTGGGGTCGCCATTGTACTATTTCCAATGACCGTCAAAGCAATAAAAATAGCCAAAGTTCCATTGTGAATACCAATTTCCATTCCAATTGCAATGGCCTGAGCCTTCCCTAATTGAAATAAACGCGGCACAAAATAACCAATTCCCATACTTAATACATTCAATAAAAGCGTGGGTATTCCGACCATATGGAAATCATGAATAATATGTGCTTTCTCCTTCAAAACCGTCAGGATAATCACTAACACCAAAAAAGAGGCTGAGGCAATTTTCACCGGTTTACTTAATTTTTCAGCTAAGGCACTCGCTCTGCTGCGAATCAACATCCCAATGGAAACTGGACCCAATACCACCACACAAACCTCTATAATCTTTTTGAATTGCAAAGGCACCACTTGATCCGTTTGCATAAAACTAGCCATCGCAAAATTCACAATAAAGGTGATCGAAAACACGGAAATCAGACTATTGATTGCAGTTAAGGTAACATTTAGGGCCACATCTCCTTTGGCCATGTGTGAATATAAATTGGCCGTCGGGCCACCCGGAGAAGCGGATAGTAGCATGAGCCCAACTGCCAGTTCAGGCGATAGTCCAAAACCGGAAGCAATGAAATAACAAATAACGGGTAGGAGAAGCATTTGACACAAAAGCCCAATGAGTACTGCTCTGGGAAATATAAGGACCCGTTTAAAATCCTCGATGCGTAATGAAAGCCCTAATCCCATCATAATAATGGCCAGAGCTAATGGTAATAAAACCACGGATAAAAAATTTGCTTGCATAGGTAGAATAGGTTTATATTGGTACAAATTAGCAATAAACCTATTTAAACCAAAATATGAGAATAATTCCCCAACCCTTTGTAAAAGGTAGCTTCCTCACCCTTTTGTACATCTTCTTATTTATTTTTTACCAGAGAAATATTGCTGGACAGGAAATGGCTATCACCTTGCCATTTGTCGCCCTAAGCTACTTTTTCTTGTTCAATCTAGGAAATCCAGACGTTCAAGAATATATGGAACAAAAGGGTTTATTGACCCCGCAAAAATCGCTCATCTTCCCCATGCTCCTTTGGTTCATTCTCGTCGCCTATGTGAGTTTACATGGGGAAAGTCCCTTTGAAGGATCTGGGAGCCTGTTGCCCTTTTTATTCATTTTTCCTGTTTTATATTATCAAGCAAATCCGAGAACGGACGTCGGCAGAATCGACTACATACTGTTACTACTTTTTGTTGTTCCATTAACCCTCGTTAAATTTCATGGGGATACGACGCTACCGATTAAAGGCAATGGCTTCGGTTCCATTTACAAAATTTCATGGGTTTTATTGATTGCTTATTCCTTTGGAGCTATTCGAAAAATCAAAGACATTGGGTTTTATCCCGTTTTTAAATTGTCCTTTTTAGGTATCGCGATGATTTCCTGGGCGAGCTTTGTGGGCTTTGTTTGCCTGATCGCATGGTCGCTAGGTTTTGTGAATCCAAATCCTTTTGAGGGAGTCATTCAGGATGGTTTTGCCAAATCTTTATTAGAAATCATGCGCATTTGGATTGGAACAGCTGTATTTGAAGAATTGTTTTTTCGAGGATTGTTACAGAATATGTTGGCCCAACAAATCCATAAATCCGGTGCCTGGAAATCCTATTGGACCTATGGCATCGCCATCATGCTCATTTTATCTGCCTTAGCAAGCTATGCCCTGGCCATCGAATACATTTGGTTTCCCATCCTCATAACCTTCGGATTATTTGTTCCTGCCTATTTTTTAGAACAAAAACAGTATCAGGCGGTCGGAACGTATACGGCTTTGGCTATCATCAGTATGGCCTTTGGATTCGCGCATTACCATAAAGGATCGATTTTATTTGTGGGATTGGCGGCCGTGGCGGGTTGGGCCTACGGATACACTTACCTAAAAACGAAGAATGTGTTTTACGCGGCGCTGGTGCATGCATGTGTCAACTTCTCCGAGTTTCTTTTCCAACTCCACGATATCAAATAAAAAAAGGGAGGCATCCATCCGATGCTCTCCCATTTTAATCAAAGCCTATTTAACGCTTATAATACCTTTTCCGTATCCGTCGTAAATACGCGAGTACTTACGGTATAGGAACCACCGTTCGGGTCCTTGTATTTCAAATCGATGTAAAAGGCTTGAAATCCTTTTTTCACGAATGGAACCGTATATTTCACTGTATTTCCTTCAGGTTTAACGCGCTGGGTCAACCATAAATTATTCCGAAAATCCCGATCAGCCGATGTCGTTCCCCAAATCGCCGCATCTTGTAAACCCTCCGCTGCCGCGTTCACGGTAATTTCAAACCCTTCTTTCCCTTTCACCACATTCCAGGTACTTACTGGATATTCTTTATTCTGTAATGTCAATCCAAAAAAGGCACTTAAGGCTTCCAAAGCTTGTTTTCCACCCCCTAAATCATGGCCTGCATTGGGCACATAATGAATGAGATTTTTACCCGGAATCTTATCATAATAATGTTTGATAGCGTCCGCGGTCCAATATTCATCATTGGTCCCAATGAAAATAATTTTGGGAACCGTCATTTTTTCGCGGTAGGAATAAGGGTCGACCATCGTCGTAATCGCTTGACCATCAGCAGTTCCAGAGCCCTGAGGAATCCCTAATTTGACATAATCCTCGATTTGAATACTATATTCACCATAAGTGTCTAATTGGTAACTGAGGGTTTTTGGCATGTTCAACATATCAATCACCATCGGCCCTATCGCCTTCACCCGCTTGTCATCAATCGCATTCGACAACCATGTCGTCCAACCCCGTTTCGATGCCCCCGAAATCACAAAATTCGTTACTGATTTATGTAATTTTTTGTTAGAAAATTCCTGCACGGCATCCATACCTCGAACAGCAGATTTTACCATGGGAAATAATAAAGGCCACGAATAATCTTTGTCCTGCTTAAATTGATGTAAGGTAAATGAGATTAATTCGTCTTCCGTTTTCCCATCATAAAGCGGCTGGTTCGGGACTTGTTTGATTAAAGCCACAATGGCTTTATTCTTCGAAGCTACCGCCGCTAAAATGGGCCACATTTTATCCTCCTTGCTCCAGTTAGGCTGTTCATCCTTATTGCTTCCACCCGTGATGAATAACATAGCTCCGTCATATTGAACAGTAGCCGGAACGACCACGGTCAATTGATGACGCCAGGTAATCCCACGCCATTTTTGAGACGTCAAAACCAATTGATAGGCCTTCGAACTTCCCAAACTCGTGGAATCCTTTAATTCCCATGAATAGGTCGGATCCCCATTGGAGATATAACTTTTTAAGGCTTTTTCGGGAGTGATTTTGGATTGAGAATGAGCAAAAAAAGGCAACAATAACAGGACGAGTCCTTTCAAAAAGGGCATGTTTTTCATAGTAGGTAAATCGGTTTATTTATCTTGAATTTCAAAAATCTTGTCAAAAATCTTAATTCGGAACTTCTGATTTTCAAGAGGTCAAAAATATTATGCAATAATACAGAATTAGCAAAATTTTCATACGATTTATCGATTTAATATTTAGATTTGGAACTCTAAACTTATCACATGATTAACGATTCGATTTATATAAAATCCCAACAAACAGTTTTTGATGTAGTCATCGTCGGTTCTGGTGCCGGAGGCGGCATGGCCGCCTATACATTAGCCAAAGCCGGTGCCAAAGTATGTCTGCTAGAAGCGGGACAACCTTATGATCCGGCGGATCCTAAAAACATCACGCAAATGAAATGGCCGTATGAATCGCTTCGTCGGGGAGCGAATACCGTTCGTGCCTTTGGAGATTTTGATGCGGCCTATGGCGGTTGGGAAATCGATGGTGAACCCTATACCCGTGCAGCTGGTACAAAATTCGACTGGTTCCGGTCGAGAATGGTGGGTGGTCGGACGAACCACTGGGGACGTATTTCCCTACGTTTCGGACCGGATGATTTTAAACGCAAAAGTATAGATGGATTGGGGGATGACTGGCCGATTGGCTACGAAGACCTAAAACCGTTTTACGACCGAGTAGATAAAGAAGTAGGGATTTTTGGAACGAATGAGGGCTTGCGCAATGATCCAGATGGGTATTTCTTGCCCCCTCCGAAACCACGTTTGCACGAATTATTAATTTATAAGGCCAATAAATCCCTAGGAATTCCGACCTATCCGGCTCGGAAATCAATTTTAACAAAACCGATCAATAATGAGCGGGGTTCTTGTTTTTATTGCGGTCAATGCGGGCGGGCGTGTCAAGCTTATGCGGATTATTCCTCCTCATCTGTTCACGTAAAACCTGCCTTAGCGACCGGCAATGTAACCCTTTTGCCTTTTGCCATGGCGCGTGAAGTCTTATCTGACCCAGCCACAGGCTTAGCGACAGGGGTTTCCTATGTACATACAGGAACGTTTGGCGAGTATTCAGTTAAAGGGAAAATTGTCATTTTAGCAGCCAGCTCCGGCGAAACGGCGCGTTTATTATTAAATTCGAAAAGCGCGCGCTTCCCGAATGGCCTAGCGAATTCAAGCGGCGTGGTGGGAAAATACCTAAATGACTCGACAGGAGCTTCGCGTTCGGCGATTATCCCAACGCTCTTTGATCGGAAACGATACAATGAAGATGGGGTTAGTGGTATGCACGTGTATACGCCTTGGTGGTTGGACAACAAAAAATTAGACTTCCCACGCGGATATCATATTGAATATGGGGGTGGAATGGGGATGCCTACCTACGGATTCGGTTGGGGCATCGAAGGAATCAACGGCAAATATGCGCGTTCCCGTGAAGGCATTCAAATGGCTGCCGGTGGTTATGGTGCTAAATTAAAAGAAGATTATCGACGTTTCTATGGCTCCTATATCAGTTTTGCCGGTCGTGGGGAACCGGTCCCAAGAGAGGATAATTTCTGCGAAATCGATCCAAATGCCGTGGATAAATACGGAATTCCAGTATTGCGTTTCAACTACAAATGGAGTGATTACGAAATCAAACAGGCCAAGCACATGCAAGAGACCTTTGAGCAAATCATCCATGAATTAGGGGGCGAACCTTTAGGACCTAAACCAGGAGCAGATAAAAATTACGGATTGGAAGAACCAGGACGTATTATCCATGAAGTGGGAACTGCACGTATGGGAAATGATCCGAAAACGTCGGTATTGAATAGCAATTGCCAAGCGCATGATGTGAAAAACTTGTTCGTTGCCGACGCCTCTCCTTTCGTTTCACAAGGTGATAAAAATGCCACTTGGACAATTTTAGCCCTTTCCTTACGTACCTCCGAATTCATTATTTCAGAACGTAAAAAGGGGAATTTGTAAATGAATATCCTGGCTATTTTCGCATGTTACTTGCACCTAATAGCCCCTTCTGATACAGCTAGTATTTTCAGACAACAAGTTCCCATCCGTATTTCCGCTCATCGGGGAAATACGGGATGGGCACCTGAAAATACACTTGCCACTTATCGAAAGGCGCTTGAAGTGGGGGTCGATTTGATTGAAATCGACGTCCGAACTTCTTCCGATGGTCAATTAGTCATTTTACATGATGGAAACCTCGACCGTACCACAGATGGACATGGACCCATCAAGCAATTAACCTTTACTGAAATTCGAAAACTATCCGCGGGTAAGGGATTTGGGACAACATTTTTAAAGGAAAAAGTGCCCAGTTTAGAGGAAGTTTGTCGGCTAATTTCCCGATGGAATAAAAAACATCCCCTAAAAACATATATCTATGTCGATTGCAAAGATGTAGCAGCAAAGCCTCTGGTGGAGATGTTGAAAAAATTTGATTTAGCTGAAGAATCCTGTTTTTATGGCTCAGATGGCTTTTTGGAGAATCTGAAAATGGAATTTCCGTCGGCTAAATTAATGCCGAGTTTAAAAAATAAAGGGGAAATGGAAGCTAAAATTGCGCGACTGAATCCTTATGCATTTGACGCAAATTGGATGGCCATCACACCTGAACTCGTGCAAGAAATCCACCAAAAAGGAATCAAGATTTTCACCGATGTATTGGGACCCTTTGACCAAATACCCAAATACCAAAAAGCGCTAAGCTTGGGCATCGATCTGATACAAACCGACAAGCCTACACTCGTTCAAAAAACGCTTTTACAAGCTATTTCGGTCAATTAAACATTCCACATTCGGATGCATCCACAAAAATGAAGCAGGTAATTGTGTCGTAATTCCTCCCGACAAAATCGCCCGAATAGCGTCTTGTTTTCCCTTTCCCGTTACCAAGAAAATGATTTTTTTCGTTTGCATGATGCCACGCATGCCTACGCATAGGCCATAGGCAGGTTCGGGACCTTGTGAAAGCGAAGGATCATGTTGAATCGTAGTCGGAGCTAAGGTCGCTTTATGAAACTCGGTAACTAATGATTCCGCCGGTTCATTAAAAGCAATGTGTCCATTTTTTCCTAATCCCAAAATGCAAATGTCGAACGGTCCATTTTTATCTATATATGTCTCTATTCGTTCACATTCTTGGGCTTGCACCTCGGGAGCGGTATCGAAACCGATGTAACGGTCTGGGGAGATTTGGAGGGGTCCGAGGAGATGTTGGTTCAAATAACTTTCACACGAATCCGGATGACTCAACGGGATAATCCCCCATTCATCCATTTTAATCACGCGCATTTTCTGATAAAGTCCTGGCGAAACTGTTTCGGATTTTTTCATTTCTGCATACATGCCGGTGGGCGAACCACCTGTGGCAGCACAAAAAAGCAAATCAGGGTTATTCATGACCTCATGGGCAATCATTTGGGCAGCTTGTAGACTTAGATCCGCGTAGGAATCAAAATAGGAAATTTTCATGGCGTTATTTTTTACGATACAAATATCTTGAAAAAGGATTGATTAAGCCTTATGAGTTTAAAAATGATTTTTCATGACAAATATCAGAGGGCGCAACTTGGAAATTGTACCATTTTATCGTTCTTTTATACACCGAAAATTAAACTCTATGAAAAAATATTACCTCATAGGCTTCGTCCTTCTTTTCATTGCCTGTGGCAAAAAAGAGGAAACGATTTTACCGACCGAAGGGCCCATTACTGAATCCATCTACGCGTCCGGAATCCTAAAAAGTCAAGATCAATACCAAGCTTTTGTGACAGTCAATGGAATCATTGACCACATTTTAGTCAAAGAAGGAGATGTGGTACGCGTAGGCCAACCCATTTTGCAATTGTCCAGCGAGACACAAAAAATGAGCACTGAAAATGCGCAGATTGCTGCGAATTTTGCGGATAAGGCGGCCAATCAAGGAAAATTAAATGAGGCGCACACCATCATCGAAACTTCCTTTCAAAAATTTAAATTGGATTCGTCTATCTATGTACGACAAAAAAATCTTTGGGCCCAGCAAGTAGGAACACGGATTGATTTGGAACAAAAAGAAATGGCTTTCCAAAATTCGAAAACGAATTATTTATCATCCATCCAGCGCTACCGTGACCTAAAACGTCAAATCTCATTCAGTGCGGATCAGTCGAAAAAATCGGTTGAAATTTCATCCCGCCTCCAACAAGATTTCACGCTTCGTAGTAAAATGAATGGGGTTGTATTTTCCATTTCGAAAAACAAAGGCGAATTGGTAAGCCCGCAAATGCCCATCGCGGTGATCGGAAATCCGGAAGCCTTTGTGCTGGAAATGCAAGTGGATGAAAATGATATTTTGCAATTGCGAATGGACCAACGAATCATCGTTCGCCTTGACAGCTATAAAAATGAAGTGTTTGAAGCGGCAGTTACTAAAATTTATCCCTACATGAATGAGCGGAGTAAAACCTTTTTAGTGGAGGCGAAATTCAGCAAAGCCCCTAAAAAACTATTCCCATTCATGAATTTTGAGGCAAATATCATTTTGCAAACGAAGGATAAGGCATTATTAGTGCCTCGAAATTATTTAATCGGCGATTCGCTTATTACGTTAAAAGGGGGCGAAAAACGCAAAGTAAAAATTGGGTTGAAGGATTTCCAACAAGCTGAAATTATCCAGGGTTTGACAAAAACCGACGAACTCGTGAAGCCATAATATGAAATATCGATTAATCTTTCGTATCGCATATTCCTTGCTCCTCGCGCGCTGGAAACAAACCTTGGTAGCGGCCATCGGGGTAACGTTTAGTATTACCATGTTCATCACATTGCTGAGTTTCATGTCAGGCCTAAATGATTTATTAGATGGACTGATTTTAAATCGTACGCCCCATGTGCGCATGTACAAGGAAATCCAGGTATCCAAAAAGCAGCCCATCGATTATCTTCAAAAGGATCCCCAAGGACATAATTTTATCAAATCTGTCAAACCCAAAAAGGACCGAGTTGATATTTATAACAGCGATCAAATTATTCAAAGTCTCAAAAAAGACTCCCGTGTCCTGGGCGTGGCACCCAAAATTACGGCACAGGTATTTTTTAATGTGGGGGCGATCGACCTAACAGGTTCCATTAATGGCATTGACCCTGAAGAAGAAAATAGACTCTTTAAATTCAATGATTATGTCACGAGTGGCAATTTCATGGATTTAAAAAATGTACCCAATAGTATTATTTTAGGTAAGGGATTGGCGACCAACATGATGGTAAACATCGGCGATGTGGTTCAAGTGACCACCAGCAAGGGGGAACAATTCTCCTTAAAGGTGGTTGGATTTTTCCAATCGGGCTTACAAGATTTAGATAAGGTGCAAAGTTATGCTTCCATTAAAACCACGCAGAAATTACTGAACCAGTCGGAAAATTACATTACAGACATTCAAGTGAAATTAAAGGATATTTTATGGGCGCCTCCCACGGCAAAAGAATATCAAGAAGTGTATCAAATCGATGCGATTGATATCCAAAAGGCCAATTCACAATTTGAAACAGGAAGTTCGGTACGAAGTTTAATTTCTTATGCGGTGGGAATTACGCTTTTAATTGTGGCGGGATTTGGGATTTACAATATTTTGAACATGTTGATTTATGAAAAAATGGATTCGATTGCCATTTTGAAGGCGGTGGGGTTTTCGGGAAGAGATGTCAACTTAGTATTTATCACGATCGCCTTGAGCATTGGGATTTTCGGTGGTTCTTTGGGACTTCTTGGTGGTTTTGGTTTATCCTCGTTGATTGACAATATCCCATTTAATACGGAATCCTTGCCGACGATTAAGACGTATCCGATTAATTACAATCCTAGATTTTACATGATTGGCGGAATTTTCTCCATCATTACAACCTATTTGGCCGGTTATTTTCCTGCCAAAAAAGCGAGTACCATCGACCCAGTGATTATTATTCGTGGAAAATAGTATGACAAGTAAAAAGGTTTTAGAGGCGCAAAAAATTAGTAAATATTTTCATGATCCGGCGACGATTAAGATCTTGAATGAGGTATCTTTTTCGCTACAATCATCTGAATTCGTCTCGGTGATCGGTAAATCTGGCTGTGGAAAATCGACGCTTTTGTATATTTTATCCACCATGGACACGGATTATGAGGGGGAAGTGATTATCGATGGCGTTTCCATGCGGGGTAAAAAAGAAAATGAATTAGCACTGGTTCGGAATGAAAAAATAGGTTTTGTGTTTCAGTTTCATTATTTGTTGAACGAATTTAATGTCTTACAAAATGTGATGTTGCCCGGACTAAAACTAGGCAAATACTCCGAAAAAGAAATTGAACACCGAGCTTATGAAAAATTATCTATTTTAGGCATCAAAGAGGAGGCGCTCAAAATGCCGAATCAATTATCCGGAGGACAAAAACAACGCGTAGCAATTGCAAGAGCCCTCATCAATGACCCACTTTTGATCATGGGCGATGAACCCACGGGGAATTTGGATAAGAAAAATTCAGAAATCGTATTCCATATTTTTGAGGAATTGGCCCAGGTGTATAAGCAAACGCTATTGATTGTCACGCATGATAATGAATTCGCGGACCGCACCAGTCGGATTATCGAAATGGAAGACGGGCGAATTAAAAAGATGTAAAAATTAGATGCGCTTGTTTTTGCATTTGACTTAACAAACGTATCATGCCATCCCTCAAAGAAAATAATTTACTTCGATTTAAACCTATGAAGCATATCAAATTTGCCCTTTCGGCCCTAATATTCATCAGTATCGGGCTTCGATTACCCGCACAAAATTTACGATTTGCCTACCAGGAAATCCCATTGGGACAAATCACAGCACGTGGTTGGCTACAGCAACAAACAAATATCCTCGTCAAAGGATCCACTGGACATTTGGATGAATTTTATCCAAAAATCCAGAAAGATAATGGCTGGCTCGGTGGCAAAGGAGATGATTGGGAAGAAACCCCTTATTGGCTCGATGGCGCACTTCCTCTTGCCTACATCAGCCAGGACCCCGCCTTACTCAAAAAGGTATCCACCTATGTCGAATATACCCTTGCGCATCAGCGACCATCAGGTTTTTTTGGACCTTTATCGAAATATGAGAAGGAGACGGGGAAACCCGTAGAAATAGGTTCACAAGCAGCCGACTGGTGGCCACGGATGGTCATGCTAAAGGTTCTTCAGCAATATTACCAAGCCTCACAGGACCCCCGAGTGATTCCATTCATGCAGAAATATTTTGCATTTCAATTAAAAAACTTGAAAGAAAATCCTCTTGAAAAATGGACAGAATGGGCCAAAGCACGTGGTGGAGATAATTTAATGATCGTGTATTGGTTATATACGCAAACCAAAGAACCCTGGTTATTGGATTTAGGAAATATCATTTACGAACAAACCTATGCCTGGACGAGCCTCCTAGGCAACCGAGATTGGGCCATAAAAGCCGCCTACAATCAAACCGACGAAAAATGGATGGAACGCCATGCCGTCAATGTCGGCATGGGCCTGAAATTACCTGCGATTTGGTTTCAAAAAAGCCAAAATCCTGCGCATTTAACCGATCTCCGCACGGGCTTCCACGACCTCATGACCCTGCATGGTTTACCGCACGGAATGTTTTCTGGAGATGAAGATTTACATGGAAATGACCCCGTTCAGGGAACTGAATTGTGCGCGACCGTTGAGGCCATGTTTTCTTTGGAACAAATCATGGGCATCACCGGAGAAACGCATTACATGGATGCCCTGGAACGGATGACATTTAATGCCTTTCCTGCCCAAGCGACTGATGATTTTTACAATCGCCAATATTTTGGCAATGCCAATCAAGTCGAGGTGAAACGGAGCGTGTACAATTTTTCTCTTCCCTTTTCCCGTGAAATGAATAATGTGTATGGACCTTATGCCGGATATTCGTGCTGTACGGCCAACATGCACCAAGGATGGCCCAAATACATCTCACACCTTTGGTATCAAACCAACGACGGTGGCGTAGCAGCCCTTGTTTACGGCCCTAATCACCTCAAAACCACCCTAGCGAACGGCGTCCAACTCGACATCGACGAAGAAACCCAATATCCATTTGAAGACCAAATTCGATTCCGAATCAAAACCTCAAAAAAGGCTAATTTCCCCATCGAATTCAGAATTCCTGCCTGGTGCAAAGAAGCCAAAATCAACCTAAACGGAAAGGAATATGGCCAAGAAAAAGGCGGGAAAATCTTTCGCATCCAACGAGCTTGGGACAGCAACGATGAAGTTTTAATCCAGTTCCCAACGGATATAACCACTCAAAACTGGGCAAAAAACTCCCGTTCCATCGAACGAGGCGCACTCATTTATGCCCTAAAAATCGAGGAGGAAATCAGTAAGAAAATCCATCCTCAAGAAGGTGAATATTTAGAGATTATGCCAAAAAGCGATTGGAATTTTGGGATTCTTAAATCCACGGTTAAAAATCCAAGCACAAATACAACATGGATTCAGCGCGGATTTCCAACTGAATTCAAGTGGAGCCAATCCGCCAGCCCCTTTGAAATTAAAACCATCGGCAAAAAAATACCCGATTGGAAAACACAAAATGGAGTGGCACATCAACCTATCACCACCCGAATTGGCGTGTACCAAGGAACTGTGGAAAAAGAGGAAAAACCGATCACATTGATTCCATTTGGATTTACCCGCCTACGCGTGGTCGCCTTTCCGGTGGTCAATTAACCCATGAATCGATCTGCACCGGGAAGCTTTTTTAAAAGAAAAATAAGGCAAGCCGAAAGGAGTAGACAGGCTAAGGTAGTCAATGGAATTCCCACTTCCACGCCTTGAAAAGCATAATTCAGATGCGCACGCGATAAATAATAAAGGACGATCACGTGAATAAAATAAATCCCGAAACTTAATTGGCTAATTAAACCCACGATGCGATTAAGCCATAAATAAGAAAAGGATGCTTTTTGAAAAATTCCAAAAATCCCAAAGGCCATTAGTGCCACATTCAGCGTTAGGTTACTATACAGTCGAATATCAAAGGAACCCTTCGCTTGCGTTAAAACATAGGTCCCTCCGATCGTCAGGCAGCAGCCCAACAAATACCACCATCCCCCACCTCGCATAGCATAGCGCATCAGGTATTGACCGAGTACCAAATAGCCCAGATAACCCGAAAAATACATCAATTCAATATGTGGAAAATATTCGGAGACCCCAGGCCAATTCACCAAAAGGCTTAAGGCCCAAATTCCCAAAAATACCTCAATATCCGGTTTTTTCAGTTGATTCAGTGCCGCATGAATCCATGGCAAAAACAAATACAAGCCCAAAATCATGTATAAATACCAGAAATGAAAAGATGCGCCAAAGGCAATTTGATGCCAAATCCAAGGAACCAGCGTGTTCCATGATTTTTGTTGCATCGAGGGGTATTTAACAAAGACATTAAACAGAATATAGACAAGCGTCCAAAAACAAAAGGGAATGAAAATTCGAGCCAAGCGCTTTTTATGATGAGGCCAAGCATAGGATTGATTCGGGCTGAGCAACAAAGCCCCTGACAGCATCACAAAAACTGGAACACAAAATCGAGAAGCACTATCCAAGACATTTCCAAGCCACCATTCTCCTGGGGCAATTTCCCCAAAACGTGGTAAAATCCCTCCTACCACATGGATGAGAATGACCGCTATGGTTGCCAAGGCACGGATATAATCCAAAAAAATGATTTTAGGTTTTTCCATGCGTGTAGGAATGGCTGATTGAATTTTATGGGATTAAAATATACTTTATGCTGTATATCGCTTCTCCTACCATGTCGTTTTAATCCAGCTTAGGCTTTCTAAGAACAGTTTTTAATTTTAATATAATTCCAATAAAGATGATCAGATACGTAATACTTGATAATATCAATTTAAACGAGTTGATACCTGAACCCAAGGAAACGATTGATTCTGCGACTGAACCTGATTTTAAATAACTTTCTAGCATCCCTAATTCAAGGTAATTTTCTGCCCAATCGGCAAGCATAGCTCCCATAGGAATAAGCCATAATAGGCGCTTGTTGTTAAAAAAGTAGGCAATCCACGAAACATACATCAACGTATAAACCAACGCAAAAATGGCATCCCAAATTTGAAGAAATTCGCGGTAACAAATCAGTTGGTCCTGCGTCCTTAATCCAAAGAATTCTTGAACCATTTCCAAGGAGTAAGAAAAAGAAATTCCTAATGATTTTACACCTATATCCAGTTTGAAGCAGGTACTATAAGGAGCCAACATATATGTGATGTACAAGAAAAATAGAATACTAAATCCTATAGCAATAAATAGACCTTGGTTTCTCTTGAAATATGTTATCATTTTAATCATTATCTATTTATTAATGGTTTCTAAGAGTTTGAAGCGTAAAAAATTGCTTAGCTGTAAATGAAAGCCTTCATTTTCTCAAAAAATCTTCATAAAAAAGGCGCCCCTACGAGCGCCTTTTGCATTAGATATCGAAGGGTTGGCGATATAAGCGTTTTTTCGATGCCGCGTAAATCGCATTGGCCACGGAACCTCCCGTAGGGGGTAAGGCTGGTTCACCTAATCCCGTTGGTGCAATGCCATTATCGACAAAATGGGCATCGATGGTCGGAATTTCATTGCCCCGAATCAGTCGGTACGAATTAAAATTCGCCGGTGCTGCCACGCCCTCATTGAAACGTAATTTCGCAAACATCGCATGGCCCATGCCGTCGATAATCGCGCCTTTCACTTGATTTTCAGCCCCACTTAAATTCACCACTTCCCCACAATCGGTCACCGCGGTCACATGTGTGATTTTCGGCTTTCCATTCACCATCACGGCATCAGCCACTTGGGCTACATAGGACAAATGAGAGAAGTAAACGCTGAATCCTTGGGATACACCCGGTTTTTTCTTCCATTGTGATTTTTCAGCAGCTTGTTTAATCACCTCAATAAAGCGATCAGGTTCATAGGTAATTTTACCCACGGGATTGCTTTTGGCACGGGCCAACCAATCCAAACGCATCTGAATCGGATCCTTTCCTCCTGCTTCGGCTACCTCATCTAAAAATGCTTGTTCCGCATAACCAAGGAAATTTGTAATCGGTGCGCGCCATGGGCCCGTGGTCACGGATGAAACTTGATTCACGGATTCAATCAGCACATTGTCGATGGCTCCCACCGGAAAATTATCTTGACGTGTCGCATTCCCCGCATTCAATCCCACCCCACGTAAATAAAAGGCAATCATATTTCCGGATGCATCCAAACCTGCCTTGAAATGATAGCGAACCGCCGGGCGGTAAATCCCCCCCGTCATATCATCTTCGCGCGTCCACATCACCTTCACCGGTTTTTTAATAAGGCTGGAAAGTTCAGCCGCTTCTAAGGCATAATCGTTGTTTAATCGTCGGCCAAATCCCCCACCCATTTTGCTTAATTCCACCTCGATTTTCTTCTCGTCGAGTTTCAATAAGCTCGCCACCGCCTTTTGCGCCGATTGAGGTACCTGCGTAGGACCGGCCAAAAGTACCGAACCATCCGCGCGGACATCCGCAAAAAAGTTCATAGGCTCCATCGGGGAATGCGATATAAACGGGCATTCGTACGTCGCTTCTACTACTTTGGCCGCTTTGGCAATCGCCGCTTGGAAATCTCCATCTTTGCGTTGCACCTGCGCTTTGTCCGTCGCCATTCCCTCATCAAACCACTTTTTATGGGTGGATTCGCTCTCTAAATTTTGCCCATCGTATTTACATGAAACCGCCGCGCGCGCCTGCATGACCTGCCAGGTACTTTGACCCACGATCGCAACCTTATTTTTAAAGGAAATCACATCGACAATTCCGGGCATTTTTAATGCATCTGTTGCCTCAAAGGATTTCAAGGTCGCACCAAAAGGCGGCCGAATAATTTGCGCAATCACCATGCCCGGCTTGTCAATATCCAAACCGAATACCGGCTTACCTGTCACCACATTCGCATTGTCCACGCCTTTCGTACGCTTTCCTATGATCTTGTAATCCTTCCGATTTTTATAGGTCGGTTCCGCGGGTACTGTCATCGTGGCGGCCAAGGAAGCCAAGGAGCCATAACTCGCCTTCTGACCTCCAGGTCCTAGGACAACACCACCCGCTGTTTTACAGGTACTTGCATCTACTTTCCAAGTTTGGGCTGCGGCTTGAATAAACATCTGCCGGGCCGTAGCTCCTGCTTTTCGCAAGCGATCCCAGGAATGCTTCAAAGCACCGCTACCACCGGTCAATTGGCGTTCGAAATGTTGCGTATCCAAATTCGCCTGACGAACTTCCACATCCTTCCAATCCACATCCAATTCCTCCGCGACGACAACCGGAAAGGCAGTCTTTATTCCCTGCCCGATTTCCGGATTTGGCGAATATAAAATAACTTTTCCTAGCGATGAGATCTCTAAATAGGCATTAAAGCGACCCGCATCGACCGCCGAGGCGACCATCGCACCGGCTTTACCCTCGGCCTTAAACCAATCAAAACCTAAACAAAAGGCTCCTGTCGCCAAGGCCGTTTTCTGCAAAAATGATCTTCTTGTATTTTTCATGATTAGGCTGATTTTTTCGTGGTACTTGATTTTTTCTTGGAAGCCAGGTCAGAAGCTAATTTTACCGCTTCTTGAATCCGGTGATAGGTACCACAGCGGCAAATATTGCCCGACATCCCATCTACAATCTCTGTGGCCGTTGGTTTCGGTTTTTTCTTCAACAAAGAAGCCGCCGTCATGATTTGACCCGCTTGACAATATCCACATTGTGGAACGTCCAATTGATCCCATGCCACCTGCACCGGATGATCTCCTTTTTCGCTCAGGCCTTCAATCGTCGTAATGTCCGCATTGGCCACCGCCGATATCGGTAACACACAGGAACGCGTCGCTTCTCCATTTACCCAAACCGTACATGCCCCGCATTGTGCGATGCCGCAACCGAATTTGGTCCCCTTTAAGGACATATGATCCCGCAAGGTCCATAACAAAGGTGTGTTTGGATCGATATCCAACGACACTTTTTTCTTGTTAATCGTCAATTGAATGCTCATGATTTTTTCTTCTTTTTTGTGATGATAGGCGCTGTAATTTCTTTGATTCGCATGTGCCGAAATTTTAACTCATTTCCATGTCCTAAAAATCCGATATGACCTGTTTTATTAAATAATCCCGGATGTTCCTTATGATCCGGCGTACCATTCTTAGTCGCCTCAGCAATGTCTCCGTCCAGAATGACTTCTCCATTTAAAATGACTTTTATTTGATTCCCCACGGCAATCACTTCTTCCTGATTCCATTCCCCCACCGGTTTTAAGAATCCTACCTTCGCCGGAATAATTCCATACACGGAACCGTGGTATTGGTAGGGCTGTAATTTTGCATATACAGGTGCGGTATTGTCCAAAATCTGCAATTCCATTCCCTGATACGCCGCATCGCCCTCTAAAGGCGCACGAATGCCCAATCCATTATTTGCCCCAGGTGTCAACTGAAATTCAAACTTCATATGAAAATCACCGTATTCCTTTTTGGTATATAAATTACCACTTCCTCCTCGCTTCGGATAAATGGCTAATTCACCCTTTTCAGGGACATAATCCACCGTATTTCCGGTCCATTGAAATAAACTCGAACCATCAAACATTGTTTCAAATCCCTCCGCTTTTTCCTCGGCTGAGACTTCGTAAGCTGGTTGAGGTGCTAATTCCTTAACAAAAATATTTCGGTAGGTAATGTGATTCCCATGCGCCTGCAATTCGATTGCATCCCGCACAAATATGGGCAATTTACGATCCCAATAATTTTCCAAAATCGTATTATCCACGACTAATTCCCCATTTAAATAAACCGTCACGCGTTCTCCTTTCATGATGATATGGAACGTATTCCACTCATTGATTGGATTATCGGCCACCTTAAATGGATTCTTTGGATTTTTGATGTTGTTGTACAAACCTCCAGAACCTACCTGAGCGCCTACATTGGTCCGACGAATATCCCAAATTTGCACCTGCGGCGAACCCCGTAAATAAATTCCCGCATCGCCATCGGGTTCGATTTTCCAATCCACCCACATGTCAAAATCCTGATAATCTTTCACCGAACATAAGTTTTCCCCGTGGCCCGTGAAATGCAATTCATCATCTTTGGCATACCAACCCGTCCGCATGATGTTATCCGCCTTCACCTGTTTTTTCGCTAAGGTATCCGCCGACATCGCCCTGCGCTTCACCGGATTATCGACTAAACCTTTCCAACCTCGTAAATCTTGTCCATTAAACATGGAATAAAATCCTGTAGGCGTAGCACCTTTCGAAAACAATTCCCGAATCGCATCGCGCTTGGTTTGATCCGAAACGGCCGACAAACCTTCCTGTACCCATTCCCGCGTCATTTGCCCCTGAACTTCAGGATTTGCCAAATAAATAGTCACCAAACCTTCCGCCGCAGTCGACTTTGAATTCGGTTCTTTTAAACCTTGATACAAAGCCTTCATGGCTTGTAAACTGGAACATTTACCTAAACCCCGGTATATTTGATCGCGTAAATCTTTGTTTTGGGTGAGATCTAGGGCATTTCGGTAACGCAACACTTGTTGGGTTTCATTCGCCCCTGCTTTCGCATTGATCTTCACCAAAGCGCTAATTACCTCATCTGATTTTGTGCTTTTGGCTAATTCATATAACCACGCTAAATTCTCCATTTCCTGAACAAAAGGCACCCAATTCGCCTTCTTGGCAGCAGCCATCGCATATTTTGTGATTCCTTTTGAGGCATTGGGATCCAATTTTAGCACCTGGGTCATGCCAGTTTGTAAGGCTTTGACTTCATTGGCTACATCAGCGTTGGATAATTTACCGGCTAGGATATCAAAGTCATTGGCTGCCACCCATTTAGGTAGGCAATAATAACCTGCTTCGCGCGTTGGGGCATTGGACTGAACGGCACGCCACACGGCCGTTTTTACGGCGCTCCATTGGCGATAGGAACCATAAACCATTAAAATGATTTGTTGGTTTAAGGGCAATCGATCCATGCCGGCTACTTGTTTTTTCATAAACTCATTGGCCGATAAACTCGAAATTGCTTCCCCTAGCGCCAAAGCATCCACGCCCGATTTTACTGAAGCCGCCCAAATTCCCGCGATTCCTTGAACACCTTGCAATTGAATGAGGCCTCCGATTTGTGCGGTTCTGACCTTTGGTAAATCGGCCCATAATATCGACTGTGCCCACATCGCTTTTTTCGTCACGATGGCATCGATGACCATACTTTGGTGCGCTTCATCGCTCGATTTGGTCATGGACATCAAAGCGGGCAACAGGGCCGGTCGTGGTACCGCAAACAATTTTTTACTGATAAATCCAGCCACGTCGCGGGAGGAGCTTGGAAACATAGCCATCGCGATAGAAATACCCTTGGGATCTTTTTTGATCAATAGATCCAAGGCCTTGATCTTACTGTTTTCCGAGATACTTTCCTTCATGAAAAAGATCAATTCCATGGAAGGATTGGGCTGTTTAGCTACATAATCCAAATAGGCTTCAACGGCCTGCGTCGGATCGTAGGCCCCACCCGCTTGCAAGGCTAATTTTCGCAGGGTTTCATAGGCTTTGGGGCCACCTTTCGAGGCTAGGTTTCTAAGTTCTACCTGCGTTACGCGAGAGGCTAATTGTGAATCTTTTGGCTGCTGTGCCCATGCTGTACACGAAAGCAAAACAGCGAATATCAAGTGTAAAAAGGTTCGTTTCATTCGGATAAAAATTAAAGAATATAAGGGGCACGCATCGGTTGGTCCATGTAGGCACTTGCCTCCGGATCGTCGAGAATTTCCTGTTTAATCGGATCAAATTTCAAATTCCGATGAACACGCATCGCTATCAACCCTAAATTCACTAACGTACATGATTTATGGCCATTCGCCTCGTTCAAGGCAAATGTTTTCCGATTTTTGACGGAATCAACGAAATCGGTTTGTTGGGCCGCAGGCTCTGGAAACTCGGCCAGCTTCCGTTGCAGATCTGGAATATCTGACACAAAATTCTTATATAATTTTCCCTTAGGACCCTCAATATAGGCTACCTTTTCATCTTTCGCCTCGCCATCTAATACGATTTGACAACCATCCGCATAGGTATACGTAATACGATTAAAAATACCAACCGCCTCTTTATCTTGAACCGGTGCGTCCACCTCGATGAAAACCGGACTTGTATCATCTTTACCCAAGAAATACTGAATCGGATCCAAATAATGCTGACCCATATCGCCTAAAGCACCTCCATCATAATCCCAATAGCCTCTGAAGGTCCCATGCGAACGATGCTCATGATAGGGTTTATATGGCGCGGGGCCTAACCACATTTCATAATCTAATTCCAAAGGAACTGGCTGAGGTTTTAAATCAGTTTTACCAATCCAGAAAAATTTCCAATCAAATCCCGTGTGCTTACTAATCGTTACTTTCAAAGGCCAGCCTAACATTCCGGAATCAACTAATTTCTTAATCGGTTTCACGGTCGTGTTCATGCCATAAAAATTACTTTCAAAGCGGAACCAGGTGTTTAGGCGAAAGATACGACCATGTTGTTGGACCGCCTCCACTAATCGTTTCCCTTCTCCAATCGTCCGAGTCATTGGTTTTTCACACCACACATCCTTGCCCGCACGGGCGGCATCTGCCGCAATTATTCCATGCCAATGCGGCGGTGTGGCG
This sequence comes from Cytophagaceae bacterium, assembly GCA_947450365.1. Classification (GTDB taxonomy): domain Bacteria; phylum Bacteroidota; class Bacteroidia; order Cytophagales; family Spirosomataceae; genus Aquirufa. The sequence continues at coordinate 44,546 of CANFVE010000011.1, forward strand.
ACGTGAACGATGTCGACTTCAGGCAGCTGAATTAATTCCCGGTAATCCGAAAATGCCTTTACCCCTTTTTCGACCTTATCCAGCCCCAGCTGTAAATTTCGTTTATCTACATCACACATCGCCACGACCCGAGTACCCGCATACGGAATATGCCCACGGCCCATACCGCCAGTACCAACAATGGCTTTGGTGAGTTGATCGCTGGGGGCTAAATAGCCCTTGCCTAATACATGTCTTGGAACAATGCTAAAAGCTGCAAGACCTAGGACGGATTGTCCTAGAAATTTTCTTCTTGATACACGCATAGATTAAATAGGTTGATGTCCTAAATTAGAAAAAATTCAGAACTTTATATGCTATTTTTTTGAAAAAGAGCTAATTGTCCATCACAAGGACGGTCAAACTCCGGGCACCATGCGCCCCTATCACCAAAGATTGTTCGATATCCGCCGTCTTCGAAGGGCCTGAAAGAAAAAATCCAAAATCAGCATAGCTACCCTCCAAGCGATCGTAGGCTTCATGCATGGTACCAACCAGCGTGCTTTTACGGATGTAGATAACCAAATGCTGGCATATAAAAGGCGCCACCCGATGTGGCAAATGGTCATCGCGCAACCAAATCGCTCCATTTTCCCCCACCCCAAATTCCCCCTGAATCTCTAATACCTCCACATCTTCCAAATCCAATCCTGAAGTCACCACTTCCTGACTTGTATATCGAACCATGGACGGATACTGGCCATCCAAGGCTATTTGTGCCTCATGCCCATTCTTGCAGAAGAAAATTTGGGCACCAACGGTCTTTAATGACGCTTGGAAATCCCCCATAGGGTCTTCCGAATGCACATATGCTTGAAAATCCCCCGGATGAGATTTCACTGGCAATGGGTTTTCTTGAATCGCTCGTAAGATTTCGTCGCGCGTGCTCATGATTTTCGGGATTGATACCAAGTTTGAAAACTTTCCTTCGGCGCTTCAGGCATTTCGCGTTGCTTTGCCCATGGATTCAAGCGATTGTTCACTAAAAAGGGTAAATTTTTCACCACGAATCGACCCATCGCGCCGGCCAATCGATAGATTTTCGGATGTGAAAGTATCCAAGCCATTCCCTTCATGGACAGGCTTTTTCCAGCTGGGGCTAATCCTTCCTTCATTAAATCCTGACGCCAAAACCACAATTGCTCGTGAATATTAATCTTTACCGGACACACATTCGAACAGGAGCCACATAAAGTACTCGCAAAAGGTAAATCAACATTCGATTTTTTATCAAAATTCGGCGCCAATATAGATCCAATCGGACCTGCCACCGGCTGGTGATAGCTATGACCTCCGCTCCGACGATACACCGGACACGTATTAAAACAGGCAGCACAGCGAATGCATTTCAATGAATTTCTAAATTCCGGACGGGCCAATTGCCGCGTACGTCCATTATCCACCAGCACAATATGCATCTCCTGCCCTTCCCGCGGTTTCGCAAAATGACTGGAATAGGTTGTAATCAATTGACCCGTCGCACTACGTGCCAGCAAGCGCAAGAAAACACCTAAGTCTTTCCGTCTCGGAATTATTTTTTCGATCCCCATGCAGGCGATATGGACTTTGGCCAAATGCGCCCCCATATCCGCATTCCCTTCATTGGTACAGACCACAAATTCACCTGTTTCTGCCACAGCAAAATTCACGCCCGTAATGGCCACATCGGCGGCAAGAAAATAGCCTCGAAGATGTTGGCGTGCCGCCTCGGTTAAAAATTGAGGGTCTTTATTGCCCTTCGGAGTTCCTAAATGCTGGTGAAATGTCTCGCCCACATCCTCTTTTTTCAAGTGAATCGCCGGCAACACAATATGACTCGGTACCTCATCCCGGAACTGAACGATCCGCTCGCCTAAATCCGTATCCACCACTTCTACCCCTTTTTTGGTTAAAAAGCTGTTTAAATGGCATTCTTCAGTCAGCATGGATTTACTTTTGACCAAGGCCTTGGAACCATGTTTGGCAACCAAGCCATACACAATCTGATTATGCTCCTCTGCATCTTTGGCCCAATGGACATGTACCCCATTGGCTTTGGCTTTGGCCTCAAATTCGATCAAATATTGACCCAAATTGGCTAGCACATGGTCTTTGATTTGGGAAGCATGGTCGCGTAAATCCTCCCATTCTGGGATCACTTTGGACGCTTTATCGCGTTTCGAGCGAACAAACCAAAGGGTCTCATCGTGCCAAGTCGTCCGTTCGGCATCTTGAATAAACTGCTCAGAAGCTTCTGCGTGATTAAGCATGGTGGTTTAAAATTTCGATGACGTGTTTGATTTGAACAGGGGAATTTTGACGTCGCAAAATCCCTTCCATATGCATTAAACAAGACGTATCCGCTCCGACAACATACTCAATTTGATTCACCAAATGTTCTTGAATTCGATCCTGCCCCATTCGAACCGAAACCGCTTCTTCGGTCACACAAAAGGTCCCGCCAAAACCGCAACATTCATCTGCCCGTTCAGGGAGCACATAGTCGAGATCTTGGACTAAGTCCAATAATTGAGCTATTTTAGAAAATGGAACCTCATTTCGTTCGGTCATGGAACTCAGGCGAAGACCTCGTTGGCCATGGCAACTCTGATGCAATCCCACCCGATGCGGGAAACGCGCATCCAATTTTTTTACCTGCAAGACATCCACTAAAAACTCACAAATTTCATATACGGAGTTTCGAATTTTTTCAGAAGGATGATGTTCTTTGATATGTAAAATACAGGATCCGGAAGGTCCCACGATGTAATCAAATCCGTCAAAGTTTTGGGAGAAATTCGAGTCACAACCGCCGGTCAAGTTCGCAAAACCAGAATTAGCCATGGGTTGGCCGCAACAAGTTTGATCCTTCGGCACCACCACCTCGCAGCCCAATTTCTCTAATAATTCCAGACCGGCAATGGCCACTTGGGGATAAAATTGGTCTACATAACAAGGCACAAATAAGGCTACACGCATCCTAAAACTTTTTAATTTTAACCAAATCAGCAGGGATTTGTTTTGAATTCCATGCCTCATGCATCACCAATGCCGCCCCCAGCGAACTGGCTTGGGCAACCTCCGCGCCAAAAATGGCCACTCCCGGAAATGCATGCACTAAAAAATTCATGTATAAAGGATTTTTACTGAATCCGCCGTCGACAACGATTTTTCCAACAGGTGAATGATGTAGTAGTAATTGCAACGAATAAATTTGTTGACACATAATATCTACCATCAATTGAACATAGGCCTCCTCCAAACTCGCAAAGTCCTTTAAATCCCTCGAATCGAACCGACAGACATTGATAAAATCATCATTTGCCTCCTTTAGCGAAGGATTTTGGGCTAAGGCTTCATCCAATTGCACTACGTAGGCATCAGAAAACTGAAATCGCTGATAGGCTTTAGGTTCCGCGTGAAAATAGGCATTCATCCGTTTTAATTGGACCTCATGCGTATTTCCCGCAAACAAGCGGGCGGCTTTGACCGGGTTGCCATTGAACTGCATAAAACACAGCACATCATTTTCTAATTCGACAGCTGTCAGGGCTTGCTTGGTAAATGGATGCATCGAAATACACCAAGTTCCCGTGGAAACCAATACAAAATCCGAATCGATTGCCTTTAAATAGGGTACCAAAGCCGAAGAAGAATCATGTAAACCTAAACCCACCGGAATGGGATTTGCCTGATCCTGCGAATAAAAACGCGTGTGAACTGGAAGTATTTTGGGGAGTTTTTCAAGCAATCCTGAATCCCGAACCCAGGCATGGTAACCTTGTTGATCAAAATCCCATAAAGCCGTATGACAACCAATCGACGTGATTTCCGTCCCTAATTCATGGGTGAACAAAGAAGCCAAAAAATTAGGCCAATGCAGCACCCACGCAATGTTTTTCCATTTTTCCGGCTGGGTTTTCATGACCCGAAATGCCTGCAAACCCGAATTTAAATTCCCGAGAATCGGTGAAGCCGTCGCCCGCGCAAATTCCGCCTGTCCTCCATAGATGGAATAGGCAAATAAATCATCCGGAAAAGGTTTTAAATAATTATATAAAGGACCCACGGACGCACCCTCCGCATCCACAAACACCACCGTGGCCCCGTAGGCGGAAAAATTCAGGGCTTTCACCTCGAATTCCGGCAATGCACAAACTTCTGAAAAGGTACGTTTTACCCAGGCCTGAACCGCTTGAATATCTTCGCCTAAAAAGCCTTCATCATCGAGAATTTCATCGAAATTTTCCTGACGCTCGAACACAATTTGGTAGTCCTCATTCCACAGAAAAATCTTTTTATTGGTTTTCCCTATATCGAAAATCGCGATGACCTTTGTGCGCTCCGCCATGCCTATAAGCCCGTTGCAACCGTTTTTTCTCCTCTGTTTTTAATCAATTCCGCCCGTTTTCCCGAAGATCTAAAATAGCCCAAGGGATCCAAAGCACCACCTAATTCCAAACGTGCTTGCGCCACCAATGGACGCACGTCTGTGCGGAAGGCTGCTTGAAGAATTTCTTGGCATTTCACCACATCATTTTCTTCGCGGGCTTGGTCTAAGGCTTGCTTATCGACCAATAATGCTTGGGAATAAGCCATTTGAATCGCCTCGACAGATTGCAATAAATCTTCTAAAGGATCTTTCACATTGTGAGAGGCGTCGATCATCCAGCCCAAATCTTTCGCATGATTCATGCCTTTGGCATCCATACCATCCACTAATTCATTAAAAATCAGGAATAATTGATAAGGCTTGATAGAACCTGCCGTTAAATCGTCATCGCCGTATTTGGAATCATTAAAGTGGAATCCACCTAATTTGCCTTCCATTAACAAAATAGAGACGATTTGTTCGATATTAGCATTGGGCAAATGATGCCCAAGATCCACTAATGTTTTAGCTTTCGGGCCTAATTTATTCACCATGGAATAGGAAGCCCCCCAATCACCGACGGTCGTGGAATAAAAATTCGGCTCATAGGCTTTGTATTCGAGGTATAGCTGCCAATCAGCCGGAAGAGCTGCATAGATTTCTTCGAGGCTTTCAACGGTTCGTTGGTACGCCTTCCGAAAATTCAATTGACCCGGAAAACAAGAACCATCCGATAACCAAACCGTCAAGGATTTCGAACCTAAGCTAATGCCATGTTTAATCACCTCAATGTTATGGTCGATCGCTTGTTTACGGGTGGCTTTGGATACGTGTTGGAGCGACCCAAATTTATACGAATGCGTTTGATTCGGCTGATCCTGAAAAGTATTTGAATTCACGGCATCAAAAGCTAATCCATGCTGAGCGGCAAGGGCTTTGGTGGCAGAGGGGTCCGTGGGAATATCCCAAGGAATATGCAGCGAAATCGCCCCTGAACTTTGATTTAATGCGTGCAACAAACCTACATCTGCTATTTTTTCCTCCAAATTACGGGGTTCCCCGCCACCTGAAAAACGACCAAAACGCGTTCCTCCGGTACCTAGGGCCCAAGAAGGAATCGCAATTTGGAAATCCTTTAATTTTTGAATGAGATCAGAAGGCACAGAAACCTCTGAGGTAAGAAATTGTAGGTGTCGCTGGTGTTTGCCCAACAAATCCCCGTTATGATCTGAAATATTCATTTTATTATCTTAAAAATCCTGCGGCTACTCCTCCATCAACGTTCAAGGCATTGCCTGTCGACTTACTCAACAAGCCCCCCACAAAGGCAAAGCATGCATTCGCAATATCCTCAGGCAATACGGATTTATTTAACAATGTCCGCTTGGCATAAAAAGCAGGCAATTCCTCTACTTTAATGCCATAGGCTTTTGCACGACCTTCTGCCCAGCCGCCAGCCCAGATATTCGAATCTGCAATTACCGCATCTGGATTCACTGTGTTCACCCGAATTTGATCTTCGCCTAATTCCGCCGCTAACAAACGCGTCATGTGTGCCTGAGCTGCTTTCGCAGAACCATAGCCCACATTGTTTGGACCCGCTACAAAAGCATTTTTCGAGACGATGTTGATGATATCACCCCCTAAACCTTGTTTGCGCATGACGGCGATTGAGGCTTGAGACACTAAATATTGTCCCTTCACCAGAATATCAAATAACTTCGCCCAATCCGATTGGGTATGTTCCAAAATCCCTTTCGAAATACTGATTCCGGCATTATTCACAATCAAATCCACACCTCCAAAGGCCAAACAAGATTGCGCGATGGCTGCTTCAATCGACGCTTGATCCGTCACATCCGCGACCACCGTAGAAACTGAATCCCGACCAAACAAGGCCACAAATTCCGCTTTGGCCTCCGCCAAGCGATCCGTATTCACATCATTCAAAACGACACAAGCACCTTCTTGCGCCATTTTTTTCGCAATGGCCTTCCCAATTCCTCCTCCAGAACCTGTCACAAACGCGACACGACCGGATAGGGCTTTTGGCTTTGGCATGCGTTGTAATTTTGCTTCCTCTAACAACCAATATTCAATATCAAATGCCTCTTGACGTGGCAAGGACGTATACGATGAAATCGCCTCTGCACCCCGCATCACATTAATGGCATTTAAATAAAATTCATTCGCTACCCGAGAAGTCTGCTTATCCTTTGCAAAGGTAAACATCCCAACACCTGGATATAAAATCACGACCGGATTCGGATCCCTAACCGCCGGACTATTTGCATGTTTGCAGGTCTCATAATAGGCCGTATACATCGCCCGGTAATCGGAAAACAAAGGTGCCAATTGCTCCTTAATCGCTGCCAAATCACTTAAATCTTGATCTGGTTTTAAATTCAATACCAAAGGAGAAATTTTTGTACGCAAAAAATGATCCGGACATGAAGTTCCCAAAGGCGCCAACGTTTCCAAATCATTCGAATTAATGAACTGCAAAATACGCTCATCATCTGAAAAATGTCCAATCATTTGAACATATGAAGAACAAAAACCACGTAAAATTGGCGCCAAGGCGGATGCCTGAGCTGCTCGAGCCTCTGCAGGTAAACTTGCGATTTGGGAACCGCCAAATACCGGCCGACTCACGCCTTCTTTCGAAGCAATGTATTCGGCACATTTTTCAATCACCTCTAAGGTGTTCAAATAACAAGAATAAGACGTATCACCCCAGGTAAACAAACCATGGGAACCTAACATGATGCCACGTAATGCCACCCCGCGAGAGGCTGCTTCTTGTAAACATGCACGTAATTGTAATCCTAAATCATAACCCGGACGTTGCCAGCCAACCCAACCAATCTCCCCTCCAAACAATTCCTTCGTAATTTTCTCCCCATCCTTTGCTGCTGCAATCGAAATCGCCGCATCCGGATGCAAATGGTCAATATGCTTAAATGGCAAAAATCCATGCAAAGGCGTATCAATCGAAGGAGCTTTAGATGCTAAATCAAAAATACAATGGTTGAACAATTCCACCATCTCATCCTCATGCTCAATGCCTCGATATACACGCTCCAAGGACAAAAAACGGTCCATATACAGCGCCGCACATCCCGATTTTTTTAAGGTTCCGATGTCCCCACCTGAGCCTTTAATCCACATGACATCCGTTGCATTTCCAGTCAAAGGATCTGTATCCTGAATTTTTACAGATGTGTTTCCTCCCCCATAATTTGTTAAACGCAAATCAGCTCCTAACAGATTGGACCGATAAATAAATAAATCGACCTCATTACCGGCCATGGATTGCGCTTTTGCTTCGTCCCACAAGTAGGAAACATGCTTATAATTTTTTGACATTTGACTAGTTTATTTTTGCAAAGGTATACTTCCTACAAAGGCCAACAATCCTCATTATTACTAAGGATAGTTTATTTTTTTTGACCAAAATAATCGACCACCAACGAACTCAAAGCCTTCACCCCTACTTGGAATTTCGATTCATCCAAATAAAAGTCTGGCGTATGATGACCCGCTACTTCATTTCTCATCTTATTTTCTGGCCGAGCTCCTAAAAAGAAAAATATTCCAGGCACCTTTTCTTGAAAATAGCTAAAATCCTCCGCTCCCGTATGGGCATGAATTAATTGGACTCCCTCTTTGCCATTCACAGCTTGTAGGGTAGGTAACATCTTTTCGGTCAATTGAGGATTGTTATACGTGACCGGATATCCAGTTCCAATCGTTACATCCGCCTTAGCTCCGCCACTTAAGGCGATGTTGGTGGCTACTTCCTTGATGCGGCGATGAACCAATTCCCGTTGGGCCGGCGAAAATGTCCGAATCGTTCCAATCATGTGTGAAGATTCAGGAATGATGTTTTGGCGAATCCCACTGTGTATCGCGCCAACGGTCACAATCGCTGGATTATCCACGATGTTCACACTACGTGATACGATAGTCTGTAAACCTAACACGATTTGTGAGGAAATAACAATTGGATCAATGCCCGACCAAGGACTCGCGCCATGAGCTTGTTTGCCCTGTACTTTGATGTCTAATTGGTCCACACCGGCCATCGTAGCTTCTGGTTTGTACTCGATCACGCCATTGTCCGACTCCGCCGTCATGTGTAAACCAAAAATCGCATCCACTTTTGGATTTTCTAACACCCCCTCTTTCACCATCAATTCCGCACCCGCCAAAACCTTTTCGCCTTTGGAATCATATACCCCCTCCTCCGAGGGTTGAAAAATAAATTTCACCGTTCCGGCCAAATTCGCCTTTTCAGAAGCCAAAATTTCCGCAACTGCCATCAATATTGCCACGTGCGCATCATGGCCACACGCATGCATCACACCTGTTTTTTGACCGTTAAACTCGGTAATCACCTTCGACTTAAAAGGCAAATCACCCCGTTCTGTCACCGGCAATCCATCCATATCCGCTCGAAGCGCCACGACCGGGCCCGGTTTTCCTCCCCGTAAAATCCCAACAACCCCCGTAACAGCCACTTTTTCCTTCACCTCTAAACCCAAGGATTTCAAATGCGCAGCAATAATTCCTGCCGTACGAACTTCCTGATTCCCTAATTCAGGATGCTCATGAAAATCCCTACGCCAAGCAATCACTTTTTGCTTGATCGCATCCGCTTTTTGTGCGAGGACTGGTTTTAAATTGGCTTGCGCATGTCCGGCCAAAGAAAGGCCTGAAAAGAATAATGCAGATAGGAATTTTTTCATTTTTATGTTTTTAAAAGGGATATACTTATTTATATCCCCATTTTTTCATGATTTGTAAATCTTCTTTCACGCAATCAATCGCGGCTTTCCCTTGATACGATTCTTGCTCGATGATGAAATGTTTGGTTCCACCCAAAGTATCGCCCAATTTCACCATGGCTAACACATCGATAACTCCTTTACCCAAAATCGTGCTTTCGTATTTCTCATGTCCGCTCGCCGCTAAAATCTCATCTTTCACGTGCATGGAAACAAAACGACCTGGGAATTTTTTCAAGATTTCACCTGGAATACCGCCTCCATTGATCATGTTACCAATGTCTAATTGTTGGGTTACTAATTTAGGATCCGTGTTGTTCAACATCAAATCGTACAACAACTCCCCATCCAATTTCTCCGAGAATTCAAAATCATGATTATGATATCCAAACTTCATTCCGAATTTTTGACATAATTCACCCGATTGATTAAAGATGTCCATGTACTTAAGCAACAAACTTTTATCCTTGCGAATCGAGCCATCAATCGACGGACTAATCACAAATTCCTGACCACAGATCGCCGCATCTTCCACCGTATTTTTCCATAAATCCGTAAATTCTTTTTTGGAATCATCCCAATGCAATTTGCCCATCACCGTGTGACCACTTGGCATTTTCAAACCTAAATCGTCCAGGCGTTTTTTGAATTCGGTGGCCGACCAGCCATAAAATTTGCGATTGACATAATTCGCATGTTCGACATATTTATAGCCCATTTCGGACAATTTAGTCAAGGTCCCCATCGGATCCGATTTCATATCCTCCCGGATGGAATACAATTGAATACCAACTAATTTCGAATATTTAGCGTTTGTCGCCAATGCCTCCATCGCTGGAGATGCAAATGCCAAGGCTCCTAAGCCCAAAGCACTTTTACGTAAAAAGGAACGTCTAGATGTGTTCATACAAGATAGGTTTTTTTGTAGCTTTAAACTTAGTCATAAATTTCAATTTTACAAAAATACCGTAACTTCGAGCATGCAACCTCTCGCGGAACGAATGCGCCCCACCTCTTTGGAGGATTATATTGGACAAGAAAAAGTCATTGGCCCTCAGGCACCCTTGCGTAAAGCGATCGATGCCGGCCATTTGCCTTCCTGCATTTTATGGGGACCTCCCGGGGTTGGAAAAACGACGCTGGCGAGTTTGTTGGCCGGGGCCTTAAAACGAACCATGTATACGCTTTCCGCGGTACAATCCGGCGTGAAGGAAGTGCGTGAGGCCCTAGACATGGCGAAAAAAAATCGCATGTTTGAGGCGCAATCGCCCATTTTATTCATTGATGAGATTCATCGTTTTTCGAAATCCCAGCAGGATTCATTATTAAATGCCGTTGAAAAAGGAATCGTGACGCTCGTCGGCGCGACCACCGAAAATCCCTCTTTCGAAGTAATTTCAGCACTTTTATCGCGCTGCCAAGTCTATGTTTTAGAATCTTTGGGTCCTGAACATTTACAGCGAATGTTGGAAAAAGCCATCGCCACCGATCCTCTTTTTCTCTCGAAAAAAATCACGCTCACGGAAACGGACGCACTATTTCATTTTTCGGGTGGGGACGGTCGAAAATTATACAATCTGGTGGAACTGCTTGTTTCCTCTGAAAATTCGCAGACACTTACCATCACAAATGCCCTTGTCACCGAACGATTGCAGAAAAATTTAGCCCAATACGACAAAGATGGTGAACAGCATTATGACATCATTTCTGCCTTCATTAAATCGATTCGGGGTTCTGATCCGGATGCGGCGGTATATTGGTTAGCTCGCATGCTGACCGGCGGCGAATCCTTGGAATTTATTGGACGAAGGCTTTTGATTTTGGCCTCCGAAGACATCGGCCTTGCGAACCCAAATGCGCTTTTAATGGCTCAAACCTGTTTTGAATCCATTCGGGTGATCGGCAATCCAGAATCTCGGATTATTTTGGCGCAAACGGTGATTTATTTGGCTTGTTCACCCAAAAGCAATTCGGCCTACATGGCCATCAACAAGGCGATGGATTATGTGCAAAAAACAGGAGATTTAGCGATTCCTTTGCATTTGAGAAATGCACCTACCCGACTTATGAAGGACTTACATTATGGTGCGGATTATAAATATCCACATGATTTTCCGGGAAATTTTGTTGACCAAAATTATTTTCCCGAAGGCCAAGAAAAACCTCGATTTTATGAACCAGGAAATAACCCAAGCGAGGCGAAGTTAAAACGCTAATCGTGGCATTCCATCATCAATAAATCCCCTGATGTGTATTGAATTTTCACGATTCCATCGCGCAAGGCCGCATTACTTGAGCTCGTCTGCGTTCCTAATTTTAAGACTGGATGATTCAACTCGTAGGCTAAGCCTTCACTTGTTACCTCACGTGCTTCTCCATAGGGAATGAGCGATAAAGGCGTTCCGGCTGGATACCATTTTTCGAACTGAGGGGGCAATAAATAGGTCGTCGAAAAATCATCAAAAAAAACGATTTTCAATTTTCGGCCATAGCGTACCAGCGAATGGAAATTATTCAAGGTATGGTCCATTCGAAGTCCTGTGGCCCAAACAACATTCACGGCGGGATAGCCTTCGGCCACTAAATATTCGAAGGCCTTTTCCAAGTCGGTCTTATTTTGATCCGGCGCAAATACCTTTTTCAGGGGATAGGCATCCACATCCGCCTTCGGTGGCTGAGCGTGATCAAAATCGCCAAGCCAGACGTCTACCTTAATCCCCAGCGACATTACGCGATCCAAGGCCCCATCCAACACCACGACGGTGGGTGACCATTCGAGCAATTGTTCCAATAAATCCATCGAACAAGCTTCTCCATTGGCGATAATGAGCGCGGGTTCCTGCTTGTCTCGAATGATGTGATGTGATGACATTAGGCCTTAAAATCCGATTTACCCCCGGTTTTGTGAATTAATTTTGTTTCTTTAATCACGATGGCTTTCGATACCGCTTTGCACATATCGTAAATGGTAAGGGCCGCCACACTTGCGCCTACGAGCGCTTCCATCTCGACGCCGGTTTTGGCTTCGAGTCGACAAATGCACGTAATAATTACTTGATCCACCTGCACTTCATATTCGAATTTGCAAGAATCTAATCCCAAAGGATGACACAGAGGAATCAAATCAGATGTTTTTTTCGCACCCATCGTGCCGGCAAGGGTGGCTGTTTGCAGAATACTTCCTTTTTTGGTTTCCCAGCCGGCTTTGACAAATTGATCGACAATTTCAGGCCCTAAAAAAACGATGGATTGCGCACGCGCTTCTCTCGCAGTAATTTGTTTTTCCCCGACATCCACCATGCCCGGTTGGTTTTTCGAATCCAAATGTGAAAAGTCTTGCGCCATGTGCAGCTAAAATTTTAGGAAACAAAAATACATGACTATGATTCATTTTAGCGATTTTTTTAGAAATTTATATGATTGCTCAAAAAAAATATGATTACGCCAACAGACGCCTTTCAACTACTTATTGACCTACCTGTCCCCTCAGGTTCTCAAAAAATTGCCTTGGAAGATTCCATCGGTCGTATTTTGGCTGTCGATATTTGTGCTGACCGGGATTTTCCACCCTTCCATCGCGTAATGATGGATGGAATTGCCGTACAGGACATTCATTCGCGCGAATGGCCCTTGGCCGGCATCGCTTATGCAGGTGAACCGGTTTTTCATTTAGAGAATTCCTCATCAGCCGTGGAAATTATGACGGGGGCTATGTTACCGGAAAATGCTCAGGCGGTAATCAACATCGAAGAATTGGAATTTTTCCAGCACGAGGAAAAGCCTTGGGTTCGGCACATCGGCACCAAAGCGATAGAAAAGGGGCAATTTATTCATCAAAAGGGAATTGATGCGCCAGTCGGACAAATGCTTATCCCCAAAGGCAAAAAAATAGGCCCCGTAGAAGTGGCGATAGCAGCCTCGGTAGGCATTTCTACCTCGCTCGTCGAGGCCTTGCCATCGATCGGCATTATCTCCACAGGCGATGAAATTATTCCCATAGACCAACAGCCCCTTCCCCATCAAATTAGGTCTTCAAATTCCATCATGATTGAAGCTGTTTTAAAACAAAAGGGCTTCCAAACAGAGAAAAAACACGTATTGGACGAACCCGCGGCGATGGAAAAAATACTAGCAGACTTATTGGACTCGCAGGATATTTTAATTCTGACGGGTGGGGTTTCAGCGGGGAAAAAAGATTTTATGCCGGGGGTTTTGGCGAAGCTAGGATTTGAAAAAATATTCCATAAAATAGCTCAGAAACCAGGAAAACCACTTTGGGTAGGAAAACGAAGCGATGGCAAGATTGCCTTTGCACTGCCTGGAAATCCGATATCGACCCTGACTTGTTTTTGGGTGTATTTTTTACCTTGGATTCATCAGGTGAGGTGGCCAACAAACACCATTTCCGTTAGCCAATTACCCAAATCAAATCCAAACCTTGTCCAATGGATTCCGATTCAATTCGATTCAAATGGCGCGCATGCCTTACGAAATAATGGTTCGGGAGATTTGATCAATTGGGCTTCCGCCAATGCCATTGCCTGTTTACCCGCCAATCAGGAAGGAAATGAGCTCATGTATTTTTCCCTAAATTTATAGGTATGGACATTCAACTGCACACATTTGACCTTCCCTTAAAACACACGTTTACCATTACGCATGAATCGCGGGATGTGCAGCCGACCTTGATCGTCGAATTGTCCTGGCATGGCAAAAGTGGTTTTGGAGAAGCGACCGAAACGCCCTATTATGGGGTTAGCATGGCGAAAATGAAGGCACAATTAGCGGGTATCAAACACCTGCTTCCCCATGATATTTTGCCTCATCCGCATGATTTCTGGAAAATGATGTCGGCGGAATTATTAGATGATCATCCCTTTGCGCTGTGTGCGTTAGATGTGGCCTATTGGGATTTATGGGGGAAAATCCATGAGCGGCATTTATATGAAATGTGGGGCTTAGACACGAAAAATAATCCCATAACAGATTATACGATTGGCATCGATTCCATCGAAAAGATGGTTGATAAAATGCGCGAAATGCCTTTTCCATTGTATAAAATCAAATTAGGGACGGATGAGGATATTGAGATTGTGGAAGCACTGCGAAAAGAAACAGAAGCTGTATTTCGGGTCGATGCGAATACCGCCTGGACGCCGGAGCAAAGTATTTATTTTTCAATGGCGTTGAAGGATTTGGGGGTGGAATTTATTGAACAACCCTTGAAGGCGGAAGATTGGGTGGGGATGAAACAGGTATATGAGGCGTCGGTATTGCCCATAATCGCGGATGAAAGTTGCATTTTAGAATCCGACGTGGAACGCTGCCATGGATATTTTCATGGGATCAATATCAAATTAATGAAATGCGGAGGGCTAACTCCCGCCTTGCGGATGATTAAAAAAGCCCGAACCTTAGGTTTAAAAGTGATGGTGGGATGTATGACGGAATCGACGATTGGATGTTCTGCGATCGCCCAATTATTGCCCTTATTGGATTATGTGGACATGGACGGTTGCTTGTTGGTGGATGACCAAATCTCAACTGGCATCACGATTGATTACGGTAAAATTATCTATGCCAAGGAATTTGGCACCGGAGCCCAACTACGTTAAGACTTGCAAACCTATCAATTACATAGCGAATCGATTCCCGAAAAATTCATTCAAATGAATGGGAAAAGCTATGTATGGCTTGGGGGGACGAATTATTTGGGAATAGGTAGCCACCCGGTTTTTCAAGAAAAATTACAAGAGGGTATCGCCCTATTTTCTCAAAATTGGGGTAGTTCGAGAATAAATAATCTTCAATTTTCCGTTTGGGAGGAGCTGGAGAATCAATTAGCCAAAAGGTTTGGTACTGAAGCGGCCGCGTTATGTTCCTCGGGTTTTGCAGCCGGACAAATCGCACTTCAATGGGCGCAAAAAAGCCATCAAACGCAGCGCGTTCATGTGGCGCCCAAGACACATCCCGCCTTATGGCGCTATCCCAATGAGCCATTCCCTGGCTCTTTTTCCGCATGGAATGCGAACATACAACCACATGAAATCCTCGCGATGGATGGAACAGGCTCTCCATGGGTACAAAAAATTGATTTTTCTTTTGCGGAGAAGCTAGGAAGTACGAACACATTGATTGTAGATGAATCCCATCGACTCGGAGTTCAAGAAATCATGATCAACACCAAGGCACTTGTCCTGCAAACTGCCTCTCTTTCGAAGGCTTATGGAATTCCGGCAGGGATTATTTTGGGTGATACATGGGTAATAAATGAAATAAAGGCAGATGCTAGTTGGGTAGGTAGCTCGCCTCCGAATCCCGCCTTCTGCTTTGCCTGTTTACATGCCAAAGAAGCCTATGATGAACGGGAAGGGCATCTTAGGGACTTAATTCAATATTTTGAAACAAAGACTCAAATGGCCAAATTGCCCGTGGAGAAAATCCAAGGATATCCGTCATTTTGTAGTTCGGATTCGCGATTATTTGAACATCTGAAATCCAGGGGAATGTTGGTCAATCATTTTTCGTATCCGGATGTGACCGCACCGCCGATTTGTCGGGGAAGCCTGCATGCAAGCCTCCAGGTGGAAGACGTGGACCGCCTCATTGAAGCCCTTTTATCTTTTACTTCACATGAAAATTAGCTTATCCATTTGCTTGTTTGTTTTGACACTGTCACATGCCATGGCTCAAAAAAATGTATTGGAATCTATTCTACACTCGCATCCTGAATCGTTTAAACAATTCATGGATCAGCCGGAAAAATACCGCTTGCAAATCCTATACACACAAATCGATCGGGATGCGAAGAACCGTGCGCATTTCACTACCTATTCCTACCGTGCCAATGCCCAAGAATATTTTTACCCCGCCAGTACGGTCAAATTAGCGGCTAGCGTCCTCGCGTTAGAAAAATTGAATGCCCTAGGTTTGGACAAATCCCTCACGATGCGAACCTTGAAAAATAGAGAGTCACAAATGGACGTGCGGCAGGATACGAGTGCAGCGGATGGAAGGCCGACGGTCGAACATTACATCAAAAAAATCTTATTGGTTTCCGATAATGAAGCCTATAATCGGCTGTATGAGTTTTTGGGCCAACAAGCCTTCAATGAAACCATGAAAAAAAAGGGATTTGAAGGGGTTCGATTGACACATCGTTTACAAATTCCCCTCCCCCGCTTAGAAAATCAATACACCAATCCTGTGGAATTTTTAAATGCTCAAAATCAAGTCGTTTACACTCAAAAAGAGGCTTTCAATCCAAATCCGTATGCAGCTGAAAATCCTATTTTATTGGGAAAGGGCGTCATGAATGATGCGGGAATGATGGAGGCAAAGCCACTCGATTTTTCATTGAAAAATGCCTATCCCTTGGCCGCGCAGCATGAATTTTTAAAACGTTTATATTTCCCAAATTCCTTCCCGAAGAATAAGCGATTTAATCTGACAAAGGAAGATTATTCTTTTCTGTATGAATACATGTCGAAATACCCCACAGAATCGAAAAATCCAAGCTACCGCGGAACCGATATGAATTACCCGGCCTATTGCAAGTTCTTATATTACGGTTCGGATAAACAAGCGAACCCACATCCGAATGTGCGAATTTTCAATAAGGTGGGGGATGCCTATGGGTTTTTGTTAGACAATGCCTACGTGGTCGATTTCGAAAAAGGAATTGAATTTATGGTAACAGCCGTAATTTTATGCAATGAAGATGAGGTGTTCAACGATGAGAAATACGACTATGATACCATCGGTTATCCATTTTTTAAGGCCTTGGGACAACATATATATGACTACGAATCTACTCGCAAAAAGGCTTATGTTCCTCGTTTGGACTATTTAAAATTTAATCATGAAAAATAAGATTTGGTTATTTGTATTTCTTTCTTTTTCCGCTTTGGGTCAGGGAAAAATTAAAGCCATTGGGATTGTACAAGTTTCGGTGGGAAATGTACGGTCGGAACCGGCACAATCGGCCGAAATGTCGACGCAGGTGCTCATGGGAACGCCGGTTAAACTTTTAGAAAAAGCGGTTGGAAAAAATTGGTATTGGGTTCAAATGCCGGATGAATATCGCGGCTGGATTGAGGGAGGAGCGATCACTCGGATGGATTCGTTGGAGTTCAAACAATACAAAAACCAAGGGCCTGAACTTATTTTCACCCATTTTCAAGGCAACATCTACAACCATGCGAGTGAAAAATCGGAAATCGTTTCGGAGCTTGTTTGGCTCGATCGCTTGATTGGATTGAAGAAAAATTATGGATTTTGGGAGGTGATTTTACCCACGGGGGAAAAAGGATTCGTCCGCGAGGAGGACGTACAAATCTATCGGGATTGGTTATTTTCAAATTCGGAACCTACGAAAAATCGGATTTTACAAGCGGCCCATGGCTTACTCGGGATACCCTATTTATGGGGTGGCACTTCGGTCAAAGGGATGGATTGTAGTGGATTTACGAAGACGGTATTTCAGGCGAATGGATGGGTGTTGCCAAGGGACGCGAGCCAACAAGCCAAAGAAGGAATCCTCATTGATTCCACCCGAAATTGGGCAAATTTAGCAGTAGGCGATTTATTATTTTTCGGCGAAAAACGAAGTGATGGGAGCTACAAAGTCGTGCATGTAGGCTTATGGGAAGGAAATCAGGCCTATTTACATGCATCCGAGCGCACGCGACGAGCGAGCATGGACCCCAATGCCAAAGAATTTGATGCCTATAATTTAAACCGCTATTTGTTTACGAAACGAATTCAGGCCCCGGTGAATCAAGTTAAATCCCTTGCAAAAACGCCTTAGGACTTCGCGTTATTTTTGGCGTACAAAAGCACGATAATTCCAAAAATAACAGCAGGAATGGAAAGGATTTGGCCCATGTTCAGGCTCAATTGGACTTCGAATGCACTTTGATTTTCTTTTAAAAACTCGTAGAAAAAACGAAGTGTAAAAAGAATAATCATGAAAAGTCCAGTCAATAATCCATGTTGGGTATGTTCTTTCTTTTTGTTCCAAACCCAAAGCAAAAAGGAGAAAATAATAAGGCAAGATAGCGCTTCGTACAATTGAGACGGATGCCGGGCTAAAACCATGGCAGGGTCTCCAGATACATTAAACTCGAAATCGCGGTAAAATTTAAAACCCCAAGGTAAATCGGTCGGTTTTCCGATAATCTCCGAATTCATCAAATTCCCAAAGCGAATAAAAAAACCAGCCAGGGCGGTGGCAATGACTATGCGGTCCGTCACATACAAATAAGAAACCCCTTGGTTCTTTTTCGTATAGATATAAAAGGCTGTAAATAGGCCTATGGCGGCTCCATGAGAAGCTAAACCGGAAAAAGGAGGCGTGATCATTTGGATAAAAAATCGAACCGGATCGGCTTGCAGGAGCGGAAATTCGTAAAAAACGTAATGGCCTACCCGTGCACCGATGACCGTGGCAACCATGGCATACAATAATAATTGATCTGCCTGTTCCACCGGTCGACCTTCCTTTTTAAACATATAGGAAACCACCTGAAAACCTGATAAAAAAGCGAGGGCAAAACAAAGCCCGTAATATCGAACGGAAAAACCGAATAAATTAAAAATTTCTGGATTGGGATTCCAATCAACAAAAGCGAGGGCCATGAGCTAAAAATCTAATGCGCTCAAATTTACGTGTTTTTAACTTTCTTGACCATGAAATGAATTGATTTTTTAATTGCCTTCGCCGGATATAAGCGAATTGGGAAACCCAAAGAATAGGTTTCATGCGCCAAAAACACGAATAAGCAGATAAAAGAGAGTATTTTTTTCATGGGTTTGTTGATAAAAGGTAGGCAAATATACAAAGCATAAGGTACTTTGCAATACAAGGTACTATAATAAATATTTATTTTTAGAAATTGGTAGACTAGATGCGGGCATTCGTCGATTGGTTGCATGAAATTTTCATGAAAATAAATTGCAATAAAATTTATTGCGGTATTATTGCGTTAGGAATTCAAACTCATTAAACCATTAAAGGTATGTTCCAGAAAAAATTATTCATCGCACTCGTAGCCTTGGCCACATTTGCCTCATGTACGAAAGAAGAAAGTCTAAGTCCTACCACGAATATTAGTGGAGTAAATGTACCGACAGCCGTTTCATCCGCTGTCACGAAAGCATTTCCAAATTCTAGCATTGATTTTTCAGTGATTGCGCCTAATTCCCTGTACGCTGCAGATATTACCTCGCCGACAAAGGAAGTACAAGCGGTAGTTTCCACCAAAGGTGAAATACGTGAAGCGTTCACGAAAATCGAAGTGAAAGATTTACCAGCGGCCATTACTACCTATCTGGAAACCAATTACAAAGGCTACCAATTCGTTCACGCAAGTCAAAAAACGACAGGTACCCCGACGGGCTACCGGGTTGAAATTATTTTTAACAAAGTATTCACTTCCTTAATTTTTGATGACAAAGGGGCATTTGTCTCCAAAATGGTCGGAAATCCAGGTTTTGGTCCAGGGCCAGGCATGCCTGGAAAAGGGGCACCCGCTCCCGCGTTCACCGAATTAGCTTTGGCTGACCTTCCCGCACCGGTTCAGGCGGCAATTAAAGCCTATACATTCCAACGGGCCATTGCGATGGTGGCTCCCGATAAAACCACCATTTACCATGTGCATGCTATAAAAGATGGATTAACTTGGGATTTGGATATCGATGCCACAGGTAAAATTATTTCAGCCAATGAAATGAAACCGATGCCAACCATCACAGAAGCAGATATCACCACCCTACCCGCGGCCATCAAAACCTATTTGGATGCGAATGCTCCGGCAGGTTGGACCTTAAAAAAGGCCACTTCCATCGCTTCAGACAATGTCATTATTCATTACCATGTCTTAGTGAACAGCGGAACCAAGGTGCTTACGTATATGTTTGACAAAGATTTCAAAGCCATTACTAATGTTGGAAAAGGGCCCATGGACAATCCATCCCTACCCAAAGCAAGCATCACTGAAATCAGCAAAGATCAAATCCCAGCTGCCGCCACTAGCTATTTGACCACGAATTATGCAGGTTATGTATTTAGTAAAGCCATCAGTGTTAGTTTAGATGGTGCGGTCAAAGAAATCGAGGTATTTATCTCGGTTGGGGACAAAAAATACAAGGTGGAATTCGATGCCTCTGGCAAATTCCAGAGTGCCGTATTATTATAATATTTCACGGATTAAATTCTCAAAAAGGCTTGCTTCAGCAAGCCTTTTTGCATTAAATTAGCCCATGCAAGAAATTGAACCTTCCTTCCAATGGGAAAATGAATACAATGCGGCCCATGATAAAAAATCTCCGTTTTATGGCCGCTCCTATTCCCAAACCGAATACGAACATGATATTTATGGCTATTACATCCATCCGCTTTGGGATGAAATCGAATCCGAAACCTTGTATTGCAAAATACTTTACACGGATTATGATCTACATTATTCAATCATCGAATTATTTGGCGAATGGAATGACACATTGCACAATGATATTATGTGGTTCAAACGCCACGTAATTGATCATTTGCTTGCCCAGGGAATACGCCATTTCATTTTGCTCGGAGAAAATGTGTTTAATTTCCATGGCTCTTTTGAAGATGATTATTACGCAGAATGGTTTGAAGAAGTGGAAGAAGGCTGGATTGTGGGCATGCATTTTGCGGAATTTGTGGAACGTGAATGGGAGAAATATAAAATCGATTATTACATAAATTTCGGTGGTGCCCTGTCCATCCCGAATTGGAGAACCTTAAAACCAGAACAAATTTTCGAATATTTAAAACATGTGATTTCACGCCGATTGAATTAATCCACGCTTCAATTCAAGGATAGGATTTTACATTTTTTAGTTTAGTTTTGTGATTGATAAAAAAAACCTAAACAATGAAAAAAGCATTCACCTTATTACTCCTATTGGTTTCCATGGTAGGATTTTCGAAAAAACCAGATAGCCGCTATTTTGAAATGCGGATTTATTATTGCCATCCTGGACGATTGGATGCATTGATCCAACGCTTTACCAATCATACCACCAAAATTTTCGAACGCCATGGCATGACGAATGTCGGCTATTGGATTCCAAATAAAAATGACGAAAATGCGCTTTATTATATTCTAGGCTATCCAAGCCAAGCGGCTCGGGATTCTTCCTGGAAGCAATTCGGGCGTGATCCGGAATGGAAAGAAGTTTCCAAAAAATCAGAAGAGTCGGGTAAAATCGTAGCGAAAGTAACGAGCATTTTCATGAATGCTACCGATTTTTCTCCTAAAATCAAGCCATCGAAAAAAGCCGAAGATCGGCTCTTTGAATTACGTACCTATACGCCAGCTCCTGGTAAATTAGCGAATATTGTAGGGAGATTCCGTGATCATACAACCAAACTGTTCAAAAAACATGGCATGGAAAATATTGCCTATTTTACTTCCATCGAGAAAGATCCTAGCAAAGAAGCTAGGTTGATCTACATCGTCGCGCATAAAAACGACGAAGCTGCGAAAGCTTCTTGGGATAATTTCAGGAAAGATCCTATCTGGCTTAAGGTAAAAGAAGCTTCCGAATTGAATGGAAAAATAGTAGATAAAGTAGAATCTATGTTTATGAGTCCGACGAGTTTTTCAACTATCCGATAAAATGGTATCTTTGCTCTGGAATTTTATCCAAAATTCCAGAGCAAAGAACGATTATGAATTGGATAAAAAAGGGGTTAATCTATTGTCCGGATGGGACCCAAGCGTGGAACCAAAAAAAATATGCGCACGTCGTTTGCGCGGACAATTCTAA
This sequence comes from Cytophagaceae bacterium, assembly GCA_947450365.1. GTDB lineage: Bacteria > Bacteroidota > Bacteroidia > Cytophagales > Spirosomataceae > Aquirufa. The sequence continues at coordinate 66,530 of CANFVE010000011.1, forward strand.
TCCCGATATTTTCCGCTTGTATTATTCAGCCCGTGATGCGCAGGGCCGTTGCCAAGCCTCCTTCATTGATCTAAATCCCAATAACCTTTCGGAAGTTATCTACGAACATCCGGAGCCGATTTTAGACTTGGGCGAACCCGGTACCTTCGATGATTGTGGCATCATGCCCACTTGGTTTTTAAATCACGAAGAAGAAAAGTGGCTCTATTACATCGGATGGACCGTTCGAAATACCATCCCCTACCACAATGCGATTGGATTAGCCACCTCAACTGACGGCATTCATTTTACTAAAAAATTCAAAGGCCCTGTCATTTCGACCATCGCCACCGAACCGCATTTTAATGGGTCTGCCTGCGTCCTTTTTGATCAAGGAATATATAAAGTTTGGTACCTAAATTGTACCCATTGGATACCTGACGGGGATTTAATGGAACCCAGTTATCACCTAAAATATGCCGAATCGAAAGATGGAATTCATTGGGAACGCAATGGCATCGTGGCCATAGATTACCGAGATGAAATCGAAGGAGGCATTTCCAGACCATCGGTCCTCATCGAAAACGGACTATATAAAATGTGGTTTTCAGCCCGTGCCAAAACCGATTACCGGAAAAATCGCGCACGCTCGTATCGCATTTATTATGCAGAATCCCAGGATGGAAAAACGTGGATCCGGAAAGATGATGAAGCGGGAATTGATGTCAGTCATCAAGAAAACGACTGGGATTATGAAATGATTGAATACCCCTTGGTCGTCAAGCACCAAGAAAAAACCATACTTTTTTACAATGGCAACCATTTCGGACAAACAGGCGTGGGATACGCAATTTTAGCTAAGGAACATGGATTTTAGTCATTTAAAAGAACACCTTTTTCCTGGTTCAAAAGTTGCCGAACACCCAAAAGTCAGTGTATGTCTCATCACGTATAAACATGAGCCATTCCTAGAAACCTGTTTGGAAAGTATTATATCCCAACAAGTAAATTTCCCTTTTGAAATCCTCATTGGAGAAGATCATTCACCTGATCAGACGGCAGCGATTGTTGAAAAATATGCTCTCAAATACCCCCAGCTTATAAAAGCATTTATCCGACCTGTCAATGTAGGTGCTAAATTTAATTTTGTGCATTGCTTTTTAGAATGCCGAGGAGAATACATCGTTCATATTGAAGGAGATGATTATTGGACAGACCCACGTAAACTTCAAAGACAGGTCGATTTTCTGGATCAACATCCGAATGCTTCAGCATGTTTTCATAACGCAACCATCGTCTTTGAGGATGGCTCAGGCAAAAGTCCACAAATCATTAATCCGCCGGATCAAAAAAAATGGATTCAAACAGGCGATTTTTTAGTGGAAAAAGAAACCTGGTTCATGGCTACCGCGAGTGTCATGATGCGAAAAAAAATAGTTTCTGACTTACCTGAATGGTTTTTACATTCCAAAAGTGGAGATATCCCACTCTATGTCATTTTGGCCGAACAAGGAGATATTGCCTATTTAGAACCCAATATGTCCGTCTATCGAAAGAATGAAGGTGGACTCAGTTATACCGACAATACGAGCTCGGAAGAGTTTCTCAATAATCGAATTTTCATGTATTCTAAAATTAACGAATACACTCAATTTAAATATGATTCACAGATCCGACAAATAGTTTTCGAGTATAAACTTTTACTCATCCACAGCAGCCAAAATCAGAAAAACGCTTGGCGAAAGGCTTACTTTTTTCTCAAAGCCATGGGGTACAAAACACCTGCCAGTCGGTCCGAGTGGAAATATTACCTAAAAATCTATGGGCTTCCTATACCCGTACTAAAAATTTACCATTCACTCAGAAAAATTGTGAATGTTTCCTCTTCTCATTAGGATTTTAAAAGGATTTCTTTGAAATTTAGGTTTATTGACTAAAACCTATCAACCTATGAATTACCGTCCTTGGAAACAAGTCACTGCTTATTCCCTATTGGCCATCGGCTGTGTCTGTTTCAGCTTTGCGTTTCAACAAAACACTCATCAGATTTGGGGTCAACGCTTACTCGATTCTCTTGCCGAAAATCAAAAAAGAGAGCCCCAAAATGCCTTAAAAGGCCTCATTGTACATCCTGAATTAGAATTAAAGGTCTTTGCAACTGAACCTATGTTGCAAAATCCCACCAACATCGACGTGGATGCCAAAGGTCGGGTATGGGTGTTAGAAGCCTATAATTATCGTCCGGGCATCAACGGCAATCCGACGCACGCCGAAGGCGATAAAATCCTCATTTTAGAAGATAGCAATGGCGATGGAATGGCCGACAAACGCAGTATTTTTTACCAATCCAAAGACCTGAATGCCCCTTTGGGTATCGCGGTTTTAGACAGCATGGTCATCGTTTCTCAAAGTCCATACATGTGGAAAATGTTTGATGACAACCGCGATGGGAAAGCAGACCGCAAAGAGATCTTATTTCAAGGCATCGGAGGAGAACAACATGACCACGGGGCGCATGCCTTTGTTTTTGGCCCCGATGGAAAACTATATTTCAATTTTGGAAATGAAGGAAAACAACTCCTCGATGCGCAAGGAAAACCTGTGTTAGATCAAGATGGAGATCCAATTGGTCCCAAAAAATACAAACAAGGCATGGTATTTCGCTGCAATTTGGATGGAAGCCAAGTTGAATGTTTAGGTCATAATTTCAGAAATAACTTCGAAGTTGCCGTGGATTCCTATGGAGCCCTGTGGCAATCAGACAATGACGACGATGGCAACAAAGGGGTTCGAATTAACCACGTTATGCCCTACGGAAATTATGGATATACGGATGAACTTACGGGTGCAGGATGGTCGGTGAATCGGACGAATATCGAGCCGGAAATTCCTCGTCGGCACTGGCACTTAAACGACCCAGGCGTGGTTCCTAATCTTTTGCAAACGGGCTCTGGAAGCCCCACGGGCATTCTCGTCTATGAAGGAAATCTTTTACCAGAGGTGTTTAGAAATCAAATGATTCACTGCGATGCGGGACCCAATGTCCTTCGTTCCTATCCCGTGAAACCGCAAGGAGCTGGGTATTCGGCTTCCATCGTAAATTTAATCGAAGGGAAAAACGACCAATGGTTCCGCCCTTCGGATGTGGCCACGGCTCCAGATGGATCTCTTTTTGTGGCGGATTGGTACGACCCGGGTGTAGGCGGCCACCAAGCTGGTGATCAAGTAAAAGGTCGGATTTACCGATTAGCGCCTAAAAATCATGCCTATAAGGTTGAGCCATTGGATATTTCGACTGTCACAAAGGCGATGAAGGCCTTAGAAAATCCAAATCTAGAGACGCGGTATTTGGCCTATCGGCAATTACAAAAATTAGGCACCGAAGCGGTAAAAGCCGAAGAACAAAGTTTCCAAACAAATCCGAATCCTCGATTTAGAGCTCGTGCATTCTGGTTACTGTCACAAGGAAATTCAGGCTTGTCGTTTATTGAACAAGCGTCCAAAGATCCGAATCCAGATATTCGGATGATGGCGATTCGCGCGATGTCTCGAAAAAGTTTTGGACTTTGGCGGACAATGGCTCAAAATATGGTGAACGATACGGATGCGCAAGTACGTCGGGAATTAGCAATTGCGATGCGCCATAATGCCAGCCCGAATGCCGATAAAATATGGGCTAAATTAGCGACACAACATGATGGGCAAGACCGCTGGTATCTGGAAGCCCTTGGCATCGGAGCCGATGGTGCCTGGGAAGGACGAATGGAAGCCTATTTAGAAGAGACAAAAACTACAAAACCCATTGGATTTCAGGACATTATCTGGCGTAGCCGGACCGAGGAAGCGCTTCCTTACTTAATGGAATCGTTAACGTCATCAATCCCGTTGGATCAAAAATTACGTTATTTCAGAGCCTTGGATTTCATTCCTGGGAATAAAAAATCGGAACTTTTGGTCGGATTAATTAATAAGGAATTTAAGCAAGATCAAAATGCCCAATTACTCGCCATTCGCCATATTGCACCTTCCTATATTCAAACAAATGCCGCAGCACGAAAATCATTGATAAGTTTATTGGCCAAAACGACGGAAGTTGAATATCTGGAACTAGTTGAAAAATATGAATTAGCCGAAGAAGGTCCGAAACTGCTAAACATGATTTTGGCAGGAAAACAGGCTAGAAAAGCGGGACAAGTCTTATATAAATTGACCGGTGGAGCTGATTTATTGGCCAAGACAGCGCGCAATGGAAATGAGAAAGTGCAAAGAGCGGTGATAGAATCGATTCGTTGGCAAGGCAAACTAGAATCATTGGCGCTATTATTCGACATGATGACGAACCCAATGTATCCACTGGCGGTACAGCGCGAAGCCGCTCGTTCCATCGGAAATTCAGCGGCAGGAGAAGATTTTGCTTTGGATATCTTGAAAAATAAAAAGGTGCCGACGGCCTTCATTCCGGGTGTCGTGGAAAGTGTGAGTCGTACCTGGCGAAAAGCCATCAAGATGGAGGCGAATAGCTATTTAGGCGTGACGGCGCAAGGTTCCAAAACCAAGCATCCGCCACTCAATGAGCTGGTTGCCCTAAAAGGAAATGCCAAAGAGGGAATCAAAACCTTCATAAATCAATGTTCGATGTGCCATCAAATCGATCAAAATGGAATTGATTTTGGTCCAAAATTATCGGAGATTGGAAGCAAATTATCACGAGATGGACTTTATTTATCGATTTTACATCCCAATGCGGGGATTGGTTTTGGCTATGAAACCTATGAACTCAAAACAAAATCAGGGGATACCTACCAAGGAATTGTAATATCAAAAACGGAAACAGATGTGATTTTAAAGCTTCCGGGCGGAACTACACAAAATTTTAAAACATCGAGTTTGACGTCGATGAAACAATTGCCTGAATCCTTAATGCCAGAAGGATTAGCGGATCAAATGACAACAGCTGAATTGAGTAATTTAATTGAATACTTGACAACTTTAAAAAAGAAATAATATGAATCGCAGAAATTTTGCCCAATTGATGGGCGGTAGTTTTTTAACCGCCGGAATGGCAAATAAGGGACTAGCATCCACTTCACAAGGAATGAATTTGTCATCCATGATGGCAGAAGCACCATATAAAATGAAATATGCTCCCCATTTTGGCATGTTTAAAAATCATGCGGGAGCAGATGAAATAGACCAATTAAAATTCATGTATGACATGGGCTTTCGTGCCTTGGAAGACAATGGGATGATGGGACGAACCCCAGAAATGCAAACAAAGATTGGGGACACGCTAGCGAAATTAGGTATGACCATGGGGGTTTTTGTCGTGCAATACGATGGATTTTTTGATAAGCAAACGATGACCACAGGAAGCAAGGAATGGGCAGAAACCTTTACCAAAGCATGCAAAAGTGCGGTAGAAACGGCAAAACGGGTGAATGCGCAGTGGTGCACCGTGGTACCGGGTAATTTTACGCGCAAATTTCCCATGGGTATTCAAACGGGTCATGTGATCGATAATTTAAAGCGGGGAGCTGAAATATTAGAACCACATAAATTGACGATGGTATTGGAACCGTTGAGTGATAATCCAGATTTATTTTTGCGTTATTCGGATCAAACTTATGCGATTTGTCGGGCCGTAGGAAGTCCTTCTTGCAAAATATTGTTTGATATGTATCATATGCAACGGAATGAAGGCAATATGATTGCCAATATGGATCTTTGTTGGGACGAAATCGCCTATTTCCAAATCGGCGATAATCCAGGCCGAAAAGAACCCACAACCGGCGAAGTCAATTATGCAAACATCTTCAAACATATCCATGAAAAAGGATATACAGGCGTATTAGGCATGGAACATGGAAATTTTTACCCAGGAAAAGAGGGAGAGGTAAAGCTAATGCAAGCCTATCGCAAATCTGATTTATCCAATTAATTTGGATAAATCAGATTTAAATTAGATATTCGTCTAACTATTTAATTGAATGATGGATATTACATTTAAAGCAATTAACGACCCGACACGTCGGGACATTTTGGTCTTTTTAACTCAAGGGCCTCAAAATGCTGGTGAAATTGCTAAGCAATTTTCGATGACGAAACCGAGTATTTCGCATCATTTGGATTTATTAAAGCAAGGGGAATTGATTTCTGCAGATAAAAAAGGGCAATTCATCATTTATTCCTTAAATCGAACAGGCTTCGAACGTATACATATCTGGTTTCAAGGATTTTCACAGCATTTTGAATTTCCAAAACCTAAAATTAGATTAACTTTGTAATTAACCGCTTATATAAACATCTATTCTAATGTCGAATTTGTCACTTCCCGCTTCTTTATCGTTTTTGACTTCTCATCTGCCGTCGGCTTGCCTATCCGTAGGTGTTAGTTCTTTGCCGGCACGGAATATTTTCCAAACGATTGGCGATTTTTTTGCCGCTAAATCCGGTAAAAATAGAATCTCCTACATGACAGCTTCGGAAAATGAAATTAAATTATTGCACTTCCAAGGTGACGAATTGGTTTCGGAGAAAACATTGGGGATTAATCAATTGGAACATTTGGAAATGAGCGAAGGCATCACGGATGATGGATTAATACATTTGTTGCACATCCACGTCGGCGAAATCAAATCCATCAATAAAAAGGGTATAAAAAAAGTCGTATCCCATTATTTCAAATGCATGCCCCCCTTGTTAGGCCAAAATGCTGCTCCTATTCAAGATGTGACCGATATTGTTTGGGCCCAACAATCCAAAAAAAGAATGCATGAAATCCTTCAATCATGGCCTGCCCTCATTGAAGCGCGACTAGCCGAAGAATTTAGAATCGCAGAAGAAAAAAGACGTCAAGAAGAGGAGGAAAAAAGACTAGCTCTTGAAGAAAAAATCAGAATAAAAGAAGCTCGAATTCAAGCAAAAATTGAGGCTAAACGCCTAAAAAAAGAAGCAAAGGAAAGATTAATCGAAGAAAAAAGACAAAAAAAAGAGGCTTAGGCCTCTTTTTTGGTTAATTCCTCTTCGATTTTTAGATTAAATAAATCACCCGATTTGATGGCGACCCAGGTGACTAAGACCAAGGTTAAGCCCGCACCCATTAAAACCGAGGGGACCGTACCAAAAAACTTAGCCGCCACACCCGATTCAAAAGCGCCCATCTCATTCGACGTGCTAACAAATACCCCATTGACCGACGAAACCCTACCCCGCATTTCATCAGGCGTATAAAATCGCAAAACCGTTTGTCGGATCACCACACTCACCGAATCAAATGCACCTGTAAAAAATAAAGCACCCACCGAAAGCCAAATATTCGTCGATAAACCAAAAACCAAGGTGGCAATTCCAAAACCCGCAATTGCCCACAACAAATTTCGCCAAGCATGCTTCAATGGGGGAAAATAAATCAAGGTCACCATCGTAATCACCGCCCCCACCGAAGGCGCCGCACGCAATATCCCTAAACCCTCCGCACCGACGTGTAAAATATCCTCAGCGAATATGGGCAAAATAGCAATCACCCCACCGAATAAAACCGAAAACAAATCCAGCGAAATGGCATATAAAATGATTTTGGTTTTAAATACATAACTAATACCTTCATGCAAACTTTGCCAAATGGATTCATGCTGCACATGTTTTGGGGGTATCGGCCGACTATTAATCTGAAAAATACATAACATTACCCCGACTAATAACCCGACCACCGTCCACAAAGATCCCTCCAAACCCGCATAGGCATATAAAAATCCGGCAACCCCGGGCCCAACAATCGAACCAAACTGCCAAAACGAACTATTCCAGGTGGCCGCATTCGCAAAAACCTCCTTGGGAACTAAAAAAGGATTCAACGAAGAAGCCGCCGGACTAAAAAATCCTTTGGATAAACCAATCAAAAAGATGACAAAATAAATGGTGTATATGTGATATTGAGTGTCCGAACTTCCTAATTGCGTCCCCGAGTACAATAAAATCAATGAACCTATAATGATAATGGATAGCGTCACCTGCATGATTCGCTTCTTGTCATGATGATCCGCAAAATGCCCGCCAAACAAAACCAAGGAAATATACGGAACCGCCTCAGCTAAACCAATCAATCCCAAAGCCAAAGGATTGTGCGTGATTTTATAAATTTCATAGGATAAAATTACCTCCTGAATCAGTAAGGCAATCGTAAACAACGTATTTCCAATGACATAAGCCCGAAATTCTGGAAAACTAAGTGCCTTATAAGGTTCTTTATTTTGAAATAATCCCATACATCAGATATAAAAGAGGACTAAAAAAGGCCATTTCGGCAATCAAAGAACTGCGCAGGCCTAAACCCCTCACACGCAAAACTACATGTATCCCAAAAGTAACGAAAAATGGCACAACCAGCATGAAGTCTTGTAGGTATATTGCCAAAAAAGTCAGAAAAAGCCCAGTGAATATTTCTAGCCACCGCAACAAATCATCTACCCGTGTAAATAAATATAGGTTTTGAAAGGCGATTAGATGTAAGGCTAAAAAACAAAATACGGCTGGTTTTGTGCATCCTTCCAACTGAACAAAAATAGGTGCAAAAATCCCCGCAGCATACAAAAATGCCGTGCAAAACTCCTTTAGCCCATGAACTGAAGTAAACCAGGATTGACTCCACGCCCACCAATATACAAGCATGAATAAACCGAGGATGCATGAAAATTGAATCAAATAAATAGGTAAATAAAACAAGGTACCCATCCCTAAAAGCATCCAAAAAATAGCCCATGCGGCTGTTTGACGCGGGTGAGTTTTAAAAAACACATGTCGTTCATCTTCTGGGGAATACAAACGATTATCGAGCCAGCGATCCATCACATAAATAAAACCCACCGCCGCCGCTAACGCACAGAGGATAGCCATCGAAGGCCATTGATCCAACAAACTTTTATACAAAAAACTTTGAAACAATACCGCGCCCAGCACGACGTCAAGGCTCAAAAAATGCGCCCACTTAATATACCGCATCTTTGGATTGAATAACCTGAATAAGATCTCCTACGCGGATTTTTCCAAGGGAAATCGGCACGAATTGCTGGCCAAAATACACTTTATTCCCGAAGGTTCGAAAACTTGCTAAGGCACGAAGCGTACGGACATCTTGGGTTCCATCCGCCGGATTGACATTGACCAATTGGCATCGCGCACAGGGTTTAGCCCCTTTCCATCGTTGCACTTCTCCGATTTGGATTTCAGCCCAAGTATCTTCCTCAAAGCCCGCCGAACCCGAAACCTGAACATTTGCCCGAAAACGCAAAAGATTCAATTCCTCTCCCAACGCGTCGGCCACCGCGGCAAAAGAGGCCTCCGAACACAATAAAATAGGCAATGCATCGGCAAATGAACTTTGCGCAGAACCCTCCGTCTGATATTTTTCCTGAATCTCACGCACATGGGCAGGATCCTGAACAACCAAAAAACATTTTTCCCCTAAACGATCCGAAAACCATTCAGCCCAATCATCCAACACCTGCACAGCGAACACCTCATCATCCCAAATGCGTACGTTTACATGCGGGCCTAAGGCCACATTGTGGGCCAAAAATTTTTGGGAATTTGTCAAGAGGTCTTTCACTAAAAAACCTCCCTCCTGTTCATGCAAGGTAAATCTTGTAAGTTCGGGCCTTGTTCGTTGGGTAATAAATTGATGATTCGCATCGACCAACATATAGCGGCGGTCCCGCCGTAATCCCGACGGTTCTACCCAGGCTTCTTGCACATGCACAGGACCTAAGGATTTAATAGGGTAGATCGTAATGGATTGGATACGTTTCTCGGACATCTTGCAAATTAATAAAAAGCAAGAAAAAACAACTATGTGTTCTTGTGGGGTAAAGCCATAGAAATTCTCGCCAAAATCATTATGTTTGCTATTAGTTTGAATAAAACCTATTTACAAATGAAAGTTAGCGGTGTCGTTAGTAGCCTTTTTATCGGATGTTTGTTTTTCACAGCACCCATCCAAGCCCAAAAAATCATTACGTTAGAAGAATCCATTCAGCAAGCCTTGCAGAATCATTATTCGATCCAAATTTCCAGAAAAAAGGAAGTTCAGGCCCAAAATGACAATACGCCAGGAAATGCCGGATTTCTCCCGACCATCACCGGTACCGTAACAAAAAACTACACCATTTCAGGGTTAGACCAAGAATTCTTTGGCGGCCTGCGTGCTCCATTAGTACAAAGTGGCGTTAATTCAAACAATGGATCAGCTGGTGTAGCCATGGCTTGGACACTTTACGACGGAAAAGGCATGTTCATCTTGCGAGATCGTTTTAAGGAATTACAAAACCTAGGTGCCAAACAAACCGAAAGCACCATTGAAAACCTAATCGCACAAATCAGCAGTTCCTTTTATGATTTAATTCGCCAAAATCTCCGAGTAAATAATTTTAAAAAGGGCCTTGAAATTTCAAATGACCGACTAAAACTCGCCAAAGACCGCTACGAAGTAGGTCAAGGATCCAAAGTCGATTATTATTCCGCACAGGTAGATTATAACGAGGACAAAGCTCTTCTTATCGCCCAAGAACAATCGTTTCTAAACACTAAAATCAGTTTCAATACCCTCCTTGTGAAAGATCACATGCAAGATTTTAATGTGAACCCGGTCATCGAACTAATGGCTAAATTAAACTTGAACGACATTAAAGAAACAGCTTTAAAACAAAATCCAACTCTCATTTCAGCTTTGCTTTCTAAAAAAATTAGCGACTTAGATGCGAAAAATTTGCAGAGCCAACAAAAACCACAAATTGACCTTCTCGCTGGATATAACATGAGTAATGTTTACAATGGAGCAGGTTTTGGTGTTCAAAAAGGAAGTAGTGATGTATTGAGCTATGGCGTTCGCGCTACGATTAACATTTTCGATGGTTATAACCAAAAACGTAGGATCCAGAATGCAAAAATCAATTCGGAGATCGCCCAATTGCAAATCGAGGATCTGAAAAACGCACTATCCAGTTCGATTGAAAAGGCCTATATCACCTATGAAAATGCTTTGAACTTAATCCAGTTGGAAACGGAAAATTATGCCATTGCGAAACAAAATATCGACATCGCCTTTGATCGATTTAAAGTCGGAATTGCTACTTCATATGAACTTAGAGAAGTTCAGCGAAATGCGGTAGCAGCGGAAACACGTTTGATTGAAGCAAAATTCGCCGCAAAATCGGCGGAAATTGAATTAGTGCGATTGAGTGGAAATTTATTATAATTTTTGTTCCTCCTCGTTCAATTGTTGCTGGTATAAATCAAAATAATACCCTTCATTTTTCATGAGCTGGGCATGTGTCCCTTCCTCGACGATTTCCCCATCCTGGAGAACAAAAATACGTTTAGCTAATTTCGCCGAAGACACCCGATGCGAAATAATCAAGCTGGTTTTATCCACCATGATTTTCTTTAAATTTTTCAAAATCTGATGTTCCGTATGCGTATCCACCGCGGAAAGACAGTCATCTAAAATCAACATGCTCGGTTGTTTCGCCAAAGCTCGAGCCAATGAAACTCGTTGTTTCTGACCTCCCGAAAGTGTCACCCCGCGCTCACCCAAAATCGTCTCAAATCGATCAGGGAAATCCACAATATTGTCATACACATCTGCCCATTTTGCAGCTTGCTCAATCGCCTCCTGACTCATTCCATCCTGCCCAAAACTGATATTTTCCGCAATGCTACTCGAAAACAAAAATACATCCTGAGGCACAAAGCCTAATTCCTTCCGCACTTTTTGCATATCCCAATCTCGCAAGGAAATCCCATCCAATAAAATATCCCCTTCCGTCGGATCGTAAAACCGAGCCATTAACTGAGCTACGGTCGACTTACCTGAACCCGTCGTACCCAATAATGCCACCGATTCTCCTGCCTCAATGCTAAAATTGAGATTTTTTAATACATGTCGATCCGTGCCGGGATAAGTAAAACTAAGTCCTTTAAATTGCCAGGCACCTTTGATTTCTTGAACAATTTGCTTGCCCCTGACTAATTCGGATTTAGCCTGTAAAAATTCATTGATTCGTTTTTGAGATGCAGCCGCGCGTTGAATTTGCGAACTGGTCCAACCGAGCGCAGTTACGGGCCAGGTCAACATGAATACGTACATAATAAACTCCGTAATATTTCCCACCGTGATCCGTCCCGCCATCACCTCTTTGGCTCCTACATACACGACCAACAAGGTACTAAATCCCACCAATAACGATATCAAAGGCGTAAATAAGGAATCCACTTTGACTAAATCGAGCGATTTGCGACGGTAATTCGCCGAAGCCACCGCAAAATCCTCCGATGATTGCTTTTCCCGCACAAAAGATTTCAACACCCGAATGCCTGAAAATGCCTCCTGGACAAAGGTCGAAATCGCCGACAAACCCGCCTGGATTTCCTCCGATTTCTTCATCACAATCGAATTCACGTAATAAATACTGACCGACAAAATCGGAAGCGGCAACAGCACATACCACATCAAGGTCACATTCACCTGCGCCATATAATAAATCACCAATACAAAGACCGTAATCAAATTAAGCCCATACATCATACTCGGCCCCACATACATACGAACCTTGCTCACATCCTCCGAAATCCGAGCCATTAAATCCCCTGTATTTTGCTTGCGATAAAAGGATAAAGGCAAGGTTTGGTAATGCGCATAAATCTCATTTTTCATCTCGTATTCGATGTGCCGCGACATGACGATCAAGGTTTGACGAATCAAAAACAAAAACACCCCTTTGATAAGCGCCATAAGGACAATTAGCATGCCATAATAAAACAAGGTGCTGGCAAAAACCTCGTAAAACACAGCTTGAAGGCGAAAACCTTTAAAGAGAAAATAGACGTCGATCGTTTCGGTAACCAAATCGAGCGCGTAACGGACTAATTGGGCCGGAACGACCCCAAAAAAATTTGCACAAACCGTAAAAAAGATGCCTAAAAAAAGGAGAAACTTATATTTCCAGAAATATTGATTTAGATGACTTAATGCTCCCATGCGATATTTATTGCCCACAAAGATAGAGGCTTTATCATTTAAAATACCTAAATTTGTCATTCAATTTAGTACAAACGCTCTTTAATTTCGGATGGTAAACAGAAGATTACTTCGGGTCAAAGCATTTCAGC
>CANFVE010000012.1 GCA_947450365.1 Cytophagaceae bacterium
GTATGGTAACTTTAGCATCTTGTGGTGAGAAAAAAACTGAAGCTGCTGCTGATTCAGTAGCTGTTGATACTGCTGCTGCTGCACCAGTTGATACTGCTGCTGCTGATACTGCTGCTGCTGACACTGCAGCTGCTAAGTAATCAAAGCACGAAAAGAAAAAGTCCTTCGCATGCGGAGGACTTTTTTTATGCCCAAAAATGACCAAGAGCAAAAAGATAGCCTCTTTTTTTGATCACTTCCCACCGAGTGTTGCAGAATATTGTTTTCAACTGTGGCAGGATCATCCTTTTGACTTTATCGTCAGCAAAACCCGGGATTCCAAATTAGGCGATTACCGATTTTCCCCGAAAAAAGGTCATCAAATTACAGTTAATCACAACTTAAATCCCTATTCCTTTCTGGTTACCTATTTACATGAAGTCGCACATTTATTGACCTATCAGACCTATAAAAACAAAGTGCTTCCCCATGGTAATGAATGGAAAAAAGCCTTTTATGATGTTTTTGAACCTATTTTGGATGAAGAATTACTCCCAAAAGAATTAGTAGAAGTCCTTCAGTCCTATTTAAAAAATCCGAGTGCATCGTCGACAGGACATAGCCCCTTAGTTGAAATACTTAAATCCTTCGATCCACCTACAAACACACAAAGTTTATACAGTTTGGCGGAGGGTCAGGCCTTCTCGTTAAAAAACCTGCACTTAATCAAAGGGAAACTTCGCCGAACACGTTACTTTTGCAAAGAAGTCCATTCGAATAAACACTATTTAGTAGCGCAACATGCCCAAGTGCACCCATTGGATCCTGCGATTGAATAATCCAACCTTTGGATTTATACTAGGTGTTTTCTCCTTCCTCTTTTCCTTTAGCATTCAAGCGCAAATTCAATCCCGATTAAGTGCTGGAAAATGGATCAAAGTGGCCGTAAGCCAAAGTGGGATGCTAAAAATCGATGCCGCTTGGCTAGAAAAAAATCAACTGAATCGAACTGACATAAATCCCAAACAGGTCGGGCTATATTCCACAAATGCTGGAATGCTTCCACAGGATTTAGCCAAAGAAAGACCTACTGATTTGCAAGCTTGGCCCATGTATTTCGAAGGGGAAACCGATGGAAAATGGGATGCGGCGGATTATTTACTGTTTTGGGGAGAATCTCCCCACGTGCTCGTCGGGGTACCCGAAACCCATCTTTACAGCGATTCGACTTTTTATTTCATCCGTTTAGACGACCCCGCAGCAAGAAGAATTTCAGAAATCGATGCGAAACCAGGTACCTCGCCAGCCTTGGATTATGGGTATGTCCAACTGCATTACGAACCGGAAACCTATAATCTCATTCAATCAGGCCGTGAGTGGCTCGGGGATGCATTTTATGGCACGAGCAACAAACTTGTTCAATACAATTTACCCGATTACAAAGTGGGTAGCCCCAGTTATTTTCGTTCACGACTAATTAATAGCTCCATCAATACAGGAGAATTCACGTTGGAATTTCCGGGACAAAGCTTTCCTAGCCTTAGCATTCCCGCGATCAGTGGCGGAAGATATGATTCAAAATCGAATTCAAAAGATTTTGACACGTGGCTGAATCCGCAAATCAAAGACAATGTATGGAATTGGACGCTGCGCTATACGAATACGAGTGGTACGGGTTATTTGGATTATATCTCGTTAAAATATCCCAAACTATTCAATGCGAGCCAGGATAACCCCTGGTATTTGTTGGCAAACACAAAGGATTCCAGCTTTTCAATTTCGATTAAAAACCTTGGGGCAAACCATCAGATCTGGTGGAAAAATGGGTTGAACGAATGGGTAAAATTTAAAAATCCAATAGCGTCTTTGAAATTAGATGCGATGGCGGGGGGCCAACTATTACTCGTTGATCCCTCCAAAGCCCAGGCTCCCACCTATGCAGGTAAATTGGAAAATAGTACCTGGAGTGCAAACAAGAATACGGAAATGGTGATTATTTGTCGTTCCGTGGTCTTGGATATCGCGAAAAAATATGCAGCATATAAAAATCTAAGCATCCCCACGACGATTGTCACGACGGAACAAATTATGAATCAATTTTCCGGAGGCAAACAAGATGTGACAGCCATCCGAAATTATTTATTCACGCTTTATCATTGGACCGATAGAAAATTAAAATACGCGTTAATTTGGGGAGATGCTTCGATTGACTACAAGGGAAAGTCTGCGGTGGCGAGTTCGTTGGAAAAATTGACCTATGTCCCAACCTATCAAAGCAGAGAATCCAGCCAACCTTTGGCCAGTTATGCTTCCGATGATTATTTCGGCATGTTGGATTCCCTTCGTGGAGATTGGACAGAAGGATTTGAGACAAGACAAAAATCAATGGAAATCGCGATAGGGCGTATTCCAGTTCGAAATCCGACGGATGCGCAGGTGATGGTTAATAAATTAATTGCTTACCAGGAGCAACAAAAATCTGGGGCAACACGTCCCTTTTCGGTGGGATTTATTGCAGATGATGGAGATGCTAATTTACATGTGCAAGATGCAGAAGATTTCTCCAAAGCCTTAGAACAAAGTGCGGCCGGATTTCAGGTGAAGAAATTGTATTTGGATCAATTTCCACAGGAAATCCAAAATACCCAATATAGTTCTCAATCTGCTAAAAAAGAGGTTTTGAACTATTTTAACGAACAAGTAGATTTTATACATTTTGTGGGACATGGTTCCGAGAGTGGTTGGACCGACGAGAAAATCTTAACCAATAATGACCTAGTGGGCTTGACGAATGCACAACATTTACCCATTTTATTGACCGCCACGTGTCAGTTTGGACGATTTGATGATCCTAATATTCTTTCGGGGGCGGAGTTGAGTTTATTATCAAATAAGGGCGGGGCGATTGCACTGATTAGTACCACAAGGCCGGTTTTCCAAAGTAGTAATTACCTGTTTGGACAAGCGTTTTATCGGAATTTATTGGCCCATTCAACACAAAAAGAGTATCGATTAGGTGATTTATTTCGAGATACAAAAAATGAAAGTCAATCTGGGGTGATTAATCGAAACATCAGTTTGTTAGGCGATCCCAGTTTATCCTTGCCTTGGGTGGCCTTATCGACCATCCTTAAAAAGGATAGTTTATTCATCGGTTCGGATCAATTAAATGGAGGGAGCGTTATGAATGGACCTGCAAACCAAGTGGGAAATGTGGAGGTCCAACTTTATTCGCTTCCGGTCAAGAAAAGAACCTTGGGCACCAAAACGCCTGCTTTTGAGTATCAAGTGGAAGGAGATTTACGCTGGAAATTCAAAACTCAAATTCAGCAAAACGCATTTGCTTTCCCATCGAATAACCTACCCAATGCGCCAGGGAAATATATGTTAAAAACGTTTGGGACATTTTCTCAGGGAGATAAAATTCAGGGGAATAAGAGTGTTCAATTAGTTTCCACGGGCTTGGGAAATGTAGATTCGAGTCCCCCTAGCATTCAAATTGCTTTGGTAAATGCTATCGATGCGAATCGTGTTAATAAAAATCCACAATTTGACATTCGCCTGAGTGACAATATCGGACTTATGTTTTCAAACGGAAATGCCAAGGCTGAAATGGTGATAAATGACACCTTAAAAATTGGAATTGCAGAATTGGTGAACATGGAGTTGGACAATACGAAACAAGGTCAAATTAATTATTCGTTGACATGTCTAAAAACAGGTCTTTATTCACTTATGGTGAATTGCTGGGATACGAACAATAATCCGGCACAGGCAACGTTTAAGTTCCAAGTTGTAGATGATGAGCTGGCAGGACCCATTTGGCTCATCTATCCAAACCCGATGGAAGGGGTATTTCAATTTAAGATTGAACAACCGGCCACTTGGTCAACTTGGAAAGCAAGCGTACGATTATTTAATTTGTTAGGTCAAGGAATACATGAACGAGATTTCGCTTTAACAAGCCTAGCGGGAAATGAAATGGGATTTACTTGGGTATGGACAGAGGCTGAAAAAAAACAAGTAAATGGGCTTCTTTTTTATGAGATCACGCTTGAAAATGACGAAAAATTAAATTTGGGACCTTTTAAGGGCAAAATCATAACCCCAAAATAAATTTTGATAAAGAATTATTTTAAATTATATTTTTTTACTTTAAAAATACCTATTTTTGAACTTAGCTTTGTTAATGAAAGACTCTCTTAATAAAAAAATACAATGATGATCAAGAATTCCACTATCCAAAAAGCTTTATTAACCTTAAGCGCCGTTATTGTTAGCGAATTCGCGTATGGGCAAACTTTGGTTTCCGGGCAATTAAATTCTGGAAGAATTCCTACACCAACGATGTTATTCATGAATGTAGCGCCAGATGCTAGATCTGCGGCTATGGGTGATGCGGGTGTGGCAATTTCTGCGGATGTAAACGCGATTTATTGGAATCCGGCTAAACTAGCAAGTGCAGATAAAGAATTAGGATTTGCTGTTTCATACACGCCATGGTTACGGAATTTAGTAAACGATATGGCCTTGTATAACATTGCTGGTTATAAGAAAACAGCTAAAGATCAGGCATTTGGGTTTTCAATCAATTATTTTGATCAAGGATTATTTCAAGCGACATTGGCCAATGGTTCAAGTGCAGGAAATTTCAATTCAAAAGAATATGCATTAACTGTTTCACATGCTCGTAAATTATCGAATACCTTAGCCTTAGGTGTGAATTTAAAATATATCAATTCCAACTTGTTAGGTAATTACCAAGGGACATCTGGAACGGGAGTAGCGATGCAACCGGCTCAAACAGTTGCAGCTGATTTATCCTTATTTTGGAATTCAGTTTCTGAGAAAAATTGGAAATACACCTATGGTTTGATGTTGTCAAATATCTCCGGTAAAGTATCTTATGGTGGAAATGAGAAAAACTTTATCCCTACGAATTTACGTGCGGGTTTTGCTGCGGTTAAAAATATTGATGAGAATAACAAGTTGACGCTTACAGTTGATTTCAACAAATTAATGGTTCCAACGCCTCAATCCATCGTAAACGGTGTAGCCACAGGTACAGATCCAACGAATACTACAGCGATTGGTGGAATTTTCGGTTCCCTATTTGATGCTCCAGACGGATTCGGTGAGGAGTTAAAAGAAATCACAACTTCCTTAGGTGCTGAATATTTATTCAACAATGCATTCGCAATTCGTGGAGGATATTTCAACGAAAGCGAAATGAAAGGAAATCGTAAATATTTTACGTTTGGTGTAGGCTTTAAATTAGACCAAAAATATGGATTTGATTTCGCTTACCTAGTTCCAACGGGTTCTGGTAGCCCTCTAGCCAATACACTTCGTGTTACTTTATTAGCTGCGATTAATAGCGACGCTCCTAAAAAATAATCACTGACATTTTTTTTAGTACAAATGACATTCCAACGAATGTCATTTGTTTTTTAATCCCATTCCATCCATGTTGGACCGTAGCCAAGCACCTATCGCCTTCCCCATTGAAAAAATTAAATTCCCCTCAGCGGAGAAATTTATATTGGACAATGGCCTGCTGGTCAGCTGTGTTTCATTGGGTGAACAACCCGTATTCAAATTTGAGCTTTGTACGCCTGCCGGTGGCATTCATACAGACCAAGCTGGGCTTGCTAGCCTCGTGGCACAAGTAATGAAGCGAGGAACGAAAACCCACAGTGCACAATTCCTCAATCAAACCTTTGATTATTATGGCGCATTTTGGGAAATCCAAGCTACCTTGGATCAAGCCAGTTTTACCGTATATGGCTTATGCAAACATTTCGAAAAGTTAATGCCCTATGTGGTCGAAATGATCCAAGAGGCCTTATTTTCGGAAGATGAATTTAATAAAGAACTCGAAATCGAGATTCAAAAAAATAAATTGAATTGGGAAAAAACGGCCTATTCGGCGAGTCAATTATTCCGCAAACATCTATTTGGTTCAGATCCTTACGGACGTTCTGCCACACCCGAAGGTTTAGCAAATCTAGAAATACAAGCTTTGACGAATTTTTACCAAGCTACTTGGGTACAAAAAATGCCCACAATCTTCATCTCAGGGAAAATCTCAGAGAAGGAAATCAAGGTATTAAATCAACAGTTTGGTAGGATTGCATTTGAGCAAAAAAATAATTCAATAAGTCAAAAACCGATATACCAACAGGCCATTCAGCGCCGCGAAATAAAGGAGAATGCCTTACAAAGTAGTATTCGAGTAGGCCAAGAAGGAATCAATCGAAGCAATCCTGACTATTTTGGGTTTAGCATGTTAAATACAATTTTAGGCGGATTTTTTGGTTCACGCTTGCAGAAAAATATCCGAGAGGAAAAAGGATTTACGTATGGGATTTCTTCCTCATTAGCCCCGATGCATCGCGGAGGCTATTGGGTTGTGGGTACTGACGTGAAAAACGAAAACGTAAAGGAAACCCTATCCGAAATCAATAAAGAGGTGCGCATAATCCAAGAAGAATTGGTCGGGGAAGAAGAATTAAACCTTGTTAAAAACTACCTCATGGGAAGTTTTACGGGAGAATTAACTCAGGCTTTTGATATCGCAGAAAAGGTAAAAATTATAGAGATGGAGGGTCTTAGCGAAGATTACTATGACCTATTTCAAAGCAAAATCATCGAGATTAGCCCCAAAGAAATAAGGGACCTAGCTAATCAATACCTAGATCCCTCACAATTCACCCAAATCGTAGTAGGTGGTCATTAAAACCGTGCCAATTCGCGGAATTCATTCACACGCCCTTCTAAATCCGTAGGGGTAATTTCAAGTAAGCGCTCTGTGCCAAATTTCTCTACACAAAAGGAAGCCATAGCGGAACCATAGACAATTGCCTTACGCATATTTTCAAAGGAAATATCATCCGTTTTGGCGAGGTAGCCAATAAATCCACCGACAAAAGTATCCCCGGCACCCGTTGGATCAAATACCTCTTCCAAAGGCAAAGCCGGACAATAAAACATGTTCGAATCTTGGAACAATAATGCCCCATGTTCCCCTTTTTTAATAATCAATGTTTTAGGTCCCATCTCCATGATTAATTTGGCTGCAGTACGCAACGAATAGGTCTCTGACAATTGACGCGCCTCCTCATCATTGATGCACAATACATCCACCATTTTCAATACCTTTTTCAAATCCTCCATGGCCACATTCATCCAAAAATTCATGGTGTCCATCACAATCAATTTAGGACGATTTTTTAATCCTTGAATCGCTTCGATTTGAACTTGGGGAGTTAAATTACCCAACATCAAATAGTCGCAATCCTGATACGATGCCGGAATCTCCGGTTTAAAATCGGCCAATACATTTAAATCAGTCACCAAGGTATCCCGAGAATTCATGTTATTATGGTATTTGCCCGCCCAAAAGAAGGACTTCTCCCCCGCTTTGATTTGAAGACCATCTAAATTCACCCCTTTGGAAGTTAAGGTGTCCATGTAAGTTTGTGGGAAATCATCGCCGACAACGGCCACCACATTTACTTTTGGCAAAAAGAACGCCGCTGAAAGCGCTATATAGGTGCAGGATCCACCAATAATTTTGTCTGTCTTTCCATACGGAGTTTCAAGGGCATCGAACGCTACGGTTCCAATTGATAATAAGCTCATTTTAAATTAGTTAACCTACTTTAGGACAACGACTAAAGGGTGTGTTTGGATTAAAAATATACCGATAAGTAATATACGTTTTGTCATTTGTTGCGCCTAATTGAGACACAAAGCGCATCATTTTGGGGTTAAAATCCCCGACCCAGTTCATGTCCATGGTCGTATAAGGATAAAATGGATTTTCCCGAGCCGCTGTTCGGAAACGAAGAGCAATGGCGGATTCGACACCTTTGCCCTGATGTTCAGGAACGACCCCAAAAATCACGCCACAGGTACGAGTTAAGGCACCACGCCATTTGAGTAATAAAAATTTAATCATACCCCAGGCGTTTAATTTGCCGTTCAGGTGTTTAACGATCTGATTTAAATCGGGAATCACGATAAAAAAAGCAACGGGATCTCCTTGTTCGGAATAGGCAAACCAAAGCAATTGTTCATCGATGATGGGCTTCATTTGCTTGACCAATTTTTGGGCTTGCTCGGAAGACATCGCTTTAACGCCTGGGAATTTCGCCCATGCCGCATTGAAAATGACTTTAAAATCTTCGGCGTATTTAGGCAAATTTGTCTTTTCTATATGCCTAAATTGATAAGCCGGATTTTGATAAATGCGTTCGGCTTTTTCTTCGATGGCCTGCGTGACATTGGCGCCGCGGATGGAGGAAACATAGACATATTGCTGGAAATAATCCTTGAATCCATATTCCTCAAAAAATGAAATGTAATATTCCTTCGTCCAAGGCATCTTATAGGTGGGTTCGAATTCCCAACCTTTGACCATCAATCCCCAAAAGCTATCTCGCTCACCAAAATTAATCGGACCATCCATTGCCTCTAAGCCCCGGGCAACTAACCATTCTTTGCAGGCATCAAATAGCCATTTGGCCGACTTAAAATCCTCAATGCATTCGAAAAATCCCATGCCGCCGACGGGCATTTCGTCCTTTGCACTCGATGATTGGATGTAAAATGCAGCGACCCGACCGACTACCTCATTGTTTTCATTGAATAAAATCCAACGAATCGCTTCCCCATGAGCAAAATGGCCATTTTTTTTGGGATCAAAAATAGCTTCAATATCCTTGTCCAAGGGACGAATCCAATTGGCATCCGTGGCATATAAAGCCACTGGAAATTCAAGAAATAACTTCGTCAGACCCTTATCTTTCCCGACCTCTTTTAAAATCATGCGTACAAAAACGATGGACCCACAAAGATACGTTTTTTTTCTAGGTACTAAATCAGAATAGGCTTGGTGAATTAAAAGAATCGCAGTAATTTTAATTCTTCATAAAACCCTAGCGAAGGTAAGAAAGGTTAACATGCAGCCCCTAAAAATATACAATACCCTTAGTCGAGAAAAAGAAATTTTTAAGGCCTTGCACGCCCCACTGGTGGGTTTGTATGTTTGTGGCCCCACCGTGTATAATTATGCGCATTTGGGTAACGTTCGAACCTTTACTTCTTTTGATATTTTATATCGCTATTTGACGCACATTGGCTATAAAGTTCGCTATGTGCGGAATATTACGGATGTGGGGCATTTAGTCGGAGATGGAGATGAAGGGGAGGATAAGATTGGCAAAATGGCCAAATTAGAGAAATTGGAGCCCATGGAAATCGTTCATCGCTACACGAATGATTTTCATCAAGTGTTATCCACCTTTAATTTACTGCCTCCTAGCATCGAACCTACGGCGACGGGACATATCGTCGAGCAAATCGAAACGAGCAAAAATCTCTTAGAAAAAGGCCTTGCCTATGAATCCAATGGCTCCATTTATTTTGATATTGAGGCTTATAATAAACAAGGCGGAGATTATGGTAAATTATCGGGCCGCGTGCTGGATGACTTATTAACAGAAACGAGGGATTTGGATGGAGTAGGTGAAAAACGAAGTCCTTTGGATTTTGCGCTATGGAAAAAAGCTTCTCCAGAACATATTATGCGCTGGCCATCCCCTTGGGGCGATGGATTTCCCGGTTGGCATTTAGAGTGCACCTGCATGAGTCACAAGTATTTAGGAGATACGTTTGATATTCACGGAGGTGGAATGGATTTGAAATTTCCGCATCATGAATGTGAGATTGCGCAGGCAAAAGGGGCCTATGGCCGAGCACCTGTGCAGTATTGGATGCATACAAATATGTTGACCGTTAATGGTCAAAAAATGAGTAAATCGTTGGGCAATTCCTTTTTGCCGAACGAATTAATTAGCGGAAATCATCCCTTATTAGAGCAGGCCTATAGCCCGATGACCGTGCGTTTTTTCATGCTCCAGTCGCAATATCGAAGTACGCTTGACTTCTCCAATGACGCACTAAAAGCTGCTCAGAAAGGGTATAAGCGAATCGCGAATGGCATGCGGAATATCAAACGGATGCAATACCCGGCGGGAATTGTCAGCCAGCCTGACGAAAAGCAAACGGCTGAGATTCAAGCTGCCATCCAAGGCTGTTATGATGGGATGAATGACGATTTGAATACCGCCGTAACAATTGCCCACCTTTTTACGTTATTGAAGAAGATTAATCAATTGTATACGGGAAGTCTTGCGTTTGATCAATTGAGTGAAGAAACATTCCAAGCGCTAAAATCAACCTATATAACGATTTTAGAAGATGTATTAGGCATTCGGGTGGAATTACCAGAAAATTGGGAATCCTTGACCGAGGGCTTTTTGAGTTTATACAAAGGCTTTAAAGAAGCGCGGAAATACGACAAAGTCGATGAGATTCGTGCTACATTTAAATCCATGGGATTATTGATTAAGGACATGAAAGACTCCATTGATTGGGGATTTGAGGAATAAGATATGTTTAGAAATTTAACGCCCACCGTACGTAATTTGATTTTGGTAAATGTGGCCATATTTCTTGGCAGTGGCATTTTTCCACAGGAATACCTTTCGCTTCATTATTTTCAAGCAAAAGATTTTCATGTATTTCAATTCATTACTTACATGTTCGTTCATGGAAGCTTTTTGCATTTACTGAGTAATATGTTTGGGCTATACATGTTTGGTTCATTGTTGGAGCGCATTTGGGGAGCCCAACGATTTCTTTTTTTCTATTTTTTCTGTGGGATAGGCGCGGGTTTATTGTACATGGGGATTCAACATTTTATCGACTTAGCGGATATTCGTCGGGCCACCGAATTAGTGTTATCGAACCCTAATTCCTTTAATATGATGGATTATATGCAGCATTATAGCGCCATTAGCCCTCCCGTGGATGGAGGTAACATCGAATGGGTTCGCGCAAATTACCAGGAATATATTAGTCGGAATATCGTCGCTGGCGCATCCGGATCGATTTTCGGGATTATAATGGCTTTCGGATATTTATTCCCGAATTCCGAATTATTTATTTTCCCTTTCCCGATCCCAATTAAGGCCAAATATTTAGTAAGCTTTTATGGCCTTTATGAGATGTATCAAGGCATACAGCAACAAACCGGCGATAACGTTGCGCATTTTGCACATATTGGAGGTATGATTTTTGCTGTTATTTTATTGAAAATTTGGGGTACCAAACGGAATAATTTTTATTGAGATGCAAAGTATTTGGCAAGATATCCGATTAATTTTCAGCAGGCCTAATCAAGGTTTGATGCGAATCATCGTGGCCAATATTGCTGTATTTTTAGTGCTCATGACGATTAAAGTCGTTCTGCTTTTGGCGAATCAAGGGCCCATGTTCGAGTCCATTTTAGAACATGTGACGCTTTCCTCCCAACCCAACATTGTCTTAACAGAGCCCTGGACGGTACTGAGTTATTTTTTCGTTCATGTGGAGGTATTTCACTTGTTGTTCAATATGCTTTTTTTGTATTGGTTTGGAACCATTATACAAGATTTCATTGGGACAGAGCGCATTGTAAAATTGTATTTTTGGGGTGGTATCGCAGGGGCCATCGCGTATTTATTAATGGTCAATAATTTTGCCTATTTCATTCAAAAAGGTCCTACATTTTTAAATGGCGCCTCGGCGGGTGTATTCGCGATTGTCGTAGCGGCGGCAACCATTAAACCGAGTTACCGGGTACATCTATTTTTATTTGGAGATGTTCAAATCAAATACATCTCAGCCTTTTATGTGATTTGGTCGTTTATTGAAACCACTGGTTCCAATGCAGGAGGGAACATTGCGCATTTAGGCGGGGCATTGATGGGTTTTATCTATGGCTATTTTATGAATAAACCAGCCAAAAAACACGTGTTTATCCGAGAAGAAAAAGTCTTTTCTGTGGTACACGTGGCACAAAAAAAAGTGCAAGAATTAACCGCAGACCCTGAAAAAGAAGATGTAGTCGAAGAAGAATTAAATCAGATTTTAGATAAAATTTCAACATCCGGTTACGAAAGTTTATCCAAATACGAAAAAAGAAGATTGTTTAAGGCTAGTCAAAAAAATGACTGAGGCATCAAAACATTTATACCTTTGTTTAGTTTTTTAAAAACCACCCAACCGAACTAACCTCATATATGCAATTTCCAGCAGGACCCTTATTGAGCAAAATTGAATCCCCTGCGGATTTGCGTAAGCTCGCCCCTGCCCAATTAACCCACGTTTGCGAAGAATTGCGCCAATTTATCATCGACCATGTGTCGGTAAACGGTGGGCATTTCGGCGCGTCATTGGGGGTTACGGAATTGACGGTTGCCTTACATTACGTATTTAATACGCCCGAAGACCAATTGGTCTGGGACGTGGGTCACCAGGCCTATGGTCATAAAATATTGACGGGCCGTCGGGAGGTATTTCACACGAATCGACTTTTGGGAGGAATTAGTGGATTTCCAAAACGTTCGGAAAGCGAATATGATACCTTTGGCGTAGGTCACTCGTCCACCTCGATTTCAGCAGCCTTAGGCATGGCGGTGGCTTCTCGGTATAAAAAAGAATTCCATAAGCAGCACATTGCGGTGATTGGTGATGGTTCGATGACGGCGGGAATGGCTTTTGAGGCGATGAACCATGCGGGGGATATCCCGAACAACATGTTGATTATTTTAAATGATAATTGCATGGCGATCGACCCGAATGTTGGCGCCTTAAAAGAATATTTAACCGACATTACCACGTCGCATACCTATAACAAGGTAAAAGATGATGTCTGGAATCTGTTGGGTAAAATGTCAAAATTCGGAAAATCAGCCCAAGAGATTGTTTCCAAAATCGAAAATGGGTTAAAAGCTACCTTACTAAAACAAAGTAATTTATTCGAGTCTTTAAATCTACGTTATTTTGGCCCGATCGACGGTCACGATGTCGGGTATTTAACCACGGTTTTAAATGATTTAAAAGATATCCCGGGTCCGAAAATCTTGCATTGCATTACGACCAAGGGCAAAGGCTATTCGTTAGCCGAAAAGGATCAAACCTTATGGCATGCCCCAGGTAAATTCGACAAGCTCACGGGCGAAATCCATAAAACCACCTACGATAATCCACAGCCCCCTAAATACCAAGAGGTTTTTGGCCATAGCTTATTGGAATTAGCGGAACAAAATCCGAAAATCATGGGCATTACGCCGGCGATGCCATCGGGTTCTTCGATGAATATCATGATGCGGGCGATGCCTGATCGGGCATTTGATGTAGGTATTGCGGAACAACATGCGGTGACGTTTTCCGCAGGCTTAGCCACGCAAGGTCTCACTGTTTTTTGTAATATTTATAGTTCCTTCATGCAGCGTGGCTATGACCAGGTCATCCATGATGTTTGTCTTCAAAAAATTCCCGTGATCTTTTGTTTGGATCGGGCGGGATTGGCAGGGGCGGATGGTCCAACGCACCATGGAGCCTATGATATAGCCTTCATGCGTTGCATTCCCAATATGATTGTGGCTGCGCCTAGAAACGAACAAGAATTGCGGAATATGATGTTTACTGCTTCCTTAGATTCTTTCAAGGATTTTAAACAAGCGATGACGATTCGCTATCCAAGAGGTCAAGGAGTGATGCCCGCTTGGCGTACCAATTTTGAAAAAATCGAAATCGGGAAAGGTATTGAACTGATTCCGGGAACGGACGTGGCAGTTTTGACCATCGGACATATTGGCAATGAGGCAATTGAAGCCGTAGAAGTGGCGAAGAAAAAAGGTATTGAACCGGCACTTTTCGATATGCGATTTGTGAAGCCATTGGATGAAACCTTATTGCATCATATTTTTGCCAACTTTAAAACGCTAATCACCATCGAAGATGGAGCCGTTCAAGGCGGTTTTGGATCTGCGATTGTAGAATTCATGGTTGACCACCAATATTCATCTAAAGTCATTCGCTTAGGAATTCCCGATCAAATCATTGAACATGGCGAACAAAAAGAGCTTTATGAGCAATGTGGGATCGATTCTACATCCATTTTAACAAAAATCTTGGCACAATATCCAGCCAAAGCAAAGGTGCTTAATTCATTTTCATAGTATAATATTCGAATTGTACTTTTTTAAGAAATAATCCCTACCTTTGCACCTTAAAATTTACGAGCCTACATTTTTATGCAAAGCATTCGCAACATTGCCATTATTGCCCACGTTGACCACGGTAAAACGACCCTTGTTGACAAAATCATCCATGCATCCAAGATTTTTAGAGAAAATCAAGAATTTGGAGATTTGATTCTAGACAATAATGATTTAGAGAGAGAAAGAGGGATTACGATTACGTCAAAAAACGTATCTGTTCGGTATAATGGTGTAAAAATCAACATTATCGATACACCGGGTCACGCCGACTTTGGCGGTGAGGTAGAACGCGTTCTACGGATGGCAGATGGGGTAATTTTGTTGGTCGATGCGTTTGAAGGCCCTATGCCACAAACACGTTTCGTATTGTCAAAGGCCATCGCGTTGGGTTTAAAGCCAATCGTTATTGTCAATAAAGTAGATAAAGAAAACTGTCGGCCAGATGAGGTGCATGAGCAGGTTTTTGATTTGATGTTCAACTTAGAGGCAACCGAAGATCAATTAGACTTCCCTTGCATCTATGGTTCATCGAAACAAGGCTGGATGAGTACTGATTGGAAAACTCCCACGGATAACATCATCCCATTATTAGATGCCATTATAGAACACATTCCAGCGTCTAAAGTACAAGAAGGTACGCCACAAATGCAGATCACGTCATTAGATTATTCTTCTTTCGTGGGTCGAATTGCGATTGGTCGCTTAGAGCGAGGAACGTTGACAGAGGGTATGCAAATTGCTTTATGCAAGGCGGATGGTTCAACGAAGAAAATGCGTATCAAAGAACTTCAAGTTTTTGAAGGACTCGGAAAAGTAAAAGTAGATAAAGTAGAATGTGGAGAGATTTGTGCGATTACGGGTATCGAGGATTTCGAAATTGGTGATACGGTTGCGGATGCGGAGAATCCAGAGGCATTAGCTCGAATTGCGATTGATGAACCGACGATGAACATGTTGTTCACGATTAATAACTCCCCATTCTTTGGAAAAGAAGGTAAGTTGGTCACCTCTCGTCACATCCGCGATCGTCTATTCAAAGAGACGGAGAAAAACTTAGCCTTGAAGGTTCTTACGACAGAAAGTGAAGATAAATTCTTGGTTTTTGGTCGTGGTATTCTTCACTTGTCGGTTTTAATCGAAACCATGCGTCGCGAAGGATATGAATTACAAGTGGGTCAGCCCCAGGTTATCTTCAAAGAAGGAGAAAACGGAGAGCGTTTGGAGCCGGTAGAATCATTAGTCGTAGACGTTCCGGCTGAAGTGGCTGGTAAAGTAATCGAATTGGCGACACAAGGGAAAGGTGAGTTGTTGATCATGGAACCTAAAGGTGATTTGCAACATTTAGAATTCAACATTCCATCCCGTGGTTTGATTGGATTACGTTCTAAAGTATTAACGGCTACATTTGGAGAGGCCATTATGGCGCACCGTTTCATCGCATACGAACCATTCAAAGGACCTATTCCAGGTCGTATCAATGGTTCTTTGATCTCGATGAATACAGGTCCTGCCATTCCATATGCGATTGATAAATTACAAGATAGAGGGGTGTTCTTTATCGATCCAGGTGAAGAAGTATACACGGGGATGGTTGTAGGTGAGCACAATCGCCAAAATGATATCGAGGTAAACCTTCAAGCTGCGAAACAATTAACGAATATGCGTGCATCAGGTACGGATTCGAATACCAAAATTGCCCCTAAATTAAACTTCTCATTAGAAGAGTGTATGGAGTTTATCCAAAAGGATGAATACTTAGAAATCACGCCTAAGTCTTTGCGTATGCGTAAAATTTGGTTAGACCCGAACGAACGTAAGCGTAACGAAAAGAAGCCAAGTTAATTTTGAAAGGTTGCCCCACAAGGCATCCTTTTTTAATAGCGCAGCGCCAGCCCATCGTCTAAATAGTTAGCATTCAAATTGATTTTTTGAATAAGGTAGGTACTTGGTTTGTGGAGAAAAACCTGATTTGTCTTTGCCCACGAACGTAGCCAACTTGCATGCATTTTCAACCCCTTTTTAAAAATCACCTGATTCACAGATGCCGACGGTTTTAGGCAAGGATAAGCTAGGTACCTAAACTCACGTCCATGATAGGTCCAAGTCAAGTTTTTGTTCCTCGGATAATAATAGGACATGGTGTCTCGAACTCCATATTGTGCCCACATGGGACTTAAGTGATTTTGAATCCAGGCAGGATCGGCTTGCATGGACTGAGGTCCCCAGAAAATGGATTTATGGTTTTTTATCGAAACCCAAACCATTTCCCCTTTGTAATGCCCTAGCCATGACCCTTCCTGAATTGAATCGTTTGAATATCTATGGATGCATTCCATCAGAATGATGATTGCCAGCAACCAAATGTAAGTAGTCCATCGGGTCACATACCATATCCATGCAAAAAAAAGGAATAGCGCATAAAACCCTAATTCCGCCGCATGGATTTGAAGAAAGGGAAGGACGGCCTGAAAATGCCCAACGGTCGTCAGCATCAACCCATGTAAAAGTGAAAAACCAGAATCGAGCAACATACCTAGGGCTTGGTTCAACAAAGTCCACGAAAAAAATTCAAATATTGGAGCCAAGGCTAAAAACAAAAACCCAATGCCAAGGGCTATGGTGGACAATAAAATCAACAAAGGATTCAACAAAAAGAAATAAAGCGG
Source organism: Cytophagaceae bacterium (assembly GCA_947450365.1). Taxonomy (GTDB): domain Bacteria; phylum Bacteroidota; class Bacteroidia; order Cytophagales; family Spirosomataceae; genus Aquirufa. The sequence goes on from CANFVE010000012.1 coordinate 16,763, forward strand.
GTTTGGGAACTGATGAAAATAATAGATAATTAATGGCCAGGTCAACACCTGCGCCGCAATCGCCACACAGGTAAGTTCCCAGGTATTTTTGCCAAGCCAAGTAAGGATTTGATTTGAAAATTGAAAGGTTTTCCAACTCACAAGTTTTGATTGGAATAACATGAGACCTAAGACGGCTAAATAAGACAGTTGGAATCCGGGTTGAACCAACGCACTCGGATCCACCAATAGCATCAGGAAAGCCGAAAAAGCAAGGGTATTGATCGAATGATGTCGGTTCCCAAACGAAGAAGCATATAACATCACCGAAAACATCCAAGCACTCCGCAAAACTGGTGCTGAAAATCCACTGATTCCGGCATACGTCCATAAAATCAGTAGCATCAAGGTAAAAAAAATGAATCGACCCCTTTTTCCACGCCTCAATAAAAATCCAAGTAAAAAAGATAGCCCCACATACAATAGGCCTACATGTAATCCCGAAACAGATAAAATATGAATGGCCCCTAAATAGGAATAGGCGGACATCGTTTCAAAGTCGATCGAAGAACGAATCCCGAGCAACATCGCCTTGGCCACTTCTAAATTCCTACCCTCTGGCATATAACGGGTAAATAACTGTGCCCAGGATTCTTGCCACACATGAAATTTTTCTTGTAATCGCCAAGCTCCGGAATTTTTTACTAACAGGCGACATTGGTTTTGAGCTATAAATGCCGTTCCATAAATCCCCTTTCCACGATAATAATCTCCCCAATCCCGTTCTGCGGGAAACATGGGCTTCGCGAAATCCTTCAGGTTTACACGGGCTACATACACATCCCCCAGCTCAGGTATTACATACGTTTTTGATAAATAAAGGATATACCTACCAGAACCACGAACCCAAGAATATCCGTCCCAATACCCTAAGGCTTTTGCTTGGATACTCCAGGAAGCAGGTTTCTTTACAGGAAAATCATCCACGATAAAAACCATGGACTGAACCTGTTCAAGATGGAAAGCAGGAGCCCGTGGACGAACCTGTTCACTCCGTACATAGGCTAATCCAAACACCAAGCCAAAAAATAATACGGAAGGATGGCGAAACGCCAAGAGCAAAAATAGGCCCATGGAGCCCACGCAAAGGAACATTTGCCCTGGAAAAAGAAGGGAAAAAACCTGGCCTAACAGCCAATAAATCAGCAATCGCAAAAACGGGAAAGGCAGGAAAAAGGAATACAAAACGTAGGCGGATTAAGGCCTAAAGGTAAAATTTTTTCTGAGCGATAAGCGCCTCCACTTGATCAGGAACTAGATATTTTATTGATTTTCCTTGTTGGATACAAGTCCGAATATAGGTCGCAGAAATATGTAAAACAGGTGCATCGATGCGATGAACGTTTTTATGTTGCCATAATTGAGATGTTGGCTCCTCTCCTCTTGGATATACGTAAAGGCCAAAAAAATCAAGAATCTTATCGTAGTTTTTCCAACTGGTCAATTGCTCCAAATTATCCCCGCCTAAAATCAATTTAAACTCATGTTCCGGATGACGTTCCGACAAATGAACCAATGTGTCAATCGTATAGGAGGGGCGTGGCAGATGAAATTCGATATCATTCGCTTTAAAAGCAAAATTATCGGCAATCGCCCGTTCCACCAAATCGAGGCGATCGAATTCATGCAATAGGCTTTTCGATTTTTTATGCGGATTTTGGGGCGAAACGATAAACCAAATTTGATCCACGCCTGTTTGATTGAGAACGGCTTGGGCAATGATCAAGTGCCCATGATGAATGGGATTAAATGACCCGAAAAATAAGCCTATGTTCATGCCTCTTGGGTGAAATCACTGAATAATTGTTGGGCTTGTTGGACCGCATGTTCCAACTCATCATTGACCAAAATCACATCAAATTTATCCTGAAAAGACCATTCAAATTTCATTTTGAAAATTCGTTTGGACAAGGACTCCTCCGTTTCTGTTCCCCGCGAACGAAGCCGATTTTCCAACACTTCCAAGGAAGGAACTTTGACAAAAATGGCCAAGGCCTTATCTCCATAAAACTTTTTTAATGCCAATCCACCTTTCACATCTACATCAAAAATCACATGTTTTCCTGTGGACCAAATGCGCTCAATTTCCGACTTCAACGTTCCATAATAGGCTCCTGGATAAACCTCCTCCCACTCAACAAATTCGTCACGATTAATCCGTTCCCGAAAATCATCTGGCGTTAAAAAATAATAATCTTGCCCATCTTGTTCCGAACGCCCCCTTTTGTCACGTGTACATGCTGAAATTGAAAAACCAAGATTTGAATTGTTCTTCAATAATTCCTTCACAATGGTCGTTTTACCCGAACCTGAAGGAGCTGAAAAAATGATGAGTTTCCCTTCCAAAAATTATTTATTTCGTGTTTAAGCTAACAAAATAAGGGAATTAGAATCGAAATAAGGATCAAAAGCAGAAAAAGTTTTGCACGAATTTTAGCAAAAAGCTGATCAGGGCACTTAACCGAACATTTCGATTGAATGGCTTTTTTCAAGGATAGCTCTAATGCGTAACCTTCCTGACAAGGCATACATTGATTTTTATTCTCTAAAAACGCGGCTTCTTCTTCCGGCGTGGCTTCTCGATCGATGATGCGTTGAATCACTTTCATGCACGCATGATGATGTTCACAACTTGATTTCATTCGTTTGGGGCTACATTCATAAAATTTACAACATCAAACTTCTATTAAAAGTTCATCTAGGCTATGCCATCTTGTCAGTGATAACCTTTTTTCTTCGCATATTCTGCTAATTTTTCCTTCAAAAGTGCACGTGCACGATGCAGGCGGGAACGAACCGTTCCAACGGGAATATGTAAAATTTTAGCCATTTCTTCGTAGCTAAATTCCTCCAAATCACAGAGAATAATGATCATTCGAAAATCAACAGGCAAGGATTGTACAGCAGCAGTAATCTCATCACCCATCATGTCTTGAACCGTTTCCGCATGTAAATCGGCGAAATATGCAGGTTCTGCGAATTCGTCCTCCCCCGAAATGGATTGTTCTACCCACTCGAATTCTACCTTGGAGGGTCCTCGAGATTTTTTCCGGTAATCATTGATGAAATTATTTTTTAAGATTCGAAATAACCACGCTTTCGCATAGGTGCCGGGTTCGAACGACCCAATGAAACGAAATGCTTTGACACAGGTATCCTGAACTAGATCCTGCGCATCATCCTCGTCGGCGGTTAATTTGAGTGCGAAATTATACATCGCATCCATATGAGGCATAAATTCTTTTTCAAAAATCTCCTTTGCCTTCGCTTCCGGAACTATTTTTTCTTCTACTGAGACATCCATTTGATAGACTTTATTACGTAGTAACGTAGCATGGGTCTTATCAAATATGATACCGTAAAAAATAATGACAAAAAGGCTTATTTATTTTGACTAAATAATTCTAATAAACCAAAAATAAGGATGCCTAATAAGGCGCTAAAAAATGCCCTTAATAAACTAATTCCGACTAATGAGCCGTCCATGGCCTCCAATAAAAAGAGAATGACATGGTGCGTGAACAACATGATAAAAAGATAAGGAAATAACCAAAGGGCCTTCATTTCAGCAAGCGAAACGGAAGAACGTTCATCATATCCGTTGGCCGGTGTCAGCACTTTAAATACCAGAGGCCTAAGCATGGCGATACAAACACAGGCAAAGGCATGCATCCCATGGGTATTATAAAATATATCTACGGTCCAACCCAGGGCAAAAGCTCCGAGCAGTAACAAGCCAGTCGGGGTTTGAATCGGTGCTTTTAATAAGGCCCACACATACAAAAAACAAAAGGCCATGTTCCCAATAGCCAAATCCCGTAAAAATAAGATTTGCATTGCGACGGTAAGCAAAAGCATCCCATACCATTTCCATTGAATCGAAGTGCTCATCTTATTCCGGTTTTGGTTTAGCTTGTTCCAACAAAGCCTGCTGCGCTGCCAGCTTATTCTTAATCACATACACATATTTCAAGGTAGAAAAATGCGTCAATAACATCACTTTAATGTCATGAAAGGTTTCATCCTTTTCCAAGCCCACTTTGGCCACAATCCCAATCGGAATATTTGGCGGAAAAACTGCATTATAATCCGAGGTTACGATGGTATCGCCCTTGACAACTTTTTTATATTTGGAAACGTCTTGGAGGTCGGCAACTTCCGGTTGATACCCCGCCCATTTAATATAGCCTAATTCACCTGTGGATTTAATTTTTGCCGATACATTATTGCCCGTATGTAAGACAGATACAATTAAACTCAGATCCGCTGTGCAGGACATCACCTTCCCAACGACCCCCGTGGACGAAATGACCGCCATCCCAGGCGCAATCCCATCCCGCGTACCCTTATCGATGGTCAGGTAATTTTGAGACATCTGCGTACTTTGGTCGATTACTTTGCAGGCAACCGGCTGATAGCGTGTCAGCATCCCCTCACTTAAAAAATAAGGAATTTTACTTTCGGGTTGTTTTTGGGCGGTTAATTTGAAAATTTCTGCATGCAAACGAGCATTTTCCTGAGCCAAATCTTGGTTCACTTCACGCAATTGATGATACGATTTCACGTCTTCGCCCATGGCTAGGAAAGAAGCAGCCCATCGATTGGTGGTGTTGAAATAAAAGGTATGTTGAAAATCGTTATACTTAAAAATGCCCCAAAGATTCACTAATTCCAAGGCAACGAACAATAGGAAAATCCTTTGTCGGAGAAGGAATTGAAACAATTGGTTCATAATAAATAAAAACTAGGTGATTAAGACCGCGCGGTACCGATCCAAATTCTTCAGAATTTCTCCTGTTCCACGAACAACGGCCTTTAAAGGATCATCCGCCACATGCACTTTTAATTGCGTTTTCTTTTCAATCCGCTTATCCAAGCCATGCAACATCGCACCTCCACCCGCCAAATGAATTCCATTATGGAAAATATCTCCGGAAAGTTCGGCAGGGGCTCGTTGTAATGTCTCCATAATCGCCACCTCGATCTTCGTAATCGAACTATCTAAGGCATATGCGATCTCCGAATAATTAATTAAAATCTCCTTCGGAATACCTGTCATTTGATCACGACCCCGAATTTCGAAATCGGCAGGTGGGTTCTCTAATTCTGGCAAGGCCGCACCTACTTGAATTTTAATTTGTTCCGCGGAACGCTCACCAATCACCAATTTATGTTCACGCAACAAATAATCTTTAATATCCCGTGTAAACTCATCTCCCGCCACACGAATTGAGTTTTCAACTACAATTCCACTCAAGGAAATAATCGCCACTTCTGTGGTTCCTCCCCCAATATCAACGACCAAGGATCCATTCGGTTGCTCAATATCGATCCCTATACCAATCGCTGCCGCAATCGGCTCATGTACCATATATACCTCACGTGCACCTGCATGTTCCGCAGAATCCTTTACCGCACGTTTCTCCACCTCCGTAATGCCTGAAGGAATACAAATCACCATTCGCAAGGCCGGCGAGAAAAAGGAATTCCCTTTGTCCATCATTTTGATTAAGCCCCGCATCATTAACTCAGCTGCCGTAAAGTCAGCAATTACGCCGTCTTTTAAAGGACGAATGGTTTTGATGTTATCATTGGTCTTTTCGTGCATCATCATCGCTTGACGACCCACCGCTAACACTTTATTGGTGTTTCGGTCTAATGCAATAATCGATGGCTCATCGACAACCACCTGATCTTTATGAATAATCAGCGTATTGGCCGTTCCTAAATCGATCGCAATATCCTTCGTTAAAAAATTAAATAATCCCATGATATGGTTCTATATGACACAATAGACAAATTTACTGATAAATTATGACCTATTTATTTATTTTATTTCAAAAATATAATTATCCTCAAAATAATTATAAAAACACCCCGGCACAGTTTTTTAGGATTGGGAATTGTCAAAAACTTTGAATTATAGGTATATTACAATTAATTTAGGTGTAAAATTTTAACAAAAATAATTTGGAATTATTATCTGATTTATTAGTTTTGTCCAACTTTATTTGACAAACCGTCAAAAACGGAGGCAAATTATACAAAAATGGAAGATTACAATAAGATTATCGAATCCCTTGGGGTCAAATTTATCAAGGCAAGAAACATTAGAATATTACAACCTATTCGTATTAAAAATTATTACGATGTGGAAAACTCGCTCTTGATATTGTACAAAGGTGAAGTTTCATTTGGGGAGGAAGAAACTCAAGTGGAGGAAGGCGATATGCTTTTTATTCCTGGCGGAAAAATGATCAGTGTAACCTATGGAAATGCTGAAAAACCGAAAGCCGTGAATAATGAAGAATTCATGACTCACCGTGAATTGTATTTCGATCAAAACATGGATACGAATTCCATTGGTAAACTAGAAAATTCATTCGGAATGGTGGCCTTTGAAGCGAAGGTTTTTGATTCCGTAAATTTCTTTACCTCCTTAGACATTCCTCCATTTTTGATTAAAAAAGATGATAAACTAGCCCAAACGATCAAGGAAATCTTATTAGAAGATATGTCCGATGAAATCGGGAAAGGTCGAATTATCAAAATTAAAACGGAGGAGATCGTGATCGAAGTGATTCGGTATATCATTCAAAACCGTTTGTTCGTTGAGCAATTAGCCACCAATAGTACCTATTTCAAGGATCCTCGCTTGATCGACATTTTCGCTTATATCAAAGACCATATCGGCGGCGATTTGTCGAACAAAGTATTAGCGAACGTAGCCAATGTGTCTGAAGATTATGTGGGCCAATATTTTAAAATGTTGACCGGTATCAATCCACAAGATTACATCGAATACCAACGCATGGAAGCCGCTGTGGGACTTTTACGTACAACCAAAAAATCCATTCGCGCCATTGGCTCTGAAGTCGGATATAAAGATACGGCCTATTTCTGCCGACGATTTAAAATGATGTTTGGTATTCCGGCAGGAAAAATGAGACGCCGCGAATCCTTAATGAATATCTAAAAAAAAGGCCTTACGAATTGTAAGGCCTTTTTTGATTACATGAAGTATTTCAACTTCACCAATTCTCTTTCCGTCAAATACCGCCAATGGCCCCGAGGTAAATCCTTTTTCGTTAAACCCGCAAAGGTCGTCCGATCAAGTTTTGTCACCTCATAACCCAAATGCTCAAAAATCCGGCGCACAATGCGGTTTTTACCTGAGTGAATTTTCACCCCAATCACATAGCCATCGGGCGTTACTTTGGCCAAATCATCCACTTTGATTTCCCCATCTTCTAAGGTCAATCCAGCTTTGATTTTTTCAAAATCTTCATCGGTCAATGGCTTGTCCAATTCGGCTTGATATATTTTCTCGATTTCATGGGAAGGATGCGTTAGGCGGTCGGCTAATTCACCGTCATTGGTCAACAATAACAATCCCGTCGTATTCCGATCCAAACGACCTACTGGATAAATCCGTGCGTCGCCCGCATTTTTCACTAATTCCATGACCGTTTTACGATCATTGGGATCTTCCGTGGTGGTTAAGAAATCTTTGGGCTTATTCAAAAGTACATAAGCGGGCTTTTCTCGGTTTAATTTACGATTGCCATATTTCACGATGTCCGTCGGTGCTACTTGATAACCCATCTCAATCACCACTTTGTTATTCACTTTAATTTCACCGGCAGCGATTAATTTATCTGCATCCCGACGAGAACAAATTCCCGCATTCGCAATAAATCTATTCAAACGCACCATATCACTCTTGCCATCCACCTCGCGAATTTTCTTTTGAATTTTCGCAGGGGCATTTTCTTTAAAGCGATCTAATTTATATTGTGGCGTAAAACTTGGACGCTCTTCATAGCGATTACGGCTTTTAAAAGTATCCCTCTTGGAAAACTTGCCTTGAAATGCTTCTCTTGGTTCCTGATTCTCATCCCGAGGCGTGTCAAATGAACGCTTTGGACGATCATTTTTTTCATCCCGATTGTAGGAAGCCCGATCTCCGGTCGATGGTTTACGGTCGCCCGAAAAATTACGTTTAGGGCCGTCAAAGGCTCTCTTAGGCCTAAACTCTTGATTTGATTCTAAGCTACGATCTGTGGTCTCTCGTTCGCTGGTATATCGCGGCTGGTAGGCACGCGGTTCAGCACCATTATCTTGTGGTTCACGTTCGTTCGGACCTTCATATGAACGTCTCTGGGCATCATTACGATCCCCACCATAAGGCTTGCGTTCCCGATCCTGATTGCGATCTCCCGCATAAGGTGTCCGTGGACGATCCGATGAATTACGATCCCCACCATAAGGCTTGCGCTCCCGATCCTGATTGCGATCTCCCGCATAAGGAGTCCGTGGGCGATCTGATGAATTACGGTCGCCACTATATGGCTTACGTTCCCGATCCTGATTGCGATCTCCTGCATAAGGCGTCCGTGGACGATCCGAGGAATTACGATCGCCACTATATGGCTTACGTTCCCGATCCTGATTACGATCTCCCGCATAAGGTGTCCGAGGACGATCCGATGCATTACGGTCACCACTATATGGCTTGCGCTCCCGATCCTGGTTGCGATCTCCCGCATAAGGCGTCCGTGAACGATCTGAGGAATTACGATCGCCACTATATGGCTTGCGCTCCCGATCCTGGTTGCGATCTCCCGCATAAGGTGTCCGTGGACGATCTGAATTAAATTCGCGAGGTGACCCTTGCCCATCGCGTGAAGCGGATGGACGGGCGGAACGAGGGGCTGACGAACGAGATTCGCCTCTGCCTCGGTTTTCCGAAGATGGGCCTGTACTGCGATCTGAAAATTTGCGTGTGGGTTCAGAACGACGAATGTCGTCCTTTTCGATTCTTTTTCTCATAAAATGTGCAACATCACTGCTGGATTACAAAGGCTTTGGCGCCTTTTTATTTTCTAAAATTTATACAAAGGTACATGAAATAAATGACCTACGCTTATTACATTTGAAAGAGATTTAAAATTTATGACATTCGCCACACGTATTACTTATGTAAAATCGCTGATTTTCGTCTTCCTGACGATTATTTTTGCGGCCTGTCATTCAGACAAATCCATCAGCAAGCTAGCCCAAAAACACTTCGAAAAAGGCGAATATGAATTAGCCATCCGAGAATTAAGCATTCTGAAAAATAAGGGCATCGAGGTAGAACAAACTCATTTTTTATTGGGGGAATCGTATCGACTTTCTAACCGCATCACACAATCCCTCCCCTATTACCAAGTGGCTAAAAGCAAAGGATTTGCTGACAAAATGCTCCCCTTTCATATGGCCATGGCGGCTAAATCCATGGGGAATTATGAATTAACCAAAGAATATTTGACCGAATTCCTACGTAGCAAGCCGAACCGGGCGATGCAAATCAAAAGCGAAATAGAACTCGAAAACCTGAGTGAAATCCCTAAATTACTTAGTAAAAGTAGTCCCGTAAGCCTGATTCCCTTGCAAGGAAATACCGCGCAGACGGAGTTTGATGCCAAAAAAATAGGCAATGAGCTAGTTTATACCAGCTCTTCCAAACCAGGCATTTACAAAAATAATGGCTTGCCATTTTTGGGCATTGTGAAAGCGCCGCTGAAAAGTGAATCGGAAATTGGGAAAGCGGAGATGTTAAGCCCGAACCTATTCAAAGAAAATGCCAACGATGGAAGTCCCGCCTTCACCAAAGACGGGAAAACCGTGGTTTTCGCTCGAGGAAATACAGGAAAAAGTAAGGATCCTTCGCCGGATGTGGACCTATATATCTCGACAAAAAATGGAACAACTTGGTCCGAGCCGGAGCGAATAGCTATTTCAGATTCCTTGGCTTGGGACGGAAGTCCGGCGTATTCGGTGGATGAACGGACGCTGTATTTTAGTTCGAACCGTCGGGGAGGCAAAGGAGGCTTAGATTTATATCGTGTGCCGATCGACAATTCGGGGCGATTCGGGCGGCCGATCAATTTAGGTTCGGTGATTAACACCCCAGGTGATGAAATTTTCCCTTTTGTTAGTGCGAATGGAAAATTATATTTCTCCTCCAATGGACATCCGAGCATTGGAGGGTTGGATTTGTTTGTGGCGAGTCGAAATGAAAATGAGATTGTGGTGGAGCATTTAGGTGTTCCGATGAATTCGATCGGGGATGATTTTGCGATATCTCTTTCGGATTCCACGCAAGGTTATTTGAGCTCAAATCGCCCGGGAGGAAAAGGGGATGATGATATTTATTATTTCAAATCGAGTGGCGCGGAAGATCGTTGGTGGTCTTCAGATCCGGCACCGATGGTCGATACGACGGTTATCGCCAAACGTGTCAATTATAATCTTCAAGTGAAGGTCATTGACGCGCTAGGAAAAGCCTTAGAAGCGGTAAAAGTGAGTATTCGAAAAAATGGGCAATCGGCAGAGGCAGAAAAAAGTAATTCAAATGGCCTTTTGGAAATCATTCCATTGGAAGAGAATGATGAATTGGCATTCAAATTGGAAAAAGAAGATTACCTCACCGCGCGAAGTAGTTTTTCGATGGAGGGGAAAGAAATTCCAAAAAGCTTGCTCAAAAAAGATGTTACCGACACCACCTATGTGGTTCAAATTCAGATGGATAGGCCAGAAATAGGCAAAGAAATATCCAAGCTTTTTGAGGTAAATTCCATTTATTATGATTTAGACAAGGCGGATATCCGGCCGGATGCCGCGGAGGAATTGGATAAAATAGTTCAGTTTTTGACGGATAATCCTCAAATGAATTTGGAATTGGGCGCACATACGGATGCGCGAGCGAGTGCGGCGTATAATTTGAAATTATCCCAACGAAGAGCTGAATCCGCCGTGAAATACATCATCCAACGAGGTGTTTCAAATGACCGAATCAAGCCGAAAGGCTATGGGGAAACGCAATTAATCAATGAATGTGCGGACGGCGTGGATTGTCCGGAAGATATGCATCAACAAAACCGTAGAACTGAATTTAAAATTATCAAAATCAATGCCGAATAATATGTCAAATTACTTGTTGAAAAACGCCGAAATTGTCAATGAAGGCAAAATTATCACAGGAGATCTATTGATTAAAGCGGGTAGAATTTCTAAAATAGCTAGCTCGATTTCCGCCACAGGGCAGGAAAAAGTACTAGATCTTTCTGGAAAACATGTTTTTCCTGGCATGATTGACGACCAAGTTCATTTTAGAGAACCTGGTTTAACGCATAAGGCCAAAATCGCCTCTGAGGCACGTGCGGCGGTGGCGGGAGGTGTAACTAGTTTCATGGAAATGCCGAATACGGTTCCGAATGCGTTGACACAAGAATTATTAGCCGACAAATACGAGATCGCACATCAAAGTTCCTTGGCGAATTATTCCTTTTTCATGGGGGCTTCGAACGACAATTTGGAGGAAGTGTTGAAAACAAATAAGTCGAACGTATGTGGGATTAAAGTGTTTATGGGATCGAGTACGGGGAATATGTTGGTCGATAATGTCCAAACCCTGGAAAAATTATTTGCCAGCAGTGAACTATTAATCGCCACACATTGCGAGGATGAGGCGACGGTGCGGGCTCGACTCGAGTTATTCCGACAAAAATTCCCTGATGAGGAGGCCCCAGCCTATTTACATCCGCTTATTCGCAATGAAGAAGCATGTTACTTGTCGTCTTCGTTAGCCGTAGATTTAGCCAAAAAAGCGAATACGCGCCTGCATATTTTACATATTAGTACGGAGGAAGAAATTGCCTTATTTGAAACAGGAAAGTCCATTCGGGATAAAAAAATCACTTCGGAGGTATGTGTGCATCATTTGTGGTTTGATGCATCTCAATATGAAAGCAAGGGCAATTTAATCAAATGCAATCCGGCCATTAAAGAATCCAGACATAAACAAGCTTTACGAAAGGCCTTGCAGACGGGGGCTTTGGATATTATCGCGACGGACCATGCACCACATACTTGGGAGGAAAAACAACAGGGGTATTGGAAATCCCCAGCGGGATTGCCCTTAGTTCAGCATCCTTTATTGATCTTATTGGATCTCGCCAAGGAAGGTGTTTTAAGCCTCGAGCTTATCGCCGAAAAAACAGCACATGCGGTGGCGGAATGTTTTGAAATTTCAGATCGGGGGTATATCCGGGAGGGTTATTGGGCGGATTTGGCGATTGTGGATTTAGAAAAGCCATTTCAGGTGCAGAAATCGAATATTCATTATCAATGCGCTTGGTCGCCTTTGGAGGGACATACCTTTTCATCTAGCATAGAAAAAACTTTTGTTTCGGGTCATTTGGCCTACTCGGAAGGTGAATTTGACATGAGCCAATTGGGGAAACGATTACTCTTTGATCGCGTGTAGATGTCGCTTCTCCCCTATTTTTCGCCCATTGGACTAGAAGCGGGTTTGGATGAAGCCGGGAGGGGGTGTTTGGCGGGACCGGTGGTTGCGGCAGCAGTGATTTTACCGAAGGATTTTTCGGATAGGTTGTTGACCGATTCCAAACAATTAAGTGCTCGTCAGCGCCAAGGCTTAATTCATGTGATTAAGCATCATGCGATTGAATATACGATCGCGGAGGTGGATCATTCAACAATCGATGAAATCAATATTTACAAGGCGAGTGTGCTCGCGATGCACCGCTGCGTGGACCAGTTGAAAACGAGACCCGACCATTTATTGGTCGACGGAAATCGCTTTATCAGCTACCCATTGATTCCTCATACATGTATAGTTAAGGGGGATTCGAAGTATTTTTCCATTGCGGCGGCTTCGATTTTAGCCAAAACCTACCGGGATGAATGGATGGAAAAAGCGGCGGAAACGTATCCAGGCTATGGTTGGGAGCGAAATGCGGGCTATCCGACTTTATTTCATCGAAAGGCTATATTACAAAATGGGCCATGTGACATACACCGAAAAACCTTTCGTGTGGAATTAAAAGAAAACAGTTAAATTTAATTTTTTATACACGTTTGAAAATAAAGAACCTTCCCTTTTTTGTTTTGATATGCCTTCTGGCTTTGCTGCAAACGCAAAACACGATGGCCCAGGTGGATATTTATCAACCCCTAAGAAAGCGTCAAATTCAGGAAAAAGCGGAGGAATATAGTCGGCAAAGCGATAGCTTATTTCAAAAAAGCATGCGCTTAGCGCGTCAAAGGGGACTGAAAATCAAGGATTCGGTGGGAAGAGGGCAAGTGATTATGCTCCAACAAATCAATGAAATTGGTGAAGCTTTATACATTGGAAATCATTCAAATGCACAAGCGGGGGCGATGACTCGAACCAATCAGGTGTATTCGGGAGGAACGGTGGGGGTTTCGTTGAATGGAAAATCCGATACCATGTCGGGAAAATTGGCGGTTTGGGACGGCGGAAATGCATTGGCGACGCATCAGGAATTTGGTGGTCGGGTAAAATTACAAGAAAGTTCAAGTTCGACAGATATCCATAGTACCCATGTTTCAGGTACCTTAATCGCAGCGGGAATTAATCCGACGGCGAAAGGAATGGCATTTGGGGCTGATTTAAAAGTCTGGGATTATAACAATGACAATACGGAAATCTTACAAAATGCAGCTAATTTATTGATTAGTAATCATTCTTACGGGTACCAGGCGGGTTGGGTGTATGATTCAGTCAAAAACAAATGGCAATGGTGGGGAAATGATGCGATTAGCTCAAATGAGGATTACAAATTTGGCTATTATGATTCAAATACACAGGCTTTGGACCGGGCGGCATTTCTGGCGACCAATTATCTGATTGTCAAATCCGCAGGGAATAGTCGGAATAGCAACGGACCAAGCAAAGCCGGTGAATATTATTTTTTAAAGAATTCGACAAAAGATTCCTCCAATATTTCCCGGGCTAAAAATGATGGCTATGACATCATTTCCACAACCGGAACAGCCAAAAATATCCTCACCGTAGGTGCCATCGAATCGATTTCCACCATCCCTGAAAAGCCCACAGACGTAACCCTATCAGATTTCTCATCCTGGGGCCCCACAGATGATGGGCGGATAAAACCCGATATTGTAGGCGTAGGAACCGACCTGCTTTCCACCAGCAATACATCCAATACAGCTTATACAACCCTCAGCGGAACCTCCATGTCATCTCCACAAGTAGCGGGATCCCTGTTTTTGCTTCAACAATTATACAATCGTCTAAATAAAAATACATTTATGCGATCGGCCACATTAAAGGGCTTGGCCTTACATAGTGCAATGGATGTGGGAGCCGTTGGGCCTGATTATCAGACGGGCTGGGGCTTGTTGGATATGGAAAAAGCGGGAAGTACCTTAGTCAATATAGATCAATCACATTTGATTTCCGAGGGGACCTTGACAAACACGAAAACTGAAAAACGTACTTTTATCGCCTCGGGGAAAGGAGATTTAACGGCAACAATTGCTTGGACAGACCCGGAAGCAGATATAATCGATTTAACGACTAAGGCCTTAAACAACCGCACACCGAAATTAGTCAACGACCTCGACATCAAAATAACCGACGAAACTGGCACTTTTTTGCCCTTCATCTTGGATCCGGAAAAACCTGATAATGTGGCGAGCAATGGGGACAATATTCGAGATAATATCGAAAAAATCATTGTCAAGGGCACGGTTCCTGGAAAATCCTATGACCTGACGATTTCGCACAAAGGAACTTTGAAAAATTATAAGCAAGATTATTATGATAAGCAAGATTATTCGCTAATTGTATCGGGGATTGGTGGGAAGGAATATTGTAGTATCAAACCGGCTGTTTTTCAAAATTTAATCAACCAAACTAGCTTAGGCAGCTTCAGTAATTCTGTTACCACCAAACAAGATTTTACTGGGACCCCGATTCAAGTGGAATTAGGCTCAAGCCTCGATATGAACTTTAGCTTTGCATCCTCGACCTCGAAACGCGTTAAAGTCGCGGTGGATTGGAATCAAGATGGAGATTTCGAAGATTCGAATGAAATCGTATTAGCAAGCGATGCGATTAGTGGATCAAGCTATACTGGGAAATTTGTGAGTTCGTCCACGGTTAAAATAAACCAATATTTCCGGATGCGCGTAATTAGTGAGTTAAACTCCTCGGGACCAGCGACCTGTGGGAGTATCGGAACCGGCGAGGCGGAAGAATATGTGATTCAGGTAATTCAACCGAGTAATGATTTGGGAGTTTTAGCCATTACAAATCCTTCATCAAGTTATTGTGCGACAAATGGCTCAACCAGTTTGTTGGTCAAAGTCAAAAATTACGGAAGCAAAACTCAGAAAAATCAAGTGGTGAATCTGTCCTATTATTTGGACAACGCGCTACAAGGAAGCCTATCTGGGAGTATTTCCGAAATTTTACCAGGCAAGGAACAATTGATCACGGTGACAGGAAATGTGAATTTTATAGCAGGTAAAACCTATACGGCCCGAGCAAATACGACATTGTCGACGGATCAGAATACCCAAAATGATTTGATTACCATGAATCAAAGCATCGAGAATCCACAGGCGCCTTTTGGTTCAGGTGCCTATTGTGCGGGTGCAACGACGCTGAATCTAACCTCTAGTTCAGCCAATGCGCTTTGGTATGCGAATAATGTATTAGTAGGTTCAGGTGCCTCCGTAACAGCACCCTATAGCTCGGTTGCTTATTCAGTTAGTTCTCATGATTTCAGTGGCGGAATTAAACCAGCTAGTAAAAGCGAATTCGGCACCGGAAGTTATTACGAGAATTTTGGTCCCGCGCCGATTTTTGACGTAAAAGTTCCCATCATTTTAGAATCTGCCCGCGTATACGTGGGAACATCAGGAACGATTACCTTTTCGGTTTACAATAAGGATTCAGGAGAACTTGTTTCCTCGGTGACCAAGGATCTAACCGCGACAAGAACACAAACGAATTCGACAAAGGTCAATAGCCAATTGACCGACGACAAAAACGATACCGGTCAAATCGTTCAATTAAACCTCTTTTTTCCAAAAGCAGGTTCCTACATCCTCACGCAATCCTGCTCGAACGGGGCAAGCATTTTCAGAAGTAATCGCTCCCTGGCAGATACCATAAATGCGCCAACTAATTTAGGTTACCCCTACACGATTCCGAATATCCTTTCGATGACGGGAGCCTTATACAACAACGCTCCGATTACGACGGGATATTATTATTTTTACGACATGAAATTTAAGTCATTGGGATGTCCTAGTCCAAAGGCTACTGTCGCCATTACGACGACTAAAGCTCCTACCGTTACAACAACTCCACTAGGCCCCCAAGCAGTTTGCGAAGGCACTTCCGTGGTCCTAAGCGCCAGTTCTGCAGATTCTCCAAATTACCAATGGCTCTTAAATGGGACAGCAATTACCGGTGCGACATCGAACAGTTTTGAAGCCAAAAAAACAGGAAATTATCAAGTTTCCGCAAGTAATAAAGGCCTTTGTTCAATTACCACACCCGTATTTAAATTGACCGTCAATACCCCACTTGCCCCTCTTCTCTTCTTTGTGGAAGGAGTCTTAAAATCCTCGGCAGGTACGGATTTACAATGGTATGTGAACAACGACGTACCGGTGAAAGGTGCGACGCAGACTACCTTTGCCCCACTCGAGGCGGGCCAATATTACGTCAAATTAAAAGATGTCAATGGTTGTTTAGCCACCTCAGAAAAAATTACGGTATCAATTTTGGCCACGGAAAAAGAAAATCCCTATGGCCAAATAACGCTGTTCCCAAATCCCGCACAAGATATTTTACATGTAGGCATCCCAAAAGGCTCTTTGGGAAACATACAAATCACCCTTGTCGATCTTCAAGGAAGGGTTCAAATCATCCAAAACGCAACCTTATCTTTAGGGGAGAATTCGCTTCAAATGGATATTTCGAGATTACCCAAAGGGGTTTATGTATTAAAATTCACGAATATCCCGAATGCCCCAAATTTGAAATTTGTTAAAGATTAATCGAGGATTTGGACTAAATAACGTCCATGGGAACGGCCTTCTACCATCAAATTTAGTTTATCTGGCGCCTCCGCAAGAGAGATTGTTTCAGTGATGGAATCGAGCTCATAATTCCATTCGTTGGCATATAATTGCCAAATTTCTTTCTTTTTCTCCCATGGCGAATCAGCTGAATATATGCCTAACATCCGTGCGCCGCGTAAAATAAAAGGATACACCTGTAAAGGCAAATCTACCCCGCCTGCCATGCCACAAACAGCCACTGAACTTGCGAATTTCAGACTTTTCATGAGTTTGACCAATACATCTCCACCGACCGTATCGATGCCACCGGCAAAGGTCATAGGGTATAAAGTTCTAGGTTTTTCGGACATAAATTCGAAACGATCGATCACGCGCGAGGCGCCAATCGTCATTAAGGTTTCCGTCAGGTCAGGTTTACCGCTTAGGGCAACCACCTGATAGCCCAAATGATGCAAAAGCTTAATCACGCACATCCCAACACCGCCGCTTGCACCTGTCACGAAAATTTCGCCGGATTCCGGAAAAATTTGGTTTTGTTGGAGCGCAAGCACCGCCATCCCAGCCGTTAAACCTGCCGTACCAATTTGCATAGATCTTTTTAAAGAAAGATTTGTCGGCAATGGCACAATCCACGAAGCTGGCACTCGGATGAATTCCGACAGCCCCCCATGGGTATTCATCCCCAAATCAAATCCTGTCACGATGACTTGGTCACCCGATTGAAATTGGCCAATGGCATCATGCAGAACAATCCCCGCTGCGTCGATGCCGGGAATATGAGGGAATTGTTGGGTTATTCCCCGATGGCCATGGGCAGATAAGGCATCTTTATAATTCAATGATGAATATACGACTTGCACCAGAACTTCATGCGATCCCAGGACGTCAGTTGATAATTCCTGAAGCGAAGTGTCAAAGGATCCGTCCTCTTGTTCGATCGTCCAAAGTGCCTTGAAATGTTCCATTTTCTATTTTTTAATCCAGAAAAAAATCATGCGAGGGGAATGAATGTCGTCAAAATGCGCCAGTTGATAATTTCCTTTCATATCAATTAATTCAAAACCCGCCTTTGTGGCATATTGAATAAAATCTGTTTTTGAGATTAATTCCACTTTTTCTTCGAAATGAAAATCATGGCCCTTATCGCTGAATTCAATTGATTTATATAAGTAGCCCTGGGCTTCCCAGCGTTTGATGGAAAAGGAAATTCCTTTCCGTTCGACGCGTTCTTCAGGGACTAAATTCGCCAGCACAAAAGAAGGATTTAAAAAATCCATCAACAAAACACCCCCTTTTTTCAAGCCCCCTTGAAAAGTATCAAAGGCTTTTTGATTATCATTTCGGTCATCAAAATAACCAAAACTGGTGAAAAAATTAAAAATCACATCGTAATATTCCAGCTTAGGCAGGGTTGCGCGGAGGTCGTGAACAAAAAATTCGAGCTGTGCTTGGGCGGATTTTTGGGCGAATTCGATGTTTGCGGGTGATAAATCAAAGGCATCGACTTGCAGGCCTAAGCCATGCAGGGTGAGCGCGTGTCGACCTTTTCCGCAGGCGGCATCTAAGACGCGCATGCCGGGCTGGATGTGAAGTTTTTGTTGGAGGGCTTGAATAAAGCGCGCGGCTTCATGTTCGTCCCTTTGTTCGTACAAAATATGGTAATAGGGCGAATCGAACCAGGTGCTAAACCACGATTTTTTAGTCATTATTTGCGAATGGAGGCGTTTCCTAAAAAATCTTGATAGGCAAGCGCGATGCCGTCAGGCAGTGCGATTTTATGATGCCAACCGAGGTCGTGCAATTTAGAAACGTCCATAAGTTTTCGTGGGGTACCATCTGGTCGGCTGCTATCCCAAAGGATCTCACCTGTAAACCCGACGATGTGTTTGACGGTTTCGGCCAATTGCTTAATGGTAACGTCTTCGCCGGTACCGATGTTGACTAATTCCGCTTCATGGTAGGATTCCATGAGGTATAGACAGGCCTCGGCGAGATCATCCGCATGTAAAAATTCGCGCATGGGTGATCCACTCCCCCAAAGGGTCATGGAGGCGTCTCCTCGCATTTTAGCTTCGTGGAATTTACGAATCATGGCGGGAAGAACGTGCGAATTTTCGAGGTCGTAATTGTCGTTAGGACCGTATAGATTGGTTGGCATGACCGAAATAAAATTACAGCCATATTGGGCCCGATACGCTTCACAGAGTTTAATGCCGGCGATTTTGGCGATGGCATAGGGTTCGTTTGTCGGTTCCAAATATCCACTTAACAAATAGGATTCTTTCAGGGGCTGGGGGGCCAATTTCGGATAAATGCAGGAGGACCCTAAGAACATCAATTTCTTAACCTTATTTTCATAAGCCGAATGGATGACATTATTTTGAATGGCTAAATTTTCATAGAGAAAATCAGCGCGATAGGTATTGTTTGCAACGATACCCCCCACTTTAGCTGCCGCAAGAAAAACATATGCTGGCTTTTCATCCGCAAAAAACTGGCTAACAGCGGCTTGATTTCGCAGATCCAATTCAGCCGAAGTTTTTGTTAGTAGGTTTTGATAGCCGGCGGCTTGTAATTGACGCACGATGGCCGACCCCACCATGCCTCGGTGTCCGGCTACATAAATTTTTGCTGATTTTTCCAACGCGATGTTCTTCTTGATATTCCCGCAAAAATACATAAACTAGCGCATCTAATCATTTAATTTTCTATTTTTGGGAAATATTTTTACGCCTAAGGCGTTTGTTCCTACATGTTCATCCGTATCCTTTTTGTATTGTTTTTTACCGGTTTTTGTTCGTCTTTGTTCGCTCAAAACAAGCCACTAATTGATACAACGACTCGCGCAAAAGGGTTCTTGGGTGGCCGTTTGGGAACCGGTTTGGAGGGGATTCAAGAGGAAAGTGCCAAATGGAAAAAGGAAAGCAAGGCGTTTATCGACGAGTTAGGGGTCAAAAATATCGGAATTAAGTCCTCCATGGCCTTGCGAAAGGTGAAAAAAAAGGACGTTTATAAAGATGAGTACGAGGGGGTAAAAACGGAGCGCCGGATGGGTTCTTATGGCAGTGGAACGCGAAGTACGATGGAAGAATTTCAGGTGGTGAAATATGTGGAAGATGAGGCGTTGAGTGTATATCAACAAGAAGTTTGGTGGTTTGATCCAAGCCAATCACGGGTGGTTAATTCTTCCATTAAAGAAAATAAAACGGCACAAATCTGCCATGGGCCTTATCGAAAAATCGTGAATCAAGTCGTGGTGGAACAGGGTTATTTTTATATGGGGGCAAAAGATGGTCGTTGGGAAAATTACGGACCAGAAGGGGAATTGGAGAATAAAACCTATTATACGCGGGGGTTCACGGCGGGTTCGGAGATTTCGTATTATGATGCGGACAAGAAGAAAATTAAAGAGGTAATTCCTCGGGTTTATGGGAAAATTCGGGGACAATATTTGGCCTTTTATCCGGGTGGGAATTTGAAAGAAGAGGGGAAGATGGATGATTCGGTACGCGTGGGTCGCTGGCGTGAATTCCATGAATTTGGTACCGGAGGCCGCTTAAAAAAGGAGTGGAAATATAAAAAAGATAAATTTGAGGAGGCCGAACCGATCTTAATGGCGGAGCGAGATCCTCAGGGGAAAATTGTCTATCAAAATACGCAAAAGTTTGATTAACCTACCTTTGGCAAACCGGCTAGGATTGCCAAAGGTAAAGGGTAGAATTCAAAAATCGTTGGAGAAAACTTATAAATTTGTTCTAATCTTCAATTCATCCAATTGCGCCTGCGCCAACGGAGACGGAGAATCAATCATCACATCCCGACCCGCATTATTCTTCGGAAACGCAATGTAATCCCGAATCGAATCCGTGCCACCAAATAACGAGCACAAACGATCAAATCCAAACGCCAAACCTCCATGCGGCGGCGCACCATATTCAAAGGCATCCAATAAAAACCCAAATTGCGCCTTCGCCTCCTCCTCAGAAAAACCAAGTACCTGGAACATCTTGGACTGCAACTCTTTTTGGAAAATACGAATCGATCCACCTCCAACCTCTACCCCATTCACCACCAAATCATACGCATTCGCCCGAACTTTCCCGAATTCACCCGCTTCCATCAACCCAATATCCTCCGGCTTCGGACTCGTAAACGGATGATGCATCGCAAACCAGCGATCCTCTTCCTCTCCATATTCCAACAACGGAAAATCCACCACCCAATGTACCTGATAATTATTTGGATCACGCAATCCTAACCGCGTTCCCATCTCCAAACGCAACTCATTCAATTGCTTCCGAACCTTATCCCCATCCCCACTCAAAATCAACATCAAATCTCCCGGTTCCGCCCCAAAAGCCTCCCCCCAAACAGCCAAATCCGCCTCCGAATAAAATTTATCCACCGACGATTTGATCACCCCGTCCGGCTGAACACGCGCATAAATCAGCCCTTTGGCCCCGATTTGCGGCCGACGAACAAAATCCGTCAACTCGTCCAATTGCTTTCGTGTATATTCCGCAGCCCCCTTCGCACAAATCCCCACCACCGTATTCGCCGCATCAAACACCTGAAAATCCTTCCCACTCGTCATATCCACGCCCTCAGCCTTCAACTCCACAAATTGCATCCCAAACCGAATATCCGGCTTATCCGATCCATAATACTTCATCGCATCCGCATAAGTCATCCGCGAAACCGTCCCAATGTCGATCTTCTTCACATTCAAAAATAAATGTCGAATCAAGCCCTCAAACATATTCAACACATCCTCCTGCTCCACAAACGACATTTCACAGTCTATCTGCGTAAACTCCGGCTGGCGATCCGCACGTAAATCCTCATCTCGAAAACATTTCACCAATTGATAATACCGATCAAAACCGGAAACCATCAACAATTGCTTAAACGTCTGCGGCGACTGCGGCAACGCATAAAATTCCCCCGGATTCATCCGAGAAGGAACCACAAAATCGCGCGCACCCTCCGGCGTCGATTTAATCAATACCGGCGTTTCCACCTCGATAAAATCTTGCTCATCCAAATACCGCCGCACCTCTTTCGCCACCTGATGACGCAAACGCAAACTCTCGCGAATCGGTGTCCGACGTAAATCCAAATAGCGATATTTCATCCGAATATCATCTCCCCCATCCGTCTCATCCTCAATCAAAAAAGGTGGCAATTTCGCCGGATTCAAAATCTTTATCTCAGAAACCTTAATTTCTACATCGCCCGTGGGCAATTTATCATTCTTCGCCAAACGCTCCACAACTACCCCACGTGCCTCCACCACAAACTCACGACCCAATCCCCGAGCAATTTGCAAAGCCTCGGCAGTCGATTTACCTTCTTCCAACATCAATTGTGTTATCCCATACCGATCCCGAAGATCCACCCAAATCATCCCCCCTTTATCTCTCGTTTTTTGAACCCAACCACATAAAGTCACCTCTTGACCTACATGTGCCATTCGTAATTCGCCATTCGTGTGTGTACGTAGCATATTTCCTCGCGCAGATTTTTAAAAATTTGTGCAAAACTACTCAAATTGGACTTGAGGGAAAAACATTTAGCCTTTTATTCTTTCCTTCCCCCGAATTCCGTAATTTCGATCTTTTAAAATCTAGCTCATATGGCTTCTTTTGGCATTGTTGGTTCAGGAATCGGAGGCATCGCCCTCGCCATCCGAATGGCCGTTTTAGGTCAAAAGGTTCAGGTATTCGAAGCCAATGCTTATCCAGGGGGTAAGCTTTGCCAAATCGAGGTACAAGGTTTCCGTTTCGATGCCGGACCTTCCCTTTTTACCCTACCTAATTTAGTGGACGAACTCTTTACCCTCGCCGGAAAAAACCCTCGGGATTATTTTAATTACCAAAAACTCCCCGTCATCTGCCACTATTTTTGGGAAGATGGTACACGGCTCGATACCTTCGCCGACCCGCAAAAAACCGCCCAAGCATTCGCCGAAAAACTGGGTGAAAATCCCGTCAAAATCCAAGACTATTTACAAGGTCTTCAAACCAAATATCAAATCATCAGCGAGCTATTTTTAGAAAATTCCTTGCACGATTATCGGACCTGGACCGGCAAAAAAGCCCTACAAGGCTACATGAACCTCGGTAAACTTGGTTTGTTTTCCAGCATGCACGCGGCTAATGCGCAAACCTTTCGGCATCCGAAAACGGTCCAACTCTTCGACCGCTACGCGACCTACAACGGATCCGACCCCTATCAAACCCCTGCCACTTTAGGCATTATTCCCCATTTGGAATACAATATCGGGGCATTTTTCCCCGAAGGCGGCATGATTTCCATTACGAATTCCTTAGTCGAATTAGCGAAAGATTTGGGGGTAAAATTTCATTTCAACGAGAAAGTCGTCGAAATCCTCACCCAACATAATCAAGCTATTGGCCTTAAAACCGAACAAACAAGCTATTCCTACGATTACGTGGCGAGCAACATGGACATTCGACCCACCTATCAAAAACTTTTACCCACCCAAAAAGCCCCAAAAAAACTACTAAATCAGCCTAAATCAAGCTCAGGCATTATTTTTTATTGGGGAATGAATACACACTTCGAGGAAGTGGGCGTTCATAATATCTTCTTTTCCGACCATTACGAGGAGGAATTCAAAGCCATTTTCAAGGATAAAACCCTATCCAAGGACCCGACCGCCTATCTCCACATTTCCAGTAAAGTACATGCAGCCGATGCACCAACAGGTGGAGAAAATTGGTTTATCCTCGTCAATGCCCCAGCCAATCAAGGGCAGGATTGGGAGGCTTTGGTCAATCAAACCCGCGAACAGGTCATCCGAAAAATATCCAATTGCATGGGAAAAGACATCCGCAAACACATCGTCGCCGAGGATGTTCTAGACCCCCGAAGCATCGAATCCCGCACCTCAAGTTCCGGAGGAGCCCTTTATGGGAATGCGTCTAATAACAAATTCGCGGCCTTTTTGCGCCATCCGAATTATCGACCTGCCCTTAAAAACCTATATTGGGTCGGGGGAAGCGTGCACCCCGGCGGTGGAATACCCCTCTGTTTATCCTCAGCAAAAATTGCCGCCAAACATTTTCAAGAAAATACGTAATTTTACGACCTAATACGATATTCACATGATTCAAAGACCACAGACCCTCTTTTACGCATTGGTAATTTTAGCCAATAGTTTTGTCACCTCTGGATTAGCCATCTGGACGAAATCAGGAAGTTCAGGCCAACAAATTGATTTTTTTTCGAACCAATGGGTCTTATTGCAAAATGCCAAAAAAGTGAGTGCCCACAGCACGATCATCTTGCCTCTATTAATCACGCTTTCCACCATCATTACGCTGATTTCCATCTTTTCATTTAAGAAACGAATGCGCCAAATGACCCTTGGATTAATTAATTCCCTGGTTTTAGCCGGATCGATGGGCTATGCGTTTTGGACGATTTTCAAAGAAGCGATGATCGTTTTTGAACCGGAAACTCAAGGACATTATGGTTATGGATTTTATGCCTTAGTCGTTTCTTTGTTGGCGAATATGATTGCGAATCGATTGGTACGGAAGGATGAGATGTTGGTCCAATCCTCCAACCGCATGCGCTAATTATACGATACCCTCTTTCAACAGGTCGTGGAGATGAATAAATCCCACGGCCTTTTTTTGTGCCATTACGACCAATTGGGTAATGTTTTTTGCCTGCATAATCGCTAAGGCTTCAGTGGCAAATGCTTCTGAATCAATGGTCTTTGGAGACGGATTCATCATGCCTGCGATTTGAATCGTGGCCCAATCGGTCGACCGCTCCAGCATCCGTCGCACATCTCCATCCGTAATGATGCCCACCAAATTTTCCTCAGCATCCACGACCGCCGTTGCCCCCAAACGTTTGGAACTGATTTCATGAATGGCCTCCTGAATACTTGCGGAGGGTAAAATAAAGGGGAATTCGTGTTGGGGATATACATCGGCCACCTTTAGATATAGGCGTTTGCCTAAGGCGCCGCCGGGGTGATATTTGGCAAAATCCTGCGCGGTAAAACCTCGACATTCCAATAAACAAACCGTTAGCGCATCCCCTAGGGCGAGGGCGACGGTGGTGGAGGTCGTCGGCGCAAGATTCAAGACATCCGCCTCTTGTTCCGCCAAAGCATGTAAAACGAAATCTGATTGAGTGGCTAAATAGGACTTTTTATTCGATACCATGGCGATTAAGCCAACGCCCAATCGCTTAATTAAGGGCACGAGGACCTTTATTTCAGGGGTATCACCAGATTTGGAAATACAAATCACCGCATCACCTGACTGAATCATCCCCAAATCCCCATGGATGGCATCGGCCGCATGCATAAACAAGGCCGGCGTTCCAGTAGAATTCATGGAAGCCACGATTTTTTGCGCAATAATGGCGGATTTCCCGATGCCGGTAAAGACAATGCGTCCGGGAATATTCATTAAATATTCCACACAAGCCTCAAAATCCGAATCAATGGACTCGATTAGTCGGAAAATCGCCTCCGATTCTTCCTGTAAAACTTTTTTTGCTGTGGATTGGATATTTTTGCTTAATTTCAAATCTAGATGGTTTTTTGATTCCGCAAAGATAACCAAGAATGCGTGATTCGGAATCCTAAAAAGAAACATAACAGCCGAAAATCAACTTATGCCTATTTCGATAACTAAAGAAGTGTTGAATGAAGAACTCAAAAAAACATTTGGGTTCAGCCAGTTCCGTGGGGAACAAGAGGCCATCATTCAAAATACCCTTCAAGGCCATAATAGCTTTGTCCTCATGCCTACCGGCGCAGGCAAATCGCTCTGTTATCAGTTGCCCGCCATCGTCATGCCGGGAACGGCCATCGTCATTTCTCCCCTCATCGCCTTGATGAAAAATCAGGTGGACCAATTGGTCGCCTTCGGGGTTAATGCCCAATTTTTAAATTCGTCGCTCAGCCGGGCGGAAATCAATCGGGTGAAAGCTGAGGTGATTAATGGCCAGGTGAAATTATTGTACATCGCGCCTGAATCGTTGAATAAACAGGAGAACTTGAATTTTCTCCAACAAGCGAATATTTCCTTCGTCGCCATCGACGAAGCCCATTGTATTTCCGAATGGGGCCATGACTTTAGACCCGAATACCGAAAAATACGCGCCATCATTGAGTCGATTGACGCAAAATTACCCATCATCGCATTAACGGCCACAGCGACACCGAAAGTCCAACAAGACATTCAGAAAACCCTGAACCTCGACGATGCCAAAGTATTTAAATCCTCCTTTAATCGGAAAAATCTATATTACGAAATCCGGTCCAAAAAAGACATTGACAAACAATTAATCCGCTACATCAAAGGCCACGCCGGAAAAGCAGGGATCATTTATTGCCTCAGCCGGAAACGCGTGGAGGAAATATCCGATTTGTTATTAGTCAATGGCATCAAAGCACTTCCCTATCATGCGGGTTTAGATCCGCAAGTTCGGATGGCCAATCAAGAAGCCTTTTTGAACGAAGAAGTGGAAGTGATGGTGGCGACGATTGCGTTCGGTATGGGCATCGATAAACCCGATGTGCGTTTTGTGATCCATTATGATGCACCGAAATCGTTGGAAGGTTATTACCAAGAAACGGGCCGCGCGGGACGAGATGGCTTGGATGGGACCTGTATTTTGTTTTATACCTACGATGACATATTAAAATTAGACAAGTTCAATAAGGACAAAGCCGTTTCTGAAAAGGAAAATGCGAAGTTATTATTGACCGAAATGGTCTATTATGCGAATTTAGGTGTTTGTCGGCGGAAACAATTGCTCAGTTATTTCGGCGAGTTCATGGCCGATAATTGTGGTTTTTGTGACAATTGTATGCATCCGACGCCTACCTTCAAGGCAGAGGAAGAGGTTAGTTTATTGCTCGAAGCCGTCTTACAAACGGGAGAGAAATTTGAGGCAGAGCATATTGCAGATGTGTTGGAAGGCAAAAACAATCCCTATGTAACAAGTAATGAACAGGGAAGTTTGTCGGTTTTCGGCAAAGGAAAAGAGGTTTCCTGGAATAAAATCGTAGAAGAAGACGAGGAGGAGGATGACGAAAATGAGGAGGATGAAGACGCACCAAAAAAGAAAATGGTGCTGCGGAAAAAATCAGCGAAGGAAAGTAATCCAGAAGATGAAAAATCTCCTTGGATTTCGTTTATCAAACAAGTAGTGATTCATGGCTTGTTGGAAAAAGACATCGAAAACTATGGCATTCTAAAACTGAGTGAAAAGGGAAAGGCCTTTCTTCAAGATTCACATCCATTAACATTTTCACGTGACCACGATTATGAAAAAGAGGCGACGGACAATGAAAATGATGAGGAAAATTTAGCCCTGGGGGCCAAGGCCTACGATGCGGCTTTATTTGAAATATTAAAAAATCTGCGGAAAAAGGTGGCCAAGGAGAAAAACTTGCCGCCCTATGTGATATTCCAAGATCCTTCCTTGGAGGAAATGGCAACCACCTATCCTACTTCGCAGGAAGAAATGGCCCAAATTAATGGGGTCGGGATGGGGAAAGTGGTCAAATTTGGCAAGCAATTTTTAGATGCCATTTTGCGTTATGTGGAAGAAAATGAAATCGAAACAGCGAAGGAGGTCGTTGTGAAATCCACGGTGAATAAGTCGAAAATTAAAATTCATATCATCCAACAGGTCGACCGGAAAATCGATTTAGACGTCATCGCTGAACAAAAAGAGATTTCAATGTTTGAATTGATTCAAGAAATCGAGGCGATTTGTTATTCCGGCACAAAATTGAATTTAGATTATTTTATCAATCAAGTGATTGAGCCGGATAAGCAAGAAGAAATATTCGATTATTTCATGAGTGCGGATTCGGATAATATTGCCACGGCGCTCGATAATTGCAATATTGAAGATGTTAGCGAAGAAGAATTGCGATTAATGCGCATCAAATTTTTAAGTGAATTAGCCAATTAGATTAACCTGTATGAATGTATTAATTTTGGGATCGGGAGGACGTGAGCACGCATTTGCGTGGAAAATATCCCAAAGTCCAGTTCTAAATCAACTATTTATTGCCCCCGGAAACCCTGGAACCGCGTCCTTAGGGACAAATCTTTCGATTTCGGTCAACGATTTTGAGGCCATCGCCCAAGCTATTCGAAACCATGAAATCGGATTAGTGCTCGTGGGTCCCGAGGAACCTCTGGTTCGAGGCATTCGGAATTTTTTAGAGGCTCAGGAAGATTTACGCCATGTAGGTATCGTGGGTCCTGGCGCCGATGGAGCTCAATTAGAGGGGAGCAAAGATTTTTCGAAGAATTTTATGCACAAATACGGCGTGCCTACGGCGGCCTCTGAAACGTTCACGCGAGATACGATTGAGGCGGGTTTGGCGTATTTGGATAAACAATCGTTGCCGATTGTGTTAAAAGCAGACGGATTAGCGGCGGGCAAAGGGGTGATTATCGCGCAATCGTTGGAGGAAGCAAAAAGTGCGTTGAAGGAAATGTTGCTCGATGCGAAATTCGGAGCGGCGAGTGACAAGGTGGTGATTGAGCAATTTTTGCGAGGCATTGAATTATCTGTTTTTGTCTTGACGGATGGCGAGGATTTTGTGGTGTTACCAGAGGCGAAAGATTATAAGCGGATTGGAGATAATGACGAGGGATTAAATACGGGGGGAATGGGCGCGGTTTCGCCGGTGCCCTTTGCGACTGAATCATTTATGAATTTGGTTGAGAAAAAGGTCATCAAACCTACGCTTGAAGGATTAAAAGTGGAGGGGATTCGCTACCAAGGATTTATTTTTATCGGATTAATGAATCACGAAGGGGAACCCTACGTGATTGAATACAATGCGCGGATGGGAGATCCGGAAACGGAAGTGGTGATGCCACGAATTGAATCAGATTTCTTATCTTTGTTGATTGCCGTCGCTCAAGTTCAATTAAAAGGACAAACGCTTCAGATTTCGGATCAATTTGCAGTAACGACGATGGTCGTTGCCGGCGGTTATCCAGAAGAATATCGAAAAGGGGATGTGATTACGAATTTGGGGCAGGTGGAGGACGCTTTGATTTTTCATGCGGGAACGAAGGAAGAAGATGGGCAAATTAAAACCCAAGGGGGCCGGGTCATGGCCTTCACGGGAACTTCGAATACCTTAGAAAATGCTATTCAAAAGTCGCAAAAAGCGGCTTTGACGGTAAAATTTGAGGGCAAAAATTTTAGACGAGACATTGGCTTAGACGTATTACGGTACAAGGTTTAGGCTGATACAGCAACATATTATGGCATGTAAATCGTGTTCCACAGGATCATGTGGATCGAAAAAGGAAGAAGGAGCGGTATCGGGTTGCCAAAGCAATGGCAGTTGCGGCACAGGCTCTTGCAATAAAATGAATGTGTTCGATTGGCTGTCCGATTTGGATGTGCCACAGTTCCAGCGCTTTCATGTTGTCGAAGTGAAATTCAAAGGCGGACGGAAGGAATATTTGCGCAACGCGAATCAATTGCTTTTGCATACCGGCGATTCGGTCATGGTGGAATCGACCAGCGGAACTCATCTAGGTGTCGTATCGCTACAAGGTGAATTAGTGCGACTGCAAATGCTGAAAAAGAGCATTAAGGATGATGATCAATTAAAAAGCATCGTGCGTTTGGCTACCGACAAGGATATCGAAAAGCATGAGCAAGCGATGGCCCGTGATTTACCGACGATGTATCGAGGTCGACAAATCATCAGTGATTTAAAGATTAACATGAAGCTTTCGGACGTAGAATTTCAGTCGGATGGATCAAAAGCCGTGTTTTATTATTCTTCGGACGACCGCGTGGATTTCCGAGAACTGATTAAATTATTGGCTACGGAATTTAAAATTCGGGTTGAAATGAAGCAAATTTCATTGCGTCAGGAGGCCGGAAGATTAGGTGGCGTGGGGATTTGCGGACGAGAATTATGTTGTTCTACTTGGTTGACAGATTTTAAAAATGTGTCCACATCCGCCGCGCGTTATCAAAATTTATCGCTCAATCCCGTAAAATTAAGCGGCCAATGCGGTCGTTTAAAATGCTGTTTGAATTACGAATTAGAGACCTACATGGATGCGCTGAAGGGCATCCCGACCATCGAAGGTCGATTAAAAACTAAAAAAGGAGATGCTGTTTTACAAAAAACAGATATTTTCAAGCGAATGATGTGGTTTGGGATTGTGGGCGAGGAATCCGTTTGGATTCCCGTGTCATGTGATCGCGTCCAGGAGATCATTGACCTGAATAAAAAAGGAATTATTCCAGAATCCTTTGAGGATTTAAATCCAGATAAGCCGGTAGCTGAGAAGCTGAGTCTGTCTGAATTGAATTCGGATTTGGAACGAATGGACAAGAAATACGGCAGTACAAAAAATAAGGGCGCCAATAAAAACGGAGGACGACGGGACAACCGCGACAATCGGCCTCGTGGTCCAAAGCCGGATTTTCAAGCAAGGCCTAAGCCGAATGCGCAAGGCCCTGCAACGGCCGGAGGACAGGCTACTCAAGCCCCAAGAACCGCAGCAAATCCAAATTCGCCAAATCCAAACGCAGGAAATGCAAGCGATTCGAACGCAGATGGAGCTACTCCGAAACCGTACAAGAAAAAATTCAAGAAAAAGTTCAAACCAAGACCTCCTGGAAATGGACCACAAACACCGCCAAGCGCCTAAATTATCTGGGCTACGGATTCTTGGATTATTCATAAGCCTTTGGGTCTTCAGCAGCTGTGGGGATACAGCGGTTTTTGACCAGACAGAATCCTTAGGAGAAACCGGGTGGCTGCAAACGAAAAAGATTGAAATTCCATTTGAAATTAAGGATACCTTAGTTTCGTATTCCTTAGATGTGAGCTTGAGGCAATCCAACGACTATGCCTTTTATAATTTATATTTCGTACCTCAGATCATCGATTCGAAAGGAAAAGTTATCAAAAAAGCCCTCGCGGAAGCCATTTTATACGATGCCAAATCTGGTAAAGCCAAAGGCGCAGGCCTAGGTGACATGTATAGCCATTCCTACTCGATTTTTCCGGCTTTGCACTTCCCAGCCGCAGGAAAATATACCTTACGTTTGGAACAATATATGCGAACAGATACCCTTTCAGGAGTTGTTTCCGTTGGCGCCGCCTTGCATCCTAATCCGACAGATCATGGCAAAAATTGACGAAATCGATAAACAAATTTTGGCTTTCTTGCATGAGGACGCCTTTTTGTCCAACAAGGAAATGGCCCAGCGCCTCGGTATGAGCGCAACCCCCATCCATGAACGTATAAAACGCATGGAAAAAGAAGGGGTTATCACGGGCTACAAAGCGCTGATTAATCCGAATAAATTGGGTAAATCCTTGACAGTTTTTTGTGATATTTCGCTGAAGGAACATGCGGCGGCATATTTGAATCAGTTTGAAAAAGACGTAATGGATTTAGTAGAGGTGCAGGAATGTTATTGTGTGTCGGGCCATAGCGATTTTTTGTTGAAAATAGTCGTATCTGACATGGATGAATACCGGCATTTTATTCTACATAAACTGGCCAGTATTAAGAATATTGGGAATGCGCAAAGCCATTTTGTGATGAATCAGATCCAAAATGAGCAAATATTACCTTGGTTAACCAAGTCAAAAGACGAATAAACCTATAAAGTAGGACATATTTAAAGAAGAAAAGTATTAAATTGATACATTAATTAAACCATTTGACTGCGAATTCATGAATAAGATTACCAAAACCTTAATCAGCCTGATAGTTATTTCACTTGTATTGGGCTTGGCGTTCTATCCAAAAATCAAAAAATCACTTTCCCCATCGGAAAAAGATGAAAAAGCGAAAGGCAAAGACAAGGGCGGACCGGGAGGAAAGGGCGGCAAAACGGCTGTGATTGTCACGGTTGTGAAAGCGACTCGCCTGGATGATATGTTGAGCTCCACAGGTACCATTCTGCCTAACGAGGAAGTAGAAATACGTTCTGAGATCGCAGGTCGCATTATCGCACTCAATATTAAAGAAGGGGATGTGGTCCAAAAAGGGACGGTTTTATTACAGATCAACGATGATGAATTAGAAGCTCGTTTGAAAAAATTAGGCTATAATAAAAAATTAGCCGAGGATAATGAGGCCCGTCAAAAGGTCTTGTTGCAAAAAGAAGCAATATCCCAACGGGAATATGACATCGCCGTAAATTCCGTGAATACCATTTCGGCGGATATCGAAGATCTAAAATCCCAAATCTTAAAAACTACATTGAAAGCCCCATTTTCTGGCCGAATCGGTTTCCGGTATGTGAGTATGGGAAGTTATATTTCTCCTGCTACTCGCATCGCGACATTAACAAATACAAATCCGGCTAAAATCGAATTTTCGATCCCAGCAAAATATGCTACGGCGATCAAACAAGGAAGCACAATCGAATTTACCACAGAAAATGAGGAAAAGGATTTTACCGGACGCGTATACGCGATTGACCCTAAAATCGACCCCATGACGAGAACTTTACAGATTCGTGCCTTGGCAGGTAATCCAACAAATTTATTGGTTCCAGGCGCATTTGCGAAAGTAAACTTGATCCTAAAAACAAAAGGGTCTGCCATATTAATTCCAACGGAGGCAGTTATTCCTGAAGCAAAAGGGAGCAAAGTTTTCTTGGTAAAAAACGGAAAATCTGTTCCTGTGAAAGTTGAATTAGGTAATCGCGGCGAACGGACCGTAGAAATTTTAAAAGGACTTTCCATCGGAGATACCTTGATTACGAATGGCATCATCCAAGTAAAACCGGATGGCGAAGTAGATATCAAAGAGGTTATTCAATAGTCAACATGCCGAAGCTATTTTCGACAAAATTCTTGAAAATGCCTATTAGGCAACAATTGAGCGCCCTTTTTCGCACTCGAATGTTGCTTTTGAGGGCTTTGATTTCCTATGCAGGAATTTGTGTTCGAATCTTGGCTTTGCGGATTTTACATCCCAAAAAAACCTATATCGGTATTTTATTGGCCCAGCACCTCGGGGATATTGTCGCAGCAGAACCGATCATCGGCGGATTACACGAAAAATACAAAGACGCTGAAATTTATTGGATTGTGCGCAGGCCCTTTGCGGATTTAGTAGTCCATCATCCGAGACTATCTGGTCTTTTCATCGAAGAAAATCTTTTCGTGAGCATTTGGCTCACTAAGCTTTCCCCCTTCACGCATTTTTTCAATTTGCATTTGAATGACATCCGCTTTGAACCTAATCTATACAGTGCATTAGAAAATCCCAAAGCCGCCGAACTCAATATCACCAAAGATAATTATTACAACAAACTTTCACTTTTAGGTATCTTTTCGGCTCTTTGCGGTTTAGATGTGGCCGATCGTGCACCTAAATTGTACACGGGGGACACCAAGTTTCCATTACCCTTTGGTGGAAATTATTGGTTAATGCACCGGAAGTCAACTGACATTACTCGCGAATGGAAAGATGAACATTGGAATCAATTAATTGATTATTTAACCCAAGAACATGGCGTTAATGTCGTCGAAATTGGAACTGATTCTCCACTGACTTGTTCGAATCCACAGTTTTTATCTTTGGTCGGACAAACAAGTATTTTAGAAACAGCCGTCCTCATTCGCTCGGCAGGCTTTTTCTTGGGCATAGATTCGGGGCCTACCCACATAGCAAATGCGTTTGAAATTCCGGCTTTTATTATTTGTGGGCAATTTGTCAACTTCAAAAGCTACATGTCTTATTCCGGCGCATATACAAATAAAAAAATCGCAACTATCTATTTTAATCCAACAGGAAGCGCACATGAGCTTTCGTATTTGGAGGTTTTAGAGCCCTTGCAACACACATTAAAAGAAATTAAAAACCTATCAAGTTATGGCATCATTATCTGAAATTAGTATTAAACGGCCTGTTCTCGCCATTGTAATGTCAATAACAATTATTGTATTTGGCCTTATCGGATATAATTATTTGGGTATAAGGGAATATCCTTCCGTCGATCCTCCAGTTGTGAATGTGCAAACTGCCTACACGGGTGCGAATGCGGATATCATCGAATCACAAATTACCGAACCGCTTGAAGAATCGATTAATGGGATTGCGGGGATTCGTACGTTGACCAGTTCCAGCCGGGACGGACGGTCAAGCATTACCGTGGAATTCGATTTGGCGGTAAACATTGAAGATGCTGCGAATGATGTGCGTGACCGTGTGTCGAGAGCGATGGCCCTACTTCCCAAAGATGTGGATCCTCCTGTCGTTTCTAAATCAGATGCGGATGCGATGCCCATTTACAACTTGAATTTATCCTCATCTACTCGAGACATTTTGAGCCTAAATGAAATTGCAACTCGTAACGTAAAAGAAAAATTACAAACGGTACCTGGGGTAAGTTCGATTCAGTTGTGGGGTGAGAAAAAATATGCCATGCGTTTGCATATTGATCCTGAACGTTTGGCATCTTTTCGCTTAACAGCGCCTGATATTGTGAGCGCCTTGACAAAACAAAATATTGAATTGCCATCTGGAAGTATCGAAGGAGCTAATACGGAATTGACGGTACGTACGCAGGGACGTTTAACCACGGAAGAGGATTTTAATAATTTAATCATAAAGGAAGAAGGTGATCGCTCAGTTAAATTTTCAGATGTAGGGGATGTCAAATTATCCTCAGAAAATGATAAAACGATGTTTAAGCGGGACGGTGTTCCGATGATTTCGATTGCGGTGATACCTCAACCAGGATCGAATCAAATCGAGATTGTCGATGCCATCCGTAAAAAATTAATTCAAATCAAAACGACGATTCCCGATGACGTGATTTTACGTGAGGGTTTTGATAATACCAAGCACGTTCGCAAATCTATCCTCGAAGTGGAAGAGACCATTTTGACGGCCATTTTCTTGGTGACCATCATTATTTTCTTGTTCCTTCGCGACTGGCGTTCGACCTTGATTCCATTGACAGCTATCCCAGTGAGTTTGATTGGGGTATTTTTCTTTATGTATTTAGTGGGTTTCTCGGTAAACGTGTTGACCCTTTTGGGAATTGTCTTGTCGATCGGACTTGTCGTGGATGATGCGATTGTGGTATTAGAAAATATTTATACCAAAATCGAAGAAGGTTTAAGTCCATGGAAGGCAGCCATCGAGGGATCAAAAGAAATCTACTTTGCGGTTATTTCAACTACGGTTACCTTGGCAGCGGTATTTTTACCCGTGATTTTCTTACAAGGGATTACCGGTCGTTTGTTCCGTGAATTCGGGATTGTGGTGGCAGGTTCTGTGATTATTTCGGCCTTTGTTTCGTTGACCTTAACGCCCATGTTAGGTTCTCGATTACTAAAAGGTGGACATTCCAAACCTTGGTTTTACAATGTGACAGAGCCATTCTTCGTATGGCTCAATAAGGCCTATGAAAATTCATTGGCTTCGTTCATGCAGGCGAGATGGCTTGCCTGGGTGATGATGGTCTCATTGGTCGGAATCATTTATTTACTATTTAAAACGGGTGCACTTCCATCTGAATTAGCTCCTATAGAAGATCGTAGTTTATTGCGTGTGAATGCTACCGCGCCCGAAGGTGTGACATACGAATACATGCTGAACTACACGGATGAAATGTCGAAATTTTTGATGAAAAACATCAAGGAAAACGAACGAACAGGAATTTATGCGTTTACGTCGCCGCCTTTTGGAAATGGAGGTTCGAATACGGGAAGTATGCGGATTATGTTGACAGAACCAGATAAGCGCGGAAGGACGCAGCAACAAATTGCGGATGAAATTCAACCCAAACTTAAAAAATTCACGGGTGCAAAAGCCATTTTAACACAAGAGCCCACGTTGAGCACAGGCCAACGTGGCGGGGGTGGATTACCAGTCGCATTTGTGGTTCAAGCACCTAATTTCGATAAATTAAAAACCATGATGCCCGTGTTCTTGGCCAAGGTTCGTGAGTCTCCAAAATTCGAAAATTCAGACGTGAATTTAAAGTTTACGAAACCGGAATTACGCCTTGAGATTGACCGCGCGAAAGCACAAAATTTAGGTATTTCCATTCAAGATGTCGCACAAACATTGCAATTAGGCCTTTCGGGAAGACGTTTTGGCTATTTTGTGAAGGATGGAAAACAGTATCAAATTATTGGGCAAATCAATCGAGACTTACGAAACGATGTGAAAGATTTGAAATCACTTTATGTAAAAAATAATCGGGGAGATTTAATCCAATTAGATAATTTAGTCAAGGTGACCGAACAAAGTACGCCGCCCCAATTATACCGCTACAATCGGTATGTAGCCGCTACGGTTCAAGCACAAATGGCCAAAGGTGTGACATTGGGTGAGGCCTTGGCTGAAATGGATAAACTGGCAAAAGAGACATTCGATGTCTCATTCTCTACGGCCTATGATGGCCAAAGTAAGGAGTTTAAAGAATCGAGTTCTTCTTTGTTATTTGCCTTTGCCTTGGCGATTTTGTTGATATATTTAATCCTTTCCGCGCAGTTTGAAAGCTTTGTAGATCCTTTGATTATCTTATTTACCGTGCCTTTGGCGGTGGCAGGAGCCTTATTATCCTTGTGGGATTTCAGTCAAACCTTGAATATTTTCTCTCAAATTGGGATTATCGTATTGGTGGGCTTGGTGACGAAAAACGGTATTTTGATTGTGGAATTTGCCAATCAGAAAAAAGAAGCGGGTTTCAACAAATTAGAGGCCGTTAAATTAGCTGCTGCTGCTCGTTTTAGACCGATTGTGATGACTTCGCTTTGTACGATTTTAGGTATCTTACCGATTGCCTTAGCCTTGGGTTCTGGCTCCCAGAGTCGGGTTTCTATGGGTATCGCCGTGGTGGGTGGAATGTTATTTTCGACTACCCTAACGCTTTATATCATTCCAGCGATTTACAGTTTCATGTCGCTGAACTTGAAAAAATCAAAAGAAGAAATTGCTGAAGAGCTAAGCCCTGTACATGGATAAGGATGAAATTTGGATGCAACGAGCCCTGGACTTAGCGCGGCTAGGTTCAGGCTTTGTGGCACCAAATCCCATGGTGGGTTGTGTACTTGTCAAGGATGATCAAATCATCGGAGAAGGTTGGCATGCCACCTACGGACAGGCGCATGCCGAAGTCGCCGCAATCAATTCCCTTCCCTGCTTCGAAGATGCAAAAGGTTCCACCGCCTATGTGAGTCTCGAACCCTGTTCCCATACCGGCAAAACACCCCCATGTGCTGACTTACTCATTCGAGCAGGCCTGTCCCGTGTGGTAATTTGCAACATAGATCCGAATCCACTCGTATCAGGCCAGGGAATTCAAAAATTAACGAATGCGGGAATCGAAGTTCTTAGCGGAATTCTGGAAGAACAAGGGCTGCACCTAAACCGGAAATTTTTCCATGCACAAGTGCATCAAAGACCTTATTTCACGTTGAAATTTGCCTGTTCGCAAGATCAATTTATCGCGGCCCGAGATGGAAAACCTCTCGCCTTTTCGAACAAAGAAAGTCAAGTCCAAATGCATCAGATACGAGCGGAACACCAAGGAATTTTAATCGGAGTGGAGACAGCCATTCAGGATAATCCACAGTTAACCCTCCGATTTGCCAAAGGAAAAAATCCGATACGAATCGTGATAGACCCGAATAATCGTATGCCTCAGGAATTACAAATCATCCAAGATGGGGGTGAAACTTGGATTTTCACCAAGGAGTTTGAAGGCCAAAAGGGTCAAGTAACATGGATTGCTCTTGGGAATCTTTCATCAAAAGATTTCTTGATGGCGCTGGCAAACAATTGTTTTCAAGCCGGCCTTCATTCCATTCTCGTAGAAGGGGGAAGTAAAACCGCTGAAGGATTTCATCAGGCCGGTTTATTGGATGACGTTTGGAAAATAGAAAATACGGAGCGAATAATGGAAGGAATTCCCGCGCCGAATTTACCCGGAATCAGGTTTGAAAAAAAATGGAAATCAGGGAAGGATAATGTGTGGTACCAAGGGCATTTAGGAACCTAAAATCTGAACTAATAAATAGAGATTCAGGCTTAAAATAATGGCGCTAATGACCCAGGCGCTATAGGTCAACCAAGGCGCATTCACAAAAGGACCCATTTTTTTTGCATCACTCGTAAACCAAACCAAGGGAATCACGGCGAAGCTTAATTGCATCGACAAAACCACTTGCGAAAAAATTAACAGTTCGCCGATCTTACTTTCCCCATACCACCACGTAATAAAAAAGGCGGGGACGATGGCTAATAAACGGGTAATCAATCGGCGCAACCAAGGCGCAATGCGCCAATCTAAAAATCCTTCCATCACGATTTGACCCGCCAAGGTGCCCGTTAAGGTCGCGTTTTGACCCGAGGCCAATAAGGCAATTGCGAAAAATGCGCTGGCCAATTTACTTCCAAGCACAGGATCTAATAATTGATAGGCATCCCGTATATCCGCCACGTGCGCATTTCCACTCAAATGAAAAGCGGAGGCTGCTAAAATCAAAATACCCGCATTTATAAAAAAGGCTAAACTTAACGAAATTGTAGAATCCCAGGTAGCAAATTTGATCGCCTTTTTTCGATCCAGTTCGGTCGTCGCAAAGGCCCGAGTTTGAACGATACTGGAATGCAAATACAAATTATGCGGCATAACGGTCGCCCCTAAAATCCCGATGGCGACGTACAATTGATCCGGATCCCTAAAGATGCTCGGCTGAGGAATTAAACCTCCCAAAACCCCTGAAATCTCAGGCTTAGACAGCCATAACTCATAGGCAAAGCACAAAACAATGACGATAAGTAAAGAAAGGACGATGGACTCTAAGACCCGAAAGCCCTTTTTTTGAAAAAATAAGATGAGAAAAACATCCAAAATGGTAATCAAAATTCCCGTTAAAATAGGAATGCCAAACAACAAATGTAAGGCCAGCGCCGAACCAATTACCTCCGCCAAATCACAGGCCGCAATGGCTAATTCACAAATAAACCATAGAAAAATAGCGATGGGTTTGGAAAAGGCATCCCCGCAAGCTTGGGCTAAATCACGACCCGTAGCCACCCCTAATTTTAATGCCAAATGCTGTAATAAAATCGCGAATAAACTCGATATGAAAACCACTGACAACAAGGTATAGCCAAACTGCGCCCCACCTGCTAAGTCCGTCGCCCAATTACCCGGATCCATATAACCCACCGCAACCATAAAACCTGGACCCAAAAAAGCACGCAAATTACGCCAAAACCCATTTCCCTCCGGAACAGGAATGCTCGCAAACACCTCACTTAAGGAATTACTTTTTCGCTCTGAACGCCAAGCCTTATTCATATGTTTCAATCATGCAATCAAATATACAAAACATTATGTTGGTTCAAAATATTTTTTTAGTCTTACCTAAAAATTTATTTATCCGTATAAATGTTTTAATTTGCGGTGGATAATCATACAGATGGCGACGTCACTAGCAGAAGAAAATTATTTAAAGATTATATACCGTTTGTCGGAAAACACAGAACTGGGTGTTTCGACAAATGCGGTGGCTGAATTAGCCCAAACCAAGGCGGCATCGGTCACGGATATGTTGCAAAAGTTAGCCGAAAAAGGTTGGGTGATTTATCAAAAATACCAAGGGGTTCGCCTAACACCATCTGGTCAAAAAATTGCGCTTTCGATTATTCGCAAACACCGACTTTGGGAAGTGTTTTTAGTGGAGAAATTAGGTTATAATTGGGATGAAGTCCATGAAATTGCGGAACAATTAGAACACATCGAATCCGAATCCCTCATTCAAAAATTAGATGAATTTTTAGATTTCCCGGACCGAGATCCTCACGGTGATCCGATTCCCACCCGCGATGGAAAAATGGCGGATCAGATATACCAACCCTTATCTGAGCTAAAAGAAAAAATGGATTGCGTCCTAATGGGGGTCGCCAAAGATTCGGCAGTATTTTTACAACTCCTCACAAAATTAGATCTGAATTTAGGCGCAAAAATCACGATTTTGGAAATCAATTCTTTCGATCGCTCTTTACAAATCCAGGTGAACAGCGCATCGCCGATATTTGTCAGCCACGAAGTAGCTAAAAACATTTTGGTCAAAGCCTAACTCAATAGATCCAAGACTTCATCTTCGCTCAAATTCCGCAAAATGCTTTCGTCGGAAGTCACAAGTTCATTCGCCAAATCTAATTTTCGCTGCTGCAAGGCCAAAATCTTCTCCTCAACCGTCTCCTTGCTGATAAACTTATAGGTAAAAACCGTTTTCACCTGACCAATCCGATGCGCCCGGTCGATGGCCTGGGCCTCCGCGGCCGGATTCCACCAAGGGTCTAATAAAAACACATAATCCGCGGCCGTTAAATTCAATCCCACCCCACCGGCTTTCAATGAAATCAAAAAGACCGATTGCCCATCGATTTTCTGGAAACTTTCCACTTGCCCTTTCCGGTCCGAAGTAGATCCATCTAAATACGCATAGGCGATGTTTTTCTCGTCCAAGGCCCGTTTGATAATTTGTAAATGTTGAACAAATTGACTGAAAATCAATACCTTATGATGTTGCTCTAAGACCGTTTCAAGTTTCTCAAGCACAGCTTCCATTTTCCCAGAATCTCCTTGATAGCCTTCTTCACAAAGCGAAGGGTGATTGGCCAATTGACGCAATTTAGTCAAACCTTGTAATACTGAGAATCTAGATTTTTGTAGGCCTTCGTCCTTAATTTGCTTCAATAACACATCGCGATAAAACGATTTTGTTTTATCGTACAGACGTTCCTGTTCTTCTGACATACTGCAATACGTGATGGATTCCATTTTTTCTGGTAAATCCGCCGCCACTTGACGCTTTTCTCTTCGCAACAAATAAGGCTTAATCAAGAAATATAAGCGCTTTTTCACATCCCCATCTGCCTTTTTCTCAATTGGAATTTGGTATTGATCTTTGAAATATTTTTGGGTACCTAATAAACCCGAATTCACAAAATTCATTTGAGACCATAAATCCATCGTCGAATTCTCTAAGGGCGTACCAGTCATCACCAGTCGGAATTTTGCGTTCAATTTTTGAACCGCCTTCGTAATATTCGCTTGTGGATTCTTAATCGCCTGCGATTCATCCAAAATCACATAACTAAAAGCTTGTTTTTCGAACCATTCAATGTCCGAACGCACCATCCCAAAGGAACATAAGATCAAATCTGTCTTTTTAATTTGGGCTTGTAACTTCTCGCGTTGCGAGCCAGCATATAACAATACGCGCAATTGAGGCGTAAATTTTTTCGCTTCCATTTCCCAATTGTACAAGAGGGAAGTTGGCATCACCAACAAAGTCGGCAAGGCTTCTCCCTGCTCCTTTAAACTCTGCAATAAACACAGCGTCTGCACCGTCTTACCCAATCCCATATCATCCGCTAGACAGGCCCCTAAGCCCGCATTTTGACGGGTACGCATCCAGCGATAGCCTTCCAACTGATACGGACGCAATGTTCCTTTAAAATTTTTCGGCACCGGAAATTCCTTCGTAGCCAAAGTCAAATCGGCAATGGTTTTACTACGTAAGGAGGTTTTAACCAATTCTTGGTTTTCCCATTCTTGGACCAATTGAAAGTGTTGGCGTTTCAAATAAACACCCTCCTCGCCCGGTCGGGTCTCTGAGAAATAGAATAAATCTTGGTAATCATGAAACCAATTATCCGGAATAATGGCGATGGAACCGTCAGGAAGATGAAATTCTTTTTTCTTGGCCAGGATGAGTTGGCGTATCTTCAAAAACGGTATCTGAAACTGCCCAAACGAAATAACGGCCTGAATATCAAACCAGTCTAATTTCTCCCCGATTCGAATTTTGATCTCAGGTTTACCCAAGAAATACCTTGGCGCTTGTCCATCTCCGCGGAACTGAACGACATATCCTGCCTGATCTAATTCCTGTTTATGGGCGGTCAACCATTGGATCGCATCTGACCTAGAAATCAAGGCCCGTCCATCTGATTCGATCGGTAAACCCAATGACTTTAGATATTGAAACGCGCGCTTTTCCTTGCTTAAGGTGCGCATGATTTTCTGAAAGGCATAGGAATCGCCCTTTTTTTCAAAGAGCACATTCGCTTCAGAGGATAAATTATCCCATGGAAAACGGTTGTTGCCATACTGAAAAGACAACACAAAATTCCAGCGATCCGCCGCTTCCAAGGCTGCCGATTTCTTCGTCGGCGCTTTTTCATCCTCATCGATCCGAGGCGGAATCGGCCCATAATGCAATAAATATTGGCAATTTTTCTCCGTATTAATTACCTCAAAACCTTTCGCATGCACGGGATAGCGGGCTACCATCGCTTTGACAAATTTGCGAAAATAGTCCTCCTCCATGTTTTTCGGAATCACGACGAATTTTTTGTTTAGAAATGCGCGTAATTTTTTGCCTTCCAACAAAGGTTTGAAGTGATATAATTTCTGATTTAACAACATCCATGCCGGCTCATCGCACAAAATCATGGCATCTTTGTATTGAAATTCTAGTTTGTTTCCCTGATATTTCAGTGTCGGAAAATAATGCGTATTCTCCTCATTTCGCATAAAATGGAACAAAACTTCCACCGGTTCCGCTTGAATCTGAATCGATTGGCGCATCGGATTTCCATCATTTCCCATGATAAAAAGCGTCTTGTCCGGACAAATCAAATCAAAGATTTGCGCACGGCGCTTTTCAATCACGGAATGAACGGCTTCCTGAATCTCCTTCTCCCCTTTCTCCGCATCAAACGTCTTCAGATAAAATTCCTCCATTGTCTTCCGCTTCGATGTATTAAACTTCTCGAAAATCGCAGTGGGTTTCATTCCCTCAATTAACTTCACCGCGGTTTCATCCCGTTCATCCAAACCGTGGGTAAATTCATGAAAATTACGGGTAGTCAGTGTTTGATACTCCCAGGTCAATTGGCCCTTGTCATTCAACTGTACCACAAATACCTCAAATAAATATCCGAGGAATTCATGAGACAAAATCGAATACACCACCTGAAAAGGTTTACTAGGGGAGATTTTCATGTTTCTTTGAGTAAAACCTTCAAAAATAAGGGTTTTTCCTCAATAACTAGAAAAAATAGAGCAAAATATTAAAAAATCACAAATTAGATTTTTTTGAAACGCAAACAGGCCCAGCGATTTTTTTCGCTTTGACTCACATATTTCAGCCCTAAAGCTTCCGCGCGTTCGATTAACATCGGAATGTCTTCTGTGTAAAATCCACTTAATAATAGGTCGCCGCCCGATACAATCCGATCTGCGTATTCACCCATTTCATCCAATAATATGTTTCGGTTGATATTAGCAAGTAATACATCATACATCCTTGCCGATTCATCTAGGATCGTCCCCTTATCAAATTCCACATCGTCACACGCATTCAAAGACGCGTTTTCAATCGAATTTTCCACCGACCACTCATCAATATCAAAACCCCTCACAAAAGAAGCACCTAATTTTTTGGCCACAAAAGCTAAAATTCCCGTTCCAGTTCCCGCATCCAACACCGATTTGCCAGCTAAATCCAGATCAAAAAGGGCCTGCGACATTTGGAAAGTCGTTTCATGATGCCCTGTACCGAATGACATTTTGGGATTTATCACGATTTCCATCTGATATCCGGGTTCCGATGGATGAAAATTTGCCCGGATAAACACCAAATCCGAAATTCGGATGGGGTCATAATTC
The DNA here is from genome assembly GCA_947450365.1 of Cytophagaceae bacterium. Lineage (GTDB taxonomy): Bacteria > Bacteroidota > Bacteroidia > Cytophagales > Spirosomataceae > Aquirufa. Next base: position 60,476 of record CANFVE010000012.1, read on the forward strand.
GTTTCCCAAACCGCATTCCAGTTCTGCTTTTCGATTTCTTGAATCTCGTATTGAATGGGCCCTAAAAATTGGTAGCGGGAAATTAAGTCCTTAAAAACAGCTAAATCAAACAAGTCTGTTTGACAATAGGCAATCAAACCTGTGTCTGAATCTTCGAAAATATCGAAACCTATTTCGCCTAATTCGGCTAATAGAATATCGGCTTGGTCCGGCGAGGCCGTGATGCGTACTTGTTGGGTCGACATAGGTCTTCTTAATTTTCCGGCGTAGGTGCCGTATTCTTTTTACCAAACACAGAAAAGTGAATGTAGCGTTTCGGCTGCACCCGGAAATCGATGAGTAATTTATCGAGGTCAACCAACGATTTATTCAAACCGTTGTACAAACTATCACTTACCAATAATTTACCTGCGGAACCTTGTCCTTTTTCTAATTTACTCACAATGCGCTGCAATGAACCCACCGCAGCATTCGCTTGCTGAAGCGTTTCCCCGATCCGAATCGCCTGGATGGAATCGGCGACGGTGTTAAATTTCACTAACAAAGGTTTGATTTGTTTCTCCGTCTCCGTTAAACTCTGGGATAAAGCCTTCATGTTTCCAGTGATTTGTGCCAAATTGGCCTTGTTATCGGCTACAATGCTTTGCACGGAACCGTCGATGTGACTCACGGTTTGATTTGAATTTTTCAAAAGCGCATCTAAATACATCCCTGTATTTTCAAATTTCTTGGAGATTTGTCGGAAGGAAATCAGCAACGAATCCGCGTTTGAAAGCACCGGAAGTGCACGTTCTTTTAAAAGAGAGGTTAATCCCTTTTCAGTCATCGATTTGATGGTGGACCCATCGGGCAATAAGGTCGTTCCTTTTAATTCTAGGCGGATAATTTTTCCACCTAAAAGGGCTCCGTCGGAAAGGATAGCTAGCGATTCGCTGGGAATATTCAAGGATTTATTCACACGCAATTCGACCACGATTTTATTACCTTTTTCTGGGTCGAGAGATACTTTTTTGACTTTCCCTACCTCGACGCCGTTAACCATGACTTGGTTTGAAGGCATAAGGCCATCCACGTTTTCAAATTGAACATAATAGGTTTTTGAGGAGGAAAAAAGGTCATTCCCCTTCAAAAAGTTGAAGCCAAAATACAGGATTAAAAAGGCAATTAATGCTAAAAATCCGACCTTAAGCTCGTTGTTATTTGTGAACATGTGGAATTATTTTTCGATTTCTTCTTTGTATTGTTTAAATGCGGTTGCGATGGCGTCGGCAACTTCCTGTTGGCCCTTCTCAGACGCCAAATAACCCTCTTCCTCCGGGTTCGTTAAAAATCCAGTCTCAACCAAGACACTGGGCATGGCCGTTCGCCAGATGACTAAAAAACCGGCTTGTTTGACGCCAAAACTTTTTCGTTGGTACGTTTTTGAAAACTGTTCTTCCACCTTGGAGGCAAATTTAACCGAACTTGCCATGAAGGCACTTTGGTAATTCGCCATCATGATGTGCGCTAAAGGGGAATTCGGGTCAAATCCGTTGTAAGCGGTTTGGTAATCCTTTTCTTGTAAGATTACGGAGTTTTCTCGTTTGGCTACGTTTAGATTTCCATCCGTTTTATGCAAACCCATCGTGTAGGTTTCTGTTCCGAAGGCGGATTTATTGGCTGCCGCGTTGCAATGAACTGAAATAAATAAATCGGATTTGTTGCGATTGGCGATGTTGGCTCGCTCATTTAATTCAATGAAATCATCGGTTTCTCGCGTGTAAATTACTTTTAAATCAGGATACTCTTGTTTGAGTTTTTTTCCTAAGGCCAAGATGATTTTCAAGGTAACAATTCCTTCATGCGCACCTTTGGGTCCTAAACATCCCGGGTCCTTGCCTCCGTGTCCGGCGTCCAAACATACAGTTTTAAGGATATTTTTTTTAGGTCCGGGGGTCGGATTGGCTGAATCCGCCAAGGCCATAAATTGAACTATTGCAAGACTAACTACAAAAATAAGTCGGGAAGCTGAGAACATTATTTTTCAATTATTACACGTAGGTACCACGCAATGATGTAATTTTGTCAATCTTTTTTAAACAAAGACAAATATAATTTTTAAAATCCAATTGTTAAAGAAAACCACATATTACCTTTTTGCTACGCTTGTGGTCCTGCTCCTGGGCAGCCAGACTATGAAGGCGCAAAAGGTCGTTTCCGGAGATACGCTAAAAACGAAGGAAGAAGTGGAAACTACCGTGTTTTATTCAGCGGTGGATTCGACGGTGTTGGATGCCGACAAGCAAGTCGTTAACCTGTATGGAGGTGCTAAATTGAAATATGGCAACATCGCCCTCGAAGCAGATTATATCCGCTTAGATTGGGCGAAAAATGAAGTTTTTGCACGAGGCACGAAAGATACTGTGACCCAAAAGTTCATCGGGCTACCCGTATTTACTCAGGGTAGCGACAAATACGATTCGGAAGAAATACGCTATAATTTTAAGTCGAAACGGGCCGCGATTAAGGCGATTGTGACCCAACAAGGCGAAGGTTTTGTCCAAGGAAAAACTGTCAAAAAGGACGAAGAAGAGAATTTATACATTCGAAATGCCATTTATACCACCTGTAATTTAAGCCATCCCCACTTTCACATAAAGGCGAATAAAATCAAAGTGGTTGGTAAAAAAGAAATTATTTCGGGTCCATTTCATTTTGAATTGAATGACATTCCTTTGCCCATCGGTTTGCCCTTTGGTTTTTTCCCCTATTCGCAACCCAGGGAAGCGGGTAAATCTGGTATCATTATTCCTACCTATGGCGAGGAACCCACTGGGCGTGGATTTTACTTGCGAGAAGGGGGCTATTATTGGGCCGCCAGTGAAAACATTGGTATACGTTTTACAGGACAAATTTACTCGAAAGGGGGTTGGGGATTGGGTGCGAATTCACAATACAATAAGCGCTATCGATTTACGGGAAGTTTCAATTTAGCCTTGAATCGGAATTCAAATGGAGATGAGTTTTCGCCGACAAAACGAACGGATTTTGCCTTGCAATGGTCCCATAGCCCGCAAAGTCGGGGTAATTCCAGTTTTTCCGCCTCAGTAAACATCGCGTCGAATTCGTATAATCAGTTTAATAACTACAATTCCCAACAATACCTGTCCAATACCATCGGTTCCTCTGTCCAATACACCAAAAATTTCGGCCAAACGGTGCGGACGGGAATTAGCTTACGGATTAATCAAAATACAACGACGCGAGTGTTCGATGCAGGAACGGAATTTAATTTTGGTTTGAATCAGTTTCAACCTTTCAAACGGAAGAATTCCATCGGAGATCGATTTTTAGATCAGTTTCGCTTAGGTTTAGATTTTTCAGGAAGCGTTAGCATGACGAATCAGGTTTCAGATCCCTACACGCGCTACGAATTCGATGTATATCCACGTTCATCGAATAGCATCCGTGGGATTATCCAAAAACCATTCATTCCGAAAAATGCGGATGATTTGCCGCCCGGCGTAATTCCAGTGGATGCAAGTACGATACCTCTTTTATGGGAAAAAGCGCAAACAAAGTTTAATTATGCGATACCGCTTTCCTTGCCAAATTTAAAATTGAATAAATACATCAATTTGACGCCAGGGATTTCGTGGTCGGGCAATATGTATACGCGTTCCTACAAATACACCTATGTCAAAAGTGATTCTACCGTTCGCATTGATACAGTAGGAGGTTTACCCAAATTCAATTCTCAATTATCTTTTTCGGCCAGTATGAATACGCGGATTTACGGGACCCTACGCCTGAAAAAAGGCAGATTGGAAGCGCTGAGGCATACAATTGCGCCAAGTATCAGTTTGAGTTATACGCCTGATTATTCGGATCCGACCTATGGCTATTACCAAGATGTACGGATAAATAACCGGAAATTTATCAATAGCCAAGGTGTGGAACAGGTGGGTGATATCCGACGAATAAGTACGTTTGATCCGAAAATGATGAGTTATGGAGGCGCGTCGGGAAGTATAAGTTTTGGTTTACAAAATACCTTAGAGGCTAAGTTGAAAACCAAATCGGACACCGCCACTAAGCAAAATGAGAAGGTAACCTTGATTGATAATTTTGGGATTAATGGTAGCTATAATATGTTAGCCAAGGAGTTCCCATTATCAAATCTGAATTTCAATGCCAATTCTCGTGTCAAGGAATTTGACATAAATATTGGCGGGAGTTTGGATCCCTATTTATATGTGCAGGATAATGCATTTTTTGATGTGGGCAGAAGGACACCGGATTTGATGATCAGCGAGGGTTCGGGCTTTGCGCGGTTGACGGCCTTGAATCTTTCAATTGGACGAAAATTTGCGCCGGCAAAGGCGAAGACTCAGAAAACGAGCAACAATGCTTCAGAAGCTCAAATGAGGCAAATTAATCGAAATTTGGATGATTATGTCGATTGGAATGTGCCTTGGACCTTTTCATTTAGTTATCAATACAGCATGAATCGGATGGGTTTGGCGGCGGCGCAACAAATCAGCGGGATGACTTTTCAAGGTGATTTAAGCCTGACCGAGAAATGGCGTTTTTCAGTGAGTTCAGGATATGATTTCAAATACAGTGGTTTGACGTATACGAATATGTCGGTGCACCGCGATTTACATTGCTGGGAATTGAATTTCAATTGGACTCCGATCGCGAGCCCGTTTTATGGACGTGCGTCGAATTATTCGTTTGATTTACGGGTAAAATCTTCGTTGTTACAGGAATTAAAGATATCTCGCCGACGAAGTTTCTACGACAAAGGCGGATTCTAGTTTAATTTATCCTTAAAGGCCTTTAAAAATTTATCCATTTTAGGCTTAATCACAATTTGGCAATAGGGTTCTTGACCGTTTAATTTAAAATAGTCTTGGTGGTAATCTTCGGCTGGATAAAACGTAGCGGCCTGGGTAATTTCCGTGACAATGGGATTTGGGAAGACTTTTTGAGCATTTAATTTAGCTTTCCATTGATCCGCCGCGATTTTTTGTGCGTCTGTGTGGAAGAAAATGGCGGAACGGTATTGAGTTCCTACGTCGGCTCCTTGGCGATTCAGCGTAGTGGGATCGTGGGTTTGCCAGAAGATTTCTAAAAGAGTTTCAAAGGAAACGATGTTGGGATCATATGTAAGTTGGCACACCTCCGCATGTCCGGTCAAGCCGGAGCAAACTTCACGATAGGTTGGGTTTTTCATTTTACCTCCCATATAGCCGGAGGTGACAGATTTAACGCCTTTAACGCGTTGATAAACAGCCTCTACGCACCAAAAACAGCCGGCGCCAAAGGTGATGGTTTCTAGAGAAGCATTCATGGTTGGGGTATTTTGAGAAGGTTTCGACTGCGAATTTCCGTTTCCACATGAGAAGTGAACAAAACTTAAAATTAATCCTGCGGCGAAGCAAGCATTTTTTATCCAAGCTTTCATAATATTTTTTATTTAGCGTAGTTTTGCGAGTCGTAAAGATAGAGAAATGGGAATGAAAAGTTACATAAAATCAAGTCAAATTGCATGGGCGGAAGCCTGGGTTTCGAAGCCATTTCGTGTGGCGATGATCAGTGCCCTTCTTGTTTTTCTTGTTTTCCCTTGGAAGGCGGATGATTATTTTCAGTGGATACAACGGAGACCAGGACACGTGTTGGCGGATTGGGTTTTGGAACGAATTCCAGCATTTGATGTATCCAAACCTATTTTTACAATTATTTACCTGAGTGTCATTTACTTATTAATCAGTCTGGCATCACGGCCAAAGACCTTCTTATGGTTTGCGTGGGCCTTTAATATCGAAACCTTATTTCGTTTTGCTAGTATCTATTGGGTTGCCTTGGAACCGCCTATTGGGTTGGTCGATTTACATGACCCATTGGCTGAAATCTTTATTTATGGGGAGAATATGGCCATAACGAAGGATTTATTTTTCTCGGGCCATACGGCGACGATGGTTTTTGTGGCTTATTTTTTACCGACGAAGCGGGGAGGTTTGATTGCCCTGGGGCTTACGGGAATCATTATGGGGTTGTTGGCGATCCAACATGTGCACTATTCGATTGACATAATCGCGGCACCGATTGTCACCTGGATCTCGATTCAACTCAGTAAAAAAGCTCTTACGAATTTTGGCCTTTTTTGATCTGGTAAACCTGTTTATCTAATTTCTCGAAGACGGAATTATTGGATTTGTATTCCGGAATGACATCCTTAATTTTGGCAACGAGGTCATTGTTATTCCCTTCTTCTAATATCCGTTCCAAATCAGACACTTGAATTTCCATGAACGAATAACTTGGGGTATTTAAGGTCGCCTTTAAAATTTTCGGATGGTGAGTTGGAAGTGTGTTCTCGTTATTATTCAGCAATTCCTCGTATAATTTTTCCCCTGGACGTAGGCCTGTAAATTTAATTTCAATGTCACGGTCTACGCGGAGACCACTAAGGGTAATCATTTTCTTCGCTAAATTGATAATTTTCACGGAATCCCCCATGTCGAACACAAATACTTCACCCCCGCCACCCATGGTAGCCGCCTCCAATACCAATTCGCAAGCTTCCGGAATTGTCATAAAATACCGGGTAATTTCAGGATGCGTTACCGTAATAGGACCGCCGCGTTCGATTTGTTTTTTGAATAGGGGAATCACGGAGCCGTTAGAGCCGAGCACATTTCCAAAACGCGTGGCGATGAATTTCGTATGTACGCCTTCCAATTCGTTCATGGATTGGGTATACATTTCGGCGAAACGCTTGGTGGCACCCATTACGTTGGTTGGGTTCACGGCCTTATCAGTTGAGACCATTACGAATTTATCTACACCATGTTCAGCGGCTAATTCGGCGATGTTTCGTGTGCCTAAAATATTAATTTTAATTGCCTCATATGGATTTTTCTCCATTAACGGCACGTGTTTGTAAGCCGCGGCATGGAAGATAATGGATGGCTTATGGGTTCGCATGATGTAACTCATGCGACGAGCATCGGAAACATCGGCTACTTTCACGACGATTTCAGTATTCGTTGGGATCTTCCCAGCTAACTCATATTCCAAATCGAATAAGCCAGATTCCGCCTGGTCGACCAAAATGACTTTAGAAGGAAAATAGGCCAATAATTGACGAACAATTTCACTTCCAATCGAACCCGCAGCACCCGTCACCATGATGGCCTTGCTATTCATTTCCGAGGAAATCTGCAGGTTATTCATTTGGATTTCTTCGCGGCCCAGCAAATCCTCAATCTTCACATTGTGAATCTGGTTAATCGCAAATTCCCCATTGACCCATTTCTCTACCGGAGGAAGCGTTTTTACGACCACACCACGATCCAAAAACACGTCTGAAATTTTTCTCTTGGCTTTCGAACTAATATTTTTGATCGCCATAATGACCTGAAGACCCTCGTAACTATCTACAAATTTTTCCAGGGCCTCCGCTTGGCTAAATACCCGGACACCTTCGATGGTTTTACCTATTTTGGATTCATTGTCGTCAATAAAACCAAGTACTTGATAATTAATCCCGCGGTCATTTTGAATGACGTTTTTGGTCATCAAACCAGAATACCCCGCCCCATAAATCAGCACGCCCACCGCCGGCTTAAATTCATTGATGAATGATTCATAAAATGACTTCACTAAAAAACGAAGTGAAACCATCAGAAACAAACAAATGAAAAAATCGATGACCAAAATGGACATAGGAACATACAAGTATGTTTCCAAATTAAAATAATACCGAAAAGTCAGCGAAATAGCCCCGGCAATAAAAGTACCTGAGAACACCGCTTTTAAAATCAACAAAGCATCCTCAATACTCGTATGACGAATAATTCCAGAATAGGATTGAAAATAAAAGAACGAGGAGGCTCTTACGACGATTAATAATAAAAAATGAAATCGAAATAGGTCCAAATCAATTTCCGAGAAATGGAAATTCATGCGCAACATTGTCGCTGCCGAAAATGAAAATGCAACGATTCCCATATCAATAGTCAACACTAACCATCTAGAAAGGAAGCGATTAGAATACCGACGGAGGAAGAGTGACTGTGTCATAATGCCAACAAAGTTATCAATATTACACCAATTTGCTCACAAAATTTATTAAGCGGAAAATATATTTAGGACTTAGATGAGATCGAAATTTTTCAATTGTTGAATCACCTCCTCCCTCGAGTTCCACATGAGCACATCGATCATGGATAACCCAGCCATGAATTCCGACTGGTTTCCCTGTGGATAAGGCTGAAGCTTGGGAGATAAAAAATCCAATTGAACCCCTTGCGCTGCAAAAAATAGCTTATCGTAAAGACTTTGCCCATTCACCGCGTTGATGTAATGGGAATCCCCTAGTTCTTGGGTAATGTGGATCAGGCGAAGAGCACGATCGACGTCGGGTTTTGTTTTCAATTCCGAACTCATGTAGAATTTTTGCTTGAGCCCTAAATAGGCCCATGTTTCCATGACGCTTTTCGCGGCAAGATCGGCAATACTCACGGGGTTTTCCTGAATAACCCGATGGATTAGTTCGAGTACTTCCTGAAAATGGGGTGCTTTTTTATACGCGGATTCGATTTGCTGGAGCCATTTACTCGGAAATTCGGTTCCATAGGCGACGGTGGATTGTCGGATCGATTTATGTTGGCTTTGTTTTTCCAGCGGAATGCTAAAAAGAAAATCATTGCCATGCATGAGGATGCGATTGCGGTTAATCCAACCCTTTTTGATAAACATCACGTCGTCATAAAAGACGAAATGATCGGCCGCTTGGACTAATTGGAAGTAGCCCAAATACGGAAAAAAATAGGGTTGCATGATCGCTACCGACATAATTTATGCTTGGCCAAAACCTGGCGCGGTTAAATCAATGATTTGGTCTGATTTCATGATGAGGACGCGTTCGTTTATCACGTCGGTCATGTATCCGATGGCGGATACGTCGGCCAATTTCTCCACTTTTTCAAAATCAGCCTGTGAAACCGTGAAGACCAATTCATAATCTTCTCCCCCATTCAGTGCAGCGGTGAGTGGGCTTAGGTTAAATTCGGTGGCTGATAAATAGGTCTCATCGTCAATCGGAATATTTTTTTCAAAAATCCGGGCACCCGTATTTGAGGCTTGGCAAAGGTGGATGATTTCAGAAGCGAGTCCATCTGAACAATCAATCATGGACGTAGGCACTACGCCTAATTCCTTTAATTCGTGGAGAATGTCAAAGCGGGCCATGGGTTTCAATTGGCGCATCACCACATAACTTTTTCCATCTAATTCCGGCTGCATGCTCGGATTTGCCAAGTAGACCTGTTTTTCACGTTCGAGCGATTGAAGGCCTAATAGGGCACCGCCTAAATCGCCGGTAACACAAATGACGTCATTCGCTTTGGCGCCTGAACGTTTGGTTAGCTTGGTGGGGGAAACGAGGCCTAATGCGGAGATGGAAATGATGAGGCCATTGGGGGAAGCAGTGGTATCGCCACCGACAAGGTCAATTTTATATTCCTCGCACGCTAATTTGATTCCTGCATATAATTCTTCGACCGCCTCTACTGAAAATCGGTTGCTGAGACCAAGGCCGATGCTGATTTGTGTGGGTTTGGCATTCATGGCGGCGACGTCAGAGAGTGCCACGCTGACCACTTTAAATCCAAGATGGGTTAAGGGACAATAGGCCAAATCAAAATGTACGCCTTCGATGAGTAATTCGGTGGTAGAAACCACTTCCAGGCCATCGGCTTGCAATAAGGCGGCATCGTCCCCGATTCCGAGGCTGGTCCAGGGGTGTGGGGAGTGAAAGGGTTGGGCCAAGCGATTGATGAGTCCAAATTCTCCAATACTGCCAATTTCTGTTCGTTTGTCCATATATAAAAAAAGCCGCCACGCGGGCGGCTCGAATTCCAGGTGAGGTGATTAAGGATTTACCAAATTCAAGGCTACCTTTTTATTGGTGGCTTTGATATAGGTTGTGGTGGTTTCGATCGCAAGACTTGAGGCCGTTGGAGTTCCAGAAATTGTAAATTCCAAGGTTCCGTTTGTCCCTGAAGGAGCTCCTTCTGCACTGGTTAAGCTAGAAAGGGTTAATTTTTTATTATCAGCCGAAAGGACATAAATCCCTGTGAATTTCTTTCCATCAAATTCCGTGAGGGTGACCGAAGAACCGGTACTTAGGTCTAATTTAAAGCTGGAATAGCCGGCAACTAAATTACTTGAGCCTCCTTTGGTATATTGACTAACGCCATCCCAAGAAACTGTATTTGCGGACCATGTTTTTTTAATTAGATCGGCTACGGTTGGTGTAGGTGTCACGGGCGTGGGTGTAGGGTCGCTGCTTTTAGAACCGCAACTGCCTAGGCTAAGCGCACAAATTAGGGCAAAAACAAACGTTAAAAATTTCATAAGCTGATGATTTCACGTAAAACATGTAAATTTAAAAATGTTTGGTAAAATAAAGGGCCTTTCTGTGAATTTATTTAGTTTCGTTATGTCAACAGCCTATGTTGGAAAATAGCCTGCCTATCTTTAGTCGATCCCAATTGGCCCTTCGCAATGGCCAAGATAAACCTGATATTTGGGTGGCCTTTGAGGGAAAAATTTATGATATGACGCATTCCAAATTATGGCGAAATGGCAAGCATTATGAACATTGGGCGGGCCAGGATTTGACATTAGAATTAGCGGACGCCCCGCATTCGGCGCAGGTATTTGAAAAATTTACGCCCATTGGGTTATTGAACTAAGATGCTTTTAATCATTGAAAGTGGGTCGACGAAGACCGAATGGAGGTTTATCAAGGATGCATCTGCTGAATATGAGACACTTATAAGCCCTGGTATCAATCCTTATTATCAAAGCACCGAGGAAATTAACTTGGCACAAACCAAAGCGCAGACTTGGTTACAAGGAAAGGAGATTTCACATGTATATTATTATGGGACGGGGATTACGGGGGAAGAAAAAAAGGCCCAAATAAGTGATTTTTTAGCACCTTATGTGGGAAATGCCTTTGTGTCCATCGAGAATGATTTAATTGCGGCGGCGCATGCTTTATGCGGAAATGAAAGGGGGATAGCGTGTATATTGGGGACAGGTTCGAATTCAGGTTATTTTGAGGGGGGGGTATTGGTGGAACAGGTTCCGCCCTTGGGGTTTTGGTTGGGCGATGAGGGGAGTGGGGGTCATGTAGGAAAACGCTTAGTGCTGGCATATTTGCACCATGAGTTGCCGACGGATTTGCGAGATTTATTTATTAAACGTTTTGGGGCAATAAGTCGCTTGGATATTTTGGCGAAGGCGTATCAGGGGGAATTTCCGAATCGTTGGTTCGCGAGTTTTTCCAAATTCTTATTCGATCATCGCAGGCACCCGTATATATATCAATTGATTGTGGAATCCTTTACGGAATTTATGGAAAAATATGTGTTGAAATATAGCCAAAAAACCGAGGTGCCGATTCATTTTACAGGATCGGTGGCATTCTATTATTCCGATATTTTAAAACGGGTAGTTTCTTCGTTTAACCTACGTGTAGGTCATATTTCTGAGGGCCCGATGGCCGGTTTGACCTTATATCACAAGGCGAATCTTTGGCCTTAATTGCCTTGTTTTTTAGGATTTTTTCAAGATTTCGCTTGACCGCATTAGATAATTATTTAACTTGCGTGGAAAGCCTTCATAAATCAACAAATTAAATCCAATTCGTCTATGACAACAGCCTTAAAATCGATTGGAACAAAACAAAAAGCATTAAAAATCAATTTAGACCGGAGCATTTATGGTTCCTTTGCGGAGATTGGAGCGGGTCAAGATGTAGCAGCGAATTTTTTCAAGGCGGGGGGTGCTTCGGGCACGATTGCCAAAACGATTTCAGCCTATGACATGGCTTTTTCGGATGCGATCTATGGGGAGGAGGAGTCTGGGAAGTATGTTTGCGAGCCGCGGTTGATGAAGATGTTAAATCGCGAGTACAAATTATTGAATGTCCGATTAACTGAAACAGCTGCAGAGAAGCGGTTTTTTGCGTTTGCGGATACGGTTTCTGCCTTAAATTATCAGAAAACGAATGAGAGCCATGGGTGGATTGGTTTGCGATTTCAATTGCGCCCTGGGGGCAAATTTAATGATGTGGTGATTCATGTGAATATGTTGGACAATGACAACATATTGCAGCAGCAGGCTTTGGGGATAATTGGTGTGAATTTAATTTATGGTTGTTATTTTCATCATGAGGATCCGGAGCGGTTGTTGTTGTCTTTATTAGATGATTTATCGACGGATCGGATTGAGATCGACATGATTCGCTTTGAGGGGCCTGATTTCAAGGAGGTGGACAATCGCTTGATGTCATTGTATTTGGTTAAGCATGGCTATACGAAAGCGGCAGTTTTTGGTCCGGATGGGAATGTGATGCAGCCCTATGATGCGTTGGCGAAGAAGCATATCGTGGCGATTCGGGGGCGTTTTCGGCCGGTGACGAATATCTTTTTGGATATGTTACAAAAGGGGGTAAGGCAGTTTGAGAATGAGGAGGATGTGGATGATGATAAGGTATGTATTTTGTCGGAGTTGACCTTGCGGAATTTGGAGGATGGGGCGCATCGGATTGATGAGAAGGATTTTTTGGATCGGGTGGATATTTTATGTTCGTTGGGCCAAACGGTATTGATTTCAAATTTTCATGAATATTTTAAATTGGTGGCTTATTTAAGTCAATTCACCAAATTACGGATGGCATTGATTATGGGGATGCCGAATTTGGAATATATATTTGACGAGAAGCATTACACGGAGGTTCCGGGGGGAATTATCAGTGCGTTTGCTAGTTTATTTGGCTTGAAAATCAAATTGTATTTATATCCGACCTTGGATGAAAATGGGCAGGTGATCAATTTGAAGACGTTTAAGCCGGAAACGCATTTGCGGGGATTGATGCAGTATTTGATGGATAATGAGAAATTGGCCGACATCAAAATTTATGACGAGAAGTTAATGAGTATTCGAACAGATCAGGTTCTTGATCAAATTCAAAAAGGACCTGGTGATTGGGAAAATGCGGTACCAGACTCCGTGGTGAAGCAGATTAAAGAAAATGCGTTATTTGGATACCAAAAAAGCTAATACTTCGTTTAGCTTTGGCAATCCTCAAAGGTTTGCCAAAGCTAAGCGGAAGGGCAATTAAAATAGATCAACAAACTGATCAAACAAATACCTCGAATCATGGGGACCAGGAGAGGCTTCGGGGTGATGTTGCACCGAAAATGCACGTTTCCCTTTTACTTGAAGACCTTCTACCGTATTGTCATTTAAATTTACGTGCGTTAATTCTGCGGCTGAACTCGCTTGAAGTTCATCCATTTTCACAGCAAAACCATGGTTTTGAGAGGTAATTTCAGACAATCCAGTCACTAAATTTTTCACCGGATGGTTCAACCCGCGGTGCCCATTGTGCATTTTGTAGGTTTTCAAGCCGCACACTTGGGCTAAAATTTGATGCCCTAAGCAAATCCCGAAAACGGGTTTATCGCTCGCTAAAAAATGAGAAACCGTTTCGACCGCATAAGGCATAACGGCAGGATCTCCCGGTCCGTTAGAAACGAAAAAACCATCTGGATTCCAGGCGGCTATTTCATCAAAAGATGTTTTCGCGGGGAATACTTTTAAGTAACAATTCCGATCAGTCAAATTAGACAAAATGCTCTTCTTTACCCCTAAATCCAAGACAGCCACGCGATGCGCAGCATTCTCCTCTCCTAGGTAATAGGATTCTTGGGTGCACACTTGAGATGATAATTCCAAGCCTTCCATCGACGGAATTTTATCCAATTCCTTTTGTAACAAAGCCGGATCACTTATCTCAGAAGAAATCAAGCAATTCATCACACCTTTTGTACGAATATGACGAACCAATGCTCGAGTATCAATTCCAGAAATTCCTACAATTCCCGCATTGGCTAAATAATCTTGCAAAGACTCGTCCGCCGTAGCACGCGAGTGTAAATGTGCAAATTCATTACATACCATTCCGGCGATTTGAACCCGATTTGATTCTGCCTCAACCTGATTAATCACCCCATAATTTCCAATGTGCGCGGTGGTATTAATGATCACCTGTCCAGCATAGGAAGGGTCTGTATAAATTTCTTGGTAACCCGTCATACCGGTGTTGAAACAAATTTCGCCACCATGCGTCCCAATTTTACCAAGGGCCTTTCCATGAAATAAGGTTCCATCTTGCAAAAGTAAAACCGCGGGAATGGATTCAGTGATTTTCATAAAATATGTAAAAAAATATAGATTTGATACAAAATACCTAAAAAAAGGGCTTCAACCAACGTTGAAGCCCTTCCAAAAAAATCTAAGAGAAAATTAAGCGTCTTCTCCTTTTTCTTCTGTGGACTCCTCAGTCGCTGGGGCTTCGTTAGCCTCTTCTGCAGCAGGTGCTTCTTCCGTGGCTACTTCTTCAGCAGCCGTTTCTTCAACCGCCGGAGCTTCTTCGATTACCTCTTCCGCAACAGCCGCTTCCTCAACAACCTCAGCCGATGGCTCTTCTGCCACTGGGGCAGCAGCTACCGCGACTGGAGCGTCTTCTTTCTTGGTAGTTGCACCACGACGACTTCTACGTGTCTTGCCCGCTTTTTCAGCTGCAGCAGCTAACATCGTTTCGTTGAAATCCACCAATTCGATGAAACAGATCTCAGCATTATCACCAAGACGATTTCCTAATTTAATAATCCGTGTATAACCACCTGGACGAGACGCTACTTTCTCAGAAACGATTCCAAATAATTCTTTAACCGATTCCTTGTTTTGCAAATAAGCAAATACAACCCGACGGTTATTTGTGTTATCCGTCTTCGATTTCGTAATTAAAGGCTCTACATATTTACGCAACTCTTTCGCCTTAGCGACAGTCGTTTCGATACGTTTGTGCAAAATTAACGAGGACGCCATATTAGATAATAAGGCTGCTCTGTGGGAAGCTGTTCTTCCTAAGTGATTGAATTTTTTACCGTGTCTCATTGTTGTATTTCGTAAGTTAAAAGCCCATTCGGACTGCGGTTAGTCTAGCCATGCTAAACCACCTATTACTTTTTGTTTAATTATTAATCTTCGTCTAATCGATATTTAGCTACATCCATTCCGAATGTCAAGCCTTTTTCTTCGATTAATTGTTCTAATTCAGTTAATGACTTCTTACCAAAATTGCGGAACTTCATCATATCAGAAATTTCTAATTTCGCCAATTCACCTAACGTACGAACGTCAGCTGATTTTAGGCAGTTGTACGCACGAACCGAAAGATCTAAGTCAGCTAACGATGTCTTCAACAATTTACGCATGTGAAGCATTTCCTCATCTACTACATTATCTTCTTCTGCTTTTGGCGTCTCAAACGTCATCGTTTGATCAGAGAATAACATAAAGTGTTGGATCAAAATATACGCAGCTCCTTTCAAGGCATCCTCAGGATGAATTGAACCATCTGTTTCGATGTCAAGAACTAATTTTTCGTAATCTGTTTTTTGCTCTACACGTGTGTTCTCAATGCTGAATTTAACATTTTTGATCGGCGTGTAAATCGAGTCAATCGCGATGTGACCAAAAGGAAGCTCATTTGCACGAGGCTCATCTGCTGGAACATATCCACGACCTTTTTCGATGAAAAGCTCTACTTCCAATTCTTTTGAAGAATCAAGGTGGCAAATCACCAACTCAGGATTCAAAACTGTGAAGTATGGAGTAAATTTAGCGATATCTCCTGCGGTAATGGCTGTTTGGCCTTTTACTTTAAGAGTCACTTTATTGTCTAAAATCTCTTGTGCTTTTTTGAAGCGAATTTTTTTCAAATTCAAGATGATTTCAGATACATCTTCATGAACGCCTTCGATCGCTGAAAACTCGTGTAAAACACCAGAGATTTTCACGCTTGTGATGGCATAACCTTCCAACGAGGAAAGTAAAATTCTACGAAGTGCGTTACCAATGGTAACACCGTAACCTTTTTCGAGTGGCTTGAACTCAAATAACCCGTGAAAGTCATCGGCTTTCTCCATCACAACTTTTTCGGGCATTTGGAATGCTAATATTGACATATTTCGTAGCTTAAAATGATACTGAAAAAACGTTATTGGTACTTTTTAAAACTCAATTAATTCGTAAAAATTATTTAGAGTATAATTCGACGATTGCCTGCTCGTTAAAGTTTTCAGGAATCTGGTCTCTTTCTGGCATAGCAGTGAACTTACCTACTAATTCTACACCATCCCACTCTAACCAATTAAAGCGCTTAGGTGAACGGCCAGCCAATGAATTGGAAACAACCTCTAAAGATTTTGATTTTTCACGAACACCGATCAATTGACCTGGGCGTAAGGAGTAAGATGGCACATTTACTACCTCTCCATCCACATTGATGTGTTTGTGAATAACTAACTGACGTGCCGCACGACGAGTTGGCGCAATACCTAAGCGGTATACCACATTGTCTAAACGTGCTTCACACAATTTGATTAAGTTTTCACCTGTGATACCTTCTTTTACAGACGCCTTATGGAATAAATTCTCAAATTGACGTTCTAAAATACCATACGTGTATTTCACTTTTTGCTTTTCCTTTAATTGCAAAGCATATTCAGAAACTTTTGAACGTTTCCCCTTACCATGCATACCGGGAGCATAATTTTTGCGAGCTAATGCTTTGCTCGGACCAAGAATCGCTTCACCGAATCGACGTGCAATCTTGGATTTTGGACCTGTGTATCTAGCCATTTTTTGTTAAAAGTCATTGCACCTCTTATGTGCAATGAAGTAATTAAATTGTGAAAAAAAAGCGGGGGAAAATAATTACTAATTACCCCTGCATAAAATTATTAAACGCGACGACGTTTTGGAGGACGACATCCATTGTGAGGCATCGGAGTGATATCCCGGATAAGAGATACCTCGATTCCTGAGTTTTGGATCGTACGGATCGCCGACTCACGTCCTGCGCCCGGTCCTTTTACAAAAACCTCTGCTTTTTTCATTCCGGCTTCAACTGCCACTGCTGCACAGTTGGAAGCTGCCATTTGAGCTGCGTACGGAGTGTTTTTCTTAGATCCACGGAAACCCATCTTTCCTGCGGATGCCCAAGAGATCACTTGACCTGCTGAATTGGTGATGGAAATAATAATGTTGTTAAAGGAAGCTTTGATGTGTACTTGACCTACTTGCTCAACGACAACAACTCTTTTCTTCGCTTTATCTTTTCTTTTTGCTTGTGCCATAATAACTTTCTATTTATTACTTAGTTACTTTTTTCTTGTTAGCAACTGTTTTTCTACGAC
>CANFVE010000013.1 GCA_947450365.1 Cytophagaceae bacterium
ATGGGGCTCGAACCCACGACCAAGCGCACCACAAACGCCTACTCTAACCAACTGAGCTACAACCGCCATTTAGGACTGCAAAAATACGCAAAGGATGCTATAATGCAAACCCGATTTAAAAAATTAGGGAGAAATTTATCAAATCTCCCTTATTTTCTATTTTTGAGCAGACAAATAACGCACCTCCGCCTTATTCCAATCCACCACACTCCAAAATGCATCGATGTAATCCGGACGCTTATTTTGGAATTTTAAATAATAGGCATGTTCCCAAACATCCAATCCAATAACCGGAAATCCTTTCACATCCGCCACATCCATCAAAGGATTATCTTGATTTGGGGTAGAAGAAACTGCAACAGAACCATCTTTTTGTGCCACTAACCAAGCCCAACCCGAGCCAAAGCGCGTTAAACCTGCCTTCTTAAATTCTTCCTTAAACGCATCAAAAGAGCCAAATTTCGCATCGATGGCTTTCGCCAAGGTACCTACTGGCACGCCACCTCCCGCAGGAGATAAAATATTCCAAAACAAATCGTGGTTATAATGACCACCGCCATTATTCCGAACGGCAGGAGCTAGGGTCGAAATCGAAGAAAATAATTCCTCCAAGGTTTTTCCCTCTAACGCTGTGCCGGTCACGGCCGCATTTAAATTGGTCACATAGGCATTGTGATGGCGATCATGGTGAATTTCCATGGTCAAGGCATCGAAATGCGGTTCTAATGCATTATTTGCATAAGGTAAAGGAGCTAGTTCAAAAGCCATATCTATCGTTAATTAAAATGTTCGAATTACTAATTTATACATTTATCTCCGCATAGAGAAAAATTCCTTTAAAAGCGCTTCAGATTCCTCAGCCAGTATCCCCGAAACCACCTCCGTTTTCGGATGCAAAACCTGCTTTGCTAGGCTCAAAAATCCACGTTTTTCTTCTGTAGCGCCAAACACTAAGCGGCCTAATTGAGACCAATAAATCGCCCCTGCACACATTAAACATGGCTCTATGGTCACATATAGGGTACAATCCTTCAGGTATTTTGCCCCGATCGTTTGGGCCGCTGAGGTAATGGCCAGCATCTCGGCATGCGCCGTCACATCCGTCAGAATTTCCGTTTGATTATACGCTTTCGCTACCACTTTTCCCTGACAAACGACCACCGCCCCCACGGGAATTTCTTCCTCTTCAAGCGCACGCGCAGCCTGGCGCAAGGCCAAACCCATGTAATATTCGTCTTCGTTTAGGACCATTACGCGGGCATTTGAATCACTTGATTACGCAAATAAAAATCGACAAGCACCAAAGCCGCCATCGCCTCCACAATCGGCACTGCGCGCGGAACAACACATGGATCATGCCGACCTTTCCCCGATACCGTTATTTTATCCCCCGACTCATTCACACTATCCTGATCCATCATAATCGTCGCTACCGGCTTAAATCCAACCCGGAAATAAATAGGCTCGCCATTGGAAATACCGCCTTGAATACCCCCGGAATGGTTGGTTAACGTCCGAATCGACCCATCCTCCTTTTTCACAATCACATCATTATGCGCCGAACCCCGAAGAGCCACCCCATCAAATCCGCTCCCATATTCAAAGCCTTTCACCGCATTAATGCTCAACATCGCCTTACCCAATTCCGCATGCAATTTATCAAACACCGGTTCCCCCAAACCTACCGGACATCCCGTAATGTAGGCTGAAATTACACCACCCACCGAATCGCCTTCTTTTCGAATTCCATCAATATACGTAAACATTTTTTCCGCTAAAACAGGATCCGGGCAACGCACCGCGTTACTTTCCGTTAAGCTTAGATCTAATTCTTCTACGGGCGTTTCTAATTTCAATGTTCCCACCTGGGATACATAGGCTAAAATCTGAACACCCACTTTTTTCAAAACCATTTTGGCCAAAGCCCCAGCGGCCACACGGGCAACTGTTTCCCGGGCTGAACTTCGCCCGCCCCCTCGATAATCCCGCAAGCCATATTTTGCGAAATAGGTGTAATCCGCATGAGAAGGGCGAAATTGATCGGCAATATGCGCATAATCTTTGGAACGCTGATCTCCATTCCAAACTAGCATGGCGATGGGTGTCCCTGTCGTTTTTCCTTCAAAAACACCGGATAAGACCTCAATCGAATCCGCCTCTTTCCGCTGCGTAGTGATGCGCGATTGTCCCGGTTTCCGACGATCCAATTCTAACTGAACAAAGTCCAAATCAAAATCGATCCCGGAAGGACATCCTTGAACCACGACGCCCACAGCGGGACCATGGGATTCCCCGAAGGTGCTAATCTGAAATAATTTTCCGTAAATACTTCCCATAATAAATTATTTTGGCCTTTTCCAAACCAAGTAAACAATGACTGAACTCATGCCAAATAGAATTAAATTGACCACTTGACGCCAATTAACCCACCTCGACCACACCACATCCAAGGTATCTTTGAACTCAATTCCTCGATACAAATCTCCCTCGCTTTGTTTTGTGCTTAACCGATTATCCGACGATTTTCCTACCACTGAAATCACAATTTTCGAACGCAAGGTGTCAAATTTTGCTGTTTTCACGTTAAAATAAATCCATTGGAAATAGTTTCCGAGGACAAATTTACCCGGTTGTTTGGGAATTACTTGAATTATTTCGGTTTTATTCCCAAACATTTTTTCCCGAAATGGGGCAATCGACGTGGAGGTAGCACGTGTCGAAAAATCTAAGAAATAATCCGATTCGACCGTTTTCGAGTCCCATAAAATACTATTCCCATCCCCGACTAAACTTGCAGTGTAGTCAATCGCCTGGCCGGTAGATGGTTTTTCAGTAGTTATTTTTTCAATCAATTGAAAATTTCCCACCGGCACTCGACCACTCAAAGGATGCCGAGGTAAAGGCAAAGGGCGAATCAACAAAGCTTTGCTCGTAAAATACAGCGGGGTTTTTTCCAAGGATTTCGCTTGTATTTGGAGAACCCGAAAACGTAAGGACGGAATTCGAATTTCGCGACCGTCCAAAGGAAAATAGCTTGCCTGAAAAAAGCGGTATTCTGTAAACAACTTGCCCTTGATTTTCACCTTCAAAATACGTTCCGTCGTAAGTCCAAAATTTTCTTCCCAGCAATTTCGGGGTTTCATTTGCTGAATGAGTTGTGGAATTTGTACATCATTTTGATCAAATTCCAAGGCTAGCCCATTCGATTCTGGCACGAAAAAGGACATGCTAAGCGTGAACCCTTGTCCGATGTAAGGTTTTGATAAGTCTGAAGAGACGATAAAAAAGGGCTGATTTGTATTTCCATTGAACTCGACGGGGACTTCATTATTTGGCTGCGCTTCCATTGTTTCCTCCTGACTTGGACTAACCGATAAGATAAAGGGGTCGATGCGAAGGGTTTGTTGGCCCGCCTCCACTTCCAAACTCGGAATAGATAAATTTCCCACAACAGACACCTCGTAATATTGCGAAAAAGTCGAGGATTGAATCAATTGACCGTTCACCATATTAGCAGATTTACTCCGACTGATCCCCTGTTTTTTTAAATTGGGAATGTCCGGAAACCGATAGGTCGGACTTGGGTCGTTTACGGAATTCGGAGAAGAAAAAACGATGGAAATGACAAATGGTTCGGAGATGCTGATGGATTTCGAGGGCACTTGAACCACCACAGATTCTTTCGCCTGTCCGCTACACTCCAAGCTAGGAAGGCTTAAAAGGCTTAAAAAAAGCAGAAAGAGCGATAAAAATCGTGCCATTCTTGCAATTTACACATTTTGTGTGGCAGAAAATCAATGCTTTAGCGAAAAAGTTGCACGCGAAAGGAAATTCCCAGGGCCACATAATAATCATCCCCATGGCTTAGACTTCGGCCTGCTGAAAGGTCTAATTTGACATGTTCACTTAGGTAATAGGCATAGCCGCCATCGGCCCATTGGTCTGTATCAGCCGATGGATATCGACCAAACAATTCCACATAGGCATATCCTTTTTTACCCAAAATGACATTCGGCGCGATGCGATAGATCCCCTCTAATGTCCCATTGGAATGAAATTCAGTCCCGAAATTATACCCGATGCCAAAGGTTTCGTTTAGGTCAATTTGACTGGTAAGCACCACATCCGCGATCGAGTGAGGGGAGGAATTTCGTTCGCTTTCGTCGCGATTTAAATTACTTAATTGATAATGACTGATCACCGAGGTCCTGGGAAACCAGCGATTTCCTGGGGTGATGGCCCATTTAAACCCAATGGCTTCTGAATTAAATTCCATGGGCGCATGGACATTTTTTGACAAGGTACTTACGTAGCGAAGTTCTAAACGAGGGTGAATTCCGTATTTAATCAGGGTGGTTGGAATCAAAAAAGAGGTAAAACCACCGGTTTGGGCAGCATTAAATCCCATCTCGACTTGCATAAATCCCCGCTTCACGATGAAAGGGCATTCGGTTTGGTCAGGCCGATCGGTTTCCATGCGACCGCTTTGTTGGCCCATCAGCGGGTATATACATCCCATCAACAAAACCATTGTCCACCATCGAATCATGAACAAATATATAAATTTTTAGTCTTACCTAAAAATTTATTTAGCCTTTCCAATAGTAAAGCCTAAGGCGCCTGTAAATTCACCAAACCAGATGGATTGGGAGGCGTTATCCACCGATCTGCCCGTTGTGTGTACATCCCAGAGATTCGTATACCCACCTTTTAGGTCTGTTTGAAAAAATAATAGGCGGCTAAGATTCAATCGTAACCCGGTGCGTACGGAGGCTCCGGCCCCGGCTAAATTCCAGAAATTATTTTGGCCTACACTAAATAAGCGAACATCAGAACGTGGCACGACCACGCCTAGGCCAAATCCATTCACCCAATCCAATTGCATTTTTCCGGCTTTCGCGCGCCAAAGTGGTTTGTAATGATCGAGTTCAATCGCGGCATAATTAAATCCATCGGTATGTTCATAATCGACAAAATCGCTCGGATTAATGACGATTGCGGCATTCGAAAAATTACCCACATAGGCTGGATTAACTGGAATCGCTGGGCTAGACACTTGGCCTGAAATAGTCCCTGTAATATGCGTCGTTTGAAAATCATTCACCACATATTTCATGTGATCCCAACCTAAACTAATGGATAAATTATCCTTCAAAAAATAGCCCCCATGAAAATTAAATTGCGGAATGGAGAATAAAGATGGATTAAAATAGGTTTCAAAGCCATCAAAAGGCGTGGGCGCATCTGAGGCAGCTACATTCGCAAGCGTAAAATCATAGCCAGGGCCTTTGAATCGAATATCAGAGCCCGGATAGACCGACCGATTATAGCCCCAATAGACGAAATAAGTACCTTTTCTTTTAAGTTGTTGACCAAAAGAAGCCACACTAATCACGAAGAACAAAATAAAATACTTAAGCATACGTTGGTTATAAATTCGCACAAATTTGAGAAATATTATGGTGTAAAAAGAATCAGTTTGATGATAATTATCAGAAAAATACATTTTCTTTCCATTTTTTCGTCGACAAATCTGTAAATTGCATACCCGATTGAAACAAAGCCTTATTCAAAAGGAATTTAAACACATGAGAAAAGCTACCGTAAAATTTGAATACAAAACCTTCACCTTGGGCGCGGAAATCACCGAGGAGCAGAAAGCGTATTTTAGTAAATATGGGGTAATCCAATTTAAAAAGTTTATCTCTCCAGAAACGGCTGATGTATTTATTCAAGAATTAGCTGATATAGAAAAAAAATGGTTGGCTGAAGGAACCCAAAAAATCAATGGGATTCCGTTGAAATTCGGGAAAAATCCAGAGGGGGAGGACATGATCCAGCGGATGTGCTTCACGAACAAATACAGCACTGTGTTAGCTGAGTTTTTAAGAGATCCGCGTTTGAGCCAACTAATCGAATTCCTAGCTCCCTACGAAGGTCGTATTTCAGAAGAGGAAAAGGATGGTTTGGTGTTTAATCATTATGTCAATCAACCGAATTCCAAATTCACCCAAATGGGCTGGCATACGGATAGTCCACGGGATTTGTTTTTAGGTCAAAAAATATTACCCATGTTGAATGTGGGGATTCATTTAGATAATTGCCCATCGTCCAACGGGGGTCTTCGTGTCATTCCAGGCACGCACAATCAAAGCGTACTTAAATTATTATTTGGCAAGAAACAATTCATTGACCATAAACCTGATCCACGGGAAGTGGCCTTTGAAATTGAAAAAGGAGATTTAACCATACACGACGGTCGATTGTGGCATCGGGTAGAAGTATCTCCGAATTTTGGTGAAAAATCCCGTCGGCGCGTCATGTACGTACCCATCATCACCGGGAAATTCAAACCTAAATCAGCGGATAGCAAAACACCTTTTTATCACAGGTTTTCCAAGGTTGTTACGAAATAAAATAGTAAAAAAACCGTCAAGAAATGGCGGTTTTTTTATGCCTTCGATTCCATGTAGGATTGCAGGATGATTGTTGCCGACACTCGATCTACGGTTCCCTTTTCCCGACGATCCTTCTTAGACATCCCTCCAGCAATCATCGCTTGCATGGCCAACTTCGATGTAAATCGTTCATCATGCTCGATTAAGGGCATTTCAGGAAATTTCTTTTTGAAGGATTTTATAAAAAAGCGAACGCCCGCCGTAGAATCTGTATCCGAATTATCTAGATTTTTGGGCATGCCGATCACCACTTGGTCCACCACTTCTTTCGCAAAATAAGCCTGTAAAAAAGCCAATAAGGTATGCGTGGGAACAGTGTCTAGGCCATTTGCGATAATTTGTAGGCTATCCGTCACGGCAATTCCCGTACGCTTTAAGCCATAATCAATCGCTAAGAGACGACCCATGTTAGTTGATGTAGCCTTTGTCGCGAAGGATTTTATCCATCAACTTCTTGTCGTTTTCATTCACGAAAATCGAAAAAGGCAAATACATAAACTGGTATTTCCCCATTTCCAACACATAAGCCTCCTTGTCTTTGTAGGCACGAAGAATCATATCCCATTTCAACATCCCGCCTTCTTTCTCCGAAATTTTCATCATGATTTGACGTGAATCGATTTCATAGCGGTATTTGTCGAACAACTGCTTGTATTGTGCTAATTGAGTAATTCCTGTAAATTGAATCAACCAAAAAAGGACATACCCAATCGCCCCAATGGCCACAAAAATATAGATCCAATAATTTTTATAGGTGCCGCTTAGATTTAGGGCAACATTGGCTAAAATTAACACCAAAGGTACAAAAGCCCATTTCCACTGATTAGCCGCTAATTGACGCATACACAAACTGATGTATTTGTTTTTTTCTAAGCCATATTTCTTTGTCTTAATCGCGAGTGGATTGGAAGGAGCTTGCATTTGTTGGCGTTGCTGCGCCCCGTACATTTTGGCCATATAACAATAATTTTAAACGCTAAATAATGCGCAAAGGTACAAAATTTGGATTATTTTGGTAATTTTAAATGCTATTTTCGAAATATAACCCACATCATGTCGGTAAAACAACTTTTAGACGGACCCGCCTTACTTCAAAAAATCAGGCGAATTGCCTTTCAGATTTATGAAAATAATTTCGAAGAAAAAGAAATCATTATCGCAGGCGTCGTGGGAGAAGGTTTTGCCTTGGCTGAATTCATTTGTGAACACATACGCGAGATCTCAAAAATGTCTCCTCAAGCCGTAGCCATTCGCTTAAATAAGGATGTTCCCTATGAAAGCCCGGTTGAATTTGATTGTGATGTAAGTGTTTTTGAAAACAAGGTCATCATCGTGGTCGATGATGTCTTGAATACAGGCCGAACATTTTCCTATTCCTTGGCTCCCTTTTTGAGTATACCGGTGAAAAAAATCCAAGTAGCGGTTTTAGTCGATCGTAATTATCGAAAATTCCCCATTTCAGCAGATTACATCGGATATGAATTATCGACGACCCTAGCCGAACACGTGCAAGTCATCATCTCGGACGCCAGCACACGCGGTGTTTATTTACGTTAAGCTTGCCAAATTTCCCAGGCTTTATCCGCCTGACCATGCAACATATCGATTCCTGTATGAATGCCTCCGATTCCTTGGGCCAATCCTCGTTTTAAAAACTCAGTTTCCAAAGGATTATACACCAAGTCATAAAAATAATGTTGCGCACCCAGGGGTTCGTATGGCAAAGGCGGACATGTATCTAAATTGGGTGACATGCCCAAAGGGGTCGAATTCACGATTAGGCCAATCTCATCCAAGATAGCAAGAATCATCTCATAGGAAATCGCATCACCAGATGCCACTCGGGATACTTTTACGACCTCCATACCTAAATCCTGTAGGGCCACAATCACCGATTTCGCCGCACCACCCTGACCTAAGACTAATGCCTTTTTTGATCGAAAATTTTCAAAGGCGGGCCATTGTTCCACCGTCCGACGAAAGCCCCAATAGTCAGAATTATACCCTATTTTACGCCCATTGGGCAATATTTTAATGGTGTTAACCGCTCCGATTCGCTCCGCTGCGGGGTCTATTTCATCCAAATAAGGAATAACTTGTTGTTTGTACGGAATCGTCACATTTAAGCCTCGCAATGTATTCGAATACTCCGCAAATAAAGCGGGTAATTCATCAATGCTTGAAATCGGAAACTGTTCGTAGGAATGGCTCTCGGACAAAGCCAGCTCCGCAAATTTCTCTGTAAAATATTTTTTGGAAAAGGAATGGCCTAAGGGATATCCAATCAAGCCAAATTGTGCTGAAATCGACATATTATTTCCGAGAAAAAAATTGCTTGAGAACGCCAAAAAGGATTGGAATAACGGAAACAAACACGATGCCTAAGACTACTTTTTCAAAGTTTTCCTTAACAAACACATTATCGCCTAAATAAAAACCGGCCAAGGAAATGGATGTCACCCATAATGTTGCCCCTAAAAACCCATACAATAAATACACCGGATAGGACATGCGGCCCGCACCCGCAACGAAAGGTGCCACCGTTCGAACGATAGGCACAAAACGGGCAAGAATCACCATTTTACTGCCATATTTCGCATAAAATGCTTCGGTTTGTTCGATATGCGAGCGCTTCAAAAACAGGATTTGCTCCTTATTTTGAATCCACGAACTGAAATATCGACCTAAAAAATAATTCAATTGATCACCTAACAATGCCGCAATAATCAGCATTGGAATGACGGTGCTTAAGGCTATTTGGCCCGAGGCAGCTGCCAATAAACCCACAGAAAACAAAAGGGAATCTCCGGGCAACAAAGGCATCACCACAAATCCAGTTTCAACAAAAACGATGGCAAACAACAGCGCATAGGTCAATGGACCATGTGCCGCGATGAATTCTGTTAAAAAAGTAAGTGGATCCTTTAATAGATCAAGGAATTGATGAAGCATATAGCTGGGTTTTATTTGGTCAAAAAATGATCAAACGTATCGCCACGCAAACCTAATCGAATGGTTTCTAACGAAATGACTTCATTGGGCGCGATGTTCCCGACGTTCACATTTGCACCGACTAATTTCACAAACCATACTTGTTGGGATTTCTGAGGTGCCTCCCAAATAATTCTTTCCTCCGGAATCTCCGTTAAAATTTCCTCCACTAAGCCTTGGCGAACCTCCCCGGAAGAACGGAATAATCCAACATTCCCCCCTTCCCGAGCTTCCCCAATGACCTTCCAAGATCCCGCCTCCAATTCCATCTTCATTAACTTGATCCATTTATACGGAGGGATGATTTTTGCTTCGTCTTTGGACCCAACTTCCGACAAAACTGTCACCTGCTGAGACAATGTCCGAATAAACTCACATTTCACATCAGATTCCATATCCACCGAACCATCCGAAACTTCCGCATATTCCATGCCATATTGATCCAAGACCCGACGGTACTCATCTACCTGTCCTCGGATGTAAAAGGCCTCAAATAAAGTCCCCCCAAAATATACCGGAATACCCGCAGATTTATAAATCGCTAACTTTTCTTTCAAATTAGGCGTCACATACGACGTAGCCCACCCTAATTTAACAATGTCCGTATGCGCCGCTCCCATCTCTAAAAAATCCTCCACTTGGCGAAGACTCAATCCCTTATCCATCACCATGGTTAGACCTTTCTGACGAGGCTTTTCGGTTCTTTCAGGAATCTGTGCTAAGTTGTAATTCATAAGCTTCTGGCCTTTTGTTTCTAAAAACTTGGTTTGTTAGGCATATATTCTGACAAAAATAAGCATTCCAACTGATTGTGGCAAACCATTTTCGATTCTATTCGTTAGATATTAAATCCCGATTTCGTTATATATTTGTCAAAATTAAAAATCAGCTTCCATGAAAACCCTTCTATACCTTTTCATGACCACGCTTTTGGTCCCAACAATTAGCTTAGCCAATAATTCAAATGCCGACGTCATTTTGGGCGAATGGCTTTCCCAAGAAAAAGACGGGAAAATCAGTATTTTCAAACAAGGTGATAAATTTTACGGAAAAATTTCGTGGGGCAAAACTCCCGGCAAAAAAGATGTAAATAACCCAGATCCAAAATTGAAAAATCGGGACATCGTCGGATTAGTCATTTTACAAGACTTCAAATTCACCGGTTCTACCTGGGAAGATGGAAAAATTTATGATCCGAAATCCGGCAAAACCTACGATTGCATCATCAAATCCAAGGATAATAATAAGATTCTTGAAATCCGAGGCTACATTGGCACCCCGATGTTCGGTCGGACCGCCACCTGGACTCGTCCTTAGTTATTCCCCTACATATTCCGCCTACACACATACCGATGAAACCCAACCAACCCGTTATTGCTTTTTTAAACCAAAATCTCAATCGCAAAATTGCGGATGGAAACCCCAACCCCATATCCAACTGGCTAGATGGCACCTTGAAAAAGGCTGAAATGGGAAGTATTTCCGTGGAATTTGTTGTGAGAGAAGATCAATGCAACCATGCGGGGGTCCTTCATGGAGGTATTATTTCGACGATGTTGGATGAATTAATGGGCATGACCTTGATTACCATCGAGATCGATTTTCTCTATGTGACCATCAATTTGCATGTGGATTTCCTTTTCGGTGCCAAAGCCGGGGAAACCGTCACCGTCACGTCCGAAGTATTTCGAGTAGGGAAAAAAATCGCGAATGTAGAAGCGAAGATGTATAATGCCGATGGAAAAATTTTGGCGAAGGGCACCAGTAATTTAGCGGCTACGTCGATTCCTATTCCGCATTAAGAAAGTAACTGGTACACCGCAAAGGCTGACAAATAGGCCAACGCAGTCATGTAGGTAAACTGAATCAAAGGGTATTTCCAAGATTTGGTTTCCCGATAGGTAGTCGCCAAAGTACTCATGCATTGCATCGCAAAGGCATAAAAAATCAGGAGGGAAAATCCCAAAGCCATATCGTACAAAGGTTTTCCCGTGGCAGGATTTATTTCAGCGCGCATGCGGTTTTTAATTGTCGCATTTTCATCCTCCACTTCGCCACCTAAACTATAAATCGTTGACATCGTCCCCACAAAGACCTCGCGGGCAGCAAAGGACGTAATCAAGGCAATCCCGATTTTCCAATCATACCCAAGGGGTCGAATCGCGGGCTCAATGAATTTGCCAAAATGACCCGCATAGGAATTTTCTAATTTTTCAGAGGCGATTTTATTGGATAAAGTGATGCCGCTTAACTGAGGATTCTCCACCCGCACCTGATCTGCAATTTTCGACATGCTATCCCCCGGCCCATAACTAGCTAGTACCCATAAGACCACCGAAATCGCTACAATTATTTTTCCCGCTTCAAAAACAAAGGCTTGAACCGAATTCCAAATCGTCAATGC
Source organism: Cytophagaceae bacterium (assembly GCA_947450365.1). GTDB lineage: Bacteria > Bacteroidota > Bacteroidia > Cytophagales > Spirosomataceae > Aquirufa. The sequence goes on from CANFVE010000013.1 coordinate 11,854, forward strand.
GACGTGCTTGAAACGGGGCCCTTTGTAAGTCGGCAATTCCATAATGAAATAACTGCGTTCTTTCGCCTTCAAAATTAGTTTCATCACGTAAGCCGAAATCAAGGCCATAAAAAAGCCCAATAAATACAAGACAAACAAAGCGAGGCCCTGCAAATTAAACATGCCAAACAAGGTGCTTTTTTCTGGAACAACCAACGCGATCAACACCGTATAAATAGGCAAACGCGCCGAACAGGACATCAATGGCGTCACCAAAATCGTGATCAAGCGATCCTTTCTCGACCCGATCGACCGTGTACTCATAATCGCCGGAACAGCACAAGCCACCCCTGAAATTAAGGGCACCACCGATTTCCCATTCAATCCAAAACGCCGCATCAATTTATCCATGATGAACATTACCCGAGACATATAACCGGTTTCCTCCAATAGTGAAATAAATAAAAACAAAAAGGCTATTTGAGGCACGAAAATTAAAACCCCACCAATTCCGGCAATGAGGCCATCGGTCAATAATCCTGTCAACGCCGATGCTGGCAAAATCCCCTTTAACCAATCATTCAAATAGGCCACACCCCCATCAATCGCATCCATCGGATACGTCGCCCACGTAAAAACCGCTTGGAACATCACAAATAAAATGGCTAAGAAAAATAAATAGCCCCCGACCGGATGCAAGAAGACTTTGTCGAGGCGATCCGTTAGAGTTTTCACGGGTGCGGCATCCCATTGGCGATTTAAATTAATCACACAACGATCCACCACTTCGGTCAATAATTCATAACGCTTAACCGTTTCTTGAGACTTGTAGGACTTAGGTGAAAAATCATGTTTTTCGGTCAAGTGGTCGAATGCCTCCCGTTGGGCCTTCGAAAACATCTTCATCCGATCATGTTCCATGAGCCACAACAAGCAGCGATAAGGTTCCGCCTCCCCAAATTGACTTTGAATATCTTCAATCAAGGCATCCGCCACCGGCAAAGGCAAGGCATCATTCGACGCATAGCGATTCGCTAATGTTTTATTCACGGCTAATTTAAGGCCATTCACCCCAATACCTTTTTTGGCATTGATTTCAGCTACCTCGACATTTAATTCTCGGGCTAATTTGAGCGAATTAATGACATATCCTTCATTTTCCGCGACATCGATCATGTTGAGGGCAAGGACCGTTGGGATTCCCAAATCCCTTACCTGCGAAAACAACAATAAATTGCGCTTTAAATTAGACGCATCCGCCACAACAATCGCCATATCAGGATAATCCTCGTGCGCGGGGTTCCCTAAAATATTGATGACTAGTTCTTCGTCGATCGACTTTGGGTAAATGCTGTAAATGCCAGGTAAATCGAGGATTTCAACTTCCTTCTTGGGTTCAATTTCCCATGGCCCCGTTAATTTATCCATGGTCACCCCTGGAAAATTACCCGTTTTCTGACGCAAACCCGTTAATGAATTAAACAGAGATGATTTCCCCGCATTCGGATTTCCAATGAGCGCTATTTTAGGAAGTGTTGACAATTATTTTTTGTTTATAAGAATGGTAGCTGCCTCCTCTTTTCGCATCGACAACGTATAACCCGACACCTTGATCGCAATCGGGTCCCCAAAAGGGGCTTGATGCGTCATCATAATCTCCGAACCCGGTAAACAACCCATCTCCAATAACTTCAAAGAAAGTTTTTCATCCGTGAACCCCACAATGTCTCCCTTTTCTCCAATCGCCAATTCAGCTAAGCTCACCATAAAACCGCAAATCCACTATTTAGAATAATTCAAAATTAGACACAAATGTACTAAGTAATTCTGACCAAAAAAATGATACTGCTTAATTTCCTCGAAAGCTTTATGAATCCTTAAAATACTAGTTAGAATATACATGAAAGCGAATTTTCTGTCGTAAATTGCATGTCCGATTAGGGAGATTGATGATACTCAAAGAAATACGTTTATTGGTCCGAAAAGAAATCCAATTAGAATGGCGTCAAAAATACGCCATGCATGGATTGTTGCTCTATTTGGCATCCACCGTTTTCGTGTGTTACTTATCGTTTAAAGCGAAGCAACAAGCCATTCATCCCATCACCTGGAATACGCTTTTTTGGATTATTCTCCTTTTCATTGCCATCAATGCGATTGGAAAAAGTTTTACCCAAGAATCCGCGCAACGCAACTTATTCTATTATACCATCGCCTCGCCTGAAGCCATCATTTTTTCAAAAATAGCCTACAATACCCTCGTGATGATAGGTATTTCCTTGATTGGCATCGGGTTTTATTCGTGGGTTATGGGCAATCCCGTGGGGAATTTTCCCCTGTATTTGCTTTCGCTGATCCTCGGGGCCGTGGGGTTTTCGGCCACGCTTTCGATGGTTGCCGGAATTGCGGCGCAGGGAGAAAATACGGCAACTTTAATGGCCGTTTTAAGTTTCCCTATTATTCTTCCTTTGTTATTAATGTTGTTAAAAGTATCAAAAAGTGCCATGGATGGCCTAAGCATTCAAGAAAATTGGGATGAAATCGCGATTCTAACGTCTATCGACGTCATTGTCATCGTACTTTCTGGCATATTATTTCCTTATATATGGAGACATTAAAAAAGCACGGGCTGAAAATTGCCTGTATGATTTTATTGGTTTACACGGTTTGGCAAGGCTTTTTGGGGCAGGTGCCCCGGCAGGCGATTCTCAACGAAACCGTTCGCAACCTCTATTTTCATGTTACGATGTGGTTTAGCATGATTTTTTTATTAGCCACCTCCGTCGTCCATTCCATCCGCTACCTGCGTAAGGGAAATCTTGAAAACGATTTAATCTCAAATGCCTATGTGGAAACGGGTTTGGTTTTTGCCAGCCTCGGGTTAATTACAGGCAGTATTTGGGCTAAATTCACTTGGGGCGATTGGTGGACAAATGATCCCAAATTAAATTCCGTGGCTATTGGGATGCTCATCTACCTCGCCTATGGCCTCGTTCGTTCTTCGATGCCAGATGAGCAACAGCGTGCACGGATTTCCAATGTGTACAATATTTTCGCCTTCGTCATTTTTATGATTTTGATTTGGATTCTTCCTCGGATGACAGATTCATTGCATCCCGGAAATGGCGGAAATCCAGGTTTTTCGAAATATGATTTGGATTCGAATATGCGCATGGTCTTTTATCCAGCCATCCTTGGTTGGGCTTTATTGGGTTTTTGGATTGCCAATTTGCGCATTCGCTTGAAAAAAATTAGTCAATTAACCATTGAAAACGATTAATATGAAAGCTTATTTATTCCTTCTTTTCTCCTTACTCATTAGTTTTGCCGGTCAAGCACAATCGGAGATTGAAATGGCGGATCAATTTCGGGCCGACGGTAAAATTTACGTCGTTGTCGCCGTGGTATTCATTATTCTACTCGGATTGTTTGTGTATTTATTCCGCTTGGGACATCGCATAAGCCAAATCGAAAAGACCTTAAAAAAAGATGCTTAAATGAAGAAGACGCATATTTTTGGTTTGATTTTAATTGCCATCGCCATCGGGATTATTCTAATTACGACAGGTGACGCAAGTACCTACGTGGGTTTTGATGAAGCAGAGCGCTTATCCCAATCAGATCCTGGCCAAAAGGTACACGTGGTGGGTAAATTAAAAAAAGATGCACAAGGCAAGATTGTTGGGATGACTTTTAATCCTGCCTTAGATGCGAATAGACTCGAATTCATCGTGGAGGATAGCCTAGGCCGTGAAAACCAAGTGGTTTATGCGGCACCGAAACCTCAGGATTTTGAAAAATCAGAAAAACTTGTGTTGGTAGGTAGTATGAAGGCCGATAAAATTTTTTATTGCGATAAAATCCTTTTAAAATGCCCGTCTAAATACCAAGAAGGGAAAATAGACGTGAAAAAATAATATGATACACGAAACCATTGGACAAGTCGGCCATATGCTGGTCATTGCTTCCTTCGTCAGCGCTTTATTGGCTACTTTTTCCTACTTTAAGGCGAGTCAGGCAAACGAAGTTTCAGGCAAAGACTGGATTCAAACCGCCCGAACCTTATTTATTATCCACCTGCTTTTGGTCATCGGCGTGGCCTCCAGCTTATTTGTCATCATATACCAGCATTATTTCGAGTACCACTACGCGTTTACCCATTCGTCCTTACAGCTCCCGACGATGTTCATGATTTCCTGCTATTGGGAAGGTCAGGAAGGCTCATTCCTGCTTTGGATTTTTTGGCAGGCAATTTTAGGGGTGATCCTGATGATTAAAAACCCCAAATGGGAGGCTCCCGTCATGACGGTTTTTGCCCTCGTGCAAACCTTTTTAACCTCCATGATTTTAGGGGTGGTTATTCCGTACATTGATCTAAAAATTGGTTCTTCGCCCTTTTTGTTGTTGCGCGAAGCCCAACCGGATTTGCCTGTTTGGAGCATGCAGCCCAACTTCATTCCCAAAGACGGCCGAGGATTAAATCCCCTCTTACAAAATTATTGGATGGTCATCCACCCGCCCACCTTATTTTTAGGCTTTGCGCTGACGCTCGTTCCATTCGCCTATTTGATCGCGGGTATGTGGAAAAACCAATTGACCGAATGGATTAAACCTGCCTTGCCTTGGGCACTCTTTTGTGGCGGCATATTAGGCGTGGGCATCATGATGGGGGCCTATTGGGCCTATGAAACGCTGAATTTTGGGGGGTATTGGAACTGGGATCCGGTGGAAAATGCGTCTTTTGTGCCTTGGTTGGTGATGGTCGGCGGAATCCACACCATGATCGCCTACCGGAATTCGAGTTCGGCGTTAAAAACATCGATTATCTTAGTCATCGCATCGTTTATATTAGTTTTATATTCGACCTTCCTGAACCGTTCTGGCGTATTGGGAAATGCATCCGTGCACTCGTTTACGGATTTGGGTTTATCGGGGCAATTACTCATTTACCTATTTACCTTCCTCCTTGGCGCCATTGCGTTGGCCGCCTATCGCTGGAAGTCCCTTCCCAAAGACGAAAAAGAATTAGGGGTCTACAACAAGGAATTTTGGATTTTTGTGGGAGCCTCGGTGCTAGGATTATCGGCATTCCAACTTATTTTCACCACCTCCATTCCCGTATACAATAAAATCGCGGAGGCATTTGGACTCGTGTCAAACATCGCCTTGCCTGCAGATCAGGTGGAACATTATAGCAAAATTCAAATCTGGATTTTCCTAGCTGTTGCCATTTTAAGCGGGGTGGGCCAATTTGTTTGGTGGGGAAAATTAAAAGAATCGACCCAATTTAAACCCTTGTATAGTTCACTTCTGGCATCTGTTTTAGCTACAGTTTTAATCGTGAATGTTGGTAAAGTGTATACGGTATCCTATATCGCCTTATTGTGGAGTGGCTTATTTTCATTGATTTCAAATGGCAAAATACTTTGGTTTTTAGCCAGACAAAAATTCTCCATCGCCGGAGGTGCCCTATCCCATGTCGGATTAGCCATTATGCTCATCGGGGTTTTATTTTCAGCGGGCTATTCAAAAGTCGTGTCGCTAAACCGTTCCGGTTTTGCGATTTCGAATAAAGTAGAACAGTTTACAAAGGACGACAACAAAGAGAACAAAGAAAACCTTCCACTTTGGCTGGGTCAAGGAGCCCAAATGCAAGATTATTTAGTGACGTACAAAGGTCGGAAAATCGAGTTGAGGGGACATAAAGGATATTTCAACAAAAAAGATTTCGAAATCATCGAAGGCGATTTTCATGCCATTGCCTTAAAGGACATCGAACAAGAAGGACAAAAAATCGCCAAAAAAGGCGATACCCTGACGGTGGAACCCGAAAACAATTATTATGAATTAGAATTCAAAAATGCGGAAGGAAAAAGCGTTTCCCTTTTCCCACGCTGGCAAGTGAATCCTAAAATGGGAACGGCCATTTCGCCTGATGTCAAGCATGCTTGGAACCACGATATTTACACCTACGTCTCTCTAGATCCTCGATTAGCCGCTGAGGCAGGTGAAGAGAAACAGTGGAGTCAAACCGTGGCGGCGACTGTCTCCATCGGTGATACCATTTACTTGAATGATTTTGTAGCTGTTTTGCATGATGTCACACGAGTGACAAATGTAGAAAATGTGACATTGGGACCCAATGACGCGGCGGTTCAAGCGAATTTTGAGGTGTTGGGTAAAAATTTCCAACAATTTACCTTGAGCCCCACCTTCATCATCAAAGACGGTATGGTTGCGATGCCGGCTTTTGAAAGCGAAGAAACGGGTATTAAAATCAAGTTTACTGAGATTAATCCAAAGACGCAGCAGTTTAGTTTTGCCTACAATACGACACAGCAGGATTTGATTATCATTAAAGCCTTGGAAAAACCGTATATCAATTTGGTTTGGATAGGTTCTATATTGATCTTTATTGGTTTATTTGTGTCGACTTTCCGTCGGACCGAAAAAATGATCGCTTAACATGGGACGTAAAGAAGTTTTAAGTTTAGCCGCTGGCATTGGGTTTTTGATCATTTGGATTATCGACTTAAACTCGGCAACGCCTGCAAGTATCCAAGGGAATTTTTGGTCAGAAATATTTTACCACTATGGCTGGCTCATGTACTGCGTGGCTTGCTTATTTTACTACCAATATGCCAAAAACGACCGGATCAAAAAGGAAGAAGAGGCTAACAAAAACAAAAAATAGGTGGAACCACAAATAATCGGTATCGTATTGGCCATGGTTTTCTCCGCCTTTTTTTCGGGGGTCGAAATGGCCTTTGTATCATCCAATAAATTATATTTTGAACTCAAAGCCAAACAAGATTTATTGAGTGCCAAAATCATTTCTCATTTCAACCAAAAACCGAGTCAATTCATTGGCACCATGCTCATCGGAAATACGCTTTCCCTGGTGGCCTATGGAATTTTCATGGAGGAATATTTACACCATGCGATTTTAACGAACTTTCCCTACATCACGAATGAGATTGTCGCCCGCTTATTAGCCTCCATCGTGGCTACGATCTTAATTTTGACTACCTCAGAATTTACGCCAAAAAGTATCTTTTTGATTAATCCGGATGCCATTTTAGAGTTTTTGGCGATTCCGATTTGGATCGTGAATAGTTTGATGTTTCCGTTGGTTTGGTTGACTGTCGGGCTATCCAAATGGTTCATCACCCGCGTTCTCCGACTGAATTATTCCGAAGAAAAACCAGCCTTTGGTCTCACCGATTTAAACCATTATTTACAAAATTTAAATCGGAAGGTTTCGACTGAAGAGGAAAATGAAGTGGATACGAGAATTTTCCATAATGCCCTCGAATTTAAGCAAGTGAAAGTGCGTGACTGCATGATTCCTCGGACGGAAATTACGGCCATCGAATTGGAAGAAGGTATCGAAGGTTTGAGCCAGGTATTCATCGAAAGTGGTCATTCAAAAGTGCTGGTATATAAGGAAAGTTTGGAAGAGGTGATTGGCTATTGCCATTCCTTAGCCTTATTTAAAAAACCAAAGGACATTCAAAGCATTTTGACAAGTATTCCGATTGTACCCGAGGCCATGCCGGCGAACGATTTGATGATTAAATTTTCCAAAGAGCGTAAATCCTTGGCTTTGGTAGTGGATGAATTTGGAAGTACTTCCGGTTTGGTTAGTATGGAGGATGTGATGGAGCAAATTTTTGGAGAAATTCAAGATGAATACGATGACTCTGAGGATTGGATTGAAAAGCAAGTGGATGAACAGACCTACATTTTATCAGGCCGCCACGAGATTGATTACCTGAATGAAAAATATGAATGGCATTTACCTGAGGGCGATTATGAAACGTTGGGTGGTATGCTCATCAGCATATATGAAGACATTCCGGAGGCGAACGAAATGATAACCTTAGCGCCTTTTCAGTTCCAAATAGTCAGTGTGGTCGACGCGAAAATTGACACCGTCAAAGTAAGCATCACAGGGAAAATTAATCCCAAAGAAGACCTAAGTGCTAAATTGAAGCATTAATGTTCAGCACGCGCTGAAGCGTTTGGCATTTCATTTCCGTTTCCATCCATTCCTTTTCAGGGTCAGAATCCTCGGTGATACCGCAACCGGCATAATAGGTCGCCGCATATCCTTCCGCATCCTTTTGAATTTTTACGGTCCGCAAATTCACAAACAAATGAATTTCGTGATCCACATTCACAGGCCCTAAATAACCTGAATAAAAACCACGCTCATGTTTTTCAGCTTGGGCAATCCAAGCAATCGCCGCCTCCTTGGGCATGCCACACACGGCGGATGTGGGGTGCAATAATTCCAACATCACCCCCGGCAAGGAGGCATAATTCAGGGCCTTCGTATCCACCCAATATTCCGTTTTCAAATGCAGTAAATTACCCGCTTTTATCGTTTTCGGGCCATTCTCAATATATTCTCGGAGGCGAATTTTCTTAAAACATTCGATGATATAACGGCTGACAAACGCCTGCTCCTCGATTTCCTTTTGGGACCAACGAGCATCCTGACTTGAAATAACATGGCCGTCGGGTAAAATAGCCGATTGCGTACCTGCCAACGAAATGGTTTTAAAAATCCCGTCCGAATCTTGCGAAACTAAAATTTCAGGTGTGGCGCATAGCCAGGTTTGTTGGCTCAAAGGCTCATATACGGCGCAAACAAACGCATTTGGATATTCGATGCAAAGGGATTCAAAGGCACTCATCACGGAGAAATCAGCCTTCAAAGGCGCTTCATCGGTACGCGACAAAACTACCTTCTGAAAATTCCCTTGTTTGATTTGTTGAATAGACGCCTGTACCCAATATTCAAAATCCGCCCGTTTGGGGGAATGGGCAAAGGGCTGAAAACCCGTCAAGGCATGAACCTTTTTTTCTGGCACATCCGAGATGAAGATTTTTTCGGCCTGAAAAAACAGTGGTTTTCCGATAAATGGCGCAACCAAAAAGCCCGGTGAAAAATGAGGTAAATCGAGATTTTCGACTGGTGAACCACCTGAAGAATCCACTAAAAAATATCGCTTGTCAGCATGCGGCCTCTTCCATACAGCAATCGCCGAAGAAGCATTTACATGATGCTCCCACATGGAAGACCAAGAAAGGCTTGTTGATTCAAATACGAAGGCCTGCGACATAGATTTTATCTTTGCAATATAGCCACGGTAAGGCGGCTTGCGCATATCAAATTATCTTCCTCATCATGGATTTTGATATCATATACATGCATGGTTCTCCCTATTCGCAAAGCCGTACATGTACCAATGACAAAACCTCCCCGAGCCGATTTCAAATGATTCGCATTAATTTCTACACCCACCCCCGTTTGTTTATCTGGATTTTCCACCGATAAGGCAGACGCAATGCTACCCATCGTTTCAGCCAATACCACCGAAGCGCCTCCATGTAACAAGCCGAAGGGCTGTTTTGTTCGATGATCCACGGGCATTTTTGCTTTGATATAGTCCGGAGTCAATTCGATGAATTCAATCCCTACATGTTCGAGCATATTGCCCTTTCCCCAGGAATTTAGGGTCTCTAATGAAATGGAGGTATTGAACATATTATTCGTATTTTTGTGCGTAAAATTCGGAATTATTTTCAATTAATATGCATCCCATCAAAGACATTTACCTAATTAGACACGGAGAAACCGATTACAACCGAATGGGTGTTGTCCAAGGAAGCGGAATCGATGCAGATTTAAATGAATTAGGCCAACGGCAAGCGCAAGCTTTTTTTGATCACTACCAAGACCTTCCCGTCGATAAAATTTACACCTCTGCGCTGAAGCGAACGCATCAGTCGGTGCAAGGATTTATCAACAAAGGCCTTCCCTGGGAACAGCACGAAGGTTTAAACGAAATTTCGTGGGGAATCCGGGAAGGAAAATCTCCCAATACCGAAGACGATGCCTATTACCGAAACCTCGTTCGCACCTGGCGAAATGGCGATATACATGTACAATCCGAGGAAGGAGAAAGTCCGGTGGAGGTATTGGAACGCCAAAAACCGGTGGTCGAATTAATTCTTTCCCGCCCGGAGGAAAAATCCATTTTAGTGGCGATGCATGGGCGAGCCATGCGCGTGTTATTGACCTATTTATTTGACAAACCCTTGCATACGATGGATCAATTCGGCCATCAGAATTTGTGTTTATATCATTTGCAATACGACTACGAAAAAAGAATATTCACGACCTTGAAGGCCAATCACGCGGAGCATTTGAAAAATTTACCTGATTCTATGTAAACCTATGCCCTTGAACCGTAAAAATATGTACTGGGTGTTTCAATCGGTCGGATGGTTCGTCTGGGCATTAAATGAAGCATTGTTATACACCAATCAATATGGCTGGAAATGGGCTTGGGCATTTTCTTCGATTATCAACATCCTTTTTGCTGTATTCCTTACCCACCAATATAAATTAATTTCCCACCGCTATCACTGGCAGGAATTGCGTTTTTCACGCTTAATTCAATATAATTTAATAGCCTTATTTGTTATGGCGGCGCTTTTAGTCGCGCTGAATATCCCTATGGACTATATGTTTTTGGGAGAGAATTACGAGGTAGATCTAAGTACATTCATCATATTGCAAATATTTTTTAATTTCATGAAGCCTTTGGCGATATGGCAGTTGATCTATTTCTTTTTCCAATATTCGAAAAAGACATTGCTCATGGAGCGTCAAAATAACCAATTAGAGCGCACAATCTTAGAAACAGAAGGCAAGGTTTTGCGTGCACAAATGAATCCCCATTTCGTATTTAATGCGCTGAATAGTATTCGCGCGCTGATTACAGAAGATCCGCAAAAGGCAAAAAAGGGGATTAACCAATTGTCGAAGTTATTGCGCAGTTCGCTTTTGACCGACCGCAAAAAAACCATTCCCCTTTCCGAAGAATTAGACACCATTGCCGACTATTTAGCCTTGGAAAAAATCCGCTATGAAGATCGATTGGAATGGGAAATTCGCGGCGAAGGGCATGTGAAAAAGGCACAAATACCGCCCATGTTATTACAAACTTTGGTGGAGAATTCAATCAAACACGGAATTTCGCATTCGGTCAAAGGAGGGAAAATCGAAATATTGATGGAAAAAACGGGCGAACAATTATGCGTTCGTGTGATTAATCCCGGACATTTGAAAACAAAAGGGGATGAGATCGGCGTGGGAATGGAGAATTCTCGCCATCGGATTCGGCTGTTGTATGGGGAAACCGCTCAACTAATTCTTCGGCCGTTGGACAAAAACCATGTCGAAGCCGTTTTAATTTTGCCCTATTTTGAAGAATAATTTAGCCCAAAAGCCATGAAAGCGATTATAGTTGACGACGAACGTCTTGCTCGAAATGAACTGAAACGATTATTGGAGAATTTTCCGAGCATCGAAATCGTCGCGGAAGCTGCTAATACCAGCGAGGCGGGACCGCTGATCGAAGAATTTCAACCGGATGTGCTTTTTTTAGATATTCAAATGCCTGGAAAAACAGGATTTGAATGGCTCGAAGAATGGGATGGATTTTTACCGGAGGTAATTTTCACCACAGCTTTTGATGAATTTGCGTTAAAGGCGTTTGAGGTAAATGCGCTGGATTATGTGCTCAAACCGATTGAATTATCGCGCCTGAGTGAAAGCATTCAGAAGTTGGAAAAACGGTACCAACAAAGCCAAGCCCAAGCCTCTTCCCAAGCAGATCGTCCCATGCATGTCTTGGGGGCCAACGATCAAATTTTCGTCAAGGACGGAGAAAAATGCTGGTTTGTTCGCTTAGATCGCGTTCGTTTGTGTGAATCCATGGGCAATTATGTACGTTTGTTTTTTGATGATCAAAAACCTTTGGTCTTAAAATCATTAAATGCGCTGGAAGAACGATTAGATCCGAAAGTGTTTTTTCGGGCGAATCGGAAACACATCATTAACTTGAATTACATCGAGAAAATTGAACCTTGGTTTTCGGGAGGATTGCAGGTGACTTTGGTCGGGAAAGGCGAAAAAATCGAAATATCGCGCCGACAATCCATTCGCTTTAAGGAGCTTTTGTCCCTTTAGCTCGTTTAGGGGCTTCTCCCAATAAAAATCCATAGGGCTGCATCGCCGGCACGTGATCAAAAATCACTTTAATGATGGCCGTAAATGGGATTGCTAAAATCAGTCCTGGAATTCCCCACAAGAGTTCGCCGCCTAATAAAGCCAACATAGCCACCATCGGGTTAATACTAACTTTCGAACCAATCACCAGCGGCGTCACGAAATTCGCCTCAATAAACTGAACCGCAGCCACCCATGCCACCACCGCAAACGCATGCGATGGGCTCAAGGTAGCTAAACTCAAAATGATGGGCAAAGACGCCCCCACCCAGATTCCGATGTATGGAATAATCAACAGTAGACCGGTCAAAATGCCAAAGAAAATAGGATAATCGACGCCTATCCACCAAAAGCCAATGCTATTCGCGCAGGCCACCACGAACATAACCACCAAAAGTCCCACCAAATAATCTTGTACCACCTCGCCCGTTTTGGTCATAACGCCACGTAGGGTTTCTTCATTGGCCGAAGGAAAGACTTTGGAAAGAAAATCCGCAAAAAACGTCCGGTAATACAAAAAGAAAAACATGAAAATAGGAATCAAAATCATGGTGGTCACCGAATGCATCAAGGTGCTGAAGGTCGTACCTAAAATGGTCCCAGAATTTTTCAATAGGCCGATCGTCTGATTACTTAATTCCAGCATCTGCTTTTTGCGTGAAATATTCAGATTCCGAGATAAGAAAGATTGTAAACCGGAAACCCAGGTTTCCGCTTTTTTAATGAAAAGAGGCCAATCATTGGCAAATTCAATCAGTTGGAACGCCAACAAAAACACAATCCCAATCAAAATCGCCACCGTAATAATCAGACAAACCGCAATCGAAATTGAACGAGGAAGGCCTCTTTGTTCCAACCAGCGACATATGGGCAAAAGTACCATCGCCATGATCATGGCAAATGCCACGAGAATCAACAAATCCTGCATCCAATACAAGCCTCCGATCACGAGCGTGATGGATATTAAAACAGAAGCAAGACGGACAGAATAGGGTGGATTTTGCAACATAATGATATCTTTGTTCAGTCAAATGTCGAGAAAAATTAACAATTTAGTAACATTGAGCCCTCTATATTTGTGGCACATTAACATCCAAATTAGTCCTAATCTACATGAGCCTAGCGAAAAGTCCTTCTAAAATCTTGCTAGTGGACGATGATCCCGATATTCTCGAGTTATTGGAATACAATTTAGCCAAAGAAAACTTCTTATTGGCCAAAGCGTCCGATGGCAAAGAGGCCTTAGAAGTAGCCAAAGAATTTAAGCCGAATTTGGTCATTTTGGATGTCATGATGCCCGTGATGGACGGAATTGAAACGGCGCGGCAGATGAAATTATTGCACGAATTTAAAAATACGATCATTTTATTTTTAACTGCCCGCGGGGAAGAATATACCGAAATCGCGGCATTCGAGGCTGGCGGCGCAGATTATGTGGTAAAACCCATCAAACCTCGAGCATTAGTAAGTCGAATCAAAGCCATGCTTTCCCGTGAAGGTGGACCGGAAGATAGCCAAGATGTGATTCAAATTGGTGATTTAATCATTAACCGCACGCAATATTTAGCTACGTTCCAAGGCAGAAATTTAATCCTTCCGAAAAAGGAATTCGAATTGTTGTCATTTTTAGCCAAGCACCCGAACAAGGTCTTCAATCGGGATGAGTTATTGGAAAATGTGTGGGGAAGCGACGTGTACGTGGTCGAACGAACCGTCGATGTACACATCCGAAAACTTCGCGAAAAAATTCCAGAATACTACATCAAAACTCTGAAGGGCGTAGGCTATTTATTTTCGATTGACCCCGCTTAAAGGCAGAAAAATTGAACCTAAATAGGTAAATTGCGCCTTGAATGAGGCATTTATTTCTTTTCTTCCTTTTCCTACTTCCCTTAAGCCTTCTTGCAGGCGGACCCAAACGCGAATTGCGCGGCATATGGGTAGCCACGGTGTCCAACATCGACTGGCCCAGTCCCCGCAATTACAATGCGTTTAAGCAAAAAGAAGAATTCATCGACCTGCTAAATTCGCATCAAAAAACGGGTTTCAATGCCATTTTTGTCCAAGTCCGAACAGCGGCAGATGCTTTTTACGCGAAAGGTCCCGAACCTTGGTCCACCTTTTTATCCGGCCTTCAAGGGCAAGCGCCTAAACCCTATTACGATCCGCTCGAATTCATGATTCAAGAGAGCCACGAACGAGGAATCGAATTTCATGCTTGGTTGAATTTAAACCGGGCGGACATCAGCACGAAATCCTTGTTGGACGCCAAGCATGTCGTGCGTCAGCATCCGGAATGGCTCCTGACCTACAATGGCCAACATATTTTAAATTTCGGTATACCCCAAGTTCGGCAATACATCGCCAATCTGGTCAAGAATTTGGTCGAACAATACGACATCGACGGGATCCATTTCGATGATTATTTCTACCCCTATCCCATCGCAAACCAAGTGTTGCGAGATCAAGATACCTACGAAAAATACCATCTGCCGGAGGAAACGCTGGCGGATTGGCGCCGACGAAATGTCAATGAACTCATTCAAGATATTTCGCTAACCATTAAACAAACTAAACCGAAGGTCAAATTTGGCATTAGCCCTTTTGGTATTTGGCGGCATCAAACAGAAGCCATTCCGGATGGTTCACCCACGCGGAAGGGTTTACAGTCTTATGATGATTTATTTGCGGATACGGAAAAATGGATGCGAGAAGGCTGGGTGGATTATTTAGCACCCCAATTGTACTGGGGAACTACTCATAAAGTGGCGCCCTTTGAGCCATTGGCAAAATGGTGGAGCGCACATAATTACGGCCGGCCCATTTACATCGGCCATGCGGCCTATCACCTGAACGACCAATGGGCGCCCGCCGAATTGGAAAAACAATTAGGCATTTCTAGAGGTTTAAGCAATGTGCAAGGCTCGATTTATTTTAGTTCGAATTTGCTAATAAGAAACGTGAAAGGCTTTCGAGATAGTTTACGAAACTCGCATTTTTCAAGCATCGCCTTGGTTCCGCCTATGCTTTGGAAAGATAGCATTGCGCCCACGGCGCCACATACGGTGGTGTTGGCAAAGAAAGGTACCGAATGGACTTTGAGCTGGAAACCAGGCGAACCTAGTACGGACCAGGATCCGGCTGATTATTATGTCGTGTATCGGATTAAAAAAGGGGAATTTGACCCTTTAGAAAACGCAGATAATATTATTTACAAAGGAAAATTAACACAAATAAGCCTTGAAAACCAATACATAAAAACCGGATATGGATTCGTCGTCACCGCGTTCGATCGACTACATAATGAATCTCTGCCCGGAACGGTCCAATGGTTAATTAGTAAAAAAACAGAATAAAATGAGCCAACGCATCCACGTCAGCATCAAAGAAATCACCCAAGAAACGGATGATACCAAAACGATTCATTTTTGGCATCCGATTCATGCGGAATTGACCTATCAATCGGGCCAATTTTTAACACTACTTTTCGACATCGAAGGGCAAAAGGTCCGCCGAAGTTATTCGCTTTCCTCCTCCCCCAAAACAGATACCTCCCCCGCCGTTTCCGTGAAACGTATTCCGGGTGGCTTGGTTTCGAATTATATCTGCGATACGTTGAAGGTCGGAGACAACGTAGAAATCATGGAAGCGATGGGCAATTTTATGGTAAAACCGGATGCCACAGCAACGAAAACCTATGTCTTTATAGGGGCTGGATCAGGGATCACGCCTTTGTTTTCGATGATCAAAACCTTGTTGCACAGCGAACCCCAATCGCGCATTTACCTGATTTACGGCTCACGAAATGAGCAACAAATCATTTTCAAAAAAGCCTTGGACGAACTCGAGCATTCGTTTTCCGATCGCTTTAAAGTGATCCATGTGATTAGCCAGTCGGGGCCGACCTGGGTGGGATATAAAGGACGTATCAATCAGGCCTCCATCGTATTTTATTTGAAACAAGAATTAGGCATCCCGATTCCGGATGCTCACTATTATTTGTGTGGCCCGGGTCAAATGATGCAGGACGTAAAAAATTCCCTGGCGATGTTTGAGGTACCGGAGTCTCAGGTGCACCAAGAATTATTTAGTTCGAATAGCAGTCCTGACGTGGAGCAAGCGGAGGAAGATGGTACATTGAAAACCCAAACGGTAACCTTGACATACGAAGGGAAAAACCATCAAGTGGAGGTGAAAGCACATGAAACCATTTTAGAGGCGGCGTTGAACGCAGATATTGATATTCCATATTCATGCCAAGCGGGTATGTGCACGGCTTGTATGGGTTTGTGTACGCAAGGTCAGGTGATGATGGATGAGGAAGATGGTTTGACGGATACGGAGATTAAGAAAGGATATGTATTAACTTGCGTGGCGCATCCGATGTCGGGTGATGTCATCATCGATTTAGATTAACCATGAACAGAACGATAAGTCCTCAAAATACTACACGCCAATTTCTTCCTTCCGACTTTTCATTAAGTACCTGGGACAGCGTAAAACCCTATTTCGACCTATTAAGCGAGGTATCTATTCATTCTGCCGCGGATTTGCGGTCATTTTGTGCGCAGCGATCCGAGTTAGAAAGTTATTTGTCCGAAAATTTTGCCTGGCGCTACATCAAAATGTCTTGCGACAATCAAAACGAAGATTTACAAGCTAGCTATGCGCAATTTGTGAATGACATTATGCCACATGCTTCTGTTTACGAGGACGTTTGGAATAAGAAGGTCATAGATTCTCCCTATGTGGACGAATTGACAGAAAGTGGTTTTACGATTATGTTTAGGGGGCTCAAAAAGGCGATTGAAATTTTCAGGGAAGAAAATATTCCGTTGTTCACGGAACTCCAAAACCTGCAAACCCAATACGGGAATTTAACGGGAGGACTGATGGTGACGATTGATGGGGAAGAAAAAACACTCCAACAAGCGAGTGCCCTGCTCGAATCTACCGATCGGACCTTGCGAGAAAAGGTCTATTTTCTAATGACGACGCAGCGGTTAGGTATTAAAAAAGAATTGAATGAATTGTTCAATGAATTAATTCAACGTAGGCATCAGGTGGCCCAACAATCCGGATTTGAAAATTTCAGGGATTATTCCTTCGCCAGTTTAGGACGTTTTGACTATAGTCCGGCGGATTGTTTTGAATTTCATGAGGCGGTTGCGACTACGTTGTCTCCGATTTTAAATGAATTAGCGGCCAAACGAAAAGCGGCTTTAGGTTTATCAGAATTGCGTCCATGGGACAAGTCGGTGGATCCGCAGGGAAGAAAACCACTGAAACCCTTTGAGACAGGGCAGGAATTATTGGATAAAACGATACAGGTATTTACGAATTTGGATCCGTTTTTAGGGGATTGTTTGAAAGAGATGGTCAAATTAGATCGTTTCGATTTAGATTCTCGGAAAGGCAAAAATCCAGGGGGCTACAATTATCCCTTGGAAGAAACTGGATTTCCATTCATTTTTATGAATGCGGCAGGACAGGTTCGTGATATGGTGACTCTTTTGCATGAGGGGGGCCATGCGGTTCATTCGATTTTAACGAAAGATTTGCCTTTAAATACATTTCGTAATTTTCCGTCTGAGGTCGCTGAATTAGCCTCGATGAGCATGGAATTGATTACGATGGATGAATGGGATTTGTATTTTGAACAGCCGGAGGATGCGAAACGTGCAAAGATTAAGCATTTGGAGGATATTTTAGAGACCTTGCCTTGGGTAGCTACGATCGATGCATTTCAGCATTGGATTTATGAAAACCCAACTCATTCGCTCGTCGAGCGAGAGGCCAAATGGCTCGAAATTCTGAATCGCTTTTCGGATAACATCACGGATTGGGAAGGATTGGAAGAGATAAAGGGGCATATTTGGCAAAAACAATTGCATTTATTCGAGGTGCCGTTTTATTACATTGAATATGCGATTGCCCAATTAGGGGCCTTGGCCGTGTGGCGAAATTATTGTGAAAATCCGACCCAAGCGCTTCATCAATATTTGGATGCACTTTCGTTAGGCTATACAGTTCCGATTCGCGAAATCTACGCAGCGGCAGGCATTGAATTTAATTTTAGCCAAGGATATATTGCCGAATTGATGGACTTTTTAATGCAAAAGATTAAAAAATTAGAAACAAATAGCTAGACTCGGTCAAATCACTTTTTTAATACGATTTTTGGCCTTATTTTTGCACAGAATTTTTGTAACACACGATGAAATTAAAAAACATACTCCCGATTGCTGCCTTGGCTTTAATGGCTACTGCTTGTGACTACCAAAAAAACAACACGATTAAGCAAAAAGACTTAAACGCTGGTGAAACACATGTATATGGCGTTCATCCAGATAGCGCTGCGGCTCAAATTAAGAATACGTATACGGCTAAACCTGAATTGGAAGTAAAAGCAAATGCGATTCGTGAGAAATTATTCGCAGGAAAAAGCATAAATAAGGGGAATTAATATCCAAAACATATCATAGGAAGAGCCGGTTTATCCGGCTTTTTTTATGCCTGAAACCAGGTGCGCAAAAAGGTGAGTTGGTATATGAATCCCGTATACAACAAGGCCCACAAAATGGATGAAATAGCCATGAATAGCAAGATTCGCGGCAAAGGGACCTTAAACGACAAAGCCAAAAAACTTCCGCCGATGGGCGTAAAAATTAAAGGTGTGAGCGCGGCGATGCCTTTGATACCAAATTTTTGCCAAATCTGAACGGCGTAACGGACGCGCTTGGAAAAGAGCAAAGGCTTCGTTTTGCGTAGCGATGAGAGACTTTTGAGGATGATTTGCCCCACGCTTACGATGATCGTCACGGTTAACATCGCGCCGAGCCACGTAAAAAATACCGTTTCATACCAAGCTAATCCTAAGGAAAATCCCGTAATCGGTCCCGCAATAAATTTTAGGGCGGTGGCAAACATCACCGCAAAATAGGCTCCCCAGGACATTAAATTCCAGATTTATAGGTCGCGATTCCTTTGGAAAGGAAATCGACAAAATGATCAATGTTTGCATCAAAGGAAACGGGCTCGACCATCGGGCGCATATCCTTGCGTGGATCAAGGAGAATGTAATGCGGTTGGGCATTCGAATTAAATTGGGCAATCTGAAAATCTAAATTTTGATCCCCGAGGGTTTGTTTGACCTGTCCGTCCACGTTGGAGGTATACCAAGCGGCTTCTGGCAATTCCGTTTTATCGTCACAATACAAGGCTACCACTACATAGTCATTTTTCAATTTCGCTAAAACGCCAGGATCCGACCAAACATATTCTTCCATTTTGCGGCAATTGACACATCCATGACCCGTAAAATCGATGAAGAGAGGTTTACCCACTTTCAGGGCATAGGCCTTGGCTTCTTGGAAATCAAAAAATCCTTGCAGGCCCAATGGAAGCGTCAAAAATTCGCTGTATTTAGCCTTCGTGGAAGCCACCGGAGCGGCGGGGGAATTGGTATTTCCCTTGAAATCCTGTGAACTCATGGGCGGCAACCAGCCGGAAAGCCCTTTCAACGGAGCCCCAAACATGCCTGGAATCAAATACAACACAAAAGCCAGCATCGCGGTAGCAAACAGGGTTCGTGGGATCGATAATTTTCCAGATGGCCCATCATGTGGCAAGGAAATTTTACCAAACAAATACAAGGTTAATGCCGTGAAGATGGCAATCCAAATGGCTAAAAAGATTTCACGATCGAGCAAATGCCAGTGATAGACCTGATCCGCCACGCTTAAAAATTTGAAGGCTAAAGCGATTTCTAAAAAGCCTAAAACGACTTTCACTTCGTTCATCCAATTGCCTGATTTGGGTAATTTCTGCATGAAGCCAGGGAATATCGCGAACAAAGTAAATGGAATTGCAAAGGCAAGGGAGAACCCTAACATCCCGATGATCGGTTTGATAAAGGCCCCTTGGGATGCGGCAATTAAAATCGAACCGGCCAATGGGCCCGTGCAGGAAAAAGAAACCAACACCAAGGTGAAAGCCATAAAAAACACCCCAATTAAGCCTCCTTTGTCGGATTTTGCATCTACCGTATTGACTAAATTCGAGGGCAACACGATTTCAAAAGCCCCTAAAAAAGAAATTCCAAAGATGATAAAGATGGCAAAAAACAACAGATTGGGAATCCAATGTGTGCTCAAGAAATTGGCAAAACTAGCTCCCGCGAAAAAGGCCAACAGGGTTCCAAAAAACACATAAATCAAGACAATGAACGCGCCATACAAAAAGGCTAATTTTTTACCCCCTTTTTGTTTCGTGAAAAAACTCACCGTCATGGGAATTAAGGGATATACACAAGGCGTGAGTAAAGCGATGAGACCAGCGCCCATGGCGATCCAGAAAAAGCTCCAAAGGGATTCTTGGGGAGGAGCGATTAACGAAGCCTCAGCGATTTTTTTTTTTGATTCCTCGCTACTGGAGGAAGCCATACCGGCTGCTTGAATAACAAAAGGCCCTTTGATGGGAACACAGAGGCCGCTTTCGTTGGAACAGGTTTGGGAATCGTAGGTTCCATCGATTTTCCAGTTGGCGGATGTGATTTTAATTTGTTGGCGAAACTCCCCTTGCTCCGTAAAATACGTATAGGTTCCGTTCCAAATCTCTTTATCCTCTTTCGAATGGGGATTGATGGCTTTTAAGGGGCCATCCACCTGAACGCCGAGGCCTTCTTTGATTTTGATGGTGGTGACCACGGGCCCTAATTCTTTGTCGAAATCAGACGAATAGAGGTACCATCCTTTATCGATTTTAACTTTAAAGATGATTTCGGCGCTTTGCCCGACGGTCGGGTTCGCAGGTTCCAAGGTCCATGACCATTTAGCCGGTGTGATTTTTTGAGAAAAGCCCCAAAAGCTTGCACACACAAAGGCGAAAAGTAGAAATAAGCGAAATTTCATAGGTACCTATTTTAGATTGCCCCAAAATTAAGAAAAATTAGCGGAACCCAACGTGATATTTGTCGACTAAATCGCCCAACTTCTCTTTTCTATTCGGATTAAAAATCGTAATTTTATGCTCTTTAAAACGAAATCCAACAACATTTTATTTCATGGCTGCCAGCACATTTCCAACCCAGCGCGATACCGAGATTTTTTCATTAATTGACCAAGAGGCTCACCGACAAGAATTCGGAATCGAGTTAATTGCCTCAGAAAACTTCACATCCCCACAGGTGATGGAAGCGCAGGGCAGTGTATTGACCAATAAATATGCAGAAGGACTTCCAGGAAAACGCTATTATGGGGGTTGCGAGGTAGTCGATGAGGTTGAAACCTTGGCGATTGAGCGTGCGAAACAACTATTTGGTGCGACATGGGCAAACGTACAGCCGCATTCAGGTGCACAAGCGAATGCCGCGGTGTTTTTATCATTTTTGAATCCGGGCGATAAGATTTTAGGTTTTGATTTGTCCCATGGGGGTCACTTGTCACATGGTTCACCGGTGAATTTTTCAGGAAAATATTTCCAAGCCTTTTTTTACGGAGTAGAAAAAGAAACAGGCTTAATCGATTGGGATAAGGTAGAGGCGACGGCGGCAAAAGAAAAACCACGGTTGATCATTTGTGGTGCTTCGGCTTATTCGAGGGATTGGGATTATGCACGTTTGCGTGCGATTGCGGATCAAGTAGGCGCTATTTTATTGGCGGATATTTCACATCCATCGGCCTTAATTGCGAAAGGTTTATTGAACAACCCAATGTCTCACTGTCACATTGTGACAACAACCACCCATAAAACATTGCGAGGGCCGCGTGGAGGTTTGATTATGATGGGCAATGATTTTGAGAATCCATTTGGCTTTAAGACCTTGAAAGGAGAATTAAAATTGATGTCCGCTTGTTTAGATGGTGCCGTATTCCCAGGTACGCAGGGTGGTCCTTTGGAACATGTCATTGCGGCGAAGGCGATTGCGTTTGGGGAGGCCTTAACACCGACATTTGAGGCGTATGCGAAGCAAGTGCAAGTGAATGCGCAAGCGATGGCGAAGGCATTTTTGGCTAAAGGATATGAAATTATTTCGGGAGGAACGGATAATCATTTGATGTTAATCGATTTACGTCCGAAGGGATTGAGTGGAAAATTAGCAGAAAACACGTTGATTCAAGCGGATATTACCATCAATAAGAACATGGTTCCATTTGATGACAAATCACCATTTGTGACATCGGGCATGCGCGTTGGAACTGCGGCGATGACGACGAGAGGATTAAAAGAGTCCGATATGGCCCAAATCGTGGACATGGTGGATAAGGCGTTAATGAATCATGATAATGAGGCGGTTTTAAAGCAAATTAAGGGAGATGTGAATGCGTGGGTGAAACAATTCCCACTTTATTTATAATAGGAAAATTATGTCAATGGACCAAGATTGGGAAGATAATTACGAGGAAGATGAGGACAAGGACGGCACAGAAATGTCGTTTTTAGATCATTTGGAGGAATTGCGCTGGCACATTTTGCGGTCCATGGCGTCGATTTTGGTTTTTACGATTGCGGCCTGGATTTTCCGAAATGAGATTTTTGGGATTATCATTATGGGGCCAACGAAGGTTGATTTTGCCACAAATTTGGTCTTGTGTCGCTTGGCTGAAATTACGGGCTGGACGAGCCTTTGTATGCAAAAAGCTGACTTTATTCTACAGAGTCGGGAAGTTTCGGGTCAATTTATGATGGCGCTGACGCAATCGATCATAGTTGGATTATTGTTCGCCTTCCCATATGCCTTTTATGAATTATGGCGTTTTATTAAGCCGGGTTTAAAGAATAAGGAATTGAAAGCAGCGCGTGGCGCGGTCTTTTGGGTTTCTACCTTGTTTTTTATTGGGGTTTCGTTTGGCTATTTCGTGGTGGCGCCGATGGCGATTAATTTCTTGGCTAATTTCAAATTGGATGCGACGATTCAAAACCAGTTTGACATTAATGATTACATTTCTTTACTGTCTATGTTGACTTTAGCTTGCGGGCTAACGTTTCAGTTGCCGATGGTGGCCTTTGTATTATCCCAGGTGGGTATTTTAACCCCATCGTTTATGCGGGAGTATCGGAAACATGCGATGATTGTGATTTTGATCGTGGCGGCGATTATTACTCCGTCACCGGATGTGATTTCGCAATTGCTGGTGGCATTCCCTTTGTTGGGCCTCTATGAAATTTCCATTTGGGTTTCAGGGAGGGTTTTGCGCCGTAAAATGAGAGAAGAAGCTCTCGAAAACTAAGCTATGAATTATTTATCGGCAGAAAATATTTCTCGGAATATCGGGGAACGTTGGGTATTTAAAAACCTGTTCTTTGGGCTCCAAAAAGGGGAAAAGGTCGCGCTCATTGGAAAAAATGGGACAGGCAAAACCACATTGATGGAAACCCTGATGGGGATGCAAAGTCCGGATGAGGGGAAAATTTCCATTCGAAAAGGCATTCGGGTAGGCTATTTGCCTCAAAACCCCATTTTCACCGAAAACGAAGAAGTCTTAAATTACCTATTTTCAGATGATTTACCTTCTGCAATGGCGATCAAAGCCTATGAGAAGGCGATGATTTCTGGGGATGCAAAGGAATTAGAAGATTCGTTTGCGCTCATGGAGGTGCACAATGCTTGGGATTATGAGGCGCGCGCGAAACAGATTATTTCGAGGTTAGGGATTCCGGATGGAGATCAGAAAGTTTCGACCTTGTCAGGCGGTCAGAAAAAGCGTCTTTCCTTGGCAAAATTATTGATCGAAAGTCCGGACATTATGATTTTGGATGAGCCGACTAACCATTTGGACATCGAAACCATCGAATGGCTCGAAGGGATTTTATCAGGTCCCAATGTGACCGTGCTTGTCGTGTCTCACGATCGGTATTTTTTGGATAAGATTTGCAATAAAATGTTCGAACTATCGCAGGGTTCTTTATATACCTACGAAGGAAATTACGCCTATTTTTTAGAGAAAAAGGCAGAACGGGAAGCATCTGAAGCGAGTAGCATTTCGAAAGCCAAAAACCTATATCGCAAAGAATTAGAATGGATGCGCAAGCAGCCCAAAGCCCGCGGAACCAAGGCGCAATATCGGATTGATGCCTTCGCGGAGACCGAGGAAATGGCCCATCGGAAACCCGATGATTCGAAATTAGAATTAGCGATTCAAATGTCGCGTTTGGGAAATAAAATCATTGAAATTAATGGCCTAAAGAAAGCGTGGGGGGATAAAAAAATCATCAATGATTTTACCTATACCTTCAAGAAAAAAGACCGCATTGGGATTGTAGGGAAAAACGGAGCGGGGAAAACTACTTTTTTACAATTACTCACTGGCTTAGAGACGCCAGATGCGGGAACGATTGATCCCGGCGAGACGTTGGTTGTGGGATATTATACCCAAATTCCATTTGATTTTAAGCCGGAGCAACGCGTCATTGACACCATTACCGAAATCGCGGAGGTGATTCCCTATGGCAAAAATGAGTCCTTGAGTCCAAGCCAATTTTTAAGTAAATTTTTGTTCCCTACGGCGCAACAATATACGCCAGTAGCCAAATTATCCGGTGGAGAGAAAAAACGTTTGCAACTCATGCGTGTGTTGGTCAAAAATCCGAATTTCTTGATTTTGGATGAGCCAACGAATGATTTGGATTTGGACACACTTCAGTTGTTAGAAGATTTTTTAAGTGAGTTTCAGGGTTGTCTGTTATTGGTTTCCCATGATCGGTATTTCATGGATAATTTGGTGGACCAATTAATCCTCGTCGAAGGCGAGGGCGAGGTGCGCTTCTTTAATGGCAATTATACGGACTATCGGATTTCCTTAGAAAATCAACCGGAAAGTGCGCCTGTAGCGAAAGTAAATCCAGTGAAGGCGCCAAGTACGGTGGCAGCTCCTGCAGTTGCCAAAGGACCCAAATTAAGCTTTAAGGAACAAAAGGAATTTGAGGAATTAGAGGCCAAAATGGCTACACTTGAATCCCAAAAAGCAGTTTTGATTGAGCAATTACATACAGGCTCCGAAGATTTTCAGGTACTTACGCGTTTGGCACTGGAAATAGACGTGATAAAAAATTCGTTGGAGGAGATGGAATTGAGGTGGTTGGAGTTATCGGAAAGGGTGTAATTAGCCTTGGTTTGCCAAAGGAACTTTGGCAAACCTAAAGCCCAAAAAATAATAGCACATGTAAGTAATTCACTTAGCTAAAAACTAGAAATGAAAAAAGATGGCCTTGGTTTGCCAAAGGAACTTTGGCAAACCTAAAGCCAAAAAAATAAAAGTACATGTAAGTAATTCCCCTAGCTAATAGCTAGAAAAGAAAAAAGATGGCCAATATCAATTGACCACCCTTTTTAAGGCCTTCGGCCTACGATCGCCAAAGTTTCACATTGGCGAACGATGTTGAGGCCTTCGGCCTAGGTTTGCCAAAGTTCCTTTGGCAAACCATCTCCCACCAAACCACCTCGACACACCCCCCCCTCCTAAACCACCTCCAAATTAATTCTCAAATAAGAAATCTTTCAAGCCAAACAAGGCTCCTTCTGCGCCAGTCGGGCTAACGAAGACAAAATATAAGTCTTTCACACCAGCCATATTCACAGGAATTTCATATTGCTTGGACGCTTTGATTTCCACAGAACCTATTAAGGTGCCCGTCGGACTTCCCGTACGTAATTCCAAATTTCCACCAATCGTCTGACCCGCCATGTACATTCCCATGAATGAAATCTTCTTGATGCCAGTCAAATCGATGTTGGCAAATTTTGCGAAACCTTTATCGCCTGTCGCAGCCAAGATTTCACCCAAACCTTCCACCTTAAACTTCATACCCTTTGAAACCTCATCATAAGAAACCGCTGGAACGCGTGGATGACGCAAGGCCACAACTTTTTGACCCGTTGCTGGAGCAATTTTTCCTGAACCCTTATCCGTGTAACTTGCCGCAAACAAATACGTACCCGACTTCCCTTTGTCTTGTGGCACGTATTCTCCCTCAACGGGCTTCGAGGCCTTCTTCGCATCCGATAAACTCAAGATATAGGTAACAATTTCTTTGGCATCAGACAAGGAAACCTGCGGATGTGCCGCCATCGCCTGCTGACCCCAAACACCACCACCTCCATTGATCACCTTTTTGGCTAACATATCAATGTTCTGCGCACTCGGACGATATTTTTTACCTAACTCCATATACGATGGGCCAATCGACTTTTGATTCACCGCATGACATGCCTTACAATCCGACTGATCCATCAAACGCTTGCCCGTCGAGAAACTCACATTCGACTGATGTCCCTGCTCAATGATCGTTTTGTCATAGCCATCCAAGAAATTCACTGACACCATCACATCCTCCGCAGCCACTTTCTTATTCGCCAAACTTCCATCTTCCTTATCCTCCACAGACACCTTATATTTCACCGGCTTATCATTCCAATAAAAACTTTTATTGCCCTCAATCGCCACATCTACCTTCGGAACTTCGTTCCCTACGCGTATCGTAAACTCAGATGAACCCGTATTCCCTTTGGCATCTTTGACCACCAATGACACTTGATATACCCCTGGTTTCGTATACGTATACGATGGATTTGGCGCTGAACTTTTTTGTCCATTCCCAAAATTCCAGGTATAGGTCAATTTATCCTTATCATAATCAAGCGTTCCTTCGGAAGACAATTTCACCTTCAATGGCGCCGCTCCTACCTTCCTGTCTGCACTTGCCACAGCCACCGGCTTGCGATTGCCTGGGTTATATTCCAACTTATACAACACCGCCTCCTCATTTTGCGCAAACCAATTGGGTCCATATTCTAAACCAAATAAAGTTCCGTTTTTGTCAAACTGCATGTCCATCGGATGCGAAAACTTAATCGATGGCAAAAAGCGCTCCATTGACAAGAAATCCCCATTCTCCTTCATCGAAACCGTATATACAATATCACGGGCCCAATCATAAGCGATTAATTTACCATCATAATAAGACGGGAATTTCACCTTTGAATCCGCTGGAAAATCATCTTTATAATACACCGGACCCGCCATCGCATTACGTCCCCCTTTGCCAATCACCGGACCAAATTCCGGAGAATCTACATAAGGATAATAAATAAAGGCCTTTTGTGCTGGAGGCAAATGAGCAAAACCCGTATTATGCGGGGAATCATTTACCGGTGCTTTGGGATTGAATACAGACCAAGTACTATCGTTGTTGAAATCCCGTTGGTTATACGGCCGATTATCCGCCACAAACAATGGCCAGCCAAAATAACCCTCCGAACGCGCCTGATTCACCTCATCATGTCCACGCGGTCCATATTTCGCCGAATTTTCCCCCGCATCTGGACCTACCTCACCCCAATACAAAAATCCTGTCCGCTGATCCACCGAAATCCGATACGGATTCCGATTTCCCATTACATAAATTTCTTGTTTGGCATGATAAATTTTATTCGGATACAAATTGCCCTCAGGAATCGTATAACCCCCATCCGGTGTTGGTTTTATCCGTAAAATTTTACCGCGTAAATCGTTTGTATTGGAGCTCGTCGCACGCGCATCCCAGCCTGAACGACCCGGACGATTATCAATCGGACCATAGCCCTTCGAATCAAATGGATTGGTATCATCACCCGTCGACAAGAATAAATTACCTTGTTTATCCCACGCAATCGAACCACCGGTGTGGCAGCAACCCGTCCGCTTCACCGGAATTCGTAACATCACCTTTTCCGTATCAAACAACAAGGTATCCTTGATGTCATCATACGTAAATCTCGATAAATGCTGTGCCGTATCGGGCTGACCCGATTGTGGAGAATAGTATAAATAAATCCACTTGTTTTGATCAAAATTCGGGTCAATGTTCACCCCCATCAAGCCATATTCTTCCTTGTGATACACATTCAAATTTGCAATCACCTTCGTTTTTCCTTTTTTAGGATCATACATTTTCAATTTCCCTTTGCGCTCACCAAAGAAAATCTTGCCACTATTCGCCACCGCTAATTCCGTTGGTTCATCTAAATTCCGATCCAAAATCGTTTTCGTAAAGCGATTTTCCTCCGGTAAACCTCCGGTGCGTAGTTTCTTCGCATAATTTTGCTCAGGGCCTGAACTCACCCATTGCAAACCACCCCAAATATGTTGAAGCGCTAATGGCTCATCAAATGTCTCATTTGTATGTCCCCAGTTCGAGTAAAACGAACGTCCACCGTCAAATTCATGGTACCAGGCCATCGGGTGAAAATCGCCCATTTTCCCATCTTTGTAGGATTTTTCATCCACGGTCACCAACACCTTGACGTCCGTATTAAAGTTTTTGATGTCATAAAATTCATCAGTCCGATCAAAGGTTGCTGGCATATGCGCCGTCGAAATATGCGATTTATCCACCACGGTCATAGTGCCTTTTTGAACATTCGGTCGGCCTGGATGAGATGCAAAATAACCACCTGCCAACTTACCATACCAAGGCCAATCATATTCCGTATCCGTCGCCGCATGAATCCCCATATATCCACCACCTGCTTGAATATAGCGTTCAAAAGCATTTTGTTGGGCATCATTCAAAATATTCCCGGTCGTATTTAAAAAGACGATTACCCGGTATTTTTTTAAATTCGATTCTGTAAATACCGCGGCATTTTCCGTCGTATCGACTTGGAAACCCTTCTCGGTTCCCATTTTCATCAACGCCTTTTTACCGGCACCGATGGACCCGTGGCGAAAACCTTTCGTCGAGGAGAAAACAAGTATTTTTCTACCTGTTAATGGATTTTTGTCTTGCGCTTGGGCGGCCATACTTGCCATAAAAACAAAGGCCAACAGCATTGAAATTCGGCCCATCCCGAATAGTAATTTTTTCATTGTCATGTATTTTATCATAGGAATCGTCAAAGTTACGTCAAATCACAAAATTTCGATTATTTTTATAAAAAATATTTATAAATCCGTATTTACCATGAAAAAACCGGTCCTAAGTCTCCTATTTGTCATCTTGCCATTGTTCATGTTTAGCCAATCGATTTGTTTTTCGAAAAAGGACGAAATGCAACTCATGGCCTCCAATAAATCGTTCATGAAATCCCATGCGCTTCCAAAAGCGTATAAACATACTTCCAAAGCTGGAGGTGTGATGGTCGAATTTAATACGCCCGATGGCACCATGGCCAAAGGATTTTACATTCCAGCCGCCAAACCTACGCCTTATACCCTATTTGTCTTCCAGGAATGGTGGGGCTTAAACGACCACATCAAACGAGAAGCAGAACATTTTTATAGCACCTTAGGAAATGTCAATGTCCTTGCGCTCGACATGTACGATGGCAAAATCGCCACCACCCGTGAAGAAGCAGGTAAATACATGGGCTCCGCATCCCCCGCGCGTTTAGAAGCCATCATCAAAGGCGCCATTACCTACGCAGGACCCAAAGCGAAAATCGCCACGGTGGGTTGGTGTTTTGGAGGAGCTTTATCCTTAAAAGCTTCCATTTTACTTGGAAAACAAGCCGCGGCTTGTGTGATGTATTATGGGATGCCGGTAAAAGATGTGGAACAATTAAAATTATTACAAACCGATGTGTTAGGTTTATTTGCTGGCAAAGAGAAATTTATTTCTCCTGAAGTCGTGAAGGAATTTGAGGCAAACATGAAATTAGCCGGAAAAAAATTGAGCTTGAAAAGTTTCGATGCAGACCATGGTTTTGCTAATCCATCCAATCCGATTTACAATGCGGCGGCCACCGAAGAGGCTTGGAACATGGCCATCACTTATTTCAAATCAAAATTAAACTAATGCGAAAAAGTTTCCTTTTGTTGATTTGCCTAAGCTGTCTGAGTCCAATCGATGCACAGGCGGAGGTAATATCTAGCTCGACGAGCATTCGTTTTCGTAAACCCAAAGAGCCCAAAGTATACCGTAAAAAACGCGGTTTTTTATGGGGCTTATTTAAAAGCAAAAAATCGTGCGATTGCCCGAAATACTAATATACAATCGGGTTTATCGCTGAGCCGGCTAAATCCCCGGGAGGCGTAGCGAGCAACCAGCGTTGTCGATCCGCCTCCTGATTCGGGTTTTCAGGTTCGATTACCCGAGCCTCAGCATCCATAAAAATAAGGGTCATTACCTCCCGCATCGTCGACGTATGATTACCCGGTGCGTTATGCAGGGTCCATCCATAATGAAATGTCGCATCTCCGGCTTTCATAGTTTTTTGAGCCACAATCGGAAAATTTTGTTCCTTCACAAATGATCCAATTTTTTCCTCTGACGCATCCGAAATTTCCATCGGGGGCAAGCTCACGTGCTGGGTTCCAGAAGCAAAGGTCAACATCCCCATGCCTTCCTGAATATCCACCAAGGGCATCCACATCGTGACCGTTTTTGGGGTATCCAAAGGCCAATAATACTGATCTTGATGCCAAGGCGTATGGCCTCCACCAGGCTCCTTAAATAATGCCTGATCATGATATAAACGCACATGTGACACACCCAGTAATCGAGCGGCGATTTCCCCGAACCGCTTATGCAAGGAGAATTCCTTGATTTTCTCATTTTCCTCCCACAAATTCATCATCTGCAAAAAGGCCCTTCCATAGGTATCTCGCTCCTCGATGGGTTTTTGCTGAGCCCTAAACTCCTCCGCCCACGCTAAAATGGCTGCACGATAAGGTGCCAATTCCTCCGCAGACATCAGGCCAGGAATATAGACATGTCCGTTTTTTTGAAAATACTCAATCTCCGTTTTCATGGGTTAAATTTTTTCAAAATTCGCTGTTATAATTTCCTCAGACCACGACTAAATTTGTAAATTGTAATGCAATTTTACCCTGTTGCAAAAATTATACCCTCACAAAAGCTAATATTTATTTAGATGAAAGCGAGTTTAGAACGAGTAGGCGAGGATTTACAAAGTCCTTTTGTGTTGAAGCAGGTCGTTCAGTCGCGCTTTGATGCGCCCTATCATTTTCATCCGGAATTTGAGTTAACCTTAATTATAGCAGGGGAAGGGAAACGCTTTGTGGGGAATCAAATTACGGATTTCCGACCTGGAGATTTGGTGTTATTGGGTTCGAATTTACCGCATTGTTGGCAAAACCACCGCAGCGACTGGCTGGGTCAGGAAGAGGATCCACATGCCGCGCAGGCCTTAGTACTGCATTTTAAACGTGATTTATTAGGCGAAGGCTTTTTAGATACAGCGGCATGTCAAACGCTTCGCCATCTGTTCGAGCGTGCCAAAGGGGGCTTATCGATTCAAGGTCCCACGCAAGATCGCGTTGCGCGCGAATTGTTAATGCTCAAGGAATTAGCCCCTTTTCCTCGCTTAATTGCCTTTTTACAAATTTTACACAGCCTTACCTTAGCCGGCTCAGATGTGCAAGTGATCGACTCGAGCGAAGGAAATTATGCGCTATCTCCGGTGGATTTGGAGCGAATCAATCGTGTGTATGCATACGTGATTGCCAATTACACCCGCGAAGTACATTTAGACGAAGTGGCGCATTTAGCCAATATGACGGAAACAGCATTTTGTCGGTATTTCAAAAAAGTAACGCGAAAGACTTTTGTCGAGATGGTCACCGAATTTCGGATCAAACATGCCTGTCAAATGCTCCGAACCAGCGCGAAACCCATGGTAGAAATATGTTTTGAAAGTGGATTTGGGAATTTGTCGCATTTCAACAAACAGTTCAAACAACACATGCACATGCCTCCCCTCCAATACCGGAAAATGACCCAGGAGTGGAATTCCTCTTTATAAGTTTTCTGATTTTTTTTCTGGGAATGCCAAACTAAGGCCAATGCTAATGACCAAAATCCCGATGATCACCGCCAAGGACGAAAGGGTGCCAAAGCCGATGAGTTCTAAATAATGATGGGCCAACATTTTAAGTCCGACAAAGCTCAACAAAATGCCCAAGCCCATCGGTAAAAAGCGAAACAAACCCATCAAATTCGACAAGAAAAAGAATAAAGACCGCAGGCCCATCACCGCGAATACATTCGAAAAGAAAACGATATAGGGGTCTTTCGAAATCGAAAAGATAGCCGGAATCGAATCCACCGCAAAAAGAATATCCGTAAAGGCAATCACCACCACGATCACAAAAATGGGTGTAATGAACACTTTCCCCTTTTTGGTCCGAATGAAAAACCGGCCAATGACATTTCGTTTATAGACGTTAAAATACGTGGATAAAAACTTCACAATCGGATGTTCCCCCGGATTCATTTCCTCCTCTTCCTCGTGGGAAACTAGAATTTTGATTCCCGTGTAAACTAAAAATGCGCCAAAGACATAGATGATCCAATCAAAGCGCTGAAGCAAGGCCGCCCCCAGAAAAATAAAAATCAAGCGAAGGATAATCGCGCCCAAAACGCCCCAAACCAAAATTTTCTTGTAATAGCGTTTCTGGACACCGAAGGAATTAAAAATCAGAATGAAGACAAATACGTTATCGGCCGACAACGAATATTCCACCAAATAACCCGTAATGAATTCAAGTGCCAGATTTTGTTGAAAAAGTTCTTTTTGGATATCAAATGAACCAGTACCTAGACTGATATGGGGAGCAAAGGCCTGTTGGACCGCCAACAAATCCGCCGGACCCTGAATCCCATGCACCATCGCCCCCTGAAAACGTAAGAAAATATAGAAACCGAGGGCTAATAAAACCCACGCCCCACTCCAGAATCCCGCTTCCCGGAAACTGACTTCCGCCGCCCCTGCTTTTTTGAAAATCCCTAAATCCACCAGCATGACGGCAATCACCAGGACTGAAAAAACAAGAAAAAATAGAGATTCACTCATTATTAATTAATTTTACGAATTCAAGCCACAAAGGTCGGAAAATTTGACCAAAAACATATGTACGAAGGAAAAAAGGTAATTGTCGTGATGCCCGCCTATAAAGCTGCGCTGACACTTGAAAAAACGTATCATGAAATTCCGCACGATTGGGTCGATGAGGTGATTTTGGTCGATGACTACAGCCCCGACAACACCGTGGAAGTGGCCGCAAAAATCGGAATCCAGCACATCATCCGCCATGACAAAAACAAAGGCTATGGCGGCAATCAAAAAACGTGTTACACCAAAGCACTTGAGTTAGGGGGAGACATCGTGATCATGTTGCACCCAGATTATCAATATACGCCTATGCTCTTGAAAGCGATGATTTCAATCATAGGAAATGGCCTTTATCCTGTCGTTTTTGCCTCACGCATTTTGGGAAAAGGCGCCTTGAAAGGCGGCATGCCGATTTACAAATACATTGCGAATCGTTTATTAACGCTTTTCCAAAACATCTTAATCGATCAAAAACTATCGGAATACCACACAGGCTACCGCGCATTTTCGAAAGAAGCACTTCAATCCGTCAATTTTACGGCTTGCGATGATGACTTTATCTTCGATAACCAAATGGTGTTGCAACTCTTTTGGAAAGGCTTCGAAGTAGGTGAAGTCACTTGCCCTACCAAATATTTCGAAGAAGCCTCCTCCATTAATTTCAAACGCAGTTCCATTTATGGCCTCGGCGTCATCTGGTTCTCCATCCGCTACCGATTAGCCAAATGGGGCTGGACATGGGATTTAATGCAATAAACAGGGGAGGCTTGCCACCCCTGTTTATTTATAAATTTACTTGAAGCCCAAGCAAGAAATTAAATCCCGCCTGCGGATATTGAAAATTCTCCGTCGTTAATTCCCCCACGTACAAATAACTAAACGTATATCCATTCGAAGAATACATCGTATTTAAGACATTATTAGCCAAAAGCGTGGCCCGAATTTTTTTGGAAAACGTATATCCCAATCGAACATCTTGGGTCGCATAGGCTGAAAGTGCACGCGTCTCATTGGAGGTATTATCCAAATATTGCTTACCCACAAATTTGCTCAATAAACTCGCTTCCCACGCGCCTCGCGAGTAAGTAATCGTACTTCCAGCAATCAGCGAAGGAGAATACGCAATATCCGTTAATCCATGGGCGATGGATTTTTCTTCATAGGAATCGTAATCGGTCAAATATTCGGTGAAATTCCGGATTTTATTTTGACTGAGGGTCACATTCGCTTGCCATAACCAACGAGGATGAATTTGGTAATTCCAAGACGCCTCTACCCCTAATCGATAACTCTCAGGTGCATTGGTCCGAATCGCCTCACCTACGGAATTCAATGCACCCGTTAAGACTAATTGGTCGACATATTGCATCCAATAGGCGTTTAATTGAAAACCAAATTTGGAAAAGCTTTGCTGGTACCCCATCTCCCAATCTCTCAAAAACTCAGACCGCGGAGCTCGTCCCGGATTGTCGATGAAATCTTGCCGACTCGGCTCCTTGCTCCCCACCGAATAGGACGAAAATATCTTCGCCGACGGCGAAATCACATGTGTCAAACCCACCTTGGGATTAAAAAAGTCATAATTCATACTCCGACTAATATCCTGTCGCTTATCCGCAATTCCAGCCATACTATATCCGACGCCTCGGTACTGAAGATCCACATAGGCATTCCATGCCGGATGAAATTCCACATTCATTTTTCCATAGAGATTTAGATCCGTTTTTTGGGACCGACTGCGATACCATTCGTAATTCACCCATTCAGCAGGTAAATAATTACCCGAAATGATTTTACCAAAATGTCGGCCTACATAGGTATTCCAAGCGCCACCCAAAGTGAAGCGAACGATGTTCGATCCCTCATAGCGCAGGGCAAAGGTGCTGCCATAGAAATCATTGTCCAACCATTTCTGGCGCACAATATTCAAGGCTCCTGGAAATGCCCGCGGCTTCAACCCATATTTCACCACATCCACATCCGGTTTAAACTCCTCGTAATATCCGCGGCCATAGGTATAATGCGCATTTAAGTCCAAATCCCAGGCTGGCGACAATTGGTGATGCGTCAACAATTGCAAGTGATCCTGCGCATAATGATCGATTTGATTCGAATAGGTATAATAATTATAGGTCCGGCCGCTAGAAAGCAAGTTTTTGGCATCCTCACCTGTTAAATAATTCCGATCGATATAGGCCTGCATACCCTCCAAGGAACCTGTTACCCGTGATTCGGGTGTGCCATACCAAGACTGATAGGTTTTTTCTAATCCGGTGAAATAATTCAGTCGGACCATCGATTTTTTACCGAAATAGGCCCCCGAAACATAGGCCGATTGTAAATTCGAACTCGCCCGATCAATATAGCCATTCGATACAATCCGCGACAAACGACCATCCACTGTAAATTTTCCGGCCAATAAACCCGAACCCACTTTAATGGTGGACTTCAAAGTCCCAAATGAGCCGCCCGACAGCAAGATTTCCCCGTAGGATTTATCCTTAAATTCATTCGTCTGCATATTGACTGAACCCCCAAAAGCCCCGGCACCATTCGTGGATGTTCCCACGCCTCGTTGAATTTGAACCGATTGAACCGAGCTCGCAAAATCAGGCATATTGACCCAATAGGTTCCTTGCGATTCAGAATCATTCACCGGGATGCCATTAATCGTAACATTTACCCGCGTCGCATCCGATCCTCGAATCCGAATACCCGTATAACCAATACCAGCGCCCGCATCTGAGGTCATCACGACTGAAGGGGTAAATTGCAACAGAACGGGCATGTCTTGGCCCAAATTACTTTTGGCTAAGGCCTTTGCCCCCACATCTGAAAAGGCCATGGCCGAGTTTTCATCGGCACGAGTCGCTTTGACGATGACCTCATCTTGCAAAAAATTAGACCGGTTCAAGTAAATTTCCTTCGCATCAGCCACCGAAATTCGAAGCGGTTCATAGCCGACAAAACTGACGAGCAATTGAGCCTTCTGTGGAACATTGATAAGGGTAAACTGGCCCTTGGAATCCGAAATAGTACCTTTTTGAACGCCCTCAATGACGATACTAGCTCCCCACAAAGGAACCTTGGTTTCTCGGTCGAGCACGAGCCCATTCGTTTGCTGCGCCCATGTAGCGCCAGCTAAACATAAAAATAACATGATAAATATTGTCGTTACCTTTTTCATTTTTGAAAATTTTAACAACAGGTAAAGGAGTCAAATCCTGCTTGATTTAACATATAACCCTTACATCGATGATTTTTTTGAGTTTTCAGCGCTAAAAACTCGACAAAATCCCTTCGACGGCATTACCCGTATCAGGTTCAATGGGTATAATCTCAGCCTTTTTCACAAGGCACCCCTTTTTGTGGATGCACAAAGATACAAAATTTCCTACCTTTGCAAGCCTAATTTAAAATTTCCTCCCTTCACAGGGAAACGCATGATTGTCAAAGATTTTCTCCAGTATTACCATGCCGATGGCATCGTTCAAACGATCGCCGAAGAAATCCGATTGGCCAAAGCCGGAGAATCCATCTACATCAAAGGCCTCTGCGGATCCATGGATACCGTCCTTATTTCCGCACTCAGCAAAGAAAAACAGCCCTTTCTAATCATTTGTGAAGAAAAAGAAGAAGCCCATTATGTCATCAATGACCTGCAAGCTCTGCTCGGCGATAGCGCCGTCTTACTATTTCCCATGTCACACAAAAAACCCTATGAATGGGAAGAAGTGGACAACGCGAACGTGCTCATGCGAGCAGAAGTGCTTAATCTTTTGAGTAATTACCAAGGCCAAATCTTAGCCATTGTCACCTATCCCGCGGCGCTAACCGATAAGGTAATTAATAAAAAATCATTAGTCAAAAACACCCTTTCCGTTCGGGTGGGGGATAAAATTGACCCGGCTTTTGTGGCAGAAACCTTAAATGAATACGATTTCGAACGAATGGATTTTGTGTACGAAGCAGGCCAATATTCCGTCCGAGGAGGGATTTTAGATGTCTTTTCGTACGCGGCGGAGTATCCGTATCGCCTGGACTTCATGGGCCATGAGGTAGAAAGTATTCGGACTTTTCATCCGGAAACGCAATTGTCCATCCAATCCGTTTCCGCGATGCATTTAATCCCGGATGTACAAACGAAACTAATCCAAGAAACGCGCGAATCCTTTTTTCATTTCCTGCCCGAAAACACGAAAATTTGGATCAAGGATGCGCATATTTTGATGGATACGCTGGAAACAAATTTCGAAAAAGCCCAAGAAGATTTCGAACGCATCAGACAATCCGGAGGTGGCAATATTCGGATAATTTCCCAACCCGAAGAACGTTGGGAAACCAAAAAAGATCTTAAAAAAGGCTTGCAGCAATTTACCACCATCGAATACGGCAAACGCTCTAGCCAAAAAAATGCCAAGGCATTCACATATCCCTCCAAAAATCCAGGCGCTTTCCATAAGGATTTCGAACGCTTGGCCGCTGCGTTTTTAGATAACCAAAGCCTCGGGATACAAAATATTATTTGTTCGGAATCCGCACGGCAACTCGAACGGCTCGAAGTCATTTTCAATGAAATCAATACCGCGATTCAGTTCAAAACGTTGCAAATTACGTTGCGCGAAGGATTTATCGACCAGCAAACAAAAATTGCCTTTTATCCCGACCATCAACTCTTTGATCGATTCAATCGTTTCAAAGAAAAAAGTAAGTTCACGAAAAACAAATCCCTCACGCTAAAAGAATTACGGAGCCTACAAGTGGGCGATTTTGTCACCCACGTGGATTATGGAATTGGTCGGTTCGCAGGATTGAATTTAATCGAAACGGGGCATGGAGAACAGGAAGTGATTCGGTTGATTTATCGGGACGACGATGTGTTATCCGTTTCCATCCATTCCTTGCACAAAATTTCAAAATATTCAGGGAAAGAAGGCGCGCCGCCGAGCATGTCGAAACTCGGTTCGCCCGAATGGGACAATAAAAAATCAAAAGTCAAACGGCAGGTCAAAGACATCGCCAAGGAACTGATTTCCCTCTACGCCAAACGCAAACAAGCCGCGGGTTTTGCTTTTTCGCGAGACACCTATTTACAAGCCGAATTAGAATCGTCCTTTATCTATGAAGACACGCCAGACCAGGCAAGGGCGACGCAAGAGGTGAAAACGGATATGGAAAAAGCCCATCCGATGGACCGCTTGGTTTGTGGGGATGTGGGCTTTGGTAAAACCGAAATCGCGATTCGAGCGGCCTTTAAGGCCGTGGCAGATTCGAAACAAGTAGCGGTTTTAGTGCCTACGACCGTGTTAGCCATGCAGCATTTTCGCACCTTTCATGAACGATTGGCCGCTTTTCCTTGCAAAGTGGAATATATCAATCGCTTTAAATCGACGAAGCAAATCAACGAAACACTGGCCCGCGTCGCTTCCGGAGTGACGGATATTTTAATTGGTACCCATCGATTGGTCAATAAAGATGTACAGTTCAAAAACCTGGGCTTGATGATCATCGATGAGGAACAAAAATTTGGGGTGAAGGTCAAAGACCGTTTGAAAGAAATGCGGGTGAATGTGGATGTATTGACGCTCACGGCGACACCTATCCCTCGGACGCTTCATTTTTCATTGATGGGCGCACGAGATTTATCGATCATTGCGACGCCCCCACCGAATCGCCAACCGGTAGAAACCAAATTAGTGGTCTTATCTGATGAAATTCTACGCGACGGTGTGCGAGATGAATTAGCCCGGGGAGGTCAGGTATTTGTGGTACACAATCGGATTAATGATTTGGAAAGTACAGCAAATCGCATTTTACGTCTCGTACCAGATGCGAAAATCGCGGTGGCGCATGGACAAATGGAAGGGGACCAATTGGAAAAAATCATGCTCGGATTCATCGAGGGGCATTACGATGTCCTGGTGGCCACGAACATAATTGAATCGGGATTGGACATTCCAAATGCGAATACGATATACATATTGAATGCGAATCATTTTGGCTTGTCGGACTTACATCAGATGCGGGGTCGGGTAGGTCGGTCGAATAAAAAGGCCTATTGTTTTCTGGCGACGCCTTCCTTGGCCACGCTGACTAGTGATGCGCGAAAACGTTTGAGTGCCTTGGAGGAATTTGCTGATTTGGGGGATGGCATTAAGGTAGCCATGCGGGATTTGGACATTCGGGGTGCGGGGAATTTATTGGGAGGGGAACAGAGTGGATTTATCAATGATTTGGGCTACGATATGTACCATAAAATCTTGGATGAAGCGGTACAGGAATTAAAGGAAAATGAGTTCAAAGCCTTATTTGAGGCGGATTTAGGGGTGATCGCGGAGGCCTTACAGGTGGATTGCCAGATTGAAACGGATTTGCGAGTATTAATTCCGGAAGAATATGTGTCGAGTATTTCAGAGCGTCTTTCCTTGTATACGCGCTTGGACGAGATTGAGGATGAGAAGGCCTTAGAGGAATTTGTGACGGAGGTCAAGGATCGTTTTGGGGAATTGCCGATGGAGGTGGAGGATATGTGTGCTTTGGTCAAATGTCGGTGGAAAGCGCAATTAGCCGGCGTAGAAAAAATTATCTTGAAGGGCAATAATTTGAAATTGCATTTCGTTTCGCAAGAGGCGGAATCTACACAAGCCACGAAGATTTTGACGACCTTGATTCAATTTGTCAATCGTCCGAATTCGGGATGTGCGTTGCGGGAAAAAGCGGGTAAATTGATCTTACAAGTTGAAAAAGTAAGTACAATCCAAGAATTGAATCGTATATTAGTGAATATTTTGGGCTAAGATTGAGCAAATGGCTTGAATTTTATACCTTTGTTTTTCATCATTTGCAGATAAAAGAAGATAGATGATTGCTAAATTGAAATTTCTATTGGGCCTATGCGCCATATCCGTGTTACTAACTTCTTGTCCTAAAATAGGGGGAAGTAAATCTTCGGGCGTTACTGGAAAACCCTCGAGTGTGGACGTGGGAAACAGCTCATCCGTAACCGGAGTAGCCTATAATCAAAAAGGCGGTTTTCAGGTCGATAAAAAGTTTAATGGCCAGGTGACAGGACCGAATTTGGTATTTATTGAGGGTGGTCGTTTTACGATGGGTTCCTTGCAAGAAGATGTGATCGGCATTCATGATAACGTGGAAAGAACGGTTTCTGTGCAATCCTTTTACATGGATGAAACGGAAATCGCGAATGTCCATTATTTGGAATATTTATTTGCGGTACAAAAGGATTCTACCTTGGATTTTTACGAATCGGCTCTGCCTGATACGACGGTATGGCGCAATGATTTGGCCTTTAATGATCCGTATGTTGAGCAATATTTACGTTTCCCAGGTTTCAGAATGTATCCGGTGGTGGGTGTTTCTTGGAAGCAGGCGACGGATTATTGCATTTGGAGAACGGCTGCGGTGAATCAACGATTAGCCGGACAAGGTTCATCTCCTGCAAAAAAACTTAGTAAAAAAGCAGCAGCAGCGGCGGCGGCCTCATCTGCCTCACGTGCGAATGCACCGGCGAAATTAACGATTGAGTCTGGTCGGATATTACCGGCCTATCGATTGCCAACGGAAGCGGAGTGGGAATATGCAGCGAAGGCGATGATTGGAACGCAGCAACAGGATGAAAATCAAGCGAACCAACGGATTTATCCTTGGGATGGTCCTTCCTTGCGTGAATCAAGTGGTAAAAAACAAGGGATGATGTTAGCGAATTTTAAACGTGGACGCGGGGATTATGCGGGTATCGCTGGAAAATCAAATGATGGTGCGATCATCACGGCTGAGATTTATAAATATGCACCGAATGACTTTGGTTTATATCAAATGGCAGGTAATGTGAATGAATGGGTTATGGATTTATATCGTCCTTTATCGTTTCAGGATTTCAATGATTTGAATCCGGCTCGTCGGAATGATAAATTAGATAAAGCTACACGTTACGATAGCAAGAATAATAATTCCTTGATCGACAACAAAGTTCGGGTTTACAAAGGGGGTTCATGGGCGGATGTGGCTTATTGGTTAGCGCCAGGTACGCGTCGCTTCTTGGATGAAGATTCGGCTACGGCGACGATCGGGTTCCGTTGCGCCATGATTTCAGCCGGACTGAATAAATAAAAGACCTTTATTTTAAGGCCGCCAGTGCTAGGAAAGAGATTTCTGAAGCGCCGGCGGCTTTTATTTTTTCAGCTGCCGCTAAAAAGGTAGCCCCTGTGGTGAGGGTGTCATCAACGAGTAGAATGTGTTTGCCTTTCAGTGGTTCAGGATTTGTGACCTTAAAAACATCCGTAAGTGTTTCATAGCGAGAGACGCGGTTTTGTCCCACCAGTGATTTGCTTTGTCCCGTTCTGTGTAAAAGCTTATCGTTCCAGGGGATTTGTGTCTTTTCGTGGATGCCTTGGGCGATGCAGGCCGCTTGGTTGTAGCCCCGTTCCTGGTATTTTTTAGGAAATAAGGGGATGGGCACAATTAGGTCATAGGAAATCATTTGGATATTATTTTTGAGGTGGGCTCCGCACCAGGCGCCGACGAAGGTTCCTAAATCCCGTTGACCCTTGTATTTGATTTGATGCATGAGGTGCTGGACTTTTGAGCCAGGGCTGAACAAAAAGAATGCGTGGACATCGCTAAAGGGAAATAGTCCATCGAACTTGACACTAAGCCAATTCGGTCGTTTTAGGAATAATCCGGGTTTAGGTAATTCGATTCGACAGGCGGTGCAAAGGAAATTTTCGGATTCCAATAGCGGCAAATCGCAAGCACCACAGCGTTTTGGATAAAGTAATTGTAAAATGAGCTTAAACATCGATAAAAAACTTTTGTATTTAATTAAGTTTCAGTAATTTTGCACCCCTAAATAAGTACCTAAACGAAATTCTAAAAAATTGTTGTCCAGGTACTTGATAATTTCAAAGAGTATAAAAAAAACATTTCATAATTAACCTTTTAAAATGGCACGCGATTTAAAATTTACTAGAAACATCGGTATTGCTGCGCACATTGATGCAGGTAAAACCACCACGACGGAGCGTATTCTGTATTATGCAGGGGTGAGTCACAAAATTGGTGAGGTACATGATGGGGCGGCAACCATGGACTGGATGGAGCAGGAGCAAGAGCGTGGAATCACGATCACTTCGGCTGCGACGACTGTGGGTTGGAAATACCGCGATCAAGATTACCACATTAACATCATTGATACCCCGGGTCACGTGGACTTTACGGTGGAAGTAAACCGTTCATTACGTGTATTGGATGGTCTAGTATTTTTATTCTCGGCGGTAGATGGCGTGGAACCTCAGTCAGAAACAAACTGGCGTTTGGCGAATAACTACAATGTAGCTCGTATTGGTTTCGTGAACAAAATGGACCGTTCGGGTGCTGATTTCTTGAACGTGTGTAAGCAGGTGAAGGAAATGTTGGGTAGTTACGCGGTGCCATTGCAATTGCCAATCGGTGCGGAAGAGCATTTCGAAGGGGTAGTTGACTTAGTTAACTTCCGTGGAATTAAGTGGAATGAGGCGGATAAGGGTATGACGTTTACGGAGGTCCCTATTCCAGATGATATGTTAGAAGAGGCAACTGAATACCGTGAGAAATTATTGGAAGCAGTCGCTGAATTTGATGAGACCTTGATGGAAAAATATTTCGAAGATCCAGCGTCTATCACAGAAGATGAAATTTTAGCGGCTTTACGTGCGGCTACAATCTCTATGAAAATCGTTCCGATGTTATGTGGATCCTCTTTCAAAAACAAGGGTGTTCAAACGATGTTGGATTACGTCATGGCAATCTTGCCATCACCGATGGACAAAGAAGGCGTAAAAGGAATTCACCCAGATACAGGTGCTGAAATTTTACGTAAGCCAAGTGAGTCTGAGCCATTTGCAGCTTTGGCATTTAAAATTGCAACGGATCCTTACGTAGGTCGTTTATGTTTCATCCGTGCCTATTCAGGTGGTTTAGATTCAGGATCGTATGTATTGAACAACCGTTCAGGAAATAAGGAGCGTATCTCTCGTATCTTCCAAATGCACGCGAACAAGCAAAATGCAATTGATCGGTTAGGTGCAGGAGATATCGGTGCGGTAGTAGGTTTCAAAGACATCAAAACAGGAGATACCCTTTCTGATGAGAAACACCCAATCGTATTAGAAGCAATGGATTTCCCAGAACCAGTGATCGGATACGCGATCGAGCCCAAGAAAACGGCTGATGCGGATAACTTCTCAAAAGCGATCACGAAATTGATCGAAGAGGATCCAACCTTACAAGTAGAATCAAACGAGGAAACTGGTCAAACCATTATCAAAGGGATGGGAGAGCTTCACTTAGAGATCATCATCGACCGTATGCGTCGTGAGTTCAAGGTAGAAGTAAACCAAGGTGCTCCTCAAGTAGCTTACAAAGAGTCTTTAACGAAGACAACAGAACACCGTGAAGTTTACAAGAAACAATCAGGTGGTCGTGGTAAGTTTGCTGATATCGTATTTGAAATCGGGCCAAGAGAAGATGATAAGCCAGGTTTAGAATTCGTAAACAATATCGTGGGTGGTGTGATTCCACGTGAATTTATTCCAGCGGTTCAAAAAGGTTTCGAAGAAGCAATGAAAACAGGTGCTTTGGCTGGATACCCAATGGATTCAATGAAAGTTCGTTTATTCCACGGTTCATACCATGATGTCGATTCAGATTCATTGTCATTTGAATTAGC
The DNA here is from genome assembly GCA_947450365.1 of Cytophagaceae bacterium. Classification (GTDB taxonomy): domain Bacteria; phylum Bacteroidota; class Bacteroidia; order Cytophagales; family Spirosomataceae; genus Aquirufa. Next base: position 55,480 of record CANFVE010000013.1, read on the forward strand.
CGCTCGTATGGGTTACAAAGATGCAGCGAAACAAGCGGGTGCCAAATTAATGGAACCCATCATGGCTGTAGACGTAGTAACTCCAGATGAATATACAGGTCCAATTACAGGTGACTTGAACCGTCGTCGGGGTATCATGAAAGGGATGGATTCTCGCCAAGGTGCGGTTATCTTGAAAGCTGATGTGCCTCTTTCTGAATTATTTGGTTATGTAACGGATTTACGTACAATGTCTTCTGGACGTGCCACGGCATCCTTAACCTTCTCTCATTATGAATTCGTTCCGCAAAACATCGCAGAAGAAGTTGTGAAGAAAGCAAAAGGTTTATAATATTCATGAAAGAATAATCAAAAGCCCGGGCCTCATCGCCCGGGCTTTTTTATACCCCGCCTTTCCGTCGGAAAAAGAGACTTATTCTACCCAATTATCACATTTTTTTTAACACCAAAAGGGCTATTCCTCCTTTAGGAAAAAACGATTTTTCCCAAGCCTAACGGAAAAGAAATCCTTGGGCTGATATCTTTTGCGCATATTCTCAGCCGATCCCAAATTCCTAACATAAGCCCCATGAGGCATAGGCCCAATAGGTCAAAAGCAAATTCCTATTCCAAATTAGACTAACAATCCCTGTGCCATTACCATTTTCGCATAGGCTCCCTCCGATTTTATTAGTTCTCGATGTGTACCTGCCTGAACCAATTGGCCACATTGAAGCACAAGGATGTGATCAGCTTGAATAATTGTACTGAGGCGATGGGCAATGACCACCAAGGTTTTTCCCAGATGCCGAAAACGTTCGAGTAGAAGTAAGATGCTTTGCTCGGAAGCGGAATCCAGTGAGGAAGTTGCCTCGTCCAGCAACAATATTTCCGGTTCCCGATACAAGGCCCTCGCCAAGGCTATACGTTGCCTCTGCCCCCCTGATAACATCACACCATTTTCCCCCAAAGGTGTGTCATAGCCACTCGGAATTTTCTCGATAAATTCAGCAATGCCCGTATCCCGACAAAGCTTCAACACACGTTTCACATCCGGAAATGGATCTCCTATTGCAATATTATCAATCACATTGCCAGAGAACAATTGGATTTGCTGAGGTACCACCGCTATCCTCCGTCGCAAATCCGCCAAGCCAATATGTCTTATATCATAATCGCCTACCCTAATTCGACCCGACTGAATCGGGTACAATCCCTGCAAAATCGAAAAAAGCGAAGTTTTTCCGCTTCCGCTATCCCCTACAATTGCCGTCATTTTTCCCTTCGAGATGAGTACATCTAATCCCGAAAAGACCTGCACCCGGCTTCCATACGAAAAATACACCTGCTCAAATCGAATATCCCCCAAGGCCTCTTGCCCTAAAACAACTTTTTGATTCTCGCCCTTCTCCAGTGCCAAATCCATGATTTCAAACAAACGATCCGCGGCAATTCGGGCGTTTTGGATGGATTTATTAGCGCCCAACAAAGCAGTCATTGGCCCCGAAAAAAGGCCACCAACGTGTAAAATGAAAAGAGCTCTCCGGGCGTAATTTGTTGGTCCAGCACATATCCCGCGCCCAGCCACATCAGCACCACCGTAATCAAAGAGGCTAAAAAAGAGGCGCTTGTTCCCGCGAAAAGCGTATGGTAGCCCGACTTCATCCCCGTAAATAACAATTTCACAAAACGATGTTCCGTTTTTTGATTCATAAACTCCTCGATCCCAAATTCCTTGACTGTCCGAATTTGATTCAGCGACTCAACCAACTGCGATTCCAACGCCGCCGAATCCTCCATCACCAGCCGTTCCACCCGTTTATTCAATCGATCAACCAGTCCATATAGGAGCGCATACAGGGGAAGGAAAGCCAACATCACAGTGGCCAAATGCCAATCTTGCAAAAACATAAATCCAAAAGCGAACAAGACCACACACACGTTCACCACCCATTCGATCACAGTCTCATTCAAAAAATTTCGAATCTTAATCGCATCACTAATCCGCGAAGTAACCTCCCCAATTCGCATGGTATCAAAAAACCGTTGGGGTAAATACATCAAATGTTTATAGTACCCTAGAATTAAAGCCGCATCCATCAATTGGCCCGATTTCATCATCAAAATTGATTTCCGACTACCCACATAGGCCTGCAATGCAATCACCAGCAGCATTCCCACACTCATGACATTCAATAAATTTTGGTTCCCATCTATCAATACATAATCCGTGATTTTCTGAATGTAGACCGACATGCATAAGCCCAAAAGCGTAAATAAAACCGCGCCTAAAAGCACCTGAAAAATTACAGAACGATGTGGCCACATTAATCCCCAAAACCGTTTTAAAAGGGATTTCGTCGCATCTAAAGGCTTGAATCCCTCTCCTGGGGCCAATAAAACTAACACCCCTGACCAAATCTCTTTAAAATCCCTGAGCTCATATTTTTGCATTTCCCCAAAAGCAGGGTCCATCACAAACACATGATTTTGCGTTACTTTATAAAGGACGACAAAATGATGCAACTGATTTTTCAACACAAGATGAACGATGCAAGGCAAAGGAACTTGGGACAAGGATTCCATGCGGCCCCGAACTCCTTTGGCTAAAAATCCCATTTTTTCAGCCGCTTGAACAAGACCTAACACGTTCGTTCCATATAAATCAGTACTTGCCAATTGCCGAATGTGGGCAATGGGCATATGAACCCCATAATGATTCCCAATCGAAGCCAAACAGGCCGCGCCGCAATCTTTAAAATCATGTTGTTTAATCTTGATGGCTTTCATTCGTCAAGGGTTCTACATTAGGGTTTAAATATGTATCCGTGCAATCAAGGATCAATTGGGCTAACGATCGTTTTGCCAAAAAAAATCGTGCGGTGAATGTCATGCCTTTCATAACGGAAACACCTTGCCCATTTTTTAGGCGCAAATTCTTTTCCAATAAGCGACAACGAACCCTAAACAATACCGCTCCATGTTGCAGCTGGGGATTCCGATCGATTTCAATGACTTGGCCAGGAATAAAACCCCATTGATGAAATGGAAAGGCATCGAATTGCAACCTAAGCTTTTGACCCAATCGCAACAGCCCAATATCCTTAGGCCCCACCTGGCATTCCGCCAATATGCCATGGTCCGGAGAAATTTCCGCTAACATACCTGCTGAAGGTAAAAACGAATTTGCCTCAAAGCCCTTTACATTCGTCAGCGTTCCATCGATCGGCGCGCGAATGACGTATTGCATCTTTTCCAGCCTTAATTTTTGAATGGCGATGTCATAATTATGTTGCAAATCGGACGCCTCCTTAAATTGCCTTTGCCAATGCGCATATTGTTTTGCTTCCGTCAGTCGCCACGACGCGAGAGCCATTTGGTAATCATGTTCGGCTTGATCATATTCCACAGGAGGAATGACGCGATCGGCAAAGAGTTTTTGTTGGCGTAACCAGATAACCTTAGTCGTCTGTATATGCATATGCGCTTCTTTTTTTTGCGCCAAAAAGGAGTCAAAATCCTGGCGAATGGTGGCTTGGGTCAAGAAAGGCTGTTCCGACCGACTTAAAATTTCATGTAGATCTTGTAGGATCCCTTGGTTTACCTTGCGCAAGGAAATCTGATGCGCAAGTTCCTCTTCCGTTCGTCGATCATCCATACGCAAAAGCGTATCTCCCCGATGGACCGCTTGATTATTCCGCATATTCACCTGCGAAATGCTACCGCTAACCAAGGACAAAATAGGCGCCGGATCTTTCCCCGGTCGTAAAATCCCTCGGGCTTGTGCGGAAACCTCCACCTGAATGAAAGGCAATGAAATCAATGTGCCGCTTAGCACAAACAACATCAGTACATACATGGAAAATCCACTCACTCGATTTTGGATAATCAGATTTTCAAGGCTATATAAAAGGTTGTTCGGGAACATGGCTGCGTAATTTTTTAACGAAAATACAGCTCGTTCGGAAAGGAGAAAATAGGATGATAACGAATATCAAACTCTTGATCAGGAAAAATCAAGAAGCTGATTTTTAAAGGCAACGATTAAAAATCAGCGCGTATTGGAAAACAAAAATAGGCTACACAAAATATCGTTTCAGCTCCTGAATGGGTCTTTCGATCCATCGATACGAAATCGTGGCAACCAAAAATAGCACCAGTAAACCGATCAAATGAAAGGGATCGGCTGGTAAAGGAATGTGCAATCGTCCGGCCACTTGATAAAACAAATCAGGAACCAACATGTGATATAAATAAATCCCATAACTCATTTGGCCCAGCTTCCGTAAGGGCGTCCAAGAAAAAATACGCGCCAAAACCCCTTTTTGCATCGCCTGAAACAATAAGGCTACAGACACCATCGAGGTCAAGGTTCGAAAGAGCAATTGCTTCACCAAATCCGCATCTGTATGCAATACACATAACATCATCCACAAAATCAATACTGGAATCCAGAGCCTACGCACCCAGATTCCCAGCTCGGCAGAACGGCCATTTCGCAGATAAAAGGCCAACAAAGCGCCCCACGCAAACGTATCCACGCAGGTGATCATATACACCCCAATCCCATGCAATTCATGCACCGAAACATAGCGCGCCACGATTCCCAGCACCACGACTGACCATAAAAAAACGAGCAGTTTTTGGCCTGAAGGAATCAACAACATAAAAAAAGGCCACACAATATAAAACTGCTCCTCCACGGACAAAGACCAATAGGGCGACAACATATCAGACCAGTTTTGAGTATGCTCAAGCCAATGATTATATACGTAGGTACAATAATAAAAAGGATGTTCATAAAAATCCGTCACCACTTGAATCCCGATTTTTTTGCCCACCAACAATCCCAAAAGAACCAAAAAATAAATGGGAAATATGCGCAATGCACGCCGAATCACGAAATTTTTAAAGGAATGAAGGAAAGTCCCGGAGGCTTGTTGGGCCATCAAAATATTCGAAATCAAATACCCACTCAACACAAAAAATAGCGTCACGCCGATCGGACCATTTGGCAAGATATTCACCCAATGATCCATGGGAAACCAATGAAACAAGAGAACTAATAGGATGGCAAGCGCCCTGACACCATCTAAGGCAGGTATGTATTTCATCGCAATGTATCGAACACAAAGCTAAAAAAACCCGGATAGGAATCAAACCTCTTATCCACCTATATGCTTATTTATCCCCGCCCCGTATCTTTTGTAGAAAAGAATGTAGACTTTGCGACAATGCGTGTATTTTTGAAGCTTGAATGAATGTCGTTATGAGCAAAATTATTGAGACCCGGAATATTTCAAAACGCTATGTCATGGGCGAAGAGGTGATTGATGCCTTAAAAAACATCAATATTTCCGTGAATAAAGGGGAATATGTCGCTTTTATGGGACCCTCAGGTTCGGGAAAATCAACGCTGATGAATATCGTAGGCTGTTTGGACACACCCTCCACCGGACAATATATTTTGAATGGGCAAGATGTGAGCGAAATGTCAGAAAATGAATTAGCTGCGGTGCGCAACAAAGAAATCGGTTTCGTTTTCCAAACCTTTAACTTGTTACCCCGCCAATCCGCCCTCGAGAACGTTGCCCTTCCCCTCATCTACGCAGGTTATTCGAAATCCCAACGCACCGAAATCGCCATGGAAACCCTTCGCGGAGTGGGACTGGATAATCGGGCAGGACATAAACCCAACGAACTTTCGGGTGGTCAGCGCCAACGGGTGGCCGTGGCCCGTGCCTTGGTCAATGACCCTTCCATTCTTTTAGCCGATGAACCTACAGGTAATTTGGACACCAAGACGTCCTACGAAATTATGGACCTCTTCGACCAATTACACAAAAAAGGCAATACCATCGTTATGGTTACCCACGAAGACGACATCGCTCAATATGCCCACCGCATCATTCGCCTGCGCGACGGACTCATCGAATCCGATACCATTAATCCCAATGTGCGGAAAGTGGAGAAATAATAATTAGCGCTTCCTTTTTTACGTTAAATTCGATTACAAATAAGGGATTTCAGAAAATAATTAAACTGATAATCTTCCGATTATATCAGTTTATTGTCCTCGCTTTTTCAAGCAAATAAATAATTTTGTCAAATAAAACCTGCTCATTTATTCACTTATTTGTGAATAAATATCTACTTTTGTTCAGCTGATGATCATTGTTTTCGACAAATATGAATTGCAAGAATTGTATGAAAAAGGCTATTCAGAAAATCGACGGGTTAAGTTTCAACCGAGTGTGATCAAACAATACATCAAAATAATTAACATGATGATTGCGATAGAGAAATTAGAAGAACTCTATCAAATTAAAAGCCTATATTTTAAAAAATTAATTGGTGCAAAATCAATGTTTCATTCCATTCGTGTCAATCAAAAATACCGCCTTGAATGCATCATCAGTTATGATATATTTTTGTTAGTCGGTAAAATCATGTCTCTTACGAATCATTATCAATCATGAACTCAAAACAAACGCTAGTCCCATTATTTTCAACACATCCAGGAGAACTAATTCTCGATGAGATGAAAGTGCGTAAAATATCTCAGCTAAAAATGGCCAAAGAGGTAGCTGTACAGCCTTCTTTTCTGAACGAAGTAATCAAAGGAAAAAGAAGCGTTCATGCCCATTTGGCTATCGCTCTTGAAAGTGCATTAGGTATTTCGGCCGAGTATTGGCTTAGGCTCCAAATGCAATATGATCTAAGCAAGGCTCGTGCAGAACTAAAACAACTAAAATCAGCCATCAGCTGATCATAAATAGTATCACCCGATTAAAATGAATTGAAACAAAAAAAAGCCGTTCATCTCTGAACGGCTTTTTCATATATAAAAAATCTCAAACCTATTTTTTCTTCTCCTTTACACGAGCCGCTTTACCTTGCTTGCCTCTCATGTAGAATAAACGTGCACGACGTACTTTACCGCGACGTAATACTTCGATTTTATCGATGTTTGGTGACAAAATTGGGAAAATACGCTCCACACCAATTCCGTTTGAAATTTTACGAACGGTGAATGATTCACCAGCACCTGAATTCTTACGTTGAATAACCAATCCTTGGAAAACCTGAATACGCTCCTTGTTCCCCTCACGAATCTTCACGTGAACATTGATCGTGTCTCCAGCGGCAAATTCTGGATGCCCTGCCCGACGGGCCGCGTTTTCTGCCTCAACTAACTTAATTAAATCACTCATCTTCGTTTCGATTTTTGATGATTATCAGCCCTTAGCGGTCCACTTTGTACATAAGGCACACTGATTTGGGTTGCAAAGATAGAAAAAATCTATTCTTTAAAAAAAAATTGACTAAAAAAATCCCCAAAATTTAATCCATTCCCTTAATCCCCTTCACAAATGCCACCACCTCCGAACGAATATCCTTCGCCTGACCCAGTAATTTTACAAAGGCACTTCCTATAATTGCCCCCGAGGCGCCTGTCGACGCCTTTAAAAAACTCCCCCGATCCGAAATTCCAAATCCCACCAACCGAGGATTCTTCAATCCCATCCCGTCAATCCGTTTAAAATATACCTCTTGATCCGATGAAATACCGGTCTTCGCACCCGTGGTACTCGCCGAAGACACCATATAAATAAAACCCTCACTCACCGAATCAATCTGACGAATTCGCTCATCCGAGGTTTGAGGCGTGATTAAAAAGATATTAAACAAGCCATATCGCTCGAAAATCGCCTGATACGATCGCTCATATTCCGCCATCGGCAAATCTGGTAAAATCAGTCCATCTACCCCAACTTCCTGGCATTTTTGACAAAAACGCTCCACCCCAAACTGCAAAACTGGATTTATATAGCCCATTAAAAGCACCGGAACTTGGATCGTGGTCCGCATATGGACCAATTGATCAAACAATTTCGCCACCGTCATCCCCTGATCCAACGCCGCTTGATTCGATTGCTGAATCGTCTCCCCATCCGCCACCGGATCCGAATAAGGCATCCCAATCTCAATAATATCCACTCCGCCTTCCTGTAAGGCCTCCAATACCTGCATCGTATCCCCGAAATGGGGATATCCTGCAGTCGTATATACATTTAAGATCGGACCATTGGCCGACTGAAATACTTCCGTAATTCGATTCATCTTAATCATTCAATTTTAATCGTTTTTGATACGTCGCCAAATCCTTATCCCCCCGGCCTGATAAATTTATCACCACCACTTCATCCGCTGTAGCGCCTAATTTTCCCAACACCGCAAAGGCATGCGCAGATTCCAAAGCCGGAATGATCCCTTCCAACCTAGAACATTCCACCGCCCCTTCCAAAGCCTCCTCATCCGTAATGTCAAAAAATTTCGCGCGGCCTGAGGTCGCCAAATGCGCATGCATCGGCCCAATGCCCGGATAATCCAATCCCGCCGAAATCGAATAAGGTTCAATCACCTGGCCATCTTCGGTTTGCATCAACAAACTCTTACTTCCATGCAATACCCCCGGTTTACCCAAGAATGTCGTCGCCGCTGAATGACCCGTCGACACCCCCTGACCCGCCGCCTCCGCTGCGATCAAAGCCGTACGTGGCTCATCCAAATAATGATAAAAAGCTCCCGCCGCATTCGAACCACCCCCTACACAGGCAATCACGTAATCTGGATAATCCCGACCTTCTTTTTCAAGCAATTGGGCCTTGATTTCCTCGGATATCACCGACTGAAATTTCGCCACCATATCCGGATAGGGATGTGGCCCCACGACCGAACCAATAATGTAATGTGTGTCCACCGGATGATTAATCCAATGCCGCATCGCCTCATTGGTCGCATCTTTCAAGGTCTGAGAGCCCGATTTTGCCGCCACCACTTCGGCGCCCAACATCCGCATCCGCGCCACGTTCGGTGCCTGACGCTCAATATCAATCGCCCCCATGTACACAATGCATTCCATGCCCATCAAGGCACAAACGGTAGCCGTGGCCACCCCATGCTGGCCCGCACCGGTCTCCGCCACAATCTTATTTTTGCCCAAACGCTTCGCCACTAATATTTGGCCTATCGTATTATTCACCTTGTGCGCACCTGTATGACACAAATCCTCCCGCTTCAAGTAAATGTTCGTACCATATTTAGCCGATAAACGCTCTGCCTTAAATAAGGGCGTAGGCCGACCCACATAATCCTTCAACAAAGCATGAAATTCTACCTGAAAGGCAGGATCCGACATAATTGACAAATAATTTTGCCGCAATTCCTCCACATTGGGGTACAACATCTCCGGAATATACGCACCCCCAAAATCCCCATAATACCCCTCCTCATTCACATGAAACGATAACTGCTCTTGTATCATATTGCTAGTTTTTTTGCAATGTCTTTTACTTTTTCCAAATCCTTAAACCCTGGCTGAATCTCCAGCCGACTATTAAAATCCAAACCCACCAAGGGGTATTTTGTTCCCAAGTTTTTTGCCTCTTCCAAATTTTCATCCGACAAGCCCCCCGCCAAAAAAAACGGAACCTTCGACGGATAAGCCTCTATAATCGACCAATCAAATCGTTCACCCGTACCTCCCACCTGCGAGCCCTTTTTCGTATCCAGTAAAAAATAATCCGGCTCCCCAGTTATGGCCATTACATCCGCTTCCTCTGCCACCGAAACCGCCTTAATTACCCCTAAACCTGCTTTTTGTAAGGCCAAAATCTCCGCAGGCCCCTCCTCCCCATGTAATTGTACCCACGTAAAGCCGGCATGTTGCGCAAAGGTAATAATCCGTTCCACCGGTTCATTCACAAAAACCCCAACCGCCTTCGTCCCACCCAAATCCTCCACCGGAATCACAAAATCCGCTCCCACATACCGAGGCGATTTTTCCACAAAAATAAAACCCATAAAATCTGGCTTGCATGCCGCAACCGCCGCTATATTCTCACACTCCCGCATGCCACAAACCTTCCATTTCATCCGCCTATTGATTTAAAAAAGAAGTCAATGCCTCCCCTGGATTATCCGTTTTCATAAAACTTTCCCCAATCAAAAATCCCCGATAGCCATACGTTTTTAAATCCTTAATCACCTCTGGCCCCGAAATGCAACTCTCCGATACCTTGACAAATTTCGCAGGTATTTTTTCCGACAAACGCTTCGATGCCTCCACATTTTGCTCCGCAAAATTCTTCAAATTCCGATTATTCACCCCCACCACCGAAATATAATCCCCCAAACTCCGATCCAATTCCTCCTCATCATGGACCTCCAACAACGTCTCCATCCCCAAACTCCGCGCCAAAGTCCCCAACACCTCAATCTCCTTCGGACTCAAGGCCGCTGCGATCAACAAAACCACATCCGCTCCCATGGACTTCGCCTCCACGATTTGGTATTCATCCACCATAAAATCTTTGCGCAACATCGGCGTATTCGGGTTCGTCCGCCGTGCCAAATCAAAATCCGCGGCCGTCCCTCCAAAATAAACTTCATCTGTCAACACCGACAAACACGCCGCACCTGCCGCCACATAGCCCTTCGTCACCTCATCCACGCCCAAACGATCATTAATGACCCCTTTTGAAGGTGATTTCCGCTTAAATTCAGCAATGATTCCGGTAGAAGCCGGCTGGATCAAAGACATCCCCAAGGAGTGGCAAGCCCGTGCAAAATATCCCCGCTTTTCCAAGCCAGCGATTGGAATCAACTCCTTCGCCTTCGCCACCTCAATCCGCTTTGTCGCGACAATTTGTTCTAATATATTCATCTTATTTATGGCATATTTGCCTTAATCCATAATGAACTTTTTGAAGGACTGGAATGCTTTTCCGCTTTCCAAACTTTCTTTCGCCATCAAAATCCCATCCGCCAAGTTTGGTGCCTTTTCAGCGACCCACAAAGCGGCTCCCGCATTTGCCAATACGGCTTGAGTTTGCGCAGGAGTTCCCTCTCTTTGCAAAATTTTATACATGATATCCGCCGATTGTGCGACGGTTTCCCCGCCTGAAAGTTCGGCTTGGGCAAAGGTATCAAAACCAATATCCGAGGGCTGATAGGTTTTCAAACCTGCCTTTGTCGAGATATCAAATGAAGAAGTCAACGAAATCTCATCATAGCCATCCGCCGCATAGACAATCCCAAATTTCTTTTCGCCCGCCTCAAAAAATCCACGGTATAAATCAAATACCTCCTTCGAATACACACCGGTCAATTGCTTCGTCACCTTCGCGGGATTCAACAGGGGCCCCAACAAATTAAAGAACGTCTTCATCCCCAATTCCTTCCGAATCGGCCCAACAAATCGCATAGCCGGGTGAAACATAGGCGCATGCAAGAAACAAATTCCAGCCGTCTCCATTTTCCGCCGAAGCACCTTCGGATCACTCGAAAACTTTAAACCCAAAAACTCCAACACCGTCGACGAACCCACCGATGACGAAACACCATGATTCCCGTGTTTGGCGACTTTTTGTCCCGCACCCACAATCACAAAGGACGAAGTCGTACTAATGTTAAACGTATCCTTTCCATCCCCACCCGTGCCACACACATCCATCGCATCGAATTCCGTCAAATCCACCGTCACCGCCAATTCCAACATGGCATCCACAAAGCCAGTCAATTCCTGTACTTGAATCGGATGATACCAATAGGAAGTTAAAAAAGCAGCAATTTGACTTGGATTTACCTCGCCCCGACCGATATTCAACAACACCTCTTTCGCCAGGTCATACGACAAAGCTTCTCCTTGCACTCTATTTTGTATAATCGATTTCATTTTATTTCATCCAATTTTTAATCATTTGCAAACCGTGCTGAGTCAAATATGCCTCTGGGTGAAATTGCACCCCACGTACATCATAGCGTGCATGCGCCTCGGCCAACACATTCCCTCCCAAATCCTCCGCCGTCACCCGTAAATCCGACGGCATCGTTTCCGGCAAAACCGTCCACGAATGATATCGACATACCTCAAAACGCGACGGAATATCCAAAAATAATTTCTCCTGCGGATCTTTGACCAAACATTCAGTCGTAACGCCATGAAGCACTTCGCCCATGTTTTGCAAGGTACTACCAAAGGCTTCGGCAATCGCCTGATGCCCTAAACAAACACCCAAGATCTTTTTACTCGTCTTATATTCCTTCAACAAATCCATCATAATCCCCGCCTCCGAAGGAATCCCCGGACCCGGCGAAAGTAAAATTTGATCATAGGCATTCACCGCTTCAAGACTAATTTTATCATTGCGAAAAACGTCCACATCAGCGCCTAGCTCCTTTAAGAGATAGACCAAATTGTACACAAACGAATCATAATTATCGATCACTAATACTTTCATGGCCATTTATGCTAAAGTTTCTGCGACGTCCAAGGCACGACGCAATGCCGCCAATTTATTATGTATTTCTTGCATTTCACTTGCCACCACCGACTTGGCCACAACACCCATTCCCGCCTGAAAAAACAAGGTATTTCCTTTGCTCAAAAAGGTCCGAATCGCAATCGCATGATTGAAATTTCCGGCAAAATCCATGAAGCCAATCGCCCCACCGTAAATCGCCCGGTTCGTCGGCTCCAAGCGATTAATAATCGTCATCGCATTGTGCTTCGGCGCACCACTCAAGGTTCCGGCCGGAAAGGTATCCGCCACCATTTGCAAGGGATTCACACCCGCCTGTAAACGACCCGTGACTTTGGAAACCAAATGAATCACATGTGAGAAAAATTGTACTTCTTTGAATGTCTCCACATGCACCTCATCCGCACTCCGACTCAAATCATTCCGAGCTAAATCCACCAACATCACATGCTCCGCTGATTCCTTTGGATCCGCAATCAAAGCCTTCGCTAATTCCGCATCCCGTGCATCATCGCCAGACCGACGGAATGTCCCCGCAATCGGATGAATTTCCGCGACATCCCCTTCAATCTTAATTTGTTTCTCCGGAGAAGCCCCAAAAATGCGGTATTCCTCATAATCAAAATAAAACAAATACGGAGACGGATTCACCGAACGCAAGGCCCGATATACCTGAAAATCATCCCCCTGAAAGGTTTGAGCGAATCGGCGAGAAGGCACAATTTGGAACACATCTCCCCGCAAACAATGTTTGATGCAGGTTTCCACAATCGCCTTCGTTTGATCCTCCGTCAAATTACTCGACTCCTCCCCGTGACGAGAAAAAGCCGCCAAATCCACGGTGGGTTGTTGTAAAATCGAATCCACCACGGCCAATGAAGGCGAGGTGCCATCGTAACTATGGGCATACCAGGTCAACTGGTTATTGAAATGATTCAGCGCCACTACATAGCGATATACATAATAACGAATGGATGGAATTTCCGTTTCAGGACTTTTCGCTTGGATATCGATGTCCTCAAAATATTGAACCGCATCGTAGGAAATATGACCGAATAGGCCATTGGCCATCGGCGAATCTCCCGTTTCTTTGGTATATGAAAAGCGTTCTGAAAAGTTTTTCAGGGCCTGAACGGCGTCTTTTTTATGTACTAATGGAAAAGTTTCCACATGCCCATCAGGAAAGGATTGGGTAACCGTGGAATCATTCAGCACAAAACTCGCCACAGGATCGAAGGCCATGTGCGAGAAACCATGCTCCCGTCCATGATAATCCGCCGATTCGAGAATCACGGAGTTTTTATAAGCGGAGCGAATCTTTAAGAAAATTCCGATCGGCGTCATGGTATCCGCCAACATCATTTTTCGAGAAGTCTGAACCTGTATTTTTTGCGTCGTAGACATGTTTTTCAAAGGATAACAAAGGTAATAAAAAAGGCTTACTGATGAACAGCAAGCCTTTGTAAAACATATCATGTACACACAGCAAAACTGTTCAAGGATGCATTACCCTTGCCAACCGTTTTTGTTGTATGCTGCTTTTGTCATTTTATTAAATTTGCTACAAATGTAAAATGAAATCTGTTAAATCAAAATATTAACCGATCAAATCCCATAAATTTCCATATAAATCCGCGAAAACCAAGACCTTACCATATTCCTCCTCCGACGGACCGCGCACAATTTCAATCCCCTGCTCCACTAAATTCCGATGCTCTTTCTCAAAATCATTCGTATGCAAAAACAAGAAAACCCGACCGCCCGTTTGGTTCCCAATCCGCGATTTTTGCTCTTCAGTGGCCGCTTTGGCTAATAATAATTGGCAGGAACCTTCGCCCTTCGGCTGCACCAATACCCAGCGCTTCACATCACTCAACACGGTATCTTCCACCAAACGAAATCCTAATTTTTGGGTATACCAAGCAATCGCCTCGTCATAATCTGCCACAACGATGGCAACATGCATCATGCGTGGATAGGGACTAATGCTCATCTCGACCAACAAAATTAAATGGACTTATCTGCTTTAATTCTGCCTTGATGTCCTCATGAACCGCCAAGCCATCAATGAAGGAATGAAATACCGCTTGATCTATCTTTCCATGGTGGCGCGTTAATTCCTTCAAGGCCTCATAGGGCTTCGGATAGGCTTCCCGACGTAAAACCGTTTGAATCGCTTCCGCAATGACCACCCAATTATCCTCTAAATCCTCTTCAATTTTACTGGCATTTAACTCCAATTTCCCTAAGCCTCGCAATAAGGAATTCAAGGAAATCAAGGTATGTGCCAAAGGCATGCCCACATTCCGCAACACGGTAGAATCTGTTAAATCCCGCTGCAAACGAGAAATCGGTAATTTCGCTGACAGAAACTCAAAACCCGCATTCGCATATGCAAAATTCCCTTCCGCGTTCTCAAAATCAATCGGATTCACTTTATGAGGCATAGCCGAGGAACCGATTTCCCCCGCTTTGATTTTTTGTTTAAAATAACCCATCGAGATGTATTGCCACATGTCACGCGACAAATCAATCAAAATCGTATTTAATCGCTTCAATCCATCAAAATAAGCGGCTAGATTATCATAATGCTCGATTTGCGTTGTATACCGGCTGCGTGTAATCCCTAAAGATGCATGTAGATTTTGGGCAAAAGAAGGCCAATCGACCCCGGGAAAGGCGACATGATGCGCGTTAAAATTCCCCGTTGCCCCACCAAATTTTCCACTGAAAGGTACTTGGGCTACTAAATCGAGTTGACGCGCTAAACGCTCCACAAATACTTGAATTTCTTTTCCAAGACGGGTGGGAGAAGCCGGTTGGCCATGGGTATGGGCCAACAAAGGAATTGCTTTCCAAGCCTCCGCATAGTCGCTTAATTGGTTCGCAACTGCTTGGTAAGCCGGCAATATGAGTGAATGATGCGCCTCTGCGATGGACATCGGGATCGCGGTATTGTTAATATCTTGGGAGGTTAATCCGAAGTGAATAAACTCAACAAAAGGGTCCATATCGCCATATTTGGCTGATAAACCCAACATTTTTTCTTTGATAAAATATTCCACGGCTTTCACGTCGTGGTTCGTTACTTTCTCGGTATCCTTGATCCATTGGGCATCCTGCTCGGAAAAGGAAAGGTACATGTCGCGCAAATCGGCAAAAGCAGCCTTCGGAAATGTGGCCAATGGAGCCAACGGAATTTCACACAAGGCGATAAAATATTCAATTTCAACCCGCACGCGGTATTGAATCAATCCGAATTCTGAAAAGTAAGGGGCGAGGGCCTCGGTTTGCCGACGGTACCGTCCGTCCACGGGCGAGATGGCACTTAATACATTTAATTCCATGCGTCTATATCAAAAAGCAAAGGTACAAAATTTGTATTTATTTAGGCGATTCATGAATTTTTATTGAAATTCGTGTAAAATAAAATCCCATGCTGAGTCCTCGTTATTTATCCATTGTGTTGGCCTTCGTGATTGCAGGGGTGAGTACCGCATTTATTTCATTTTTACCAAGCACGGATGTAACTACCTTATTTGTTTGCTTCATCTCTTGTCTGATTTTTGGTTCCGTCCTCATTTATTTTGCCTTGGATTATTTGGTTTTCAAACAGGTCAACCAATTGTACGACCGCATCAAACAAATCAAGAAAAAGAATTTCTCGGTCATCCCGCGTAAACAATTAATCGAAAAGGAAAACCCCATCGAATTATTAAAACAAGAATTAAATTCCTACGTGACCACGAAAGAGGATGAGGTAAAAGAGTTAAAAAAAGCCGCCAAATATCGCCAGGAATTTTTGGCAGATGTATCTCATGAATTAAAAACTCCGATTTTTGCCGCGCAAGGATTTGTGCATACTTTATTAGATAATCCGGAAGAAGAGCTCGAAATCCGCACTAAATTCCTTGAAAAAGCGGCGAAAAGTTTAGATGGGTTGGATGAATTAGTGAAAGATTTATTGACCGTCTCCCAAATCGAAACCGGCGCGATTAAAATCTCGAAAAAAACCCTAGACCTCCGACCTGTCATTTTAGAAATTTTTGACCAATTAGAAGCGAAGGCAAAAAAGAAAAATATCACGCTGAAATTGACCGGCAAAGAAGGCCCTTTAACCGTGAAAGCGGATCCCCAACGCATCGAACAGGTGCTTATTAACTTGATCGACAATGGAATAAAATATGGGAATCCTGAGGGTAAAGTGAGCGTGTTCGTTGAGGAACGTAAAAAGATGTTTCAAATCATCGTTCGGGATAATGGACCTGGAATTTCCAGTGAACACTTGCCCCGCTTATTTGAGCGCTTTTACCGCGTGGATAAAAGTCGGGCCAAACAAAGTGGCGGTTCTGGCTTAGGACTTTCCATTGTGAAACACATTGTCAAGGCCCATGGAAGTCAAATCACGGTGCTTTCCAAAATCGACAAGGGGACTTCCTTTTCGTTTAAATTAGAAAAAGCCTAATCGGAATTGCTGCTACATGCAATCGAACGAATCTGCGAGAGGCAGATGTTGGGAAAGTCATTGAAAATTCCTGGAAATTTTTCCACCGAACATTTCTACAAATCATCTCCTTTAGGCCTGAGCGCCTTCTGTCAAACGTTCCGCATTTTCAGCGATTCGCAATTGCTCAATGAATTCGCCAATTTCCCCATCCATCACGACGGGTAAATTATAGACTGTCAAGCCAATGCGGTGATCCGTCACACGGCCCTGTGGATAATTGTAGGTACGAATTTTATCGGAACGGTCTCCTGAACCGACCATCGATTTCCGATTGCCGGCAATTTCCGCATTCCGTTTTGCTAATTCTATTTCATATAGACGAGAACGTAAGACGGTCATCGCTTTATCAAAGTTCTTGATTTGGGAACGTTCATCCTGACATTGTACGACCAAGCCAGACGGAATGTGTGTCACTCGCACCGCAGAGTAGGTGGTATTAACGGATTGTCCACCGGCACCTGAGGAACAAAAGGTATCTTTTCGGATATCGTTCATGTTGATTTGCACATCCACCTCATCGGCTTCTGGCAATACGGCCACGGAGGCGGCTGAGGTATGAATACGTCCTTGAGATTCGGTAGCGGGAACGCGTTGCACGCGATGAACACCCGATTCAAACTTCAATTTGGCATATACGTCTTCCCCTTGAACTGAGGCAATAATCTCTTTATACCCTCCGGCAGTTCCTTCGGTGAAATCCATGATTTGGAAAGTCCAACCCATTTTTTCTGCGAACCGCTGGTACATTCGAAAGATGTCTCCGGCAAAAATAGATGCTTCGTCGCCCCCGGTTCCGCCACGTACCTCGAGGATACAGTCTTTGGAATCATTCGGATCGCGCGGAATGAGCATTTCCTTTAAAACTTCTTGTAATTCTTTCTCTTTGGGAATTAATTCTTCTAATTCAGCCTTCGCCATGTCCCGGAAGTCTTCATCTTTCTCGGTGGCAATGACGTCTTTGGCTTCGTCGATGGACTGAAGGGTTTGTTGGTATGCCAAATACTGATCCACAATCTTTTGCAGATCCTTGTATTCTTTACTTAAGGTCTTAAATTTTTTAAGATCGGAAACGACCTCAGGCATGGCAATTTGTTGTTCTACCTCTAAAAAACGCTCCCTAATGGCCTCCAGCTGCTCCAGCATACATGTTCTATTTTAAAAATCTTTGCAAAGATAACAATTAGTTGAATACCTTTGCGCAACACAATTTTAATATGAACATTTCCCGCCTGCTTCCATTTTGCTGTGTTCTTCTCTGTTTGTCCTGTGATTTTTCGCATCGCATTGATACAAGTGCGGCCGTGAAAGAAATGAAGTCCAAACAAGTCAAACGTGTACTTCCTGAACAGATTGTGAGTCAAGTAGATACGTGGGGCCAAGCCTTAGAAAAAAATCCAAAGGCGCTTCCGGCGGAAATTACCTTTAAAACGTACCAAGGGACGGCTGAAATGTTGATCCAACAAGTTTCTGACAAAAAATTAAAAGACGTGTTAGATGCGATTTCGTATAGTCTTTCGCAAAAACAGGTGATCCCGCCGAGTATTCAGAAAAACGCGGCGGGGGATAGTCTCTTTTATATATTCCAACAAGCCAATGGTGAAACGACCCTATACGGATTCAGTAAATCCTCGGTCATTCAGCACATGGATCGCCCCTTGATTAAGTAAGGGAACGCTGGGACAAAAGCACCATTTGCTTATATATTTCCTGCATTTCCGGTTTTTCGATGAAAGCCAGCGTTTCGTAATTCAGTTGGACCGTGGCCGAAGGAATTGTCTGCTGAGTAAAAAATGCCTTCATGTGATTTTCCACGATGCCTTGGATTAATTGGGTATCTAGGTCGATGGAATCGAGCAATTGTTTCGCCTGGGTCCACAATTGATTCGTAAAAACGCCCGCCATTTGCATCGCCAAAAAGATTTTTTTCCGTTCCTCGCCACTAACGACATAGATGGCATCCGAGATGTCTTTGGCTAAGGTTACCAGGGTGATTTCCGTTTCTTCGACGAGCACTTCGACGCAAATAGGCATGTGGGCCAAGGAGATTTTACGGCCAGTGCTGAGCTGCTGAACGGGGAAAAAGACCCCCATTTGATTCATGCTTTCCCGCAAGGGATCGTACATGACCATCGCCTCCGCTAAGGCTGCGGTACCTGAAACTAATACGAGCGTCCCATATTTGGGTAATAGTAATTCGGATAGAACCTGTGCATATGCTGTTTCGGGGATACAGAGAAAAAAGACATCGGAGGTGGATTCGGAGAAGTCTAAATGTTCTTGGACCTGGGCATTGTAACAAAAGGAAACGACCTCCTTGGCCTTTTTAGGATCGCGGCTAAATACTTCTTGGACTGAATTTCCTGCGTTTTCTAAGGCTTGGGCTAAATGCCAGGCGACATGTCCGGCGCCGATGAATGAAATCTTCATAGATTAGTAAATGGTTTCGCGTTTGGAACCGACAAATGGAATCCATTGCGTATCCAAAATTCCTGAAAAATTTCGCAA